>NZ_JAGDDZ010000006.1:0-359610 GCF_049132005.1 Aurantimonas sp. NFXS3
ATCGCGACCATGTCTGGTCCTACGACTTCGTCGAGAGCCGAACCCACGATGGGCGCAAGTTCCGCATGCTGAACATCATCGACGAGTTCACCCGGGAATGCCTGGCGATCCGGATCGATCGCAAGCTAAACTCGACCAGCGTCGTCGACGCCTTGACCGACCTGTTCATCCTGCGCGGCGTGCCCGACCATATACGCTCGGACAATGGGCCGGAATTTATTGCCAAGGCAGTGCGGGAGTGGATCGTCGCCGTGGGTGCCAACACCGCGTTCATCGAGCCGGGCAGCCCATGGGAGAACGGCTACTGTGGAAGCTTCAACGCCGACTGCGGGACGAACTCCTCAACGGCGAGATCTTCTACTCGCTGGCCGAGGCGAAGGTCGTGATCGAAAGCTGGCGCCGCCACTACAACACGGCGCGTCCGCACTCGTCATTGGGCTACCGCCCGCCGACACCGCACGTCCTGCAATGGCCGGCTTCGCCGCCCGGACCAGCTTCGCCGGTCACGCCAGCCTTGGCGCAAAGGCCGCTCATGAACTAAGATTTACCCTGGACCACCCGGTGGGGGCCGACCAGAATGAGCTTGAACACGACGCTTTTACAGATAGTTCGCATCACTGCGATGGCAAAGATTGCTGGAAGAGCGAGCCGTCGGCAAGCCCATTGAACTCGGGTTCCAGGACGAAATTAGGGTGGGCCTAGGGTCCCATCACTCGCCACTGGCAAAACAAGAGCAGCTCACGGCTCCCAGAGATCCCCCGCAATGCCTCGGCTTACCTGTTCGAAGCGATCTGCCCGAAACAGATCTCAGGTGCAGCACTCGTCAAGCCCTCGATGCGCTCGTCCTGCACACGGGGCCTCGAGACACGCATCGCGTGTCGAATGAGGTCGCTGACGTCTTCGCCAGCGCCCGAATTCATCAATCCTATTAACTGCGTCTCGCAGTCCATCAGCGAGTGGCGGCTTGACGCCTATCGAGCAGCAACCCGGTGGCTACTCGGCGTAGAGCGCCGCAGTCTGGCTTCTGCTAGATACCGTCTGGGTCTGGAACGAGTGGCACCAGCTCATTGCGCTAGGAAACGATCGGTCCTGGGAACGATCTAGCATTTGAACCGGACCTTGCAGTTGTTCTGGTTCTCCGGCCACATCCCGTATTTCGAGTTCGCAACCGCACCGATGCCGAAGCGGGTGTCCCGTGTGGAGCGCTTCTTGTCCTGGTTCCGGAAGATGCGGTCGGCCTCGTCCCAGCGCCGGAGCTTGATGTTGACCCAGCCCTTCAGGACTTCGGCGCCGTAGGACTTGCCGCTTCGTGCCTCTCGCTTGTTGAGGGTCGCCAGGGCGCCATTGTAGTCGCCAGCCTGGAACTGTTGGTTGGCCTGCCGCATCAGCTTGTCGCCGCCGCCGCCAGACCGTGCCCGCCGCGTTCCACGCGACGGCGATGCAGCCGACCTGCCCGGCCGGTACGACACGACGCGGGCGGGTGGGGCGTATTCCTCGATCTCGGCGAGCGTGGCAAATTCGTCGCCGTAACGGGCCTTGATCTGCTTCAGGCCGGCGTTGTTCTTGGTCCGGCTGGCCACGACCGCGAGGCCGAGAACGCCCTCTTCGGTGACGTCCCAATCCACCGACTTCTCGAACCAGGTTCCGGCCTCGTCGATCTTGTCGTCTTCCAGAAGGTGCCAGCCCAGCGTCTGGGCGCCGAGGGCCGAACGTGTATCCTCGACCACGGTCTGGAAACGACCGAGATCGGCAACGGACAGATCCGCCGCGACCGCCGGATCGTTCATCCTGTCGGCCACCAGCTCGACATAGATCTTCGCCAGTTCGGGCGAGTCCTCGTACTCGCGATAAGCCAGATCTTCGGCCGTATCGAGTTCGTCCAGATTGCGCAGCGAGAGGACATAGCCCTCCAGATGCTTCGGGTTGGGCTCGATGTCGGAGGCGAGGCTGAACCACTCCTTCGCCATGTCAAACCGCTGGAGATTGTAATGATACCAGCCCAGGAGGCTGGCATCCTCGGCCGAGAGGGTCGCCTTGGCGAAACGCTCGTAGGCCTGAAGGTCGTTCGCGGACACGCGCGAGCGTTTCTGTCCGGCGGCGATCTCTTCGCCGATCTCGGCACGCAGCTTCTGGAAGCGAATGCCGTCGAACTCGCGCGATCCGTTCGTCAAGGTTCTGCCGAAGGTGATCAAGGCATCAACGCCCTTCTGCGGCAACAGCAAGGCCGCCTTCTGCATCGTGGCGAGGCGTTCGCCGGGATTGTCGCATGTGGTCAGAACGTAGCCGTAGAGATCGAAGGCACGAGCCAGATCGCCGGATCGGGCGAAGGCTTCCCCGACCTGCCACAGGACATCCATTTCCGCACAGACCAGAAGCGACGGACGCTCCCGGGCGGCAGCGAGCGACGATGACCAGTCACCGGCCTCGAAAGACGCCTTGATCCGTTGGCGGGCATCGGCATCGTCGAGCTTGGTCGCCAGATCCGCCGACGGTCGATAGGTCGGATGCTGCGCCTGGTAGGTCGCGATCCTGCTACGCACCTCAGCGAAGCGGCCGGCCGCGAACAGGTCCCAGAGCGGCTGTTCGTCGACATCGCTCTTGGGAGCGAACAAATCGGCGGGAGGGGTCCAGGCCGGATACAGCGTCTTCAAGCGTCGGATTTCGGCGCCGACCCGCTCGAGATTGCGCTGCTCCGCATAGTAGCGCAGCGCACTCTCGTCGATCCCGCTCCTCTCGCCCGATCCGGTCTGGGTGTCGATGCCTCCGTCGATGGAGAAAGCCGGACGGTTCCGATGCGTCGCATCGGTGGGGGCGCCAGTGGTCGCTGCCGGGGGCACGACGAATGGATTTGGGGCGACGGCCACGGCTGCCGGCGCCGTGACCGGGGCAGGGATGGCGAACGGATTGGCAGCAGCCGTGCCGCCGGTCTGTCCGACGCCGGTCGGCGCGAGGCCGGCTGGAGCAGGGGCCACCGCACCGGCGTCAATCTGCGGATAGAAGGTTCGCAGGATGTCGCCACTGCGGCTCGATACGGGAGGCGCTGCATTCGCATCGGGAGCGGATGCGCCTGGTGTGGTGGCCCCCGTAGACAGTCCGAACGACAGGCTCCCGGGAGTCGCAGAATCGGATTCGGCCGACACGGGAGCGACCAGCATGGCGGTGAGAAAGGCGACGGACGCAAGTCCGCGGGATCTCGTCAGAAGCATTCGGAATACCTTTCTGAGAGGGCCATCAGGCTGAGAATGTGGAGCGTGCTGGCATAATAGGTTGACGGCTCGAACGCTTTTGCGCGACGCGCCGAATTGCTCTGGCCAAGGCTGCACGCGATGACGTCGAGGATTGCGTCGTAACCGGGCGACACCATTGGCTCGATCGGCGTCCCGGTGGTTACGTCGAGCACTGCCAGACCGCTGCGGCCTTCGTCGCCCCAGGCTCGCTGAAGGCTTTCGAGCAGTTGCGGTTCGGCGTTCGTCTGCCAGGCGACGTAGAGCGGGATACGGACGGCGTTGTAGCCAAAGGTCGGAGGGAAGGCGGTGGCCGGATGCGGAACCTCACCGCCGATCCCCGTCCAGTCGGACGGGATCTTCTCAGGTGTGGCGTCGATCGCATGCAGCAGCGCGAAGCCGCTCGCTGCGAGGTTCAGCGCCTTGAATTCGGGCATTGTCTCTCCGAGCTCCGCGATTGCGGGAAACACCCAGTAAGACATGTTGACGACCGGCCCGTCGGCGCTGTCCTCGACGGTGAACCCCTGGACACCAGGCAGCAGAACCGTGCCGTAGCGACTATTGGTCGTGGCAAGCTCCACCACGTCGCCCACGATGGCGCGGGCCTCGCGCAGATGATCCCTGACGCCCCAGAGCTTCCAGGCCCGCAGTAGCGCCCAGGCGATCAGGATGTCCCCGTCCGTGGCGTTGTTGGGATCGGTGACGTGGGGCGAGGCGGCCGGATCCCATTTCCACGCCGCCAGATTATCGTCCCGCACCATCAGTTCGCGTTCGGTCCAGTCCCACAGGGCATCGAAGCTCTGGCGATCGCCTGCGGCAACGGCGATCAGCATGCCGTAGCCCTGGCCTTCGCTGTGGCTGATCGAACCGTTTTCACGGTCGATGATCCGCCCTTCGGCGGACATGAAGAGGCTACGATAGAGCTGCCACGACCCGACGATATAGTCGGCCGGCAGGACCTCGGGGGCGGCAGTTGTGGCCGTGACGGGATTGGCGTGCGCGGCCGGAGGATAGGTCACGGCGGGTAACAGCGACGCCAGGGCACAGAGTGTGAGGATCGATCTCATCGGTCGCGGTTTCCGACCTGCGACAGGAACAGGCGCGTTGAGATGCCGAGCATCAGCGCCAGAAAGATCAGCGTCAGCACATATGCCTGCAGATGGCGAGACAGCCAGCCGGCGAAGACCAGCCGCAGGTTGCCGAAGGATCGCGGTTGCGTCTCGTAGAGGCGCTCCTCGCTGGCGTCGTGGGAGACCACCTGGCCGTCATCGTGAAGGACCGTGACGGCGCCGCCGAGCTGCGCCCAGTTTGCTGCCGCAGCCATTGTCTGGACGCCGGCCGTCAGTGTAGCGGCATCCGCTGCAGCGACGACCGTCCAGGCATAGGGGCGATTTCCGGGCGTGGCGGCCTGCGCCATGACCAGCCTGCTGGCTGGTTCCGGAACGTGACCACCGCCGTTGGTGAAGGCGTCGTTCTCGCCCAGACCGAGAAAGTTTGATGCCTGCGCACTGACGAGACCACCGACCCAGCCGCCGAGTTCCTCGATGCGGGACGCGATGTCGGTGGGGGCAGCGAAGGCATCCGCCAAGGAGGCGATCCGGATGTTGCCGAGCCCCGCTCCGCCCGTTTCCTCCTGCGACAGCGACGCCTGCGTGTCGTCCGTCTCTGCCTCCGCTCCGAGCCTCGACGGGACAGCCAGCCCGACCTGATCCAGTAGAGCAGGCGGGAGATCGGCATAGGTGCCGACGGCCAGGAGATCACCCGAGGCGACCATCGGTACGTCGCGCGAGACCTTCACCGGCTGGACGCTTCCGGACGAGGCGGCGATCTGCGCCAGAAGAGTTGCCGCCGCGTCCAAGCCCGGCGCATTCAGGCCGGTGGAGTAGATCGTCAGCGTCTCGCTCTCGTCGCCGCCTACGCTCCGTCCTGCCGACATGGCCGCCATATCAGGCAGGTGACCCATCTGCGCGACGCGCGGCAGATGCAGGGCGGAGCCTGGGCCGATCACGAAGCGGGCTGGCATGTCACTGATCGATGCGATGGGTTCGCAGGTTTCGTCGCTGCCGCTCAGGAGCGTCGCCTCGAAGGTGACGCGATTGTGCCCCGGTCGGAGTGCGCTCAACGGCACCTTCAACGTCTGCTGTTCGATGCGTCCCTGTCTGGTCGAACTCAGGGGCAGCGAGGACACCTGCCGACCGTTTGCCCGGACGATGAGCGTGGCGTCCTCCGACAAGCCCGCAGCATAGGCGGCATCGAGTGTGATGTGTGCCGCGTCGTAGTCTGCAGCGTAGAAGTCGCTGGGCAGGTCGAAGGCAATTTCGGAGCGGTAGGCCCGGCCGGCGAATTCCCGCGTATCGAGCCCCAGGTCGACAAGGGGGATGGATGTCTTGGACGAGACAGTCTGGCCCTGGGGAATGGACAGCGACCTCAGGCCCGCTGCCGTTCCCATCGGAGCGTTCGACCGTGCCTCCTCGACGAGCGCGGCGATCGTCCTGTCGATGTCACCGGTGATCTGCGAGCCGACGAGCAGGGTCGCCCTGCCGCCCGCCTCGGGAGCGATCAGGGATACGTCCGGGGCGACCTGAACGGCCGGACGCGTCGAGGCCGGCCGCACGCCACCCGGCGGTGTGCCGATGATGATGTCGAGGCCAGGGCCGCTCCCGGCGCTGCGGGAAACGGTCACGGCGGGACGATCGATGCCAGCCAGGAGTACGGTAGCCTGAAGGACGCTCATCGCGCGGTCGAGATCGGCCGTCCGGCCGGCACTCTGCACGAGATTGATCGCCATCCGGTCCGTCCCGGTACGGGCGATGGCCGGCAGATCGGCGAGCGAGGAGAGCTCTACATAGGGGGTGCCGAAGTCGAGGCCGCTGAGCGACGGGGCAATCCGGGTCCATAATTCGTAGGTTCCCTCGATCGAGCAGTCCACGCGATGGTGCTGGTCGACCAGGATGCGGATACCGTTATAGCCGGGCTGCAGGACGCCCGCCGGGATGGCGACCGACAATTCACCGCTGCGACCGAGCTGTGTTTCTCCGACGGGCAGATCGTTGATGAAGACGGCCATTCGCGATGTCTCGGGCATGATCGAGACGGCGCTCTGATAGGACAGGACGAGTTGTGCCGCCTGGGCGGTTTCCGCTGCCGTGACGTAGAACGGGTAGGCCCGTTCCACGCGCTCGCCGGCGAAGGCCAGTTCGGCCGAACCTGCGTTGAACCTGCGCAGCGTCGCGGATGCGCCTGGACTGGCAGGAGCCGTTACCGCCGCGGGCGGGACCGGGATGGTGGGCGCCGGTGCCGCGAAAGGGTTGGCAGGCTGGGCGGATGCCGCGAGCGGGGCGAGGCTGGCGACCGCAAGCATGGTGGTCGACAGGAGGGTCCTGGAGAAAATCATGATGGTGATACCTTCAGGCGTTGGCTGAGTTCGGCCGGGCTGCCGCCGCGGCCGGTGCGGTGTCCGCCTCCAACGCCGGCTGCTTCGCATCGCGATCGAAGATGAGATGGTGGAACGCGCCCAGCGGGTAGGCGAGACTCCAGCCGATGAAGGCGAAGCTTCCCCCGAGGATGCCGCGGCGGTTGCGCCGGGCCAGACGGGCTGCACGGACCGGACCGAGATCGGCCAGCATCAGGTTGGCGATCAGCGGGTAGTGCGTGACGCCGGCGCGGAACCGCAGTCCCAGGCCCAGACCGTCCTCGCCACCGCCGAAGCTTTTCACGGTCACCGGCAGCGAGCCCAGTTCGCGGGTGCCGTCCTGGGTCCAGACAAGGAGCCGCGCATCCTCGCGATCGATCGCTTCGGGGAGCCTGCCGAGCACCGCGACCTTGGCGCCGCCCAGCGATACGTCTTCGATCACCACCGGAACCGTTGCTCCCGCGACGACCAGTTCGCCCTTGCGGGCACTGGGCATCCGCGGCGCCTGCCGGCGTTCCATCCGCTCGGTAACGACCCCAAGCGCCGCGCCTGCGACGACCAGGTTCATGAGGTTCCAGGTTCCGACGACCAGCAGCATGCCGCCGATTTCCGGCTCGGTCTGATAGCGATAGATCGCAACACCCATGGTGAGCAGCAGCGCGCCGAAGATCACGAAGTAGGGCCAGGACAGGTCCGAAAGGCGGTCCCGGTCCATCGTCAGTCCCTTCGCCGTGACGTTGAAGGTGGGGCGCCGCGGGTTGATCAGCACGCTCATGATGGCGCGCACCAGATAGACCGACTGGATGTATTCGTAGAGATCCGACACCCAGGGCCAGCGCACGCGGCCGTAAAGATAGTTGCGCAGCAGTTCGCCGGCGAAGAGGTAGGTGAGGGAGTAGGCGACGAACTCGTCCACCGAGGCGTCGAAGATCTTCATGTCGAACAGGATGAAGAGCAGCGGCGAGGCCAGGAAGACGAGGCGCACGAACGGAAAGAACCAGAACATGCCGCTGGACATGTAGCAGATGCGCTGCGCCAAGGTCAGGCCGGACCGGAATGCCGGGTTCTTCAGCAGCAGGATCTGGATCATGCCCCGGCACCAGCGCGACCGCTGGCCGATGAAACTGACAAGGGTCTCCGGCTGCAGCCCGGAGACCATCGGCCGGTCGACATACAGGCTGTTCCAACCGCGCGAGTGGAGATCGAGCGCCGTCTCGCAATCCTCGGTGATGGACACGCCGGAGAAGCCGCCAACCTGATCGAGAGCCGAGCGGCGCAGCACCGCAGCCGAACCGCAGAAGAACGCGGCGTTCCACTTGTCCAGGCCCTTCTGGATCGTGCCGTAGAACATCTCGTTCTCCGACGGCATCGTTCGGAAGGTCGACAGGTTCTTCTCCAGCGGGTCGGGATTGGAGAAGAAGTGCGGCGTCTGGACGAGAAACAGCCTGGGATCGCGCTTGAAGAACCCGACGGTCTCGCGCAGGAACTCCCGGGCAGGTGCGTGGTCGGCATCGAACACGACCACCAGCGCACCGGACGAATGCGCCAGTCCGTTGTTGAGATTGCCGGCTTTGGCGTGAACGTTGGCGGGCCGGGTCAGATAGCCGACGCCGAGATCACGGCACAGATACTGCAGTTCTTCGTGACGCGTCTGCGCCGCGAGCGCGGTCTTGTGATCCGACGACAGTCGCTTCTCGTCCGTGCCGCCGTCGTCCAGCAGATACACGCGCAACTTGTCCTGCGGGTAATCGAGGGATTTCGCAGCCGCCAAGGTGAGCGACAGGATGTCGGAGCTCTCGTTGTAGGAGGGCACAAACACGTCGACACTGGGCAACTCGTCGTCCGGATATTGCGGCGCCTGCGGGCGTTCGAGCGGATCGGCAGACACGAAGAGGCTCATCGCCAGCATCAGCAGACAATACATCTCGGCGCCATAGAGGATGATGGCCGGGATGAAGTTGGTGAGATCGTCCGCGGAGGGCAAGGTCGATGTGGTGCGCCAGTACGCGTAACGCAGGACGACAAGGCTGACGGCGCCCAGGAATATATATTTCCATGTGCCGCTCAGACGAAGTATATATATGCCAGTAGCTACGGCCAGAGCAGTAGTCGCAATCAGCCATTGCGCCTCTACGCTCACAGGTTGCTGAACCATTATGAAGAAAAGCAATGCGCAAACCAGCCAGATGCCACCTAAGATCGTTCTAAGCATCGAAACCTCAACTATTTTTGCGCGGGAGCATGCAGGATTAGATCCCGAAACGACTATGCAGATTTAAACAGGGCGCAACGTCTTGCGTCAATGTCCGCTCACTTTTGCGGTAAGGTCTGGTTAATTGAGAAATATATCCTAGTGACGCTGAGGAAAATGAGCGTATTTTTGGCACTGGCCGTGCAGAATCTGCACATATCGCCTCCGTTCGAGGCATTTGGCTGAATGCCATAGGCTGGTGTGATGGCGTCGCACCGGGCTCTGTCGCGCCGACGACCATTGCGAGCCATCGTGGAAGACGGATTTCGCCGCGGAGGGCTGTGCGAGAAGCACTTCGATTGGTGTGGGTGCGGCAATCGTGGCTACGGCGCTATGGCCTTGGTACGCGAGGAGCATTCTGTGAAGGCCAAAGGGGCCGATGGCTTTTTCCCCAAGGTGCCTCCGTACATTCCATGTCGATAGGCGGCGGGACCATCAGTTCCTGTGAGCTTTGCGGCAGATGGCATGCACGTATTCCGCCCGCGGGGCGCGGTTTAATGCGGCGTCGACGCCTTATCGCGCATCTTGATCCACCATCCCGCACCAGGCTCCGCCGCAATGAGAAGGCTCTGGGCTGAGTGGTATGAGATGCCATGCGGATCCCGATGCCGTCGTGATGCGAACCAGGTCGTTGCGGAACTCCAGGTAGCGCGGCAAGGGCGGTGCGTACGCTTCCCCCCGACTCATCAGACGAAGAAGCGACCCGACGCTGTCCGGCTGAAAAGGGCTGACCGGCGTTCTCCATTGCACAATTCGCAGGGGGCTGAGGAGCTGCGCCTGCGTGCTCGTTGCGAAGCCGAGCGTAGCCAAGCAAGCGACGGCGACCATCTTCATCGAGAACCTCGCATTTGATGGGGCTCGATCGCGCCACGCGGGCATCTCGCCGTCAAGTGCTGCGGCATGTGCCACAGCGCGCGTCGCGTGGACCTACAGTGGGCCCTTATCCGGTTCGCAAGGTCACTCGCGCTGCGCACGCGCCTGTCCCGGCAAAGGATTGCGGTATCCTGCAACACTTCGGACGGTCCGAGAAAGATGACCGTCATCGCCCCGAGCGTCGAGCCACGCGGCAGCGATCCTCGCATCGCACTTTGCAGGGCGACGAGGGGTTCCGGTTGCATGCCACTTGCGGTTATCTGGCCCGAGCCATGGATGGGTTCGGTTGTAGCTGGAGCGATCCGTCCGCCAAGTTGAGGTTGTTTGCCGGATGCAACAGATGCGTAACTCGGTGCCGCAGGATGTCGGCCGCAAGCTCCGGCACATGCGCAACCTGCACAATCTCTCGCTGAAGCAGCTTGCTGCGACGGTGGGCTGTTCGGAAAGCATGCTGTCCAAGGTCGAGACGGGCAAGGTCAAGCCCACCCTGACGATGCTGCGCAAGCTCGTGGATGCGCTGGGAATCAACATTGCCTTCCTGTTCGAGCCACAGGACGAGGACGCGGCGATCGTCCACCGGGCCGGCGAGCGGCAGGTCATCGGCGTCGGCCAGTCCCGCCGGGGCGCCGGTATCATGCTGGAGCGGCTGCCGCCTGCCGCGCCCCAGAATGTCCTCGAGGCCAACATCCACATCGTCAATCCCGGCGGTTCGACCGACGGCGCCTTCTCGCATGTCGGCGAGGAAATCGGCTTCGTGCTCGAGGGCACCTTCACCCTGACCGTCGAGGGCGTCACCCATGTGCTCGCGCCGGGCGACTCGTTCGCCTTCCGCTCCGAGCGTCCGCACGAATATCGCAATGACGGCGACACGGTCGCCCGGGTGCTCTGGGTCAACACGCCGCCTACTTTCTGAGCACGCCATTCGCCGGTAGTGCGCGGCGCCCACGGCGCTGCCGCCCTGGCCGGTTCTGCCCGCGTATTCGGCAGGCTGCCTGCGTATTGTGCGCGCCCAAAATTCTTACAGAAATCCGTTCAAGTCACTTGAACGCGCACCCGGATCGGGTAGGCTTTCCGCATCGCAGCCCTTGGCGCGCCGCTCTTTGATGGCATGTCGGCAAGGGCCGGTGCGGGTTGGCACAAACGCGAAGGTGAGGGCGAAGGTTCATGGCGCAGGCGGCAGGCATCCAGATCTCATGTGCGCAGTTCGAGCCGCGCATCGGTGAGATCGAGCGCAATGTCGAGACCAGCCTGAAGCTGATCGGTGAGGCCGCCGATTCCGGCTCCCGGCTGATCGTGCTGCCGGAGCTGTGCAATTCCGGCTACGTCCTGGAAAGCCGTGAAGAGGCCTATGCGCTGTCCGAGGATGTGGCGACCGGCGGCTCCATCGCTCGTTGGGCGGCGCTGGCAGCCGAGCGCGGCCTCTACATCGTTGCCGGCTTCCTGGAGCGCGAGGGCGTCAAGCTCTACAACAGCGCGATCGTCATCGGCCCCGACGGCGTCATCGGCACCTATCGCAAGAACCATCTGTGGGCCGACGAAGCGCTGTATTTCGAGCGCGGCGATCTAGGCTTCCCTGTCTTTCACACGCCATTCGGCCGGATCGGTGTGCTGATCTGCTACGATGGCTGGTTCCCCGAGGCCTGGCGCATTCTGGCGCTGCAGGGCGCCGACATTGTCTGCGTGCCGACCAACTGGGTGCCGATGGCCGAGCAGCCGGGCGGCATGCCAGCCATGGCGAACGTCCTGTGCATGGGCGCCGCGCACAGCAATTCCATGGTGGTTGCCGCCTGCGACCGGGTCGGCACCGAGCGTGGACAGCCCTTCATCGGCCAGAGCCTCATCGTCGACCACAATGGCTGGCCGGTCGCCGGCCCCGCAAGTGCGCGCGAGCCGGAACTGGTGACCGCCATCTGCGACCTCTCCCAGTCCCGCAGGAAGCGCAACTGGAACGACTTCAACCAGGTGATGCGCGATCGCCGGACGGATCTTTACGGGGAAATGCTGGGCACGGCGGTTCGGCCCGGCTGGTACTGAAACAGGCCTCTCAAACAGGGAAACACGTCATGAACATCAAGAGTCTAGCCGGAAGCGTCGCGCTTCTGGGAGCCATGGCCTGCAGCGCCTCGGCGCAGGAGCCGATCCAGATCGGCATTCCCGTCGGCCTCAGCGGCGCCAACAGCGTCGTGGCGCCCTCCGTCGTCCAGTCCAGCGAGCTCGCCGTCGAGGAGATCAACGCGGCAGGCGGCATTCTCGGCCGGCAGGTCGAACTGGTCGTGGCCGATGACGGCAGCGGCGCCCAGGGCGCCCAGCGCGCTTTCGACTCGCTGGTCTTCCAGGACGACGTCGACGTGCTGATCTCGATGGAGACGAGCGCTGCCCGCAATGCCGGCCTGCCGATCGTCAACCGCGCCGGCAAGCCGTTCATCTACACATCCTTCTACGAGGGCCGGTCCTGCAGCCCCTGGATGTTCGTCGATGCCTGGGTGCCCGAGCAGCAGGTCAAGCCGATCGTCGACCACTTCGTCGACAACCTCAGCGCCAAGACCTTCTACCTGATCGGCAGCGACTACAATTTCGGCCGCGGCATGCTGGAATTCACCCGCGACTACATCACCGAGCGAGGTGGTGAGGTGCTCGGCGAGCAGTATCTGCCGATGGACGGCTCCGACTGGACCGCGATCATCAGCGATCTGAAGTCGAGCAATCCCGATGCGCTGATCACCTCGACGGCCGGCGGCGCGCCGAACGTCACGCTGACCAAGCAGCTGCGCAATTCCGGCGTCTCGATCCCCTATGGCAACCTCGCCGTCGACGAGGGTACCGCCAAGAACATGGGCGCCGACGCGGCCGGCATCTACATCTCCCAGTCCTATCTGACCGGCATCGGCAGCGAGGAGAACAAGACCTTCCTCGCCGCGATGGAGAAGAAGTTCGGCAGCGAGCTGAAGACCCCGAACGATCTGTCCGTGCCGCAGTACGAGGCGATCTATCTCTACAAGGCCGCCGCCGAGAAGGCCGGCTCGGTCGAGCCCCAGGCAATCGTCGACGCATTGCCGGAGGTCTCCTTCACCGGCCCGCGTGGCGCGATCCAGATGAATAAGCAGCATCACACGCCGCTGACCATGTATCTCGGCCAGGTCACCGATGCCGGCGGCGTCGAGGTCATCAAGACCTTCGACAATGTCGATCCCGGCGAGCAGTGCCCGAACCTCTGAGCCGACGACAGACACGATGAGGGATGGCCGGCGGACGATGTTCGCCGGCCATCTCCACCCGACAGGCACAGGCCGCTGGAGACCGGATGGCGACGCTTTTTCTCGATATTCTGACGACCTCGTCGATGCTGTTCATCGTGGCCGCCGGGCTGATGATCATCCTCGGCGTGATGAAACTGATCAATTTCGCCCACGGCGCCTTCCTGACCGTCGGCGGCTACGCCGCGCATGTGGTGACCGATGCCGGCTTCAGCCCGTGGCTGACCATTCCCGCCGCCGCCATCGTTGGCTTCCTGCTCGGCGTCGTGGTGGAGCGCCTGATCGTGCGACCGCTCTACTCGCGCCCGCTCGACGCGATCCTCGCCACCTGGGGGCTGGGCATCGTCATCGCGCAGGTCATCGTCTTCATCTTCGGCCGTGAAGTGCAGTTCGCCGCCAGCCCGATCTCCGGCACGACCGACATCTTCGCCACGACCTATTCGTCCTGGCGGCTGATCCTCGTCGCCGTCGCCGTGATCATCGGCGGGCTTCTGACGGCTCTTCTTTATCTGACCCGCTTCGGCCTTCACGCCCGGGCGGTGATCATGAACGAGAACCTGGCCCGCGGCCTCGGCATCGACAGCGTCCGGGTGCGCGCCATGACCTTCGGCCTCGGCGCCGCGCTGGCCTGCGCCGCCGGCGCGCTGATCACGCCGCTGCTCTCGGTCGACCCGAACATGGGCCTGCCCTGGCTGGTCAATTCCTTCATGCTGGTGCTGGTCTCCGGGGTCGCGATCCCCGGGCTGGCGCTCGCCTCGCTGTTCCTCGGCGGCGCCCAGGTGCTGGTCAGCACCTTCGTAAGCCCGATCCTCGGCGGTATCACCATTGTCGTCCTCGCCGCAGTCATCCTGCGTATCAAACCCCAAGGACTGTCCCGTGGCTGACAACATCTCGAACGCGTCGCAGCGCTCGTCCCGCCAGATCTGGACGACGCTCGCCGGGGCCGCAGTCGCACTTGTCATCGTGGCGACCGCACCGCTCTATCTCGACACCTACATGACCAACGTCCTGATCCGGGCGCTCTTCCTCGGCGTGCTGGCGCTGACGGTGGATCTCGTCTGGGGCTATACCGGCGTCCTGACCTTCGGCCAGTCGGCCTTCTTCGGCATTGGCGCCTATGCCTGTGCGCTGGTCGCCACCCACTGGGGCTTCGGTCCGGGCTGGTTCGCCCTGGCGCTGGTCATCGGCATCGTCGCCGCGGCGGTCACCGCCTGGCTGGTGGGCCTCCTGTCCTTCTATCACGGGGCCTCGCCGCTCTACTCCTCGATCATGACGCTGGCGCTGCCGATCGTGCTCGTCCAGATCATCTTCGCGGGTGGCCGGTTCACCGGCTCGAGCAGCGGCCTGTCGGGCTTCCCGACCTATTACTGGTCGATCGACACCTGGTTTGTGATCGCCGGCATCCTGCTCGTGTCGGTCGCCACCGTCGCTTGGCTCTTCGTGCGCTCCGACTACGGCCGCATCCTCGTGGCGATCCGCGAGAACGAGGACCGCTGCGCCTATCTCGGCATCCCGGTCTCGCGCATCAAGATCGGCCTGTTCGTCGCCTGCGGCGCGATCGGCGCGGTCGCCGGCTTCGGCTATGCCGCCTTCACCAACGTCGTGGCGCCCGAACTCGGCGGCTTCCTGCTCGGCACGGAATCGCTGATCTGGGTGGCGCTCGGCGGACGCGGCACGCTGCTCGGCCCGATCCTCGGCGCCATCGGCATCGACGTGACCTCCTCCTATCTGTCCGGCAGCCTGCCGTTCCTGTGGAAGTTCATCGTCGGCGTCGTCTTCGTGCTGGTGATCATCCTCCTGCCGAACGGCTTCGCCTCGCTGGTCACCGGTGCCTGGCGCCGGTATCGCGCGCGCTCCAACCCCGAAGGCGAGGGCCATCACGCCACCAGCGTGCGTCTGGTTGCGGCCGAAGGAACCGGCGTACGGCCCACGGCAACGTCCGTTGCGCCGATCCGCATCGCGGCCCTGACCTGCCGCTATGGCAGCCTCACCGTCCTCGACGGCATCGAGGTGGAAGCGCGAGAAGGGCAGCTTCTGAGCATCGTCGGCCCGAACGGCGCCGGCAAGACGACGCTGATGCGCTGCATCAGCAACGGCACCGAGCGCACCAGCGGCGAGGTGACCGTCGCTGGCACCGAGATCGGTCGCCGCTCGCCCCAGAAGATCGTCGGGCTCGGCGTCGGTCGCAGCTTCCAGAATACCAGCCTGTTCGACAGCCTGACGGTGGGTGACTGCCTGCAGCTGGCCCGCTACCGCATCGACGGCGCCTCTGCCTTCGTACGGCGGCAGACGGTGACGCTGCCGGAGCCGGCGCTGGAGATCCTGCGGGCAACCGGGCTCGACCAGCAGCTGGGCCTTGAGACCCGCTATCTGTCCCACGGCATGAAGCGTGGTCTGGAACTCGCCATGGTGCTGGCCACCGAGCCGCGCGTCCTGCTGCTCGACGAGCCGACCGCCGGACTGACCAAGTCCGAGCGCACAGCCATCGGCCACGTCCTGACCCGCCTCGTCGAGGAATACGGGCTCTGCGTCTTCCTGATCGAGCACGATCTCGACTTCGTCCGGGAAATCTCCAACCGGATCGTCGTCCTCCACCAGGGCAAGCTCCTGATGGACGGCAGCGTCGAGGAGGTCGTCTCGTCCGATCTCGTCAAGGCGGTCTATGCCGGCCACAATCTGGAGACCGCCGTATGAGCGCAGCACAGAACCTCACGCCCCGCGAGAACTGGCTTGCCGTCGAGAATGTCAGCAGCGGCTACGGCGCGGCAACCGTGGTGCGCGACGTCAGCTTCGGCATCGCGCCCGGCGAGATCCTGGTGATCCTCGGCAAGAACGGCATGGGCAAGTCGACGCTGCTCAAGACCATCATGGGCTATGTGCGGGCGTCGCGTGGCACCATCCGCCTTGGCGGGGAGGAGATCACCAACCGTCCGCCGCACCTGATCGCGCGCCAGTCGGTGGCCTATACGCCGCAGGAATTCGCGATCTTCCAGGACCTGACCGTGGAGGAGAATCTCCGCCTTGGCGTCGAGAGCGACAAGCTCCTCGCCGAGCGGATGGGCGACGTGGAAGCAGCCTTCCCGGTGATCGCCCGGCGCTTTCGCCAGCGCGCCGGTACGCTGAGCGGCGGCGAACAGAAGATGCTGCTTCTGTCGCGCGGCCTCGTCGCCCGGCCGAAGATCATGCTCATCGACGAGATATCCGAAGGCTTGCAGCCCTCCATGGTCACCAAGATGGCCGAGGTGCTGCGGCAGACCAAGGAGAAGAACGGCGTCGCCGTGCTCCTGGTCGAGCAGAACCTGCCCTTCGCCCTGTCGGTCGCCGACCGCTACGCGATCCTGAAGATCGGCGAGATCGTCGAGCAGGGGGATGCGGCCCACGCCGACACCGCCGCGACGCTCGAACAGCATCTGCGGATCTAGCGGCAAGCCAAACGGGAGCTGCTTCACTGCCATGGAAGCCAACACCTACTCCATCGTCGCGCGGTGCGCGCGAACCGGCGAACTGGGCGTCGCGGTGGCTTCGGCCGTGCCGGCCGTTGGGTCGATGTGCCCCTATGTCCGGCCCGGCCTCGGTGCGGTGACGACCCAGTCCTGGGTCAATCCCTACCTCGCCTCGACCATTCTCGATGCGCTTGGGGAGGGAGCCGGCGCCGAAACGGCGCTTGCCGCGGCCATGGCGGCCGATCCGGAGGCCCATCTCAGGCAGGTCGCCGTCGTCGACGTGGCCGGCGGCTCGGCGTCCTGGACCGGAGACGCCTGCACGCCTGCCCATGCCGCGGCCACCGGCACGGATTATGCCGCGCAGGGCAACATGCTGACCAGCCCCGAAGTCATCGTCGCCATGGAAGTTAGCTTCCGGGAAACGGCGGACGAGCCGCTCGGCGAACGACTGATGCGCTGCCTCGAAGCTGCTCAGGCAGCCGGCGGCGACAAGCGCGGCAAGCAGTCGGCGGCGTTGCTGGTCTATGCCGGCGAAGCCTATCCGCGGCTCGACCTGCGCGTCGATGAGGATCCCGATCCGGTGGCGCGGCTGCGCCAGACCTTCGAGATCGCCAAGCTCCAGCTTGTGCCCTTTGTCGACGGCATGCCGCGGCGCGAACGGCCGAGCGCTTTCCCGCAGGAGGTGATGGACCTCCTGCTCAAATCGCCGCCGGACCGTCCGGGCGGCGGCGGCTGCCGCGAGCCGTGACCGGAACGAGGAGAGAGCCGATGCAGGACGAACGCATGATGGACTCCGAGACGCTGATCCGCGCCGATCGGGTGGCGGAAGTCCGGACGGCTTACACTGCGATCGCCGAACAGATCGCCGCGCTGCGCCATCTCGATCTGGGCGAGACCCACCCGGCCATCGTGTTCCGGCCGCTGCGCCGCGGGGAGAACGCCTGATGGACATCGACACCGCCTTCGATGCGCCGATCGGCGAGGTGGCAAGGGCAATTCGGGACGCGAAGTTGTCACCGGTGGCTCTCGTCGGGGCCTGCCTCGATCGGATCGCGATCCGCGACGGCACGCTCCAGTCCTTCGTCCATCTGGCCGGCGACGCGCTGGAGCAGGCGAAGTCAGCGGAACTGGCCGTGCGCGACGGTCGGGCGGCGGGCCCGCTCCACGGCATCCCGATCGCGGTCAAGGACAATTACCTGACGGCCGACATGCCGACGACGGCCGGTACGGCTGCCGAGATCGCCTTTCCGAAGGAGGACGGCGCCGCCATCACCCGGCTGCGCAAGGCCGGGGCGATCCTCATCGGCAAGACGCGGATGCACGAATTCGCCTGGGGCATGGAGACCCCGCCGGCGTGCAACCCCCATGACGAGGGGCGGGTACCAGGCGGATCGAGCGGCGGGTCGGGGGTTGCCGTTGCCGCCGGGTTCTGCCTTGCCGCGACCGGCTCCGATACCGGCGGCTCAATCCGCATCCCGGCCAGCCTCTGCGGGACTGTGGGCTTCAAGCCGACCTTCGGCCGGATCGGCCGCTCCGGCATCGTGCCGCACAGCTGGTCGCTGGACCATGCCGGCCCGCTCACCCGCAACGTCGCCGATGCGGCGCTGCTCGTCGACGTGATGTCGGGGCACGATCCAGACGATGCGGCATCGGCGAACGAACCGCCCACCGATCTGGCGTCGCTCGCGGCCGCGCCGCCCAAGGGGCTGCGCATCGGCGTCTGCCGCAACCATTTCTTCGAGGCTCTGGACAGCGAAGTCGCAGCCGCGGTTGAGGCGACGATCGAGCGCCTGGCCGCTGCCGGCGCACAGATCGTCGAATTCGAGGTGCCGGAACTCGCCTGTGGCCTCGGCGCGATCTTCGCCATCGAACTGTCGTCCTCGACCGCCTACCATCTCCCGCATCTGACCTCCGGCGCCATCGACGACTACAGCGAGGACGTCAGGCTGCTGGTCGAGATGGGTCGGCTGGTAACGGGCTCCGACTACCTCCAGGCGGAACGCTACCGCCGGCTCCTGGCCGGCAAGTTCCAGACGGTGTTTGATCGGGTCGACGTGGTGGTCGGCCCGACCATGCCGATCACCGCCTGGGAGATCGGCCAGCGCGAGGTGGTGCTGGGTGGCCGGCGCGAGAGCGTGCTGGAGACCTCTTGGCGCTTCACCTATCCTTGGAACCTGCTCGGTCTGCCGGCGATCAGCCTGCCCTGTGGGACCGACTCCCGCGGGTTGCCGATCGGCTTCCAGATCGCCGGCGCGGCCTTCGACGAGGCGAGCGTCGTGCGAGCTGCCACAGCGGTCGAACGGACGCTCGAGGCCTGACTGGAAACGTCCTGATCACGCCGCCCAAGCCTTACTCGGCGAGGGTTGCTTTCAGCCAGTCGACGAAGCGTTGTACCTTGCGGCGATTGAGGTGCTGGTGGGGGCAGACCAGCCAGAGCGAGCGTTGCGTCACGCGCGTTTCGTGCCGCATGGGGCGAACCAGTCGGCCGTCGGCGATCTCGCGCCGGGCGGTCAGGTCCGATTCCAGCGCCAGCCCGACGCCGGCGACCGCCATGTCGATCGACATGTGCGCCCGGTCGAAGAGGGCGCGTTGCAGGCCCTTGGGCGGCGCCACGCCCTGGACGTCGAACCAGTGCGACCATTGCACGACGTTCTTGACCGAATGCAGCAGCCGGAAACGCGTCAGATCGGCGACGTCGAGCGAGCCTGCCGGCGCACAGCCCGGCGCGCACAGGACCGACATTTCCTCGTCCCGCAGACATTCGGTGTAAAGGCCCGGCCAGCCGCCCGAGCCATGGCGGATCTCCAGGTCGATCGCCTCGCGGCTGTAGTCCGGCGGCTCGTTCGTGGCGTCGAGATGCAGTTCGATGTCGGGGTTCGCCGTGATGAAGCCCGGCAGGCGCGGCAGCACCCAGGTGTTGGCGAAGGTCGGCGCGATGCGCACGTTCAGAACCGTGTAGGAATGGCGCTCGCGCATCTGTTCGGTGACGCTCGCGACGCGCTCGACCTCGTGCCGGATCAGATCGAAGTAGCGTTCGCCCGCTTCCGTCAGGATGACGCCACGGCCGGTCCGCGAGAACAGGCGCATGCCGAAATAGGCTTCCAGAAGCTGGATCTGCTGGCTGATCGCCGACGGCGTGACGCCGATGCTGTCGCTCGCCTCGACCATGCTGCCGGCGCGGGCGGTGGCGTGAAAGGCGAGAATGGCGCGGAACGGGATCGGCATCGGATTTAGATATTCTAATCAATCCGCCGGCGAAAGTCGTTTGCCTCGTCTCATCTTCGGCCAGTATTCCAGACGTCAGACCATCGCGCGTCCGAGAGGATGGGCGCGCGATCGGATCGGGCGAAGGCCCGCCGCCGATCGGGGAGACACGCATCACGCCGGGGAGGGAGGCCCTGCGCCGATGCGGAACGTGCGCCGACGCCGGGACGCCGGCGGGAGACCGCGGCGCCCGGCGATCGGCGGCGGTCGCTCCGCATGGGCATCGCCGGATCCCGCATCACCGATCCAGCAGAACTGTCCGGGCCGTCTGAGCATCATTTTCTAGGGAGACCCTTCGCCATGAACCTCTACACAAAGCTTCTCGCACGCCAGACCGCCGGCAAGCCCATTCGCGTCGGCCTGATCGGCGCGGGCAAGTTCGGATCGATGTTCCTGTCGCAGGTCCGGCACATTCCCGGCATGCATCTCTATGGCATCGCCGACCTCTCTGCCGACCGCGCGAAGGCGGCGCTGACCAACACCGGCTGGGACGCCGAGGCGGCGACGACGTCGAGCTTCGAGGATGCGCTCGCTTCGGGCCGGACCTGCATCACCGAGGATGGCGAGGCGCTGATCCGCGCCGACAGCCTCGACGTGGTGATCGACGCGACCGGCCATCCGGCGGCCGGCATCCGCCACGCCTTGCTGGCGGCCGAGCACGGTCGCCACATGGTCATGGTGAATGTCGAGGCCGACGTTCTGGCCGGCGCCTATCTGGTCGAGGAGTTCGACCGCGCCGGGCTGGTCTATTCCATGGCCTATGGCGACCAGCCGGCGCTGGTCTGCGAGATGATCGACTGGGCCCGCACCTGCGGCTTCCGCGTCGTGGCCGCCGGCAAGGGCACCAAGTACCTGCCGCAATACGCCGCCTCGACGCCGGACACGGTCTGGGATCATTACGGCCTGACGCCCGAGGAGGCGGCGAAGGGCGGCATGAACCCGCAGATGTTCAACTCGTTTCTGGACGGCACCAAGTCGGCGCTCGAAATGGCGGCGATCTCCAACGCGTCGGGACTCCTGGCACCGCGCGACGGGCTGCTGTTTCCCCCCGTCGGCACCCATGACCTCGCCGAGATCCTGAAGCCGCGTTCTCATGGCGGCATTCTCGAACAGGCCGGCATGGTGGAAGTGATTTCCAGTCTGGAGCGTGACGGCCGGCATGTCTTCGGCGATCTGAGATGGGGCGTCTACATTACCTTCGAGGCGATGGAAGACGACGGCCGCGGCGCCGACTATGTGCGCCGCTGCTTCCGCGAATATCAGGTCGTCACCGACAGTTCCGGCCGCTACGCGACCCTGTTCCGGCCGTCCCATCTCATCGGGCTGGAGCTCGGCGTCAGTGTCGCCAACGCCGCGCTGCGCGGTGAGCCGACCGGCCGGACCAACGGGCTCGTCTCCGATGTCGTGGCCGTCGCCAAGAAGGCCCTGAAGCCGGGCGATGTGCTCGACGGCGAGGGCGGCTTCACCGTCTGGGGTCGGATCGCCCGTGCCGAGGATTCCCTGGCCATGGGCGGCCTGCCGATCGGCCTGGCGCACAACATGCCGCTGAAGCGCGCGGTCGCCGAGGGGCAGATGCTGAGCTGGGACGATGTCGAGGCGACCGAGAGCCAGGCCGTCACAATCCGCCGGACGATGGAGGAGCGCGCCCGCACCCAACGCGCCGCCGCGGCCTGAACCGACGAGACCCGGCGCGCATCTGCCCGCCGGCTGGCCGCGCGGAAGTAAATGACGTCAGACGAACGCCGCCGCAATTTGCGGCGGCGTTCGCACGTGGCAACGAGGTCGTGCCGCTTCAGCTCCCGAGCAGGTGGCGGGCCGAGGGCGGTAAGACATCCCGCGACCTTCGGACGCCCGTCCGTTCGCGCAGAGCAAAAACATTACGTTTTTCGCATGTCATGTGGTTCTGTGGTTCGACGCATCGTCTTATCGCAGGGAAGAACGGAATGAAGCGCGCGCATGGCTGAGGCGAGGGACGGGCGTATGGCCGCCGCTCCGAACGGGGCGCTGGTCCGGCGTCTGGCGCGGATCGGGGCGATCGTCTGCGCGCTGACGGGGCTGGCGGTGGGCCTGCTCGCCTGGGGTGTCGGCCGACCCGACATCGCCGACAAGGCGTGGACCGCCGGCGTGATCCCGGTCCTCGTCATTCTCGTCGGCGAGATCGTCGTCAGCCTGCGGCAGGGCAATTTCGGCCTCGACATCGTCGCGGCACTGGCGATGCTTGCGGCGCTTCTGGTCGGCGAGACATTGGCGGCCGCGGTGGTGGCGCTGATGTATGCCGGCGGCCAGGCGCTGGAGGCGTTCGCCGAAGGCCGTGCCGGGCGCGAGATGACCGCGCTGCTCGACCGCGTGCCCAAACATGCGACGCGCTATCGCGACGGCGCGCTGGAAACCGTGCCCATCGCCGCCATCGCGCCCGGCGACCGGCTGCTGATCCATCTCGGCGACGTGCTGCCGGTGGACGGAACCGTCTCCGGCGCGGCGCTGCTCGACCAGTCGGCGCTGACGGGAGAATCGTTGCCGGTCGCGCGCCGCGACGGCGAGGCCGCGATGAGCGGCGCCAGCAATGTCGGCGCCGCCTTCGATCTGGTGGCGGGCGAATCGGCGGCGCGCAGCACCTATGCCGGCATCGTGCGCATGGTGGAGGAGGCGGCGCGGGCCAAGGCGCCGATGGCCCGGCTCGCCGATCGCTACGCTTTGGGCTTCATGGCGGTGACCATCGCCCTGTCGCTCGGGGCGTGGTGGCTGTCGGGCGACGCGGTGCGCGCCGTCGCGGTCCTTGTCGTGGCGACACCCTGTCCGCTGATCCTGGCGGTCCCGGTCGCCATTGTCGCCGGCATGTCCCGTGCGGCCGGAAGAGGCGTCCTGGTCAAGGGCGGCGGGGCGCTGGAAACCCTCGGCCGGATCGACACGCTCGTCGTCGACAAGACCGGCACGCTGACCCATGGCGTTGCCACGGTCACCCGGATCGTCGCTTCCAAGGGTTGGGACGAGGCGGAGATCCTGCGTCTGGCCGCAAGCCTCGACCAGCTGTCGCAGCATGCGATCGCACGGGCCCTGGTCGCCGAGGCGCATCGCCGGGACCTCGCCCTCGTCATGCCGCAGGACGGGCGCGAAGTAGCCGGCGAAGGCGTGGAAGGCGCGATCGACGGCCGCGCCATGCGCGTCGGCGGACGCCATCACGTCGCGTCGACCTTGGCGCCGGACGAGCTTGCGGCGCTCGATGCGGCGGTGCCGGCCGGCGCGCTGATCGTTGCGCTGGTGGTGGAGGGCCGGCTCGCCGGTCTCATCCTGATGCAGGACGGCCTGCGCGACGGCGTCGGTGCGACGCTGGCCCGGCTGCGGGCGCTCGGTGTCGGCCGGATCGTCCTGGCCACGGGGGATCGCCGCGATGTCGCGCTGGCTGTGACGGGGGACCTCGGCCTCGACGCCGTCGCCGCCGACCTCGTGCCGCAGGACAAGATCGCATTGGTCGGCCGCGAAAAGGCCGGCGGCTCGGTGATGATGGTCGGCGACGGGGTCAACGACGCGCCGGCGCTGGTTGCGGCCGATCTCGGCGTGGCGATGGGTGTCGAAGGCGCCGCCGCCTCGGCGGAAGCGGCCGACATCATCCTCCTGCGCGACGATCTGGACGGGCTGGCGGACGCCATGGCGATCGCCCGCCGCTCGCGCCGCATCGCGCTGCAGAGCGTCGTCGTCGGGCTGGGACTGTCGGGTCTCGGCATGCTCGCCGCCGCCGCGGGCTATCTGCCGCCCGTGCAGGGGGCTCTCCTGCAGGAAGTGATCGACGTCGCCGTCATCCTCAACGCCCTGCGCGCCCTGCGCCCGGGCTGACCGGCGACGGATCCGCCATCCGGTCGTGCAGCCGCAGATCTACAGCGGCTGATGCCGGAAGGCATGGCCGGGTTTCGGGGTCGATATCTGTTTGGAAATAGATGGTGGGCGCGACAGGGATTGAACCTGTGACCCCCTCGGTGTGAACGAGGTGCTCTCCCGCTGAGCTACGCGCCCCAGCCGGCGCGGTGAGCCGCGTCGGGGACGCCGCGATATAGTGCCGCTTCGTGGCCCGCGTCAACCGCCATTCACGGCTTCGTTCGCGTTGCCTCACCCGCATTGGCGACGAGCCGTTCCACGAGGCCGATATCGAGGCTGGCATAATCCTCGATGATGACGCTGGCGCGGGCTCTTGCCGCCGCGTCCGGCGCATAGCCGAAATCCACCAGCACCGAGGGCACGCCCGCCGCGACGGCAGTGTCGATGTCGGTCACCGTGTCGCCGACCATCACCGACAGGTCGGACCGCCCACCGGCCAGCGCGATCGTCTCGCGGAGATGCAGCGGGTCGGGCTTGCGCCGGGCAAAGGTATCGGCACCGCAGATCGCGGCGAAGCGATCGGCGACGGCCAGCGCATTCAGGAGCAGGCCGGCGAGCCGCTCGTATTTGTTGGTGCAGACCGCCAGCCGCATGCCGGCGGCTTCCAGCCGGTCCATCGATTCGAGGACGCCGGGAAACAGCCGCGACTCGTCGGCGATATGGTCCTGGTAATAGGCGATGAAGCGCGTCACCTGATCGCGCATCTCGGCGTCATCGAGCTCGCGGCCGTCGCGGCGATAGGCCTCGCGCAGCATCACCTTGGCGCCATGGCCGGCATGCGGGCGCACGACGTCGAGCGGCATCGGCGCCATGCCCGCGGCGGCGAGGCAATGGTTGAGGCTCGCGGCGAGATCGGGGGCGGTGTCGACGAGCGTGCCGTCGAGGTCGAAGACGGCGATGCCGGTCATGATCTGTCCTTGCAGGTGACGGGAACTGGCGCTGGCGCCGCGGATCGGCGTTTGCTTCGCAATCCGTGTCCGCAAGGTCAAGCCTGGCGGGCAGCGGCCCGGGGCGTGACATCGACAGTCCCGGCCGGACCGTCTAGACGCTTCGAAGGCGCAAGCGGAGGATTGAACGCCCATGACGGATTCGGCGACACTGAAGACCATGGCCGGCAAGGCCGCGCTGGCCCATGTCGAGGACGGCATGCGCCTCGGCATCGGCACCGGCTCGACCGCCGAAGCCTTCGTGCGGGTGTTGGCCGAGCGGGTCCGCGACGGCATGAAGATCGTCGGCGTGACGACCTCGAACCGCACCGAGGCGCTGTGCGCCGAGCTGGGCGTGCCGACCGAGACGCTGGAGACGGTGCCCGAGCTCGATCTCACCATCGACGGCGCCGACGAGGTCGACGCTTCGCTGCGGCTGATCAAGGGCGGGGGCGGCGCGCTTCTTCGCGAGAAGATCGTCGCGGCCGCGTCCGAGCGCTTCCTGGTGATCGCCGACGCCTCCAAGAAGGTCGAGACGCTGGGCGCCTTTCCGCTGCCGATCGAGATCAACGGCTTCGGCATGATCGCCACCTATCTGGCCATTCGCAAGGCGGCGGCCGGGCTCGGGCTGGAAGGCGACATGATCCTGCGGCGCAGCGGCGACGAGCCCTTCATCACCGACAACGGCCACCTGATTCTCGACGCATCTTTTGGCCGCATTGGCGATCCAGAAGCCCTCTCGCAGGCATTGTTCGCGGTGCCTGGCGTCGTCGAGCACGGGCTGTTCCTTGGCATGGCGAACACCGTGATCCTGGCCGGGGACGACGGGCTGGAAACGCTCGAAGCCTGAGCATGGCGGGCGCCTCGCGCCGTGCCTGCGACCGGCTTCCCCTTGCCAGCATGCTGCCAGTTCCAATACTCAAGCGCCGAACGCATCCGACCAGCGTCGGAGCGAACCGAACGGAGACAGACGTTCATGATGTTTAGTCGAGTGACACGCCAGGGCCGCATCGCAGCCGCCGCAGCGCTGCTTCTGGTGCTGCCGGCCAACGCCATCGCCCAGGAATACACCGAATCCCATCTCGCCGCGGCCCGCGACACGATCGAGGCCATCGACGCGACGGACCAGTTCGACAATATCCTGATGAATGCGGCGACGCAGACCAAGTCGGAGCTGATCCCGAACAATCCCGACATGGAAGAGAAGATTTCCGCCATGGTCGACGACCGGGCGCTGGCGCTCGCGTCGCGCCGGGCCGCGCTGGAGAACGAGGTCGCCCGCGTCTACGCCAAGCTGTTCACCGAGGAAGAGCTGCGCGCCATCGCCGATTTCTACCAGTCCGAGCCCGGCAAGAAGCTTCTGGCGCAGGGCCCGACGGCTACCCGCGAGATGATGGCGGCGGCGCAGGTCTGGAGCAACGGCATCGTCCGCGATCTGCGCCAAAGCGCCTTCCAGGGCATGAACGAGCTCTACGGCACCGCCGGCGACGCGCCGTTGAACGGCGAGGCCCAGGCGCCGATCGAGCCGATGACGCCGGCCGACGCCGCGCAGTAAAGATGCGGCGGCACGAAGGGCGGGGTCGGCCGGAGCGGCCGTCCGTCATCGTGCCGATATGACGTCCGTCGATCCTGCGGCGCTCGCCGCACGCTTTGGCGACAGACGACGATGCGCCGCAAGCGCGACCGTTTCGACGGCGGTCCGGATGACGGCGGCGACAGCAGCGGGAGCGCCAGCGTGAGCGGCAACAGCTACGACTACGACCTCTTCGTCATCGGCGGCGGTTCGGGCGGCGTGCGCGCCGCACGGCGCGCGGCCATGCTCGGCAAGCGGGTCGCCATCGCCGAGGAATACCGCTTCGGCGGCACCTGCGTGATCCGCGGCTGCGTGCCCAAGAAGCTCTTCGTCTACGCCTCGCAATTCTCCGAGGCGCATGAGGATGCGGCCGGCTATGGCTGGTCATTCGGCGAACGCTCCTTCGACTGGCCGACCCTGATGGCCAACAAGGATCGCGAGATCGAGCGGCTGGAAAACCTCTATGCGGCCAATGTCGCCAAGACCGGGGCGGAGATCTTCAACAGCCGCGCCGTGCTCGAGGGCCAGCACGAGATCCGGCTTCTGGCCGACGATCGCGTAGTCACCGCCGACCAGATCCTCATCGCCGTGGGCGGCCGACCGAACCCGCATCCGGGCCTGCCCGGCGCCGAGCATTGCATCACCTCTGAGGAAGCCTTCCACCTGACGGAGCTGCCGAAGTCGATCCTGATCCTGGGTGGCGGCTACATTGCGGTCGAATTCGCCAACATCTTCCACGGGCTCGATGTCGAGACGACGCTGGTCTATCGCGGCAAGGAAATCCTCAACGGCTTCGACGACGACCTGCGCCACGAGCTGCACCAGGCGATGGTCGACAAGGGTCTCAACGTCATCTGCCAGGATACCCTCGTGGAGGTGAAGCAGCTCGACGACGGCCGCATGGAGGCGCGCTGCGACAGCGGCGAGGTGCGCGTGGTCGACCAGGTGATGCTGGCCATCGGGCGCAAGGCGAACACCGAGAATCTCGGCTGCGAGGCCGCCGGCATCGAGCTCGATTCCCGCGGCGGCATCGTCGTCGACGATTATTCGCGTACCAGCGTCGACAATATCTGGGCCTTGGGCGACGTCACCCACCGGGTGCAGCTGACCCCGGTGGCGATCCACGAGGCCATGTGCTTCGTCGAGACGGCGTTCCGCAACAATCCGACGAAGCCGGACTATGCGACGATCCCGACGGCGGTGTTCTCGCAGCCCGAGATCGGCACGGTCGGGATCACCGAGGCCGAGGCCTGCAAGACCTATGACGAGATCGAGATCTACCGGACCTCGTTCCGGCCGATGAAGAACACGCTGTCGGGCCGCAGCGGCAAGATGATGATGAAACTGATCGTCGACGCGGCGTCCCGCAAGGTCGTCGGTGCCCACGTTCTCGGCGCCGATGCCGGCGAACTCAGCCAGGCGCTCGGCATCGCGCTGAAGGCGGGCGTCACCAAGGACCAGTTCGACGCGACCATGGCGGTGCATCCGACGGCCGCCGAGGAACTGGTGACCATGTACGAGCCGAGCTACCGGGTCCGCGGCGGCGAGAAGATCACCGCCTGAGGCGGGATCCTCAGGCCGGGGAGGGAGGCCGGACCGGCTCCACGCCGGCCAGCAGGTAGTCGGTCACCACCGGCCAGAGGCTTGCCTGCATGTCGCGCCGGAAGAAGCCGTTGTGGCCGATCGGGCCACCGGCGTCGCGTGGCGAGAGCCAGATCTCCGACAGCTCGGCATTCTCGAAGCGCTGCAGCAGCGCCCCGACGGCGGCCGGCGTGCCCCATGGATCGTCCTCGATCCCAACCGACAGCAATGGCAGCCGGACATCGGCGAAGCGGGCGGCTTCCGGAACGGCCGGATCGCCGAAGAAGAAATCGCGCCGGCGGCACCAGCGCGCCCAGTCGCGAAAGACCGGGCCGGCCAGCGCCGTGCCGAAGCCGATCGAACCGGGAATGCGACCGGTCAGCCGCGACATCGGCACGCCGAGAAGGTTCATCCGGGCAAACACCGACAGGGGCTCGCGGGTGCGCCCGTACCAGCCGTTGAGCGAGGCGACCATCACGTAGCGGTCGAACCGCGCCGACAGCCCGCTGAGGCCGATGGCGAGCCCGCCGAAGGAATGGCCGATGCCGACGACCGGCCCTTCACCTGCGGCCGCTTCCAGCGCGGCGAGGGCGGCCGGGAAGTCCTGCGTGCCCCAATGCTGCATCCGGTATGCGGCGGCGCCCCGATCGTGGGCGGAAGCGCCGATACCGCGATAATCATAGGTGAGAACGGCGCGGGCGCCCTGGTCGACCAGATGCTGGGCGAAGCCGCGATAGAAGCGGCGCTCGACCGCCGCAGCCGCCGAGATCAGCACGGCCGGCCCGTCGCCGGCCGGTTCGGCGCGAAACAGCGTCGCCGGCAGCGTCACGCCATCCGCCGTCGTCAGGGTGAGGTCGCGCCCGGCAACGGGGCGGGCGGAAGCGGAAGCAGTCGCGGCGATATCCATGCCGCCAATGTGTCCAGTCTTCCGTTTACGTCAACGTTTAAATCGCGATGGGGCACACCGCGCCGTCGGTCACGCCGCCGCGACGAGGGGCCGCCGCTCTTGATCTGCGCGCCCATTCCGTTAGAGCCGCGCCATGGATATTCACGACGATCACCCGGACCTGCCGCGGCTGGCCGCCGAGGGGCGGGTCGTCGCCTATTTCGGCTATGGCTCGCTGGTCAACCGGCGGACGCTGCGCACGAAGTTCCTCGGCATTCGTCGCGCCAGCGTGGCGGGCTGGCAGCGCTTCTGGCTGCCGCGCGACGCTGCCGCCGAGATGGCGCTCCTGTCGGTCAAGCCGAACGACGCCCATGCCATTGACGGCGTCGTCGTCTACGATCTTGCCGACCATCTGCCGTCGGTGGACGAGCGCGAGGCCGGCTATGCCCGCCGGATCGTCGATCTGTCACGGCTCACCGTGGACGGACCGCCTGTCGCCGACATTCCGATCTATATCTACGAGGCGCATCGCGGCGCGGCCGATGCCGGCGATCTGCAGGCCGCGATCCTGCAAAGCTATCTCGATGCGGTGATGCAGGGGTTCCGGACGCTTTACGGCGACGACGGCCTGCGCCGTTTCGTCGACGAGACCGAAGGCTTCGAGACCCGGGTGCTGCGCGACCGCGCGGCCCCGCGCTACCCGCGTCCGGTAACGCTGGAGCCAGGGGAATCCGAGCTCTTCGACCGGCTGGTCGCCGAGCGAGGGGCCCGGCTGATCGATCCGGATCCGGCCATCTGACGCGGCGGAACCCGAGAAGGATGACAATTTCGGCCGAACATGCTTAAACGCGGCCCCGGCCGGAGCGGATGGTCAGATCGTGACGTCCACGGCCGCAATTTCGCAAAGCGAACAACGAGAAGAACGGCCGGCGCGCACCGGTCAGGAGTGATGTGATGGCGAAGGACTGGACCCCGTCGAGCTGGCGCAACATGCCGATCGAGCAGGTACCGGACTATCCGGATCCGGCGGCGCTCGCCGACACCGAGAAGCGTCTGGCGACCTATCCGCCGCTCGTTTTTGCGGGTGAGGCGCGCAAGCTGACCCGTTCGCTGGCCGAAGTCGCAGAAGGCCGCGGATTCCTCTTGCAGGGCGGCGACTGCGCCGAGAGCTTCGCCGAGCATGGCGCGGACAACATCCGCGACTTCTTCCGCGCCTTCCTGCAGATGGCCGTCGTCCTGACCTTCGCGGCTTCCCAGCCGGTGGTGAAGGTCGGCCGCATCGCCGGTCAGTTCGCCAAGCCGCGCTCGTCCAACAACGAGACCCGCGACGGCAAGACGCTGCCGTCCTATCGCGGCGACATCATCAACGGCATCGAGTTCGACGAGGCTTCGCGCATCCCGAATCCGGAACGCCAGGAGATGGCCTACCGGCAGTCGGCGGCGACGCTGAACCTGTTGCGCGCCTTCGCTCAGGGCGGCTACGCCAATCTCGACAACGTCCATCAGTGGATGCTCGGCTTCGTCGGCGGCAGCCCCGAGGCGGAGCGCTACCGGGCGCTGGCCGACCGCATTTCCGAGACCATGAATTTCATGCGGGCGATCGGCATCGACGCGGAGAGCCATCCCTCGCTGCGCGAGACCGATTTCTTCACCAGCCACGAGGCGCTGCTGCTTGGCTATGAAGAGGCCATGACCCGGGTCGATTCGACCTCCGGCGACTGGTACGCGACCTCGGGCCACATGATCTGGATCGGCGATCGCACCCGCCAGGAAGACCATGCCCATGTCGAGTTCTGCCGCGGCATCAAGAACCCGATCGGCCTCAAATGCGGCCCGTCCATGGAGCCGGATGCGCTGCTGCGCCTGATCGACAAGCTGAACCCGGACAACAAGGCCGGCCGACTGACGCTGATCACCCGCTTCGGACACGAGAAGGTCGAGGCGCATCTGCCCAAGCTCGTCCGCGCGGTCGAGCGGGAAGGGCGCAAGGTCGTGTGGTCCTGCGATCCGATGCATGGCAACACGATCACGCTGAACGACTACAAGACCCGGCCCTTCGACCGGATCCTGTCGGAGGTGCAGACCTTCTTCGACGTCCACCGGGCGGAAGGCACCCATGCCGGCGGTATCCATATCGAGATGACCGGCAAGGACGTGACCGAGTGCACCGGCGGTGCGCGGCCGGTCTTGGCCGAGGATCTGTCGGATCGCTACCACACCCATTGCGATCCGCGCCTCAACGCCAACCAGGCGCTGGAACTGGCCTTCCTCGTCGCCGAGCTGGTCAAGAAGGACCATGCCGAGGACGCGGCCCGCAAGGTCGCGGCCGGCTGAGGCCCATGCCACTTCGCGCCGTCGGCAACGGCCGGCGCACAGGATAAGATGGGAACCGGGCGCAGCGATGCGCCCGGTTTTCGTTTGAGGGGTGGACGGTCTGTCGGGATATGCGGGCCTGCCGCCGCGGCCATGACGGGTTAGGCTGGGGAACGAACGGAGTTTCCGCCATGTCCGCGATGCCGACGCTCTTCCTCTCCCACGGCGCGCCCGATACCGCCGTCGCCGATACGCAGGCCGCCGCCTTCCTGCGGAGGCTCGCCGCTGACCTACCGGTACCGCGCTCGATCCTCGTCGCCAGCGCCCATTTCGAGCGTGCCGGCCGCGTCGGCGTCACGAGCGATGCGGCGCCGGAGACGATCCACGATTTCGGCAATTTCGACCCGCGACTGTTCCAGATGCGCTATCCGGCGCCGGGCGATCCAGAACTGGCCCAGCGGATCGTCGTCCTTCTTGCGGAGGCGGGGTTCGACGCGGAAGCCGTCTCCGGGCGTGGCTTCGACCACGGCACCTGGGTGCCGCTCCTGCTGGCCTATCCGGGCGCCGACATTCCCGTCGTGCAGGTGTCCGTCGATCCGACGCGCGACGCCGCCTATCACCTGGACCTCGGCGCGGCGCTGTCGGATCTGCGGGGCGAGGGCGTGCTGGTGATCGGCTCGGGGTCCTTCACCCACAACCTGCCGGAAGCGTTCGACCGGATCAGGCAGGGCATCAGGGTCGACGCGACGCCCGACTGGGTGACGCAATTCGTCGACTGGATGGGCGACCGGCTCGTTGCCGGCGACCGGGCGGCCCTGGCCGACTACCGCCGACAGGCGCCGTTTGCCGAGAAGAACCATCCGACCGACGAGCACCTGATGCCGCTGCATGTCGCGCTCGGGGCGGCGGGGCTAGGGGCAACGGGCGAATGGCTGCATGCCAGCCGGGATTTCGGCGTCCTGTCCATGGACGCCTTCGCGTTCCGCTGACGGCGGAAACCGGAATGAAGACGCAGGTTCAGCAGCGATGAAGCAGAGTTTCGACCTCGACACCCGCACCGGCCTGCCGGTCGATCTGACCGAACTCCTGCGGAAATATCCGCGGGAGACATGGACCGATCATGCCAATCTCGGCGCGACGGCCCGGTTCTGGCTGCAGCGCCACGACATGTTCCGCGAACTCGGTGCGGCCATGCAGGAGGCGCTGTCGCAGCATCGCGAGGGCGAGGTGGCGCTCGACCCGTTCCGCCGCTGGTTCGCGCCGCGGCTGCAATTCTTCCTGACCCAGCTCGAAGAGCATCACCAGATCGAGGACCACCATTACTTTCCGGTCTTCGTGCGCGCCGAAACCCGCCTCGCGCCGGGCTTCGAGCTCCTGGAGAACGACCATGAGGTGATCCACGCGGACCTGATGGCGGTGGCCGAAACCGCGAACCGGTTCCTGGCCGAGGAGACGGGCGGTGGGGCGGTGCCGCCGGATGCAGCGCGCTATGCCGGCGACGCCTATGCCGAAGCGAGCGGACGGCTGCTCGATCGTCTCGTGCGGCATCTCGCCGACGAGGAGGACCTGATCATTCCTCTGATCCTGGACCGCGGAGAGGCTGCGATCGGGATTTGATCCGGGCGAGCTTGGAGGGCAGCCGGCGCTGGTCGTCATCCGGGCCGCGGCCGTTGCGCACCCGGCTGATGAGGGCTGGTCCCCATTGCCGCCAGGCAAACCACAGGGTCAGTGCGACGGCGATCACCGCCAGCGTGATGCCGAGACCGCGCTCCATGACTTCCAGCCGCGCGAAGACCGAGCCGATGGAATAGCCGAAGACATAGCCGACGCTGGTGAAGATGCCGGCCCAGAGCGCCGCGCCGATCAGATTGAGGATGGCGAAGCGGGCGATGGAGATGCGCGACAGGCCGAGTGCGATCAGCCCCGGCATGCGCAGACCGTAGATATAGCGGTTCACGATGACGAAGAACGCCTGGTAGCGCTCGACGAGCTGCAGCGCCTTGGCGAATTTCTTGCGGCTGCGCCAGCGCGCTACCCAGCGGTGATTCGACGAATAGCGGGCGAAGAGGAACACGGCGAAATCGCCGATGAAGGAGCCGACGAAGGCCAGCGCGATCATCATCTGGAACGGATAGGTGCCGCGATAGGCCAGAAACCCGCCGATGATCGCAAAAACCTCGCCTTCGAAGAACGTCCCGGCAAGGACGATGATCGGTCCGAATTCGGAAATGAGGCGCAGGATTTCGTACACGTGGGCTCCGAACATCGCGGCGAAAACGGCGTGCAGCCGCCGACCGTCCCGTCGCGTTCCAGTCTGGCGGCGCTTGTTGCAGAGTTTTGAGGCGCAAAAAAGTGGCTTCGTGCGTTCTCGTTATGCACGGTGTCGCAGCGGTGCGGTCCGCGGTGCCTCAGGAACCGGCCGAAGCGCCTGCGCGTCCAGTGGGCTCGCATGCAGATTGCCGGCTTGCTAAGGGGCGGCAACGCCATCCCGCAAGGCGCGGCGCGGCGACAACCGGAACAGGCTGACGATGCCGCACGACGACAATCTCAACGGACGGCTGCGGCTCGCCATGGCCCAGATCGCGCCGATCCCCGGTGACATCGCGGGCAATCTCGCGAAGGCCCGGGCGGCGCGCGGCGAGGCGGCCCGCGCCGGGGCCCAGCTCGTCGTCTTTCCCGCAGGCTTCCTGGCCGGCTCTCCGCACCCCGACATTCTGCTCGGCGCCGCCTTCGTGTCGGCCTGCATGGACGCGGTCGACCAATTGGCGGCCGACACCGGAGATGGCGGGCCGGGCCTCGTGATCGGCTGCCCGCGCCGCAGCGATGACGGCGTGTACGATTCGGTCGCTGTCCTTGATGCCGGGCGCATCCTGACCTGGCGCGACCGGGTCGACCTGCCGCACGCCCGCAGCTTCGAGGCGCCGCCCGCCTACCGGGCCGGACCCATGCCGGGCCCGGTGGCGTTTCGCGGCCTGCGCCTCGGCATTCCCATCGGCGACGATGTCTGGGGCGATCTCGACGTCTGCGAGACCCTGGCCGAATCCGGCGCCGAGATGCTGCTGGCGCCTAGCGCCAGGCCGTTCCGCCGCGACGGGATCGACCGGCGCCACCAGGCGGTGCTGCGGCAGGTGATCGAGACCGATCTGCCGCTGGTGTTCATCAATGGCGTCGGCGGGCAGGGCGATGGCGTGATGGACGGCGGCGGCTTCGTCTTCCAGGCCGACCGGACGCTGGCGTTGCAATGCCCGCAATTCGAGGCCGGGCTCTTCCTGTCCGACTGGCAGCGGACCGAGGCGGGCTGGCGCTGCGAGACCCGGGAGGTGGTCGATCTGCCGGGGCCGGAGGAAGCTATCTGGCGCGCCTGCGTCTGCGCCATTCGCGCCCATGCCGAAGCGCAGGGCGCGGAGACGGTCGCGCTCGCACTGCACGGCGACGCCGAGACGGCGATCGTCGCCGCCATGGCCGTGGACGCGCTGGGACCGTCGCGCGTGCAGGGCCTGCTGACGCCGGACGCGGACAGTGACGCTGCCGATACGGACGCGGTGAGGACCGGCGCCGCCGCGCTCGGGATTGCGTGCCATGCCGTGCCAATGGGGCCTGTTTTCACGGCGATGGCGGCGGGCGACGAATTGTCGGGCGTCGCCGCGTCGAGAGCAGCGCGCGCGCAGATGCGTGGGGCCTTGCTTGTCGCCCTGGCCGAGCGCACCGGCGCGGCTGTGCTCGGGGCGGCAAGCCGGACGGCTTTGCGCCTCGGCAACGGCGAGGCCGATGGCGTTCTGGCCGCCGGATTGAACCCGATCGCCGATCTCTCGCGCAGCGATCTCGCCGACCTTGCACAGTGGCGCCGCGGCGATCGTCCTGCCGACTGTCTTGGCGCGGACCGGATGCCGATTCCCGAATGGCCGGTTGCTGCGCCGCCGGGGACGCCGACAGACGACGCAGGCGCGCAAGACGCCGAGATGGTCGTGGAGCGGCTTGCCGCCTGCGGCGGGGATGTCGATGCAGTCGTGGCGGCGGGGTTCGACCGGGCAATGGTACAAGCGATCGTCCAGAAGCTGATCCGGACTGCGCTGCGCCAACCGCCGACCACGCCCGGCCTCAGGCTGGATACGAGAGCCGCCCGACCGCGCACCCGCCGCATCTGACGGCCGCTTCGCCGGCCGACACGCAAGGAGAAGACCCGATGGAGATACCACCACCCGATACGCTCGCCACCGTCGGCGTTGCCGTCGGGGCGCTGTTCATGCTGCGGTATTTCCTCGTCATGCGCCGCATCTGGAAGGCGACGGGGCACCGCGCGAGCTTCCAGTTCGGCGACTATTTCCAGGTGCTGCGGGCCGGGGCCTTCGGTGCCGAGCTCGAGCCCGAACGCCGCTATGCCGCGCGCCAGCTCGTGTTCGGTGGCGTCTTCCTGATCGCCGGCCTGCTGCTCTTCGGCTGGTTGCTGGCGACGGGCATGCCCATTCGCGTCGCGGTCTGACCCTCGGGGGACATGGCCGGCTGACGCTCTGCGATGTCGCGGCGGGGGCGCTCTGGCGCGCGCGGCCTCGCAAATGCTAAGGGAGGCGGTCTTTTCCGCCGCGCCGCCTTCGGGCCTGCCCGGCGATGCCGCCTACGGCCCGGAGTTCCATGCAGTTTCTGACCTTCATCGGCACGAATGCGCGCTGGCTCGGCGGCGGCTTCCTCCTGTGCTTCTTCTCGTCCTTCGGACAGACCTTCTTCGTCTCGCTGTCGAACGGTGACATCCGCCGCGACTACGATCTGACGAATGGCGAGTTCGGCATGATCTACATGCTGGCGACCCTCGCCAGCGCCGCGACGCTGCCGTTTCTCGGCTGGACCCTCGACCGCTATCCGGCCTGGCGGGTTGCGGCGGTCACCGTCGTCTGCCTCGCCATCGCGACGCTGGCCATGGCAGTGTCGAACTCGGTGCCGCTCCTGATCCTCGCCATCTACCTCTTACGCCTGTTCGGCCAGGGCATGATGACCGAGATCTCCATGACCACGACCGGGCGCTGGTTCGCCGCCAATCGCGGCCGGGCCATGGCGCTGGTCACCCTCGGCAATCATGCCGGCACCGGCTTCTTTCCGCTGATCTTCGTGCTCGCCGCCGGTACCTTCGGCTGGCGCGGCACCTGGGTCGCGAGCGCCGCGATCCTCATCCTCGTCGCGCTCCCGACCATCGTCGCGCTGGTCCATCGCGAGCGCGATCCCCAGTCCGAGCCGCCCGGAACGCCGATCCCGAACGTTGCCGACTGGACCATGGCCGAGGTCCTGCGCAGCCCGCGTTTCTACCTCGTCTCGATGAGCGTTCTGGCGCCGCCCTTCATCGGCACGACCCTGTTCTTCCATCAGGTCTATCTGACCGAACTGCGCGGCTGGTCGCTGGAGGTCTTCGCCGCCGGCTTCGCGGTGATGTCGGCGGTCACCGTCGTCTTCGCATTGGTCTGCGGCTGGATGGTCGATCGCTACAGCGCGCTCCGGCTGCTGCCCTATTTCCTGATCCCGCTAGCGATCGCCTGTTTCATCGCGGCCAATTTCACCGCCGAGGCGGCGATCTTCGTCTTCATGATCTGCCTTGGCGTGTCGAACGGCTTCTCCTCGACGCTGCTCGGCGCCCTCTGGCCCGAGCTCTACGGCGTCAAGCATCTGGGTGCGATCCGCTCGCTGACCGTGGCTCTGATGGTGCTGGCCTCGGCCCTCGGGCCGGGCGTCACCGGCATCCTCATCGATCTGGGCGTGCCGTACCCGCTGCAGATCGATGCGATGGGCGTCTATTGCCTTGTGATGACCATTGCCATGGCGCTGCTTGCCGGGCGGCTGGCGCCGAAAGCGAATCTGGGCACCGCGCCCGTACCGGGGGCAAGCCGCACCGTCGACCGCATCGACCCGCAGCCGCACGAGACCTGATCGGCCCGTCGCCACCTGTGCCGATTGCCACCCGGCGCGGCGTTCGCTAGGTCGAGGCCATGACCGTCACCGTCCGCTTCGCGCCGTCGCCCACCGGGCATCTGCATATCGGCAATCTGCGCACCGCGCTGTTCAACTGGCTGTTCGCGCAGCGGCAGGGCGGCCGCTTCGTGCTGCGCTTCGACGACACCGACAAGGAGCGCTCGCGCACCGAATTCGCCGACCAGATCGCCGTCGATCTCGCCTGGATCGGCCTCGCGCCCGATCGCGTCATCCGCCAGTCCGAGCGCCTGGCGCTCTACGATGCCGCCGCCGAGCGGCTGAAGGCGGCGGGCCTGCTCTATGCCTGCTACGAGACGCCGGACGAACTCGACCGCAAGCGCAAGCGGCTGGCCGCGCGCAATCTGCCGCCGGTCTATGGCCGCGAAGCATTGCGCCTGAGTGACGACGAGCGGCTGGCACTGGAAGCCGAGGGGCGCAGGCCACACTGGCGGTTCCTGCTGCCGAACTTCGCCGACGATCCCTTGCAGCCCCAGCGCACCGAGATCCACTGGGACGATCTGGTCCGCGGTCCCCAGACCGTCGATCTCGCTTCGCTGTCGGACCCGGTGCTGATACGTGGCGACGGCAGCTATCTCTACACCCTGCCGTCCATCGTTGATGACGGCGATGTCGGCGTGACCCATGTCATCCGTGGCGACGACCACGTCACCAATACCGGCGTCCAGATCGCCATCTTCCGGGCGCTGGGCCTGACGCCGCCGGTCTTCGGCCACCACAATCTGTTGACCACGGTCTCGGGCGAGGGGCTGTCCAAGCGCTCGGGCGCGTTGTCGCTGGTCTCGCTGCGCGAAGCCGGTCTCGAACCCATGGCGGTGGCGTCCCTCGCGGTGCTGGTGGGACTGCCGGGCGCCATCGACGCCCTGCCGGATCTGCCGGCGCTGGCCGAGCGGATGCAGTTCGAGGGCAGCTCGCAATCGGCGTCGAAGTTCGATCCGTCCGAGCTCGACCGGCTCAACGCCGACCTCGTCCATGCCATGCCCTACGCCGATGTCGCGGACCGGCTCGCGGCCATGGGCGTACCGTCGGAAGACGGCGAGGCGTTCTGGCTGACGGTGCGGGCCAACTGCGCGCGCGTCGCCGATGCGGCGGAATGGGTCGAGGTGGCCTTCGGCGATCTCGACCGGACGCCGGAGCTTTCGGAGGAAGACCGGCATTTCGTGACCGCGGCGCGCGACAGCCTGCCAGAGGGCGCGTTCGGCCCCGAGACCTGGCGCGAATGGACCGGCGCCCTGAAGCAGGCGACCGGGCGCAAGGGCAAGGCGCTGTTCATGCCGCTGCGCCTGGCGCTGACCGGCCGCGACCACGGGCCAGAACTCGCCGCCCTGCTGCCGCTCATCGGCCGGCAGCGCACGCTCGCCCGCCTCGGTTAGGTGAGCGCCCGGCAAGGATTCGCCGGGCGCATCTGATCAGTCGCTGAGCTGCACCGCCTGGGCGGTCGCGATGGCGGCCATGTTGACCACGCCGCGCGAGGTCACCGACGGCGTCATCACATGGGCCGGCGACGAGACGCCGAGCAGGATCGGTCCGACATGCAGGGCACCGGTCATCTCCTTGACCACGTTCAACGTGATGTTGGCGGCATCGATATTCGGGAAGACCAGGAGATTGGCTTCGCCCTTCAGCGTCGACTGCGGCATGGTGCGCTCGCGCATCGTCGTGTTCAGCGCCGAATCGCCATGCATCTCGCCGTCGACTTCCAGCTCCGGCGCCCGCGCCTTCAGCATCTTCACGGCGTCGCGCATCTTGCGGGTGGCGCTGGTGTCGTCGGAGCCGAAATTGGAGTGCGAGACGAGGGCGACCTTCGGCTCGATGCCGAAGCGGCGCATCTCGGCCGCCGCCAGAAGCGTCATCTCCACCAGATCTTCCGCCGACGGATCGCGCTGGACATAGGTGTCGAGGAAGAACTTGGTGTCCTCCTGCGAGATCAGGAGGCTCATGGCGGCGAATTTGTGCGCCTCGTCACGCACGCCGACGACTTGGCTGATGTCGCGGACATGGTGCGGAAAGCGCCCCTCCAGCCCGCAGACCAGCGCGTCGGCCTCGCCGCGCGAGACAGCGACAGCGCCGATCACCGTGGTGTTGGTGCGCACGATCGTGCGGGCGGTGTCCGGATTGACGCCCTTGCGGCCGACCTTCGAGAAATAATGGTCGACATAGTCGCGGTAGCGCGGATCGTCCTCGGGGTTGATGACCTCGAAATCCTCGTTCGGCCGGATGCGCAGGCCGTAGCGCTCGAGCCGGGCGGCGATGACGCCGGGACGGCCGATGAGGATCGGCGCGCAGATCTTCTCTTCCAGGAGTACCTGGGCGGCGCGGAGCACCCGCTCGTCCTCGCCGTCGGAGAAGATCACCCGCTTGCCGGAATCCGTCGCGATGCGGAAGATCGGCTTCATGATCAGCCCGGAGCGGAAGACGAAGCGGTTCAGCCGGTCGAGATAGGCCGGCATGTCCTCGATCGGCCGCGTGGCGACGCCGTCGGCCTCGGCGGCCCTGGCGACGGCCGGGGCGATCTTCAGGATCAGCCGCGGATCGAAGGGGGCGGGGATCAGATAGTCCGGGCCGAAGACCGGCGTGTCCGAGCCATAGGCCTTGGCCGCGACCTCGGAGACCTCCTCGCGGGCCAGCGCCGCGATCGCGTCGACCGCGGCGGTCTTCATGCCCTCGGTGATGCCGGTGGCGCCGCAGTCCAGCGCGCCGCGGAAGATGTAGGGGAAGCACAGGACGTTGTTGACCTGGTTCGGGAAGTCCGAGCGCCCGGTGCAGATCATCGCGTCCGGTCGCACCTGCTTGGCGAGGTCCGGCATGATCTCCGGCTTCGGATTGGCCAGCGCCATGATCATCGGCTTGGCGGCCATCTTCTCCAGGAGCTCGGGCTTCAGGACACCGCCGGCCGACAGGCCGAGGAAGACGTCTGCCCCGTCGATGACCTCGGCGAGGGTCCGCTTGTCGGTCTTCTTCGCATAGACCGCCATCCAGCGGTCCATCCGCTTCTCGCGGCCCTCATAGACCACGCCCTCGATGTCGGTGCAGGTGATGTTCTCACGCTTGGCGCCGAGCTCGACCAGGAGATTGAGGCAGGCGATCGCCGCCGCGCCCGCGCCGGAGGTGACGATCTTGGCGTTCTCCAGCGACTTGCCCGCCAGCATCAGGCCGTTGCGGATCGCTGCCGCCACGATGATCGCGGTGCCGTGCTGGTCGTCGTGGAAGACCGGGATCGCCATGCGCTCGCGCAGCCGCGACTCGACCTCGAAACATTCCGGCGCCTTGATGTCCTCGAGGTTGATGCCGCCGAAGGTCGGCTCCATGGCCGCGACGACGTCGCAGATATGGTCGATCTCGTGGGCGTCGATCTCGATGTCGAAGACGTCGATGTCGGCGAATTTCTTGAACAGGACCGCCTTGCCTTCCATCACCGGCTTGGAAGCGAGGGGGCCGATGTCGCCGAGACCGAGGACGGCGGTGCCGTTGGAGACCACGCCGACAAGATTGGCACGGCTGGTATAGATCGCCGCCAGCGACGGATCGGCCTCAATGGCAAGGCACGGCGCGGCGACGCCCGGCGAATAGGCCAGCGCCAGATCGCGCTGGTTGCCCAGGGTCTTGGTCGCCTGGATCGCCAGTTTTCCGGGCTTGGGATAACGGTGATAGAAGAGGGCCTGTTCGTCGAGATCGCCCATGTTCGGCCGATCCTTGGCGGTTTCCTGTTCGGACATTCCTGCTCCTCCATCCCGGCGTCGCCGCGCGATGATGGCGGCGGCGACGTGTCGCGCTTCTTCTAACGTATCGATCCCGGCAGGCAACCGGACCGCGCCGCTCGTCCACCGCCGGAAGCGTGCTGCCGGAGCGTCACACGACTGCAATCAGAATCGTGCATTTCCCGAGCAACGCAAAGGCTTTAACCGGGGCAAGGCACGGGATGGCGACCATGCACAAGCTGACGACGGCGCGGCATTTCCGGACATTGTTCCTGTCCGACGTGCATCTGGGCTCCAAGGCGGCCCAGGCCGAGATGCTGGTCGACTTCCTGCGTCTGCACGATGCCGAGACGATCTATCTCGTCGGCGACATCATCGACGGCTGGCGGCTGAAACGCTCCTGGCACTGGCCGCAGGCTCACAACGACGTGGTGCAGAAGCTGCTGCGCAAGGCCCGCAAGGGCGCACGCATCGTCTATGTGCCCGGCAATCACGACGAGTTCCTGCGCGACTTTCCCGGCCATCATTTCGGCGGCGTCGAGGTCAAGCGCACCGACATCCACACCACCGCCGACGGCCGCCGCTTCCTGGTGATGCATGGCGACGAATTCGACGTGGTGGTCCGCAACGCCCGGCTGCTCGCCTATCTCGGCGACTGGGCCTACGACATGGCGATCTCGATCAATGTCGTCTTCAACTATGTCCGCCGCCGGCTCGGCTTTCCCTATTGGTCGATTTCGCAATGGGCCAAGCTGAAGGTCAAGAACGCCGTCAACTTCATCGGCGCCTTCGAGACGGCGCTGGCCGACGAGGCGGCTCGCCACGGCTGCGACGGCGTCATCTGCGGCCATATCCACCATGCCCAGATGACCCGTCGCGGCGCGGTCGAATATGTGAATACCGGCGACTGGGTCGAAAGCTGCACCGCCGTGGCCGAGCGCCACGACGGCTCCTTCGAGCTCATCCACTGGGCGCATCTGGCCGGCGAGCGCTCCGCGGCGCCCGAGGCGGCATCCGAGCGCGAGGCCGCCGAGCCGGACGCGGCCCGCGTCGAGGCGGCCTGACATGACCCGCATCCTGATAGCCACCGACGCCTGGGAGCCGCAGGTCAACGGCGTCGTGCGCACCCTGTCGAGCCTTGCCCAGGAGCTTCGCGGCCGGGGCAGGGACGTGCGCATCGTCGGCCCCGCCGACTTTCGCACCGTCGCCTGTCCGACCTATCCGGAAATCCGGCTGGCGCTGGCGTCGGCCGAGGCGCTCGGCCGCATCATCCGCGACTACCAGCCCGACGTCATCCACATCGCCACCGAAGGCCCGATCGGCTATGCGGCGCGCCGCGCGGCCCTGCGGGCCGGCCGTCCCTTCACCACCAGCTTCCACACGCGGTTTCCCGAATATCTCAGCAAGCGGGCGCCGATCCCCGAGAACCTGACCTATGCGCTGCTGCGGCGTTTCCATGCGCCGGCCACCGCCTGCCTGGTGCCGACCGAATCGATGCGCCAGACGCTGGCGGGGCTTGGCTTTGCCAATCTCGTCACCTGGACCCGCGGCGTCGATCGCAGCCTGTTCCGGCCGCAGCCGAAGGTCGATCTCGGACTGCCGGGACCGATCTTCCTCACCGTCTCGCGGGTCGCGCCCGAAAAGAACATCGAGACCTTTCTCGATCTCGACCTGCCGGGCTCCAAGGTCGTCGTCGGCGACGGGCCGATGCTGCCCGAATTGCGCCGGCGCTATTCCGACGTGCATTTCGCCGGCAGCCAGACCGGCGAGGCACTCAGCCGCTATTACGCGGCGGCCGACGTCTTCGTGTTTCCCTCGCTCACCGACACTTTCGGCATCGTGCTGATCGAGGCGCTGGCTTGCGGCGTACCGGTGGCGGCCTATCCGGAGCCCGGACCGCTGGATGTTGTCGGGGATACGAAGGCCGGCTGCATCTCCTCAGATCTGCGCGAGGCGTGCCTTGCCGCGCTGACCCTGGAGCGGGCCGACGCGCTGGAGCGCTCGCTGGCCTATAGCTGGGAAGCCTGCGCCGACATCTTCCTGTCGGCGACCGAGGCCCTGCAGGTGCAGCCGGAACTTCAGCTCGCCGGCTGACCGATTCGGCGCGAGCGCTGAATGCGTTGCATCAACTCGGCAGAGACAAATCGCCTAGCCCCAGAGCTTCGCACTCGGCGGCGAGACGGTTGCATCCGTATAGACGAGGCCGCCACTGCGGTCCTTGGCCAGGAGCAGCGGCCCGTCGAGATCGACGAACTCGGCCACCTGTGCAAGCAGCACCGCCGGCGCCATCGCCAGAGAGGTGCCGACCATGCAGCCGATCATCACGCCGAACCCCATCTCGTGGGCGCGCTCAACCAGCCGCAGGCCCTCGGTCAGGCCGCCGGTCTTGTCGAGCTTGACGTTCACGAAGTCGTAGAGGCCGACCAACTTGTCCAGATCATCCGCCGTGTGGACCGATTCATCGGCGCAGATCGGCACCGGATGCGGAATGTCGGCGAGGATGGCGTCGTCGCCGGCCGGCAGCGGCTGCTCGACGAGGACGGCGTTGGCCGCGGCTGCCGCCAGCATGTGCTCGCGGATATTGTCGGCGCTCCAGCCCTCATTGGCGTCGAGGATCAGCTTCGAGTGCCGCGAGGCGGCATGGACGGCCCGGATGCGGCCGACATCGTTGTCTGTGCCGACCTTCACCTTCAACAGCGAGCGGTTGGCGACGCGGGCGGCGGCCCCCATGCTGTCGGCATCGCCGAGCCCGATCGTATAGGCCGTTTCCACCGGCCGCGGGGCGCTGCCGCAGATGATCGACGCGGCTCTCCGGTTGTTCGACTTGGCTTCCAGGTCCCACAGGGCGCAGTCCACCGCGTTGCGGGCGGCGCCCGCCGGGAGCAGCTCGCCAATCCGTTCGCGCGACGCGCCGGCCTCGATCGCCGCACGCACTTCCTCGATCTGTTCGCGGACACTGTCGATGCTCTCGCCGTAGCGCGCATAGGGCACGCATTCGCCGCGTCCCTCGCCGAACTCGTCGCCGATCTGAGTCGTCACGACCACCGCCTCGGTCTTGGCGCCGCGGGCGATCCGGAACTCCTGCGCCAGCGGGAAATGCTCGACTGTGACTGAAAGACGACGCGGCATGGTGAAAACATCCTCAACGGCCGCCGCTGCGGCGGTCATTCCATGACAAGACGTGACTGGACGCCTAAAGGTGGTGCCAGATAGGCCCCGGCTCTGCGTCGCCGCGAATCGGCACCGCGTCAAGCGTGGTGACCGCCTGTGGCGCTGACATGGTCCTCGAGCAGGTTCTTCCAAGGGAGTGAAGTCGCATATCGATGCTTGATGGCTCCGTAGCCCCATCCTCCGGTCCGGCCGGAGGCCGCCGTTCCACGGTGGCGCCTGCTCTCGAAGGCGAGAAGCGTGACGGCGGGCTCGTGCTGCGGGCGTCGGGCGACTGGCTGGCGCGCACCGTCGGCTCGGTCGAGGACACCGTTGCCGAGGCCGGCGCGGCCGATCTCGGCCGGCAGGTCGTCGTCGATTGCGGCGACGTCGCGCGGATCGATACGGCCGGCGCACTGCTCCTGGAAAAGCTCGTCCGCGACCTCGAGGCGAACGGCCGGGACGTCCGGCTGGAGGCGGTCAGCGATCGCGACCAGCCGCTCTTCGACGTCGTGCGCAAGGCGCTCGACCGGGAACGGCCGCAGCCGGAAAAGCGGAAGACCAACCGCATCGTCGATCTCGTCGCGGCCACGGGCCGTGGATCGGTCGCGGTGAAGGACGAGATGGTCGTCGCCCTGAACATCATCGGCGGTGCGATGGTCGGCGGCGTGCAGCGCCTGACCGGCAAGACCCAGATCCGCCCCGCCGCGATCTTCGCGCAGGTCGAGCAGATGGGCCTGCGCGCGGTGCCGATCATCTTCCTGATGAGCTTTCTCATCGGCGCCATCATCGCCCAGCAGGGCGCCTTCCAGCTGCGCCGCTTCGGCGGCGAGCTCTACGCCGTCAATCTCGCCGCGATCCTGATCCTGCGCGAGATCGGCGTGCTTTTGACCGCGATCATGATCGCCGGCCGGTCCGGCAGCGCCATCACCGCCGAGATCGGCTCGATGAAGATGCGCGAGGAGATCGATGCGCTACACGTCATCGGCCTGAACCCGATCGGCGTCCTGGTGTTTCCGCGCCTCGTGGCGCTGGTCATCGTGCTGCCGCTCCTGGCCTTCATCGCCAATCTGGCGGGCCTCCTCGGCGCGATGCTGACGCTGAACATGTATTCGGGGATCAGCTTCGCCAGCTTCGGTCAGGGCGTGCAGTACTCTGTCGACATGTTCACCGTGTTCTCCGGCGTCATCAAGGCGCCCTTCATGGCGGTGATGATCGGCCTGATCGCCTCGGCCGAGGGCATGAAGGTCGGCGGCAGCGCCGAGAGCCTCGGCCTGCGCGTCACCGCATCCGTCGTTAAATCCATTTTCCTCGTCATCCTGATGGATGGCCTGTTCGCGATTTTCTATGCATCCATCGGACTCTGATAGGCCTTCGCCCAACGGACGCGCCACGCCGGACGATGACGACGTCATCATCCGCGCCACCGGCGTGACCGTGAGTTTCGGCGAGAAGACCATTCTCGACAATCTCGACCTCGACGTGCGACGCGGCGAGATCCTCGGCTTCGTCGGGCCGTCGGGCGCCGGCAAGTCGGTCCTGCTGCGCACCATCCTCGGGCTGAACCCCAAGCAGGCCGGCACGATCGAGATCCTCGGCACGGACTACGAGCGGGCCGACGACGCCGAGCGACTGGCCGTGGAGCGTCGCTGGGGCGTCTTGTTCCAGCACGGTGCGCTGTTCTCGTCGCTGACCGTGCTGGAGAACATCCAGGTCCCGATGCGCGAATATCTCGACCTGTCGCCCGGCCTGATGGAAGAGCTGGCGCGGCTGAAGATCGACCTCGTCGGCCTTGCGCCGGACGCGGCCGACAAGTTCCCGTCCGAGCTGTCGGGCGGCATGATCAAGCGTGCGGCGCTGGCCCGGGCGCTGGCGCTCGACCCCGACATCGTCTTTCTCGACGAGCCGACCTCGGGTCTCGATCCGATCGGCGCCGCCGATTTCGACCAGCTGATCATGACCCTGCGCGATACGCTGGGCCTCACCGTCTACATGGTAACCCACGACCTCGACAGCCTGTTCCAGGCCTGCGACCGGATCGCCGTCCTTGGCGAACGCAAGGTGCTGGTCGAAGGGCCGCTGTCGATGATGCTGGAATTCGACCATCCCTGGGTGCATTCGTATTTCCGTGGCAAGCGCGCCCGCACGATCGTCCAGCCGACCCAAACCGCCAATGCCCCCGTGGGAGCCGCCTGATGGAAACCAAAGCCAATTACGTCCGGGTGGGGCTGTTCACGATGCTGGTCATCGCCCTGTCCTTCGGCTTCGTCTACTGGGCGATCTTCGCCACCAGCGGCAGCGAACGCGTGCGGCTTTTGGTGCGCATCGAGGGCTCGGTCACCGGCCTGCAGCAGGGCAGCCAGGTGCTGTTCAACGGCCTGCCGGTCGGCTCGGTGAAGGCGCTGCGGCTGGATTCCAACAATCCCGAAGTCGTCATCGCGACCACCGAGGTCGATCCCGACCTGCCGATCAAGGCATCGACCCAGGCCAATATCGGCTTCCAGGGCCTCACCGGCGCCGCCTTCGTCGAGCTGAAGGGCGGCCAGGCCGACGAGGCCGACATCATCGGCGAAGCCGCGGAGCAGGGGACCGTCCCCGTCATCAAGGCCAATCCGTCCGACGTCACCGACATCCTGGCGACGGCGCGCGACATCGCCGACCGCGCCAACAGCATTCTCGGCCAGTTCGAGAGCCTCGTGGGCACCGTCGGACCGTCGGTCGAGACGACCGTCGAGAACGTCGCCCAGACCTCTCGCAACATCGAGACCTTCACGGCGAGCCTTGCCGAGAATTCCGACGACATCGACAATTTCCTCACCAGCCTCAGCCAGTTGTCGAGTTCGGCGAACACGGTGGCTGAAGAGCTGCCGGGCGCCATCCAGCAAGCCAAGAACATTCTCGACGCGGTCGATCCGACGTCGGTCACCACGGTGGTCGACAATGTCGCCGCCGTCTCCGACACGCTGCGCGCCCAGTCGGACAATCTCGACAGCATCTTCGCCTCGGTGCAGACGGCTGCCGACAGCGTCGGCGGGGTCGGCGACGTGATCCGCCGCAACACCACCGGAATCGACAGCTTCGTCAGCAATCTCGGTCCGCTGGCCGAGAAGGCAACGGCGGTGGCCGACCGGCTCGACACGACGCTGCAATCGGCCAACACGGTCGTCGCGGCGATCGACCCGGCGCAGGTGTCCAAGACCATCGAGGGCATTTCCTCGGCGGCCGAGAACGTCTCCTCGCTGGCCGAGACCATCGGCGCCCAGAAGGAAGCGATCAATTCGGCGATCGCCGGCGCGTCGAACGCCGCGCAGAACGTCAACCGGATCACCACCACCATCGTCGAGCGCAGCGAAGACGTGGACAAGCTGCTGGCGAGCCTCGGCCCGATCACCGACAACATCACCCAGGCGAGCACCGGCTTCAACGAGGCCGTCGCCTCGGCGAATGCGCTCATCGGTTCGGTCGATTCCGCCACGGTCAATCAGGCCATCGGCGACGTCCAGCGGGTGACAGGCGCCGTCAGCGGCAAGACCGAGCAGATCCAGTCGATCATCGACGGCGTCGACCGTACGGTGCAGACGCTGGACACGACGCTGACCGGCTTCACCGAGACGCGGACCCAGTTCGACACGCTGCTCGCCTCGATCGATCCGGGCAAGGTCAACACGGCGGTCGAGAACGTCTCCGCCGCCACCGGCAATGTCGCCGCCGCGGCCGATTCCATCGCCAAGGTCGCCAATGATGTCGGTGCCCGGCGCGAGGACATCGACGCGATCATCACCAACGCCAAGACGACCAGCGAGCAGCTCTCGGCCGCCTCGGGTCGCATCGACAGCGTCGTGAACTCGGTCAACCGGGTGCTCGCGGGCGCCGGCGACGGCACCAGCCTGGGCGTCGATCTGGCCCGGGCACTGCGCTCGGTGCGCGGGGCGGCGGATTCGATCCAGACCCAGGTGACGCCGATCTCGGCCAATCTCCAGCGCTTCTCCGGCGAGGGCCTGCGCGAGGTGCGGGGGCTGATCAGCAACGTCAATCGCACGGTCGATCGCATCGACAGTGCCGTCGAGGACTTCACGACCAATCCGAGCCGGCTGATCTACGGCGGCGAGGATGTGAAGCAGTATGACGGCCGCACCCGCCGCTAGCGGCTGTGGGTAAACGAAAGCTTTCGTTGACAGGCCGGGTTGCGGATGCAAGCAACCGGGGCTGTCGGCGACCGGGTCAAGGTGTACCAATTTTATGCGCGCAGCACTGAAATCGAGCTTTGTCGCGCTTCTGGCGCTCGGACTTTCGGCCTGCGCGTCGACCCCGCCGGACACCTACGAGATCTCGCCGCCGCCATTCAGCGAGGTGCGCGAGGGCAAGTCCCGGCGCCAGCTCCTCATTCCGGAGCCGACCGCGCTCGAGACGATCGACAGCAAGCGGATCATCGTCAAGCCGTCGCCCAATTCGATCCAGTTCCTCGGCGACAGCCAGTGGAGCGACCGCCTGCCGCGGCTCGTCCAGCTGCGCCTGCTGCAGGCCTTCGAGAACACCGGTTCGATCGGCGCCATCGGCGTGCCGGGGCAGGGGCTGGCGATCGACTACCAGCTGGTGATGGAGATCCGCCGCTTCGAGGTGGACGTCACCGGGGCGCCGACCGCCGAGGTGCAGATCTCGGTGAAAGTGCTGAACGACCGCAACGGCACCGTCGTGCGCACCCGCATCTTCAATGCCCAGGCCCCCGTCAACGGCGCCGGCAACCCGGCCTTCGTCGCGGCGCTGGACAAGGCGTTCGAACAGGTCTCGGCCGAGATCGTCACCTGGACGATCCAGCTCGTCTAGCTCGAAAAGCACCGGCCGCGCGTTAGCCGCGCCAGCGGCCGCATTTCACAGCCCGAATGCAAAAGGCCTCCGCCGCGGATCGCGGCGGAGGCCTTTCGGTGTCAGTGCATGGGCGGTCAGGCGGCGATGACGGTCTGCTTCTGCTCGCCCAGACCCTCGATGCCGAGCGTCATGACGTCCCCGACCTTCAGATACTGCGGCGGCTTCATGCCCATGGCGACACCCGGAGGCGTGCCGGTGGAGATGACGTCGCCCGGCATCAGCGTCATGAACTGCGATAGGTACGACACCACATGCGGCACGTTGAAGATCAGCGTGTTGGTGTTGCCCGTCTGGCGGCGCTCGCCATTGACGTCGAGCCACATGGCGAGGTTGTGCGGGTCGGCGACCGCGTCGCGCGTCGCCAGCCAGGGGCCGAGCGGGCCGAAGGTGTCGTGGCTCTTGCCCTTGGTCCACTGGCCCTGGCGCTTGGTCTGGAAGTCGCGCTCGGAGACGTCGTTCATCACCGCGAAGCCGGCGACATGGTTCATCGCGTCGGCTTCCGAGACGTATTTCGCCTTAGTGCCGATGATGACGGCCAGCTCGACCTCCCAGTCGAGGGCCTCGGAGTTGCGCGGCATCTCGACGGCGTCATTCGGACCGCACAGCGCGTTGAGCGCCTTGGCGAAGACGATCGGCTCCGTCGGCGGCTCGGCGCCGGTCTCGGCGGCATGGTCGGAATAGTTCAGGCCGATGCACAGGATCTTGCTGGTCTGGCCGACGCAGGGGCCGAAGCGCGGCGAACCGTCGACCGCCGGCAGCGAGGCCGGATCGAGCGCGGCGAGCCTGGCGATGCCGGCGTCGGACAGGATATCGCCGGAGATGTCGGCGATCTGGCCGGAGAGATCGCGCAGCTGGCCGTCGGCGTCGATCATGCCGGGTTTTTCCTGGCCCGCGGGGCCGTAGCGAACGAGTTTCATGGCGTCCTTTCGCATTGTGTCGATGGGTTGGGGAGGGATCAGTAGACGGCGCGGCCGCCCGAAATGTCGAACACCGCACCGGTGGTGAAGGAACAGTCTTCCGAAGCAAGCCAGGCGATCATCGCGGCGACCTCGGCTGGCTCGAGAAAGCGCTGCAGCGGGATCTTCGACAGCATGAAGTCGATATGCTCCTGACTCATCTGGTCGAAGATCGAGGTGCGCGCGGCGGCCGGGGTGATGCAGTTGACGAGGACGCCGGTGCCGGCGAGCTCCTTGCCGAGTGACTTGGTCAGCCCGATCAGGCCGGCCTTGGACGCGGAATAATGCGAGGCGTTGGGATTGCCTTCCTTGCCGGCGATGGAGGCGACGTTGATGATCCGGCCGTAGCCGGCGTCCATCATCAGCGGCACGATCGCCCGGCTGGTGATGTACGGCGCGATCAGGTTGACCTCGATGGTCTTGCGCCAGACGTCCGGCGCCAGGTCCCAGGTCTTGCCGTTGCCGCCGGTGATCCCGGCATTGTTGACCAGGATGTCGATCTTGCCGGCGGCGTCCATCGCCTGCCGCGTGGCAGCGGCGACGGCCGCCTCGTCGGTCAGTTCGACGGCCGTGCCGCTGGCGCGCGGGCCCAGATCCGCGACCGCCTTGTCGACCGCCGCGCCGTCGATGTCCCAGAGGACGACGGATCCACCGCTCTCGATGATCCGCTCGGCCGTGGCGTAGCCGATGCCACGGGCCCCGCCGGTGATGATCGCGATGCGGCCTTCGAGATCGATTTTGTTCATGACATCCCCCCAGAAGTCGCGCCGATGGCCGTTCGCGCCGTCCCGCCAGGCCGGTGCCCGCGGCTTCGCCGCCATCGCGTTCCCGCCGGGATGCCATATCCACCCGGCGGTTGCAATGTATACGTTGATCCGCCGACGGGATCGCTTGATCGGGATGCGATCGCGGCGTCGCGCGTCCAGCGGCAGCGTCGGCGGGCACGTATCAACGTCCTTCAGGGTAAGGTACGACTATAAACCATAGTCGAAGCAATTTGCGGTTGCCTCCGGACGGTACTTCACGCAATCATCCGACCATTGCAGAGAGGGGAGGCTCGGCAAGGTGCTTCAGGCGAATGCGCGGACGATGCATGGAGAGCGGGCCAGCCGCACCATGAGCCTGGCGGCCACGTTCGGCCGCCGGATCGCGTCCGGCCGCCTGGCCTGCGGCGAGGCACTGCCGACCGAAAAGGAGTTGCAGACGCAATACGGAGTCTCGCGGACCGTGGTGCGCGAGGCCGTCCGCCATCTGGTCGCCAAGGGGCTGGTCAGCGTCGGTCCGAAGGTCGGCACGCGGGTGCGCGAGCGGATCGAGTGGAACATGCTCGACCCGGACGTGATGGGCTGGCACCTGACCGCCGCGATCCGGCGCCCCTTCATCGAGTCGCTCTACGAGATGCGGCTGATCAACGAGCCCCAGGCGGCGCGGCTCGCCTGCGACCGGATCTCGCCGGAGCAGGCGGCGCGGCTCCAGGCGGCAATGGCCGGCATGCGCGAGAACCCGCGCGGCTCGCCGGAGCTGATCGCCGCCGATCTCGCCTTTCACCGGGTCATCCTCGAGGCGACCGGAAACCCCATGCTGGTGTCGCTCGGCGCGATGATCGAGCGCAGCCTGTCGATCTCCTTCTCCCTGTCCTGGCGGCAGAACCCGCAGGAGGAGACGCTACGCCAGCATGGCCGGGTGATGGACGCCATCCTCGCCGGCGACCGGGAAGCGGCGGAACTGTTCATGCGAAGGCTCATCGAGAGTGCCTTCAACGACGTCATCCTCGCCCTCTACGCCGATGACGGCAGCCGGGGCGACGATGCGGGCGAGGCCGGCGATACCGATGCCGGCAACCGCGAACGGGATCACGGCGCAAGGTCCGCGCCGTGACGGGAGCATTGCAGAGGGCGCGTCATGCGCCGAACCAAGGTCCAGGGAGGACAATCATGAACGTGACGAAGACACTGATCGCGGGGCTTGCCGCGACGGTCATGGCGCTGTCGGTGCCGCTCGGTGCGAGCGCGCAGGACAAGGGCACCGTGGGCATCTCCATGCCGACGAAATCCTCGGCCCGCTGGATCGCCGACGGCGACAACATGGTCAAGCAGTTCGAGGCGGCCGGCTACGCCACCGACCTGCAATATGCCGAGGACGACATTCCCAACCAGCTCGCCCAGATCGAGAACATGGTGACCAAGGGCGTCGACGCGCTGGTCATCGCGTCGATCGACGGCACGACGCTCTCCAACGTTCTGGCCAATGCCGCGGCGATGGACATTCCGGTGATCGCCTATGACCGCCTGATCCGTGACAGCGAGAATGTCGATTACTACGCGACCTTCGACAATTATCAGGTCGGCGTGCAGCAGGCCGAGTCCCTCGTCGCCGGGCTGGAGCAGCGCTTCCCCGACGCCGAGGCCTGGAACGTCGAGCTGTTCGGCGGCTCGCCGGACGACAACAACGCCTACTTCTTCTACGACGGCGGCATGAGCGTGCTGCAGCCGCTGATCGACGAGGGCAACGTCAAGATCGTCTCCGGCCAGATGGGCATGGACACGGTCGGCACCCTGCGCTGGGACGGCGCGGTGGCGCAGGCCCGCATGGATAACCTCCTGTCGGCCAACTACACCGACCAGCAGCTGCATGGCGTGCTGTCGCCCTATGACGGCCTGTCCATCGGCATCATCTCCTCGCTGAAGGGCGTCGGCTACGGCTCGGGCGACCAGAAGATGCCGATCGTCTCCGGTCAGGACGCCGAGGTCCCCTCGGTCAAGGCGATCCTGCGCGGCGAGCAGTATTCCACCATCTTCAAGGACACCCGCGAGCTCGCCAAGGTGACCGTGAACATGGTCGATGCCGTGCTGCAGGGCAACGAGCCCGAGGTCAACGACACCAAGACCTACGACAACGGCGTCAAGGTGGTGCCGTCCTACCTGCTCAAGCCGGTGCTGGTCACCGAGGAGAACTGGGAAGAGGTCCTGGTCGGCGGCGGTTACTACACCGAAGACCAGATCAAGTAGGGCGATCCGGGGCGCCTGCCGGCGTCCGCCCTCGCCATGCCGTGGCCGTTCACCAGAGCGGCCGCGGCATCCTGACGGACGGCCGAAGCGCCGTGACCCATCCATTCGGATCGAGGCGCCGCTTGCGGCTGCCGATCTGCCGGAAGAGCCGCCATGACGACCATCCTGGAAATGCGCAACATCACCAAGACCTTCCCGGGTGTGAAGGCGCTGGACGATGTCAGCCTGAGCGTCGAGGCCGGCGAGATCCACGCCCTCGTCGGCGAGAACGGCGCCGGCAAGTCGACGCTGATGAAGGTGCTGTCCGGGGTCTATCCGCACGGCTCCTATGACGGCGCCATCACCTATCAGGGCGAGGAGTGCCGCTTCTCCGGCATTTCCGATTCCGAACGCCTCGGCATCATCATCATCCACCAGGAACTGGCGCTGGTGCCGCTCCTGTCGATCGCCGAGAACATCTTCCTCGGCAACGAGCGGGCGACGAACGGCATCATCGACTGGAACGAGACCTTCTCGCGGACCCGCGAGCTGCTCGCCAAGGTCGGGCTGAAGGAATCGCCGACGACGCTGGTCACCGATATCGGCCTCGGCAAGCAGCAGCTGGTGGAGATCGCCAAGGCGCTGTCCAAGGAGGTCAAGCTCCTGATCCTCGACGAGCCGACCTCCAGCCTCAACGAGACCGATTCCGAGGCGCTGCTGAAGCTCCTTCTGGAGTTCAAGGCGCGCGGCATCTCCTCGATCCTGATCTCCCACAAGCTGAACGAGATCGCCAAGGTCGCCGACACCATCACGGTCCTGCGCGACGGCAGCGCCGTCTCGACGCTCGATTGCGGCACCGGCACGATCAGCGAAAATGACATCATCCGCGACATGGTCGGCCGCAGCCTGACCGACCGCTTTCCGCCGCGCGAGCCGAAGATCGGCGAGACGGTGCTGGAAGTGTCGAACTGGACGGCGCATCACCCGATCCATTCCGATCGCAAGGTGGTCGACGATGTCAGCCTGCATGTGAAGCGCGGCGAGGTGGTCGGCATCGCCGGGCTGATGGGGGCCGGGCGCACCGAGCTCGCCATGAGCCTGTTCGGCCGCGCCTATGGCGTCAACATTTCCGGCGAGGTGAAGATCGACGGTCGCAAGGTCGACGTCTCGACCATCTCGCGGGCGATCGACAACGGCCTCTGCTACGTGACCGAGGACCGCAAGACCTACGGTCTCGTCCTCGAGGAGACGATCCGGCGCAACATTCCGCTGGCCAATCTGCCGGGCGTCGCCAACGGCATCGTGCTCGATTCCGAGAAGGAGACGGCCGTCGCGCGCGACTATCGCGACCGGGTCCGCATCAAGAGTTCGAGCGTCGGCCAGGAGGTGATCAACCTGTCCGGCGGCAACCAGCAGAAGGTGGTGCTGTCGAAATGGCTGTTCGCCGGCCCCGAGGTGCTGATCCTCGACGAGCCGACGCGCGGCATCGATGTCGGCGCCAAATACGAAATCTACGCGATCATCGCCCAGCTCGCCGCCAGCGGGAAGGCTATCATCGTGATCTCGTCGGAAATGCCCGAGCTGCTCGGCATCACCGACCGCGTCTACGTCATGAACGAGGGCCGCTTCGTCGGCGAACTCCCCACGTCAGAAGCCACGCAGGAGAAGATCATGGCGATGATCATCCGCGCCGGGCACCGAAACCGAGGAAACAGCGATGTCTGATCAGGCGACGCAGCAGATCGATCTGGAAAAGGACCGGGCCGCACCCGGCGCGTCCTGGGGCTTCGTGCGGCGGCACATGCGCGAATACGGCATTCTCGTCGCGCTCGTCGTCATCATGGCCTTCTTCCAGATCATGACCGACGGCATTCTCCTGAAGCCGATCAACCTGACCAACCTCGTCCTGCAGAACAGCTACATCATCATCATGGCGCTGGGCATGCTGCTGGTGATCGTGTCGGGCAACATCGATTTGTCGGTCGGCTCGGTTCTGGGCTTCGTCGGTGCGCTGGCTGCCGTGATGATCGTCAACTGGGACATGAACTATGTCCTGGCCGGTGTCATCTGCCTGTTCGTCGGCGCGGTGATCGGCGCCATGCAGGGCTACTGGATCGCCTATTGGCGCATTCCCTCCTTCATCGTCACCCTGGCCGGCATGCTGGTGTTCAAGGGCCTGACGCTCTGGCTCCTGGCCGGCCAGTCGGTCGGGCCGTTCCCGCGCGGCTTCCAGCTGATCTCCTCGGGCTTCCTGCCGGACCTCTTCGGCGGCGAGGACATCAACCTGTTGTCGCTGGCCCTCGGCGTCGCGCTGGCCGGGCTGATCCTGTTCCTGGCGGTGCGCGCACGTATGCGCAGCCAGGCCCATGGCGGCGAGGACGAGCCCTTCGCCTTCTTCGCGGCGCGGATCGTCATCGTCGTCGGCGCGATCCTCTATCTCGCCTGGATGCTTGCGACCTTCCGGGGTTTTCCGAACGTTCTCATCGTCATGGCGCTGCTGATCGCGCTCTATTCCTTCGTCACCTCGCGCACGACCGTCGGCCGGCGCATCTATGCCCTGGGCGGCAACGAGAAGGCGGCCAAGCTCTCCGGCATCAAGACCGAGCGGCTCACCTTCCTGACCTTCGCCAATATGGGGATGCTGGCGGCGCTGGCCGGCCTCGTCTTCGCCGCGCGCCTCAACACCGCGACGCCCAAGGCCGGCCTCGGCTTCGAACTCGACGTCATCGCCGCGGTGTTCATCGGCGGCGCCTCCATGTCCGGCGGCGTCGGCACCATCGTCGGCGCGGTGATCGGCGCCTTCATCATGGGCGTGATGAACAACGGCATGTCGATCCTGGGCATCGGCATCGACTACCAGCAGGTCATCAAGGGGCTCGTCCTGCTGCTCGCCGTCATCTTCGACGTCTACAACAAGAACAAGGGGTGAGCCGGGTGCGCTCCGAACCAGAGCGGGGCAGCTTCCGCCCCGATGAACCGAGGCCCGCAGGGAGCGGGCCCCGATGACCGCGCCGATCCGGCTCGGCCTCGTCGGCGTCGGCAAGATCGCCCGCGACCAGCACATTCCCTCGATCGGCCGCAACCCGGCTTTCGAGCTCGTCGCGACGGCAAGCCGCAGCGCGTCCGTCGATGGGGTCGCGCGCTTCGCGACGCCCGCCGAGATGCTCGACGCCATGCCGCAGATCGATGCGGTCGCCCTCTGCGTGCCGCCCCAGGTGCGCCATGTCATGGCGGCCGATGCGCTGCGCCGGGGCAAGCACGTGCTGCTGGAAAAGCCGCCCGGCGCCACCCTGTCCGAGGTCGCGCATCTGGCCGATCTGGCGGAGACGCAAGGCGTCAGCCTGTTCGCCACCTGGCATTCACGCTTTGCCCCCGGCGTCGCCCCGGCGCGCAAATGGCTTGCCGGACGGCAGGTGCGATCGGTGCGGGTGGAGTGGAAGGAGGATGTCCGCCACTGGCATCCGGGCCAGGACTGGATCTGGGAGCGGGGCGGGCTCGGCGTCTTCGATCCGGGCATCAATGCCCTGTCGATCGTCACGGACATCCTGCCGGAGCCGGTCTTCCTGACCGGCGGCGAACTGTCCTTCCCCGAGAACCGGGCGGCGCCCATCGCCGCCTCGCTGCGCTTTGCTGGCGCATCCGGAGCGGCGATGAATGCCGAATTCGACTGGCGTCAGACCGAGCCGCAGACCTGGGACATCCATGTCGGCACCGATGCCGGCGATCTTCTCCTGTCGTCGGGCGGCGCGCGCTTGTGGATCGATGGGGAATCGGTGGTCGATCAGGCCGAAGCCGAATATGACGGCATCTATGCACGCTTCGCCGAACTGGTGGCGAGCGGCGGGTCCGACGTGGATCTCGCGCCGCTCCGCCATGTCGCCGACGCGTTCATGCTGGGCCGTCATCTGACGGTCGAGCCGTTCCACGACCAACCGAACCGGGACACTGCATGAACGCCTATTGCGCGGCCGTCGACTGGGGCACCACCAGCTTCCGTCTCTGGCTGCTGGACGCCGCCGGCGAGATCCTCGCCGAACGCCGCAGCGGCGAGGGCATGCTCACCGCCGGGCCGGACGGCTTTGCCGCCATCCTCGACGCGCATCTGTCGGCCGTCGGTGCGTCGGCCGATCTGCCGGTCATCGCCTGCGGCATGGTCGGTGCGCGCCAGGGCTGGGTCGAGGCGCCCTATGTCGAGACCCCGGCGACCGCCGCCTCCATCGCCGCCAGCGCCTGCCGCGTGCCGGGCCTCGAGCGACCGGTGTACATCCTGCCGGGCGTCGCGCAGCGCAACGCGTCGACGCCCGATGTCATGCGCGGCGAGGAAACCCAGATCCTCGGCTTGCCCGAGCGGGCCGGCGGAACGGGCGGCCGCGATCTCGTCTGCATGCCGGGCACCCATTCCAAATGGGTCGCGCTGGAGGCGGGCCGCATCGCCGGCTTTGCCACCTTCATCACTGGCGACCTCTTCGCCGCGGTGGCGAAACACACCATCCTGCGCCATTCGGTGGCCGATCCGGCCGCGCCCTTCGATCGGGCCGGCTTTGCCGACGGCTTCCGGGCCGGGCTGGACTCGCCCGCCGAAGCCACCAACCGCATGTTCGCGATCCGCGCCGGCGGGCTCCTGGATGTCGGTGCGGGCGGCGACGGCGGATCGCAACTCTCCGGCCTCGTTCTCGGCCTCGAATTCGCCGGCGCCCGCAGCCGCTTCGGCGCGACGCCGGCGGTCACGCTGGTCGCCTCCGGGCAGCTTCTCAACATCTATACGGTGGCATGCGAACTGGCGGGCATCGAAGCCGTGGCCGCCGATGCGGACGCGGCGGTGCGCCGCGGCCTCTTCGCCGCCGCCAGGGAGATTCTAGCATGACCGACCTTCGCTCCGCTCCATGGCCAAAGCTGAAGCGCGACCTCGTCGCGATCCTGCGTGGCCTGACGCCGGACGATTGCGAGCCAGTCGTCGGCGCGCTGCTGGAGTCCGGCTTCGAGGCCATCGAGATTCCGCTGAACTCGCCTGACGCCTTCACCTCGATCGCCGCCGCGGCCCGCATGGCGCCGGACGGCGTGCTGATCGGCGCCGGCACAGTGCTGACGCCGGACGACACCGACCGGCTGCACGCGGCCGGCGGACGGCTGCTGGTCAGCCCGAATGTCGACCCGGCGGTGCTGCATCGCGCGGCGGTCCACGGCATGGTGACCATGCCCGGCGTATTCACCCCGACCGAGGCGCTGGCGGCGGCGGCGGCGGGCGCGTCGGCGCTGAAATTCTTCCCGGCGAACGTCCTCGGGCCGAACGGCATAAAGGCGATCAGCGCCGTGCTGCCCAAGGGCCTCGCGGTGGGCGCCGTCGGCGGCGTCTCGGAAGCGGATTTCGCCGCCTATGGCGCCATCGGCGTCCGGCATTTCGGGCTCGGCTCGTCGCTCTACAAGCCGGGCGACGATGCGGCGACGGTGCGCGCACGCGCCGACAAGGCGGTCGCCGCCTACGACGCGGCGTTCCCCGCAGCGCAGTAGGCGTCCTCTAGACAACGCCCCCCGGCTCAAACGCCGAGGGCGCGCTTGTCGTCGATGACCTTGCCGTCATTGGGCAGGGCGCCGGCCTCGGCAAAGGCGACCTCGCCGCGCACCCGGCATTCGGCGCGGATCGCCTCGGCCACCGTTTCTGCGAAGGCTTCGCCGCGCTCGGCGCTTTCAATGTGCAGAAGCAGCGTGTCGCGGCCGCCATCCTCGCCGACCTCCAGCCTCGCCCGGGCGATCTGCGGGAAGCGCCGGACGATGTTGGCGACCTGGCGCGGATGCACGAACATGCCGCGCACCTTGGTGGTCTGGTCGGCCCGGCCCATCCAGCCCTTCAGCCGGCGGTTGGTGCGCCCGCACGGGCTCTGCCCGGTCATCACCGCCGACAGGTCGCCGGTGGAGAAGCGGATCAGCGGGTAGGCGGCGTTGAAGGTGGTCACCACGACCTCGCCGACCTCGCCGTCGGGAACCGGATCGCCCGTGCCGGGGCGCACGATCTCCACCAGCGCGTCCTCGTCGATCACCATGCCGTCGCCGGGGCCGGCCGCCTCATAGGCGATCAGGCCGAGTTCGGCGGTGCCGTAGCACTGGCGCACCGCGATACCGCGCTCGGCGTACCATTGCCGCAGATTGGGAAACAGCGGCCCGCCGCTGACCAGCGCCCTGGTCACCGACCCCAGTGCCACGCCGGACGCGTCGGCCTTTTCCAGGATGATCTTCAGGAAGTCCGGCGTGCCGATATAGCCGCCGACCCCAAGCCGGGCGAAGGCCTCGACCTGCGTCTCGGTATTGCCGACGCCGCCCGGAAACACCGCACAGCCGATCGCGGCGGCGGCGTGGTCGAACATGAAGCCCGCCGGCGTCAGATGGTAGGCGAAGCAGTTTGCGAGGATGTCGCCGCGGCGAAAGCCGGCGGCATGGAGCGCCCGGGCCATGCGCCAGTGCTCGTGCTCCGCCTCCGGCTCGACGATCGGGCCGGGCGATAGGAACAGCCGGCGAAAGCCGCCGGCGCTCTGCGGCGTCAGCCCGCCGAAGGGCGGGTGCGCCTCCTGCATCTCGATCAGGTCGGACTTGTAGAGAACCGGCAGGGCGGCGAGCGCCGCCCGGTTGCCGATGGTGTCGGGATCGATGTCGGCGAGGCTGCCGGCGTAATGCGGCGACGTGGCGATCGCATGCCGCAACTGTACGCGCAGCCGCTCGAACAGGTTGGCCTCGCGGGCGGCGGGGGCGCGGGTCTCGCGGTCGTCGAAATAGTCGCTCATGCCGGAGCCTTCCGGGATCGTTCTGTGCAGGTCGGGGGCAGGGCGCGGGGCGCCGTCACAGCCATCTCTTGCGCCGGCGGAAGCTCTTGACGTTCTTGAACGAGCGCCGCTCGCCGCCGCCGAGGTAGAATTCCTTGACGTCCTCGTTGTCGGCGAGCTCGGCGCCGGTGCCGTCGAGGACGATCTTGCCGTTCTCCATGATGTAGCCGTAGTCCGCCGCCTTCAGCGCCATGTTGGCGTTCTGCTCGACCAGCAGGATCGAGATGCCGAGCTCGCGGTTCAGCCGCCGGATGATGCCGAACACTTCCTTCACCAGCAGCGGCGACAGGCCCATGGACGGCTCGTCCATCAGGATCAGCTTCGGCTTGGCCATCAGCGCCCGGCCGATCGCCAGCATCTGCTGCTCGCCGCCGGACAGATAGCCGGCCAGGCCGCTGCGCTCGCGCAGCCGCGGGAAGAACTCGTAGACCTGTTCGATCTCCTCGCGGATATTGGCCTTCGGACGGGTGAAGGCGCCGAGCCGCAGGTTCTCGGTGATCGTCATGTCCTGGACGATGCCGCGGCCTTCCATCACCAGGAAGATGCCGTTGCAGACCTTCAGGTCCGGCGACATGCGGGTGATGTCCTGCCCCTCATAGGAGACCGAGCCGCGGGTGATGGCACCGTCCTCAGTGTGCAGCAGGCCGGCGATCGCCTTCAGCGTCGTCGACTTGCCGGCGCCGTTGGCCCCCAGCAGCGCCGTGATCTGCCCGCGCTTGGCAGCCATCGACATGCCGCGCAGGACGAGGATGACGTCGTTGAAGACCACCTCGACATTGTTGAGGGCGAGAATGTCCTCGGTCGGCGCCGTTGCGGGCTGGGGAGCGGAGAGCGGCTCTGCGACGGTCATGGGGGCGACCCTTTTCGTTTCCCTGGGTGCGGCCGGCCGGGGCGGCAAGCGCCCCGGCCGATGCGGCCGGGCTTACTGGCCGAGCCAGTCGTCGCGGCGCGGCAGGTGGATCTCGGCGATCTCCTCGATCTCCGCCTTGCCGTCGGTCATCGAGCCGGAGTTGATCGCCACGGTCATCAGGCCGCGATGATCCTCGGGCGTCCAGGTCGAGGGCAGGCACACGCCTTCCAGCCCCTCGGGCACCCATTCGCTCTTCTGGTACATGCCGTCACGGATGCCCTTGCCGGTAATGCCGCCATTGGCCTTCGCCCACTCCATGGCTTCCTTCATGTAGTAGGCCGCGCAGACGCCGCGCAGGTAATGGTGGGTCGGCCGGTCCCCGACCTGCCCGCCGCCGTTTTCGAGGATGGTCTTGACCAGAGCCATGCCCGGTACGTCAGCGCCGTAGAACGGCGTCGAGGTCGGGAAGATCAGGTTCTGCGCCTCGGCCGCTTCCACCGTCTGGTAGTCGCCGGCCCAGGGGTTGCCCATGTAGGTCGCCTCGACGCCGACCGTGTTGCAGGACTTGATCAGCGAGACGACCGAGCCGCCGAGATTGCCCATGTAGACGTACTGGGCACCGGTATCCTTGATGGTCAGGCACTGGGCCTTGAAGTCGCCCGGCGCCAGCGGCACCACCACCGGCGGCGCGACGGTCATGCCGAGCTCCTCGGCATAGGCGGCGCAGGCTTCTTTGGGGGCGTTCGGATAGGGATGGTTGTCGCCGGTATGGACGAAGGTCGGGTTGTCGATCCCCTTCGCCTTGGCGTCCTCGGAGGCCCACTGCACCAGCGCCCGGCAGGCGTCGGAATAGGACGGCCCGTAGAAGAAGTTGAACGGTGCCGGCAGCTTGGTGTTGGGGTTCTTGCCGCTCGGATCGGTGAGATGCGCCGAATAGGAGCCGGAGATATTGGGGATCTCGTCGCGGGTGATAAAGGTGATCAGCGCCTCGGTGTCGGCGGTGCCCCAGCCCTGCAGCGCGACCATGCCGTTGCCGATCCAGCGCTTGTAGAGCGAGATCGCCTCGGGGACCTTGTATGCGTAGTCGACCGTGTCGAGCTCGACCATGGTGCCGTCGATGCCGCCATCGGCGTTGATCTGCTTGAAGGCGTCGGTCACGCCTGGCGCATACTGCTTGCCGACGAAGGAGGTCGGGCCGGTATAGTCGGCGAGATGGCCGACGAGCACGCTGTCCTGCGCCTGCGCGGTGCCGAGCATGGTGCCGGCGGCAAGCGCCGCGCCGGCCAGGATCTTCAGTTTGGTCATGTCTTCCTCCCGTTCGCGGACTGGTTCGATCCGAAGGCGGCGGTGCCGCGAAGCCCGCCGGACCCGGGGTGCCCCGTCCGGTCTGACGCCGGGTTCGGGGCGGGATGGCTAGTGCGAGAAGGGGAAGAGCTTCCAGCTGGCTCGCATCAGCCGCCAGCGATGGACAAGCCCTTCCGGCTCGAGCACGAGGAACAGGATGATCGCCGCACCCACCGACATCTGCTTGATGTAGGCGGTGCCCTAGGCGATGGCGGGAAACACGTCGGCGAGGCCGTTGGCGAAGATCTCCATCACCTGCGGCAGGAGTAGGATGAAGGCCGCGCCGAGCAGCGATCCCGAGACCGAGCCGAGGCCGCCGATGATGATCATCGCCAGGAACTCGATCGACAGGAGAATGGTGAAGCCCTCGCCGGAGACGAAGCCGAGATAATGGCCGTAGAGGGCGCCGCCGATGCCGGCGAAGAAGCTGGAGATGCCGAAGGACATGATCCGGTAGCGGGTCAGGTTGATGCCCATGATCTCGGCCGAGAGATAATGGTCGCGCACCGCCACCAGCGCCCGGCCGTCGCGGGTGCGGGCGAGGTTGGCCACCGCCAGGAAGCAGATCACCACCCAGAACAGGACGAGGTAGAAATAGCGCTCGTCGGTGTTCAGCGGAAAGCCGAACAGGGTCGCGGTCTCGGCCAGCGAGCCGTAGGGGCCGCCCGTGAACCACGCCGCCCGGCCGAAGAAATCCTCCAGGATGAACTGCGAGGCCAGGGTGGCGATGGCCAGATACAGGCCCTTCAGCCGCGCCGCCGGAATGCCGAAGATCATGCCGACCGCCGTCGTCATCAGGCCGGCGAGCGGGATGGCGATGAGCACCGGGATGCCCTTCGACGCGATCCAGGCCGAGGCGAAGGCGCCGAAGCCGAAAAACGCGCCGTGGCCGAGCGAGATCTGCCCGGTCATGCCGGTGAGGACGTTGAGGCCCAGAGCGGCGATCCCGTAGATGCCGATCAGGATCATCTGCGACAGGACATAGCCGCCGAAGACCAGCGGCATCAGCGCCACCAGCACGACGAGGGTGACCACCGCCCATTGCTCGAAATGGGTGCGGAACAGCGACTGGTCCGCCTTGTAGCTGGTGCGGAAGTCGCCGGCCGGGCGCGGATTGGGAACGTGGGCCATCAGATGCGCTCGATGTCGGGCGTGCCGAACAGCCCGTAGGGACGGATCATCAGGATCACGATCAGGACGTAGAAGGGCGCGACCTGGTACATGTTGCCGACCTGCAAATACTGGCCGTCGACGAATTCGGCGAGGTTCTCCAGAAGCCCGATGGTCAGCCCGCCGACGATCGCCCCGACGATGGAGTCGAGGCCGCCGACGATGACCGCCGGGAACACCTTGATGCCGATGATCGCCAGCGAGTTGGACACGGCGCTGACGAGGCCGATGACGACGCCGGCGATGCCCGAGACCACCGCCGAGATCGCCCAGGCCATGGCGAAGACGCGGCCGACATTGACGCCGAGCGACTGGGCGACCTGCTGGTTGTAGGCGGTGGCGCGCATGGCGAGCCCCCAGCGCGAATAGCGGAAGAACCAGAAGAACATCACCATGACGATGAGCGACAGGACGAGGCTCATCAGATAGGCGGTCTCGACGTTGAGGCCGCCGATGGAGACGGTGCTCCGGTCGAAGACCTGCGGGAAGCGCACCGCGTTGTTGCCGAAGATCCAGTTCATCAGCGCCCGCATGAAGATCGACAGGCCGATGGTCGCCATGATGACCGAGATCACAGGCTCGCCGACGAGGGGGCGCAGCAGCAGCACCTGCACCAGGATGCCGAACAGCGTCATGAAGACGAGGGAGAAGATGAAGGCCAGCCAGAAGGGCAGGCCGAGGGAGACCACGAGGGCGAGACACACCCAAGCGCCGAGGACGACGAATTCGCCCTGCGCGAAATTCACCACCTGGGTCGATTTGTAGATCAGCACGAAGCACATCGCGACGATGCCGTAGAGCATGCCGACGATGACCCCGTTGATGACGAGCTGGAGAAGGAGTTCGGTGTTCATTCGGCTGCCTCCTGCCTGTGGCCCGCATCCGGTACCAGGGTCTCGATCGGCAGCGTCGTGACGATCCGCTGCTTCGAGCCGTCCTGGAAGTGGATCACCGTGTCGACGTCGACGTGGTCGGCGCCGGAATAGAGGCGGGCGATGATGTCCTCGTATTTCTCGGCAATCACGCTGCGCCGGACCTTCTTGGTGCGGGTCAGCTCGCCGTCGTCGGCGTCGAGCTCCTTGTAGAGAAGCAGGAACCGGGCGATCCGCTGCTGGGCGGGCAGCGTCGCGTTGACCCGCTCCACCTCGGCGCGCAGGAGGTCGTAGACCTCGCGGCGGGCGGCGAGGTCGGAATAGGTGGTGAAGGAGATCCGCCGCTCCTCCGCCCATTTCGAGATGATCGGGAAGCGGATGCAGATCATCGCGGTCAGATAGTCCCGCCGGTTGCCGAGGATCACGGCCTCGGCGACATAGGTCGAGAATTTCAGCTTGTTCTCGATGAATTGCGGCGAGAAGCGCACGCCCCTGGCGGTCGTCGCCAGATCCTTGATCCGGTCGATGACGACGAGATGGCGCTTGTCGGTGAGGTAGCCGGCGTCGCCGGTCTGGAACCAGCCCTCGGCATCGAGACTGGCCGCGGACTCGGCCTCGTTGCGGTAGTAGCCGCTCATCATGTTGGGATGCTTGACCAGCACCTCGCCGAGCCCCTCGGGATCGGGGTCGCGGATCTTCAGCGCGCAGCCGGGCATCGGATAGCCCACCGTCTCGTTGTCGACCTCGCCGTCCTTGTGGATGGTATGGGCGCCCATCGCCTCGGTCTGGCCGTAGAGCTGCTTCAGCGGCACGCCCATGGCCTGGAAGAAGCGGAAGGTGTCGGGCCCCATCGCGGCGCCGCCGGTGGCCGCGGATTTCAGATTGGTGAAGCCGAGCCGGTCGCGCAGGTGCCGGAACAGGAGAAGGTCGGCGGCGCCCGAATGGCCGCCATGCGCGACCGCGGCCATGCCCTTGGCGACGCCCCAGTCGTAGATCGCCCGCTTCCAGCGCTTGCTGTCCATGATCCGGGCGCGGATGTCGGCGGCGACCGTCTCCCAGACGCGCGGCGAGAACAGGACGAAGGTCGGCCCGATCTCGCGCAGGTCGGCCATGGTGGTCTGTTCTTCCTCGGGGAAGTTCACCTTCATCCGGGCAAGGAAGTTCCAGGTTCCGGAATACATCTGTTCCATCACCCATGAAAGCGGCAGCACCGCCACATATTCGTCGTCCGGCCCGCGCGGATCGGCCCGCAGATAGCTTGCCGCATGGCCGATGAAGGCGGTGCCGGTCCACATGGCGAGCTTGGGATGGGCCGTGGTGCCGGAGGTGGTGCACAGGATCGCGACGTCGTCGCCGCGCGTCGCGCCGACCATGTCGCGCCACAGATTGGGCGAGAGGTCGAGCGCGTCCTTGCCGGCCGCCTCCAGCGTCTCGATGGGGATCAGCCGCGGATCGTCGTATTTCCGCATGCCGCGCGGGTCGGTGTAGACGATGGCGACGACGCTCGGGATGGCGTCGCCGAGCGCCAGCAGCTTGTCGACCTGCTCCTCGTCCTCGGCGACGACGATCTTCGGCTGGGCATAGTCGAAGAGGTAGCGGATCTCCTCTTCCAGCGCGTCGCGATAGATGCCGAGGCTCATCGCCCGGCAGGCATGGGCGGCGACCTCGCCCCAGACCCATTCCGGCCGGTTGTCGCCGATCAGCGCGACAATGTCGCCGGGCCCGAGGCCGAGGCCGGCGAAGCCGACGGCCATGCGCGCGACATGCGTCTCGACGCTCTCCCAGTCATAGGGCACCCAGATGCCGAATTCCTTCTCGCGCTGGGCGATGGCCTTGGGGTGCAGGAGGGCGTTGTGGGCGAGAAGCTTCGGCAGGGTGTCCAGACCGGCGGCCTGTTTCACCTCCGGCGTGTCGTCCGGCCAAGGCAGCTCCGATCCGCTGACAGCGAGGGGGGCGGTCATGCCGGTTCTCCGGTCTCGGCGGCCAGCGCGTCCAGCGTCTCGTCGTCCTCGCCGAGATAGGCGCGCTTGACGTGTTCGTCGGCCAGCACCGCGTCGGGCGTGCCGGCGGAGATCACCTTGCCGAAATCGAGCACGATCACCCGGTCCGACAGGTCCATGACGACACCCATGTCATGCTCGATCATCACGATGGTCATGCCGAATTCCTGGTTCAGCGCGACGACGTAGCGGGCGATGTCTTCCTTCTCTTCCAGGTTCATGCCGGCCATCGGCTCGTCGAGCAGGATCAGTTCCGGCTCGATCGCCATGGCGCGGGCCAGTTCGACCCGCTTGCGCAGCCCGTAGGAGAGGGTGCCGGCGGGCTCGCCGCGCACATGCTGGATCTCGAGGAAGTCGATGATCTCCTCGACCCGCCGCCGCTCGGCCAGTTCCTCGGTGCGGGCACCGCCGACCCAGTAGGCCGTGCCGGTGAAGAGGTTGTTCTTCAGGCGGTGGTGGCGGCCGACGAGGATGTTGTCGAGGACGCTCATATGGCCGAACAGCGCGAGGTTCTGGAAGGTGCGGCCGATGCCGAGGCGGGCGCGATCGTTGATCGAGCGCTTCAGCAGCGAGCCGCCCTTGTAGAGGACGTCGCCCTCGGTCGGCTTGTAGCGGCCGGAAATGCAGTTGAGCATCGAGGTCTTGCCGGCGCCGTTCGGCCCGATGATCGAGAACAGCTCGCCGGCCTCGACGTGAAAGCTGACATTGCTCAGGGCGCGCACGCCGCCGAAGCGCAGCGAGACATCACGGACCTCCAGGAGGCGTTCGCCTGACGTCACAATTCATCCTCCCGTCGGCCTCTGCCCGCCGACCTGTCCGCAGGGCACCGGCTGCTGCGCCGTGCGACCCGCGTTTCGATGCCCGCTCCCGAGGGCACTGTGTCACGCTGGCAGGCAATTGTTGCGAGAGTTTTTCCAGAAGCGATGCAATGGCGGTTGCGCCTTGCTAGGCTGCCGCGTGGCCGGACAGGGAGGCATCGGCGGCGTTGGGAGAGAGACAGACGGGCGCGTGCGTCGCGGCATCCGAGCGGGGGCAGGCGGGGACGCTCGCCATGCTGATGGCCGGGCTCGACCGGCTCGATCAGGGAATCACCCTGTTCGGTCCGGATCTGAAGCTGGTCTTCGCCAACAGCCGGCTGGTCGAACTGGTCGGCCTGCCGCAGGCGCTGGCCGAGCCGGGCACGCATTTCGAGACGATCGTGCGCCACAATGCGGCCCACGGCGAATACGGCCATGGCGACATCGAGGCCATGGTCGCCGACCGGGTCGCGGCGGCGCGGCGTTTCGAGCCGCACACGCTGGAGCGCACGCGGCCGAACGGCGTCGTCATCCGGGTCAGCGGCTGGCCGCTGCCCGAGGGGGGCTTTGCCACGGTCTATACCGACATCACCGACCAGCGCCGGCGCGAATTGCGGCTGGAGCAGCGGCTCCTGCGCCAGACCGAGGACCTGCGCCGCAGCGAGGAGCGGCTGCGGCTGATCGCCAACGAGGTGCCGGCCGGCATCGCCTATCTCGACCGGGACGAGGTGTTCCGCTTCGTCAATCGCCGCTTCGCCCGGGCCTACGGCCTGTCACCCGATGCGATTCCCGGCCGGCGCCATGACGAAGTGCTGAGCGCTGCCACCATGGCCCGCGTGCGGCCGTTCTTCGCCCGCGCCAAGACCGGCGAGGCGCTCGATTTCGACCAGGAGATCGCCTTTCCGGACGGGCGGGTTCTCGACACGCGCACCTTTCTCCGGCCCGACCGCGACCCCGACGGCACGCCGCGCGGCTTCTACGTGCTGACGGTGAACGTCACTAAGGAGAAGGAGGCCGCGGCGGCGCTTCTGCAGGCCCAGAAGATGGAAACGCTCGGCCAGCTTTCGTCCGGCATCGCCCATGACTTCAACAATCTCCTGACCATCATTCTCGGCAATCTGACGCCGCTCGTCGCCAGGATCGACGACCCGGCCCTGAAAGCGGAGATGCTGGAGCCGGCCATCCGCGCCACGCGCCGCGGTGCCGACCTGATGCGGCGGCTTCTGGCGGTCGCGCGGCGCCAGCCGCTGGAGCCCGCCGTGGTCGATATCGGCGAGACGATCCGCACCATCGTCGAACTGGTGCGCCCGTCGCTGCATGACGGTACCTGCATCGCGGTGGAGATCGACGGCACGCCCCACGCCTTCGTCGATCCCGCCCAGCTCGAAGCCAGCCTGATCAACCTCGTGGTCAACGCCGCCGATGCCTGCCTGACCGGCGGCCGTATCCGGGTGGCGGCGGAAAACGACGCGGCGAGCGGCACCGTCGTGATCGTCGTCGCCGACGACGGCAAGGGCATGGACGAGGCCACGCGGCGAAAGATCTTCGAACCCTTCTTCTCCACCAAGACCGGCACCGAACGCTCCGGTCTCGGCCTGACCATGGTGCAGGGCTTCGTCACCGCCTCGCACGGCACGGTGGCGCTCGACACCGCCCCCGGAGAGGGCACGATATTCACCCTGCGCCTGCCTGCCGCGGAGGTGCCGGCAGAAGACGAGGCCGCAGCCGTAAGCGATGCGGGCCTGGACTGCTCCGACGGGCTGAGGGACCGCTTCGTGCTGCTGGTCGACGACGACGAGGAGGTCCGTACCGTGCTGCGCCGCGATCTCCTCGGCTGCGGGGCCCGTCTGATCGAGGCGAGCGGCGGGGCCGAGGCGTTGCAGCTTCTCGAAGCGGTGGACGGCATCGACTTCGTCCTCAGCGACATCACCATGCCGGGCGGCATGTCGGGCGTCGACCTCGCCGCCGAGATCGAACGGCGCCATCCGGGCAAGCGGATCGTCCTGATGACCGGCTTCGGCCAGGACGGCATACGGGCCGATCTCTCGCCGCGGGTGCGCGTCCTGCAGAAACCGTTCGAGCGGCGGGCCATCGTCTCCGCCTTCACGGCGGGGGGCTGACGATGCCGGACCCGAGCCGTCTCCGGAGGGTGACGACGGATGCATAAGCGCATCTTCATTCTCGAGGACGACCGCGATCTTGCCGCTGTCTTCGCGCGCGAGCTGACCGAGCAGGGCTTCGTGGTCGCGACCTTCCAGCGGATCGCCGATTTCCGCCGCCAGCTCGGCGCCGCGCCGCCGGATCTGTGCATCGTCGATCTTGGCCTGCCCGACGGCGACGGCCTCGCGCTTCTGAAGGACGAACTCGGCCGGCACGGCCTGCCGATCGTCATCGTCAGCGGCCGTGGGGCGCTGGACGACCGGTTGCGGGGGCTGGAAAGCGGCGCCGACGATTACCTCACCAAGCCGGTCGAGCCGCTGGAACTGGCCGCCCGCATCCGCAGCGTCCTGCGGCGCACGTCGCGCAACCGGGAGGCAACCCCGACGCTGCGCGCCAGCGCGACGGCGCGGACCGACATTGCCGAATTCGCCGGCTGGCGGGCCGACTTTGGCTCGCTGACCCTGCGCGCGCCCGGCGGCGCCGAGCAGCCGCTGTCACGCTCCGACGCTGAGCTCCTGCGTGCCTTCCTGGAAGCGCAGGGCAGGGTGCTCAGCCGCGACTTCCTGCTGGAGCTGTTCTCGGCCAGCGGCGAGGAGGCCTTCGACCGCAGCGTCGACGTGCGCGTCTCGCGGCTTCGCAAGAAGCTGGACGAGGACCCGAAGAAGCCCGTCCATGTGCGCACCGTCTATGGCGCCGGCTATGTCTTCGCGACGCGGGTCGACTGGGTCGGCTGACCGCTCGACCCTCGCACGTCCTCAGTCGGTGACGCCGAGCACGGCGATGCAGTCGCCCGCCTTGACGAGGCCGGGGAAGTGCCTTGCCGCGAGGATGCCGTCCATCTTGGCGGTATATTCGTAGGGCGCGACGCCGGTGCGGTCGATCGGCCAGGCCCGCCCGATGGGCTGGCCCTTGCGGACCGCGTCACCCAGATCCACCAGCGGCTCCATCATCCCGTCGATCTCCGAGAAGGTGAAGCAATCGTCCGACGGCATGTCGAGCCAGCGGGTCGGCCGTTCCTCGACCGCGCCCGACAGGATGCCGGCATGGCGCAGGAGATTGGCGGTGCCGCGCTTGGCGATGCCGGCGCTTTGGGCCGTCGCCGTGCCGCCGCCGCCGAGTTCGGTCGTCACGAACACCTTGCCGAGCTGTTCGACCGTGGTGTCGAACATGCCGACCGCATCGATCTCGCGCATCTTCACCGACCAGGGTGCGCCGAAGGCGGCGACGGCGGCGATGCACTCCTCTTCCTGACGGCTGTCGTCCAACGCATGGGCGGCGGCGAAGGGCAGGAAGTCCAGCGTCTTGCCGCCGGAATGGAAGTCGAGCACGACATGCGCCATCGGCAGCAGGTAGCGGGTGACGTAGTCGGCGATCTTCTGGCTCGGCGTGCCGACGGGGGAGCCGGGAAACAGCCGGTTCAGATTGCCCTTGTCGATCGGCGAGGTCCGCGTGCCGGCGCGAAAAGCCGGATAGTTCATCGCCGGCAGGATGATGACCCTGCCGGTAATTTCCTCCATGGTCAGCCGCTGCGCGAGGTCGAAGAGCGCGATCGGCCCCTCATATTCGTCGCCGTGATTGCCGCCGGTCAGGAGCGCCGTCGGGCCGTCGCCATTCCTGGCGACGGTGATCGGGATCAGCACCGAGCCCCAGGCCGAATCGTCGCGGCTGTAGGGCATCCGCAGGAAGCCGTGCTGGATGCCGTCGGCCTGGAAATCGACCGTCGCCACCAGCGGCGAGGGCGCCAGATTGTCCTGCCGCATGGCTCAGTCCTTCACGAAGAGCTGGCGCGGCACGTCGGCCAGAAGCTCGTAGCCGGTCTCGGTGATGGCAATCGACTCGGTGATCTCGATGCCCATGTCCTCCTGCCAGATGCCGGTCATGAAGTGGAACGTCATGCCGGGCTTCAGCTCGGTGCGGTCGCCGGGCCGCAGGCTCATGGTCCGCTCGCCCCAGTCCGGCGGATAGGACAGGCCGATCGGATAGCCGGCGCGGTTGTCCTTGATGATGCCGTAGGTCTTGAGCACCGCGAAGAAGGCATTGGCCAGATCCTCGCAGGTGTTGCCGGGCTTGGCCGCCTCGAGGCCCGCCTCCATGCCCTCCAGCGTCGCCTTCTCGGCGTCGAGGAAGCTCTGGGGCGGCTTGCCGAGGAAGATCGTCCGCGACAGCGGGCAGTGATAGCGGTTGTAGCAGCCGGCGACCTCGAAGAAGGTGCCTTCGCCGCGCTCCATCGGCAGATTGTCCCAGGTCAGGTGCGGCGCCGAGGCGTCGAGGCCCGAGGGCAGCAGCGGCACGATGGCCGGGTAGTCGCCGCCATAGCCGTCAACACCGCGGGTGCCGACGTCCCAGATCTCGGCGACGAGATCGCATTTGCGGATGCCCGGCTCGGCCTTCTCCAGGATGCGCTTGTGCATGGCGCCGACGATGCGCCCGGCGATGCGCATATATTCCAGTTCCTGCGTGCTCTTGACCGCCCGCTGCCAGTTGACAAGGCCGGTCGCGTCGACGAAGCGCGCCTCGGTCAGATAGGTCTGCATCGACAGGAAGGCGGCGGCGGAGAACCAGTAATTGTCCATCTCGACGCCGATCGAGAGGTTCGCCCAGCCGCGATCCTTGATCACCGTGGCGAGGAAATCCATCGGGTGGCGCTCGGACGACTGCACGTAGTGGTCGGCATAGCCGACGATGTTGTCGTTGCCGATATAGGCGGTGCGCCGCGCGCCATTGGCGTCCTGCGACCGGCCGAACCAGACCGGGTCGCCCTCCGGCGGTACCAGCACGCCCTGGTGGACGTAGAAGGACCAGCCGTCATAGCCGGTCAGCCACGCCATGTTCGACGGGTCCGACACGAACAGGAGTTCGATATCCTTCTCGGCCATGGCCGCCCGGGTCTTCTCCAGCCGCTCGGCATATTCCGGTCGGGTAAACTTGAATCGCGGCTCACGCATGGGTGCACCTGTGGTCGGAGGGGTCAGCTGGTAAAGGTTGTGCCGGCAGAGGCCGCGACGGCGCGGTCGCTGGCCAGTGTGGCGATCGCGGTGTCCTGGACGCCGGTGCCGGTCAGATCGCAGATCGTCAACGCCTCGGGCGAGGGACGGCCCGCATTGCGGCCGGCGACGATGGCGCCGAGTTCCGCGAAGGGCGCATCCGCAGGGACCGCGCCGGCGGCGATCGCGTGGTGAAGTTCGCCGAGCCGCCGGGTCTGGGACAGGCTGTCGGCGACATAGAGGTCGGCGCCTGCGATGGCGGCCGGATCGAGCTCGTTCTTGTGCTCGGCGTCGGAGCCCATGGCGGTCACGTGCTGGCCGGGCGCCAGCCAGCCCGCCATCAGGATCGGCGTCTCCGACGGGGTCGTCGTCACCACGATGTCGGCGCCGGCTACGGCCCGCTCGCCGTCGGCAACAGCGGTGACCGCGATCCCCAGCTCCGCCGAAAGCTCGGCCGCCGCTCTATCCGCCTTGCCGGCGTCGCGGGCCCAGATCCGTGCCTCGGTGATCGGCCGCACCAGGGTCAGCGCCTTCAGTTGCAGCCGCGCCTGGACGCCGGCGCCGAAGATTGCGGCGATGCTGGAATCCGGCCGGCTGAGATGCCGGGCGGCGACCGCACCGGCGGCGGCCGTGCGCACGTCGGTCAGATAGCCGTTGTCGAGCAGCAGCGCCTCCACCAGCCCGGTGGTGGAGGACAGCAGCACCATCATGCCGTTGACGCTCGGCAGGCCCAGCTTCGGATTGTCGAAGAAGCCCGGGCTGATCTTGACGGCAAAGCCCGAAAGGCCCGGCACATAGGCGGTCTTCACGTCGACCTCGCCGTGATGCTCGGGAATGTCGAGCCGCAGGATCGGCGGCATCGCCACCGCCTTGGTCGCCAGCGCCTCGAAGGCGCCCTCGACGGCGGCGATGGCCTCCAGATCGAGCGGCACCAGCCGGCGCAGATCGGTTTCGGTGAGGATGCGCATCTGTGGCATCAGGCAGCCTCCTCCAGCGTGTTCGCCCCATTGAGGATGGCGCGATGCAACTGCATGTCGATGTTGCGGCCCGACAGAAGCGCCAGCGTCGGCCCGTTCGGCTGCACCTTGCCGGCCAGAAGCGCCGCGATGCCGACGGCGGCGCCGCCCTCGACGATCTCGCGCTCTTCGGCATAGGCGTGGCGGATGCCGGCGGCGATCTCCGCCTCGTCGAGCAGCACCACCTCGTCGACGAGGCTGCGCACGGCCTCGAAGGTCCATGCGTTGCCGAGGCCGATGCCGCCGCCGAGGGAATCGGCGAAGGTCGGCAGTTCCTCGACCTCGACCGGATGGCCGGCGGCGAGGCTCGCCTGCATGGCGGCGCCGCGGCGCATGGAGATGGCGATCACCCGCACATCCGGGCGCAGGCCCTTCACCGCCGCGGCAATGCCCGCGACGAGGCCGCCGCCCGACAGCGGCACCAGCACCGTCTCGACGTCCGGCAGGTCGGCGACGATTTCCAGCCCGATCGTGCCCTGGCCGGCGACGATGGCCGGATGATCGAAGGGCGGCACATTGGTCATGCCGTCTTCGGCGACGAGGCGGTCGACCTCGATCTGGGCCTCGTCCTGCGACCGGCCGACGATCCGGGTCTCGGCGCCCAGCGCGGCGATGGCATCGAGCTTGTTGCGCGGCACCAGCGCCGACATGCAGACGATGCAGCGAACGCCCTCGGCGGCCGCCGCATGGGCCAGCGCCCGGCCGTGATTGCCGGTCGAGGCGGCGGTCACGCCCTTCGCGCGCTGCTCTGGCGTCAACTGCAGCAGGGCGTTGGTCGCGCCGCGCAGCTTGAAGGCGCCGGTGATCTGCCGGTGCTCGTGCTTCAGATGGACGGGGACGCCGGCCCGGTCGGACAGGCTCGGCGAGAGATCGACCGGCGTGCGCCGGATCCGGCCCTCGATCCGGCGGGCCGCAGCTTCGATGTCGGTGAGCGTCACGATCCCCATGGCGTTACGCGGCGGCGGGCAGGGACCGCGCCATCAGGCGGCCGGCGTCCGGTCGTGCGGCGAGGGCGCCGCAATGGCCAAGCGTCGCCCAGACCGTCGCCAGATTGCTGGTGACGACCGGCCGGCCGATGCGCGCCTCGATCTCCGGCACAGCGGCGGCCGAGCGCAGGGCCGTGCAGGAGATGAACAGGGCCTCGGCGGACGGAGCGGTTGCGGCGACGGCTGCCTCGACCAGGCTGGCCCGCGACATCCGGGCCATGTCCCCGTCATCCTCCATCTCGAGGCAGGTGAAGCTTTCCAGCGCGAAGCCGGCATCGACGAAATAATCCGCCATCAGTTCGCCGACCGGCACGACATAGGGCGTCAGGACGCTGATCTTCTGGGCGTCGAGGGCGCGCAGGGCCATGGCGGCGGCAGCCGGCGGGGTCACCACGGCAGCTTCGGGCTTGGAGGCATGGATCGCCGCGGCAATCTCGTCGTCGCCGATGAGCACGGTGCCGGAGGTGCAAGAGAAGCAGATCACGTCGAAGGCCTCGCCCGGCAGGAGCAGGCCGGCCGCGGCGGCGAGGCGCGGCTTCATCGCCCGCAGGTTCTCCGTCGTGGTGGGATTGGCGAACTCGATCCGGGTGCCGAAGACGTGGATTGTGTCGGAGGCGACCATGCGCGTGAAATCGGCCTCGGTGGACTGGTCGGTCGCCAGAAGAATCAGGCCGACACGGCGCTCGCAGGCCCGCTCATCGAGCGCGAGAGGCAGGTCCGAGGTGGTGATCGGGACGCTCATGGCAGAAACTTTCAACAGGGAAAACAGAGTTTTGTCGCCATGGCCTGATGCTCTCTGCGAACCCGTCGCCGCCGGTGCATGCGCAAGGTGCCGAGGGTGAAAGCCGGACCGGGCGACCCGGAGCCGAAAAGGCGCATTTCCCTTCGCCCCGGTCAACCCGCGAACCGCTTGTTCCCCGACGTTACAGCGCTCAAATGATCACGCCTTGGGCATGCCCGGCAATTAGGCGAACCATCCTTTTTCGCTGGCGCCAGAAGTGTATTCTGCTGCCGGCCCGAACGCATTCGGGCGAACGCTCGCTCGACACGGCGCGATAATATTCGGAAGCTGATCTTCGGCGATCCAGAGGATGCGAACGTTGACTGACGGTCGTCGATGTGCAGGCTTGGGCTCCCTTCAAGCAGGAGCCCGGTGCTTCACGACGGTTCGTGCAATCGAACCCTGTGATGAGCAGGCGAAATATCCGAGATCGACTGATCTCGCCGGCGATGATCCTGATTTCCATTGCCGATCGTGCGCCGTCGGCGGATTTTTCGCGGGCTACGCTTTTCCTGCTGATTTCGAATGCTATGGTTTGTTGACCTCCTGTCGTCGAACCGAGAAACGGAGATCGTTGAATGACCAATCCGATGAAGACGCGCCGCCGCAATCTGGTGGCCAAGACCTTGGCAGCCACGACCGCGCTGACCCTTCTGGCCGGCCCGGCTTTCGCCGCCGAGTGGAAATACGCCATCGAGGAAGCGCTGGAAGAGGTTCAGGGCGTCTACGCCACGAAGTTCAAGGAGCATATCGAGGCGAATTCGGACCACACCGTCGCCATCTTCCCGTTCGGCACCCTCGGCGAGTCCGCCGACACCACCGAGTTGGCCCAGATGGGCGCCATCCAGTTCGTCGATGCCTCGCCGGGCTTCACCGGCAGCCTGATCCCCGAGCTGCAGGTCTTCCTGATGCCCTACGTGCTGCCGGAAGACCCGGACGTGCTGGCGGATTTCTACAAGACGTCGCCGACGATCAACGAGGATCTGGCCGAGCTCTATGAGGCGCAGAGCCTGCACCTGATCGACATGTTCCCGGAAGGCGAGGTCGTGATGACGACCAAGGAGCCGGTGACGTCGCCGGCCGATCTGGAGGGCGTGAAGTTCCGCGTGATGACCACGCCGCTGCTCGTCGAGACCTACAACGCCTTCGGCGCGACGGCGACGCCGCTGCCCTGGGGTGAGACCTTCTCGGGTCTGCAGCTCAACATGATCCAGGGCCAGGAGAACCCGATGTTCTTCGTGGAATCCACGAAGATGTACGAGGTGACCGATCATATCACCTTCACCGGCCACAACACCTTCACCACCGCCGTGGCGGCCAACAAGAGCTTCTATGACGGCCTGTCCGACGAGGACAAGGCGCTCGTCACGGAAGCGGCCGATGCCGCCTACGACTACATCATCGACTACCAGAAGGGTCTCGAGGACGAGGCGCTCGCCAAGATCCAGGAAGCCAAGCCGAGCATGACGGTGACGCGCCTGACCGACGAGCAGCGCGAGCCGTTCCGCAAGGCAGCCGAGCAGGTCCGCGAGAAGTTCGTCGAGATGACGGGCGACAGCGGCAAGGCCGTGCTCGACGGCTTCGAGGCCGACATCAAGGCCTCGCAGGAGCGGGTCGGCAGCGGCGGCTGATCCGACAGGAATCCGGCCGGCGGTGCGTTCGCCGGTCGCCGAAAGCTGCTGCCGCGCTATCATCATGCGCGGCAGCATATGTGTGGCGCCATAGGATGGAACGCCGATGAACCGACCCGACCCGTCGACCGACCCGGACGCCCCCGCCGAAAGTCTGGGTGGCCCGAGGCCCTCCGAGGATTCCTCGACGAACAAGACGGACGCGCCCGAAAGCGGCTTTTCCGGCGTTCTCAAGCCCTTCCAGATTCTCGACCGGTCGATCGCGGTGCTGGAATCCGTCATCCTGACGGCCGGCATCCTGATGATGGCGGTCAATTCGGTCGCCAATGTCATCGGTCGGTTCGCCTTCGGGCGCAGCCTCTATTTCTCGCAGGAACTCAACCAGTTCCTGGTCATCCTGGTGACCTTTGCCGGCATCGGCTTCGCCGCGCGCCATGGCCGCCATATCCGCATGTCGGCGATCTATGACGAGCTGCCCGATCCGGCGCGCCGCGCCCTGATGATCGTGATCGCGCTGGTCACCGCGGCGACCATGTTCATCCTCGCCTGGTTCTCCTGGTTCTACGTCGTCAGCGTCTTCGACACCGGCCGGATTTCGCCGGTGCTACGCCTGCCGATCTACGTGACCCTCGTCTGGCTGCCGATCGGCTTCGTCATCACCGGCATCCAGTACGTGCTGACGGCCCTGGCCAATCTGACCCGGCCGGAAATCTACCTGTCCGTCTCCGTGGTCGATTCCTACGAAGACACCGAAACTCAGATCTGACGCCGCCACCGCCGTCGACCTGCTTAAACATCCGCCGCCGCGCGCTCTGACCAGAGGAAATCCATGGCAACTGCGATGCTTTCGACCATGGTGGTTCTCCTGCTTCTGGGGTTCCCGATGATGGTGCCGCTGCTCATGGCGACACTGGTGGGGTTCTTCTTCTTCCTGCCCATCGGGCCGGAGATCATGGTCCAGCAGATGATCGCCGGCATCCGGCCGGCCGCGCTGGTCGCCGTGCCGATGTTCATCCTGGCCGCGGACATCATCACCAAGGGCCATTCGGCCGACCGGCTGATCGACATGGTGATGCGCTTCGTCGGCCATATGCGCGGTGGTCTGGGCGTCGCGACGGCGATGAGCTGCACCCTGTTCGGCGCCGTCTCCGGCTCGACCCAGGCGACCGTGGTCGCGGTCGGCGGTCCGTTGCGGCCGCGCATGCTGAAGGCCGGCTACAGCGACAGCTTCACCCTGGCGCTGATCATCAATTCCTCCGACATCGCCATGCTGATCCCGCCGTCGATCGCGATGATCATCTACGGTGTCGTGTCCGGTACCTCGATTTCGGAACTGTTCATCGCCGGTGTCGGCCCGGGCCTTCTGATCCTGTTCCTGTTCTCGATCTACGCCGTGATCTACGCACGGATGCACAATCTCGAGACCGAGCCGAAATCCACCTGGCGCGAGCGCGGCCAGGCGATGGTGGCGGCGATCTGGCCGCTCGGCTTCCCGCTGATCGTCGTCGGCGGCATCTATGGCGGCATCTTCAGCCCGACCGAGGCGGCCTCCGTCTGCGTCGGCTATGCGCTGCTTCTGGAGATGGTGATCTTCCGCTCGCTGAAGCTGAGCGACATCTTCGACATCGCCAAGTCGACCGGCCTGATCACCGCGGTGGTGTTCATCCTCGTCGCGGCCGGCGCGGCGTTCTCCTGGGTCATCTCGTTCCAGCAGATCCCGCAGATGCTCCTCGGGGCGATCGGCCTGACCGAAGCCGGGCCGGTCGGCGTGCTGATCGCGATCTCGATCGCCTTCTTCGTCGGCTGCATGTTCGTCGACCCGATCGTGGTCATTCTGGTGCTGGTGCCGATCTTCTCGCCGCTCGTCTCCGGTCTCGGGCTTGACCCGGTGCTGGTCGGCGTGATCATCACGCTGCAGGTTGCGATCGGGTCGGCCACGCCGCCCTTCGGCTGCGATATCTTCACGGCGATCGCGATCTTCAAACGTCCCTATATCGAGGTGATCCGCGGTACGCCGCCGTTCATCTTCATCCTGCTCCTGGTCAGTGCGTTGCTCATCGCATGGCCGCCGCTGGCGTTGTTCCTTCGCGATCTGGCCTTCCGCTAGGCCGCGAAGGGCCGGGGCCTGTCGACACGATCCGAACCGCTCCTGGAGGCGATGCATGTACAAGACGGTCCTCGTGCCCGTGGATGGCTCCCCCATGGCCACGCGCGCCCTCGACGTGGCATCCGAGATGTGCCGGCTCTTTGGCGCGCGCCTGATCACCTTGTGCGTCTATCGGCATCACTCGCCGCTGGAAGCCTCGCTCTCCATGGTCCGGGTCAAGCAGCCGGCCGAGCGACCGGACGATTCCCTCAAGACCTACGCCAGCGAAATCGCCGCGGCCGCCAAGGCCCGGGCGCTCGATTCCGGCGTCGAGGAGGTCACAGCCTATGCCAAGCGCGGCCAGCCCTCGCGCGCCATCGTGACCTTTGCCAAGCAGCATGACTGCGACCTGATCGTGCTCGGCGCCCGCGGTAATGGCGACATCGAGGGCTTTCTCCTCGGTTCGGTGTCCCACAAGGTGGCCTCGCTCGCCCCCCAGCATTGCCTGATCGTACGCTGACACCCGTCACTCGGCGGTGGACGCCGGCCAAACCGGCAGTCTATTGAAGGGGATCGACCTCTTCGGACCAGGACTCGCCATGCCACCGGGCCGCATCAAGCTGGACGACCGCGATATCAAGATCTTGACCATCCTCCAGTCGGAGGGGCGGATTCCGAAGGCGACGCTGGCGGAGCGCGTGAACCTGTCGCCGACGCCCTGCTGGGAGCGGCTGAACCGGCTGGAAGAAGCCGGAATCATCGAGGGCTACGGCGCGATGATCGCCGAGAGCACTTACGGGCCGCTCACCGTTCTCTTCGTGATGATGGAGATCGAGAGCCACCGCACGGAGGATTTCGCGGCCTTCGAGGCGGCGATCCGCGACGTGCCGGAGATCGTCGAGTGCTTCTCGGTGTCCGGCGGCTTCGACTATCTCTGCAAGTTCGTCACCCGCGATCTCGCCAGCTACCAGGCGATCATCGACCGGCTTCTGTCGAACGGCTCCGGGGTCAAGCGCTACTTCAGCTATCCGGTGATGACGTCGATCAAGAAGGCGCCGATCCCCATCCAGATGATCGCCGACTCGGCGCGCTGAGGCGCGGGCGACGAGCCATCGCCGCAAGGGCCCTTCGGCAGGAGAGAATTCGCTTCCCGGGCCGATCTATGGCCGACGTCTCGCCTGCGAACGCGATAGCGTTCTCCTGACGGAACAGGAGAGCGCCATGTCTGCAGCGATACGCCATCTCGACACCCTTCACCCTCTGGCCGCGCTGGACGACGCGACGCTGTTCGTCCAGGCGGCTTTTCTGGGCGGGCGCTGGATCACCAGCGAAACGACCGTCGCCGTCACCGATCCTGCCACCGGCGAGACCCTCGGGTTCATCCCCGCTTTGACCGCGGAAGATACCAGCCGGGCGATCGACGCGGCCGAAGCCGCCCTGCCGGCCTGGCGCGCCCTGCTGCCGCAGGAGCGGGCGCGGATCCTCAAGCGCTGGCATGATCTGATCCTTGCGTCGCGTGAGGATCTGGCGCTCCTGATGACGCTGGAGCAGGGCAAGCCCCTGGCCGAATCCCGCGGCGAGATCGACTATGCCGCGTCCTTCGTCGACTATTATGCCGAGGAGACGCGGCGCATCGCTGTCGAGGGGCTGACCAGCCATCTGCCGAACGCCCAGATGACGCTTTCCCGGGTGCCGCTGGGCGTCGTCGGTCTGGTGACGCCGTGGAACTTCCCGGCGGCCATGCTGACCCGCAAGGCCGCCGCGGCGCTCGCCGCCGGCTGCACGACGGTGGCCCATCCCTCGTCGGAAACCCCGTTCTCGGCGCTGGCGCTGGCGGCGCTGGCCGAACGCGCCGGCATGCCGGCCGGCGTCTTTAACGTCGTCACCGGCAATGCCGCGACGATCGTCGGCCGCCTCTGCGAGGACAGCCGCGTGCGGGCCATGAGCTTTACCGGCTCGACCGAGATCGGCCGGCTGATCGCGGCGCAGGCCGCGCCGACGGTCAAGCGGCTGATCATGGAACTCGGCGGCCACGCGCCGCTGATGATCTTCGCCGACAGCGATCTCGACCGGGCCGTCGACATCGCCATGGACGCCAAGTTCGCCACCTCCGGGCAGGACTGCCTGGCGGCCAACCGCATCTATGTCGAGCGCTCGATCTACGAGCCGTTCCTGGCCGCTTTCAAGGCGCGGATCGAGGCGCTGGCGGTCGGGCCGGGCCTCGATGCCAGCACGGAGATCGGCCCGCTGATGCACGCCCGCGCCATCGCCAAGGTCGAGGCGCAGGTGCACGACGCCGTCGGCCGCGGCGCCCGCTGCCTCGCCGGCGGTGGCCGTGATGCCGCTGGGCCGCTCTTCTACCGGCCGACGCTACTGGCCGATGTGCCGGAGGACGCGCTGATCATGCATGAGGAGACCTTCGGCCCGGTCGCCGCCGTCACCCCCTTCGACGCGGAGGACGAGGTTCTGGCCCGCGCCAACGACACCGAATACGGCCTCGTCGCCTATCTGGTGACGCGTGACGCCGCGCGGATCGCCCGCATGACCGCGACGCTCGAATACGGCATGGTCGCCGTCAACCGGGTCAAGATCACCGGCGCGCCGGTCCCCTTCGGCGGCGTCAAGCAGTCGGGCATCGGCCGGGAAGGGGCCCGCCACGGCCTCGAAGCCTTCACCGACCTCAAATATGTCTGTCAGGACATCGGCTGACCGCCGCTTTCGACAGATCCGCATTCAGTCACGACGCATACAGTCAGGAAAGGAGCAGATAATGCTCGACCGGAACAACGAACTCGCCGCCTTCGACCGCGATCATTTCTTCCACCCGTCGACCCATATGGGCAGCCATGCCCGCGGGGAGACGCCGACCCGGGTGATCGCCGGCGGCAAGGGCGCGACCATCGTCGACACCAACGGCCGTGAAAGCCTCGACGCCTTTGCCGGACTCTATTGCGTCAATGTCGGCTACGGCCAGACCGAGATCGCCGACGCGATCGCGGCGCAGGCGCACAAGCTGCCCTATTACCACGCCTATGTCGGTCACGGCTCCGAGGCGTCGATCCAGCTTGCCAAGATGATCATCGACCGGGCGCCGGACCACATGAGCCGGGTCTATTTCGGCCTGTCGGGATCGGACGCCAACGAGACCAACATCAAGCTGATCTGGTACTACAACAACATCCTCGGCCGGCCCGAGAAGAAGAAGATCATCTCGCGCTGGCGCGGCTATCACGGCTCGGGCGTGATGACCGGCTCGCTCACCGGCCTGAAGCTGTTCCACAACGCCTTCGACCTGCCGCGCGCGCCGATCCTGCACACCGAGGCGCCGTATTATTTCCGCCGCGAAGACCGCTCGATGAGCGAGGAGCAGTTCTCGCAGCATTGCGCCGACAAGCTGGAGGAGATGATCCTCGCCGAGGGGCCGGACACGGTCGCCGCCTTCATCGGCGAGCCGATCCTGGGCACCGGCGGCATTGTCCCGCCGCCGGCCGGCTACTGGGAGAAGATCCAGGCCGTGCTGGCAAAATACGACATCCTGCTGGTCGCCGACGAGGTGGTCACCGGCTTCGGGCGTCTCGGCACGATGTTCGGCTCCGAGCATTACGGCATCAAGCCGGACATCATCACCATCGCCAAGGGCCTGACCTCGGCCTATGCACCGCTGTCGGGCAGCATCATCTCCGACAAGGTCTGGGACGTTCTCGTCCGGGGCTCCGACGAGATGGGCCCGATCGGCCATGGTTGGACCTATTCGGCGCATCCGCTCTGTGCGGCCGCCGGCGTCGCCAATCTCGAACTGATCGACAAGCTCGACCTCGTTGAGAATGCCGGCACCGTCGGCGCGCATTTCCGCAAGGGCCTCGCCGACGCGCTGGCGGGCCACGCCCATGTCGGCGAGGTTCGGGGCGACGGCCTGATGGCCGCGGTGGAGTTTGTCGAGGACAAGGATGACCGCAAGTTCTTCGACCCGTCGCTGAAGGTCGGACCGCAGATCGCGGCGGCACTGCTGGAGCGCGGCGTCATCGGCCGGGCCATGCCGGAAGGCGACATCCTCGGCTTTGCGCCGCCCTTCGTCCTGACCCGCGAAGAGGCCGACATGGTGGTGGAGCGCACCGCCGATGCCGTGGAGGCGGTGACAGCCAAGCTCGGCTGATCCCGCCGGCGTCCGTCGCCCAAAAACCGAAAGCGCCCGGCGTTGCCGCCGGGCGCTTTTTCGTTGTCGGCTTGAGGCGACGGGTCAGACGGCGAGATATTGCAGCCGCATTTCCTTGTCGTCGATGATCTGCTGGGCGGTACCGTCGAAGACGATCTCGCCCATCTCCAGGATGATCGCCCGGTCGGCCAGATGCAGCGCGGCGATGGCGTTCTGCTCGACCAGGATCGTGGTGATGCCGATCTGCTTGATCTCTTCCAGAATGCGCTCGATTTCCTGCACGATGACCGGCGCCAGCCCCTCATAAGGCTCGTCCAGCAGCAGCAGCTTGACATCACGGGCCAGCGCCCGGGCAACGGCCAGCATCTGCTGCTCGCCGCCGGACATGGTGATGCCTTCCTGGGTGCGGCGCTCGGCCAGCCGGGGAAAGTGCTCGTAGATCCGCTCCAGCGACCAGCCGATGGGCGGCTCGATCTGCGCGAGCTTGAGGTTCTCCTCCACCGTCAGGCCGGCGATGATCCGCCGGTCCTCGGGCACCAGCTGCACGCCGAGCCGGGCCGCCTCGTAGCCCTGCATTGTGTGCAGCGGCTGGCCGTCTAGCCAGATTTCGCCATGCTTCAGCTCCGGCGAACCGGCCCGCGCGATGGTGCGCAGCGTCGAGGTCTTGCCGGCGCCGTTGCGGCCGAGCAGGGCGACGATCTCGCCCTCCCGCACCTCGAAGGAGACGCCCTGCACGATGTAGCTCTCGCCGTAATAGGCGTGCAGGTCGCGGGCGGCGAAGAAGGGCTGGCCCTCGGACCGGACGGACTCGGCCCGGGCGCTGCGACCATGCGGCCGGACGGCGTCGATCGTGTCGCTCATAGATGGGCTCCCCCCAGATAGGCTTCCTGCACGCGCGGATCGGCCTTGATCGCCTCCGGCGTGCCTTCGGCGATCACCGTGCCCTGCGCCATCACGCTGACGGTCGAGGCCAGCGAGAACACGACATGCATGTCGTGCTCGATGATGACCTTGGTGATGCCGCGCTTGGCGATCGCCTTGAGGAGATCGACGGTGTTGTTGGTGTCGGCCCGCGACATGCCGGCGGTCGGCTCGTCGAGGAGCAGCAGCTTCGGCCTCTGGACGAGGCACATCGCCAGCTCCAGCCGCCGCTTGTCGCCGCGGGACATGGAATCGACCCGCTGGTGGCGCTGGGCGGCCAGGTTGAGATCCTCGAGGATCTCCTCGGCCTCCTCCAGCACGACACGCCGGTCGTTGGCGCGCCCCCAGAGATTGATCTTGAAGGCGCCGTCCTTGCGGGCGAAAGCCGGGATCATGACGTTTTCCATGACCGTCAGCTCGGCGAAGGTCTCCGGCGTCTGGAACACCCGCGCGATGCCGGCCTGGTTGATCTCGTACGGATTGTGCCCGAGCAGCGGTGCGCCGTTGAACTCGACGGTGCCTTCGTCCGGCACGATCCGCCCGACCAGCGTGTTGAGCAGGGTCGACTTGCCGGCGCCGTTCGGCCCGATGATCGCGTGGACCGTGCCTTCCTTGACCCTGAGATTGACGTCGTCGAGGGCTTTCAGGCCGCCGAAGCGCTTGCTGACGCCGTTGATGGTGAGAATGTCCATGCCGGCTCTTTCTATTCGTGGTTCGCGCGGGCAGCGGCGGTGTCGCCGGTGGACCCGTCAGCCGGTTTGGGCTTGTGGAACAGGGCGCCGATGCGGCGCAGCCCCTCCATGATCCCGCCCGGCAGGAAGATGACGATGACCATGAACAGGAGGCCGAGCGTCAGGTGCCAGCCTTCGCCGACGAAGGGGCTGGTGATCTCGACCGCCAGGTTCTGTGCCCAGCCGGGCAGGAAGTCGAAGCTGCGATAGAGGAAGCCGTCATTGAAGGACGAGAAGATCTGCTCGAGATACTTCATCACGGCCGCGCCAATCACCGGACCGAGCAGCGTGCCGACGCCGCCGAGAATGGTCATCAGCACGACCTCGCCCGACGCCGTCCACTGCATCCGGTCGGCGCCGGCGAGGGGATCGGTGACCGCCAGGAGGCCGCCGGCGAGGCCGGCATACATGCCCGAGATGACGAAGGCGGTGAGCAGATAGGGGCGGGCGGCAAAGCCGGTATAGCCCATGCGGTTCTGGTTCGACTTGATGGCGAACAGCATCATGCCGAAGGTCGAGTTGCGGATCCTGAGCGCCAGGAAGAAGCCGAGGACCAGCAGGATCGCGCAGAAATAGAAGCCCGGATAGCCCTGCAGCTCGATGCCGAAGAAGTTCGGCTTGGGCAGGCCCGCGCCGACTTCGCCCAGCGCCCGGTCGATCAGCCGCGGATCGGAGCGGGAGATCTGCAGTCCGGTTTCGCCGTTGGTGATCGGCGTCAGCACCGAATAGGCGAGGTTGTAGGACATCTGCGCGAAGGCGAGCGTCAGGATCGAGAAGTAGATGCCGGCGCGGCGCAGGCAGACGAAGCCGATGACCAGGGCCAGGAGCCCGGCGACGATGATCGCAAAGGGGATCGCGAAGATCGCGTTCATCGACAGGAGCTTGAACATCCAGACCGCGGCGTAGGACCCGGTGCCCAGGAAGGCCGCATGGCCGAAGGACAGATAGCCCGAGAAGCCGAACAGGATGTTGAAGCCGATCGCGAAGATCCCGAAGATCGCGAATTTCTGCAGGATGTCCGGGTAGCCCGCGCCGATCGGCGCGAGCCAGATCGGCATGGTCAGGACGGCCGCCGCGAAGATCGCGGTGAAGGCGTAGTCGCCCATGGTGGTCGCGAAGAACGGCCGCGAGTCGCGGGTCTTGCGGGTGGTCTCGTGCGGCGTGCCGCCGAGGTCGGTCGAGGTGATGGCGCTGTTCATCGATCAGGCCTCCATGACGCCCTTGCGGCCCATCAGTCCACGCGGGCGGACCAGCAGGACGACGACGGCGACAAGGTAGATGATGATCTGGTCGATGCCCGGCAGGATCGCCTTGATCTCGGTCATCGAGGAGAAGGACTGCAGGATGCCGAGCAGGAAGCCGGCGACCACGGCGCCGCCGAGCGACCCCATGCCGCCGACGACGACGACCACGAAGGACAGCACCAGGAAGTCCATGCCCAGATGGTAGTTGGGTGACAGGATCGGTGTGTACATGACGCCCGCCAGCCCGGCGACGACGGCGGCGAGGCCGAAGACGATCGAGAACTTGCGGCCGATATTGATGCCGAGCAGGCCCACCGTCTCGCGATCCGCCATGCCGGCCCGGACCACCATGCCGAAGGTGGTGAGCTGCAGGAAGGCGAAGACCGCGCCGATGATGGCCAGCGAGAACAGGAAGTAGACGATGCGCCACATCGGATAGCTTAGGCCGGGAATGCCGAACCACTGGCCGATGTCGGCGCTGCCGGCGAAGGCCGGGGGCGCGGTCATCGGGATCGGATTGGCGCCGAAATAGTGCTTGACGATCTCCTGCAGGACGATGGCAAGGCCGAAGGTCACGAGGATCTGCTCGGCATGGCTGCGCTTGTAGAAGAAGCGGATCAGGCCGCGCTCCATCGCCAGGCCGACGAGCAGCATGAAGGGGATCGCGACGAGGATCGACAAGGGGACCGACCAGTCGAGGATCGTGCGGCCGGTGTCGCCGAACCAGATCTCCAGATAGGGGACTTCCTTGTAGGCCTCGAAGAAGGTCACGCTCTCGTCGCGCACGCGCTCGGAGATCGACAGGACCATGGAGAAGGCGACGGCGCAGAAGGCGCCGAGCATGAAGAGGGCGCCGTGGGCGAAATTGACCACCCCGAGCGTACCGAAGATCAGGGTCAGGCCGAGGGCGATGAGCGCATAGGCCCCGCCCTTGTCGAGACCGTTGAGGATCTGAAGAATGATGGCGTCCATGTGCCCCTTGGTCGCTCCTGGCATTGCCGCTTTGAATTGTCGGGGTCGATACGCGCGGCCCTGGCGAGCGGCAGTTCGATTGCCTCGTGTCGCCGTCGCCCGCTGGGCCGGCGCCTGTCGTCTTGATGTCTGCGATGCTGGACGGTCGCCGGCATGTCTGCCGGCGACCTGATCGGGTCAGGATGCGATCAGCATTCCTTGGCGTCGTAGGGACCGAGCTCGCCGCCGAAGATCGACGCGTCGTAGGTCACGTCGTCGCGCGGCACGACCTTGACGATCTCCATCAGGTCGAACTGGTTGGTCGGCTCCTGCTTGCCGCGCACCACCAGCACGTCCTTGAAGCACTGGTGGTCCTCGGCGCGGTAGAGCGTCGGGCCATTGCCCATGCCGTCGAACTCGAAGCCTTCCAGCGCCTTGATCAGCTCCGGCGGATAGAAGGTGCCGGCGGTCTCGGCGGCGTTGGCGTAGAGCAGCGTCTGGACGTAGCAGGTGTGGGCGGCCTGCGACGGCGGGCTGCCGTATTCCTCGCCGAAGGACTTCGAGAACGCCTTGGTGGCGGCGTTGTCGAGCTTCCAGTCCCAGTTGGCGGTGCCCAGGATGCCCTTCACGGCCTCGCCCGCACCCTGTGCCATCAGCTCGGAGAACAGCGGCACGACGATCTGGAAGTCCTTGCCGTTGACCTGCTTGGAGCGCATGTCGAACTGGGTGACGGCCTGGCGCAGCGAATTGACCATGTCGCCGCCGTAATGGTTCAGGATCAGGACGTCGGCGCCCGAATTCAGGACCGGCGTCAGATACTGCGAGAAGTCGCCGGCGCCGAGCGGGGTGCGAACGGCCTCCACCGTCTCCCAGCCCAGCCCTTCGGTGGCGTTCTTGATCGACTCTTCCTGGGTCCAGCCCCAGGTGTAGTCGGCGGTCAGATGGTAGGCGCGGCGGTCCTTGCCATATTCCTCGGCGAGGATCGGGCCGAGCGCCTGGCCGGACATGTAGGCGTTGAAGAAGTGGCGGAAGCCGTAGCGCCGCTTGTCCTTGCCGGTGGTGTCGTTGGAGTGGGTCAGGCCGGCCATGAACATCACGCCCATGTCCTGGCAGAGCGACTGCACCGCAACGGCGACGCCCGAGGACGAGCCGCCGGAGATCATGATCGCCTTGTCGGCCTCGATCATGCGCTTGGCCGAGGCGCGGGCCGCGTCGGACTTGGTCTGGGTGTCGCCGGTCACGAACGCGACCTTCTTGCCCAGGATGCCGTTGCCCTTGAGGTTGGACGGCTGCATCGTCGACAACATGCCGCCGTCGCCTTCGCCGTTCAGGTGCTTGACCGCCAGCTGGAAGGCGCGCAGCTCGTCGGCGCCTTCATCCGCATACGGACCGGACTGCGGCACGTTGAAGCCGAGCGTCACGGTGCCACCGGACGGGTTGTTGCAGAATGCCTGATCCTGCGCCCAGGCCCCGCGCGTGAAGACATGCGGCATGGCGAGACCGGCCGTGATGCCGGCGCCGGTCGTCAGCAGTCGACGACGGGTCCATCCGTCCTTGTAAAATGCCATTGGTCACCTCCCGATTATCCCATTCCGGCCGTAGCGGCAGACAGCACGACATGTCGATCGTCCGCCCCAGATCCCGCCGGATGACGCGCATCGTCCACGAGTCCGCGGTTTTCGACTATAGTACTTTCGGATGAACCGGCTTCGACGTCTGTCCTATATTGTCCCTCCGTGCGATAATGCAGCGCAATATTGCAATGCAGCAATATCAATCTGCACCACGACTGGCCGGTTGCTGGCGGGGCGCGAGCCGGCGTCGGGCCGGGCCCGCCGGATGACGCATGGCGGTCGCTGCGACCGGCTGGCGAGTTGACCTTCGCACGGGGAGGGGAGACCTTCGCCGCCAATGCCGGCAGCCGGGATGAGATCGGCACGATTCGCGGTCGATCCCGAACGCCCGTCCTCAGGACGGTCGGGGTCAGGGAGGAACAGGACGATGTTCGACAAGAGCATGAATTTCGCGCTTGGCGAGGAGATCGACGCGCTGCGCGACATGGTGCGCCGCTTCGCGCAGGAGCGGATCGCCCCCCGCGCGTCGGAGATCGACCGGACCAACGAATTCCCCAACGAACTCTGGAAGGAGCTCGGCGCCCTCGGGCTCCTCGGCGTCACGGTGGAGGAGGAATATGGCGGCTCGGCCATGGGCTATCTCGCCCATTGCGTCGCCATCGAGGAGATCTCCCGCGCCTCGGCCTCGGTGGGCCTGTCCTACGGCGCCCATTCCAATCTCTGCGTCAACCAAATCCGGCGCAACGGCACTGCCGAGCAGAAGGCGAAATATCTGCCGAAGCTCGTCTCGGGCGAGCATGTCGGATCGCTCGCCATGTCGGAATCCGGCGCCGGCTCGGACGTTGTCGGCATGAAGCTGCGGGCCGACAAGCGCAACGACCGCTTCGTCCTCAACGGCACCAAGATGTGGATCACCAACGGTCCCGACGCCTCGACCCTGATCGTCTACGCCAAGACCGATCCGGATGCCGGCCCGCGCGGCATCACCGCCTTCCTGATCGAGAAGGACATGGCCGGCTTCTCGACCGCCCAGAAGCTCGACAAGCTCGGCATGCGCGGCTCCAACACCTGCGAACTGGTGTTCCAGGATTGCGAGGTGCCCTACGAGAACATCCTCGGCGAGGAGGGCGGCGGCGCAAAGGTGCTGATGAGCGGCCTCGACTACGAGCGCGTGGTGCTCTCCGCCGGCCCCCTCGGCATCATGGCCGCCTGCCTCGACGTCGTCGTGCCCTATGTCCACGAGCGCGAGCAGTTCGGCCAGCCGATCGGCGAGTTCCAGCTGATGCAGGGCAAGCTCGCCGACATGTATGTCACGATGAATGCCTGCCGGGCCTATGTCTACGCGGTAGCGGCGGCCTGCGATCGTGGCGAGACCAGCCGCAAGGACGCCGCCGGTTGCATCCTCTATGCCGCCGAGAAGGCGACCCAGATGGCGCTGGAGGCAATCCAGGCGCTGGGCGGCAACGGCTATATCAACGACTATCCGACCGGCCGGCTGCTGCGCGACGCCAAGCTCTACGAGATCGGCGCCGGCACGTCGGAGATCCGCCGCATGCTGATCGGCCGCGAACTGTTCCGGGAGACCGCGTAGGTGGCGGTCCTCACCTCGTCCATCTCGCCGCGCTCGGACGCCTTCGCGGCCAATCGCGAGGCCATGGCCCGGCAGATGCAGGCGGTCGAGGTGGCCGCCGAGGCCGCCATGGCGGGCGGCGGCGACAGGGCCCGCGAGCGGCATCTGTCACGCGGCAAGCTGCTGCCGCGCGACCGGGTGGAGGGCCTGCTCGATCCCGGCTCGCCCTTTCTGGAGGTCGGCCTGTTCGCCGCCCACGGGCTCTATGACGACGCGGTGCCGGCTGCCGGCATGATCGCCGGCATCGGCCGGGTGGCGGGCCGCGAGGTGATGGTGCTCGCCAACGACGCCACGGTGAAGGGCGGGACCTACTTTCCCACCACGGTGAAGAAGCATCTCAGGGCCCAGGAGATCGCCGAGCAGAACGGCCTGCCCTGCGTCTATCTGGTCGATTCCGGCGGCGCCAATCTGCCGAACCAGGACGAGGTCTTCCCGGATCGCGACCATTTCGGCCGCATCTTCTACAATCAGGCGCAGATGTCCGCGAAGGGCATTCCTCAGATCGCCGTCGTCATGGGCTCCTGCACCGCCGGCGGCGCCTATGTGCCGGCGATGAGCGACGAGACCATCATCGTGCGCAACCAGGGCACGATCTTTCTCGCCGGCCCGCCGCTGGTGAAGGCGGCCACGGGCGAGGTGGTCTCGGCCGAGGATCTGGGCGGCGGCGACGTTCATACGCGGCTGTCCGGCGTCGCCGACCATCTGGCCAACGACGATCTCCACGCGCTGGAACTCGCCCGCCGCGCCGTCGCCAATCTGAACCGGCCGAAGCCGTTCACGGTGGAACTGCAGGCGCCCGAGGCGCCGGCCTACGATCCGGACGAACTGCTCGGCATCGTGCCGGCCGATCCGAAGACGCCCTACGACGTGCGCGAGGCCATCGCCCGCATCGTCGACGGCTCGCGCTTCGACGAGTTCAAGGCGCGCTACGGGCCGACGCTGGTCTGCGGCTTCGCCCATGTCTGCGGCATCCCGGTCGGCATCGTTGCCAACAACGGCGTGCTCTTCGCCGAGAGCGCCGTGAAGGGTGCGCATTTCGTCGAGCTCTGCTCGCAGCGCAGGATCCCGCTGGTCTTCCTGCAGAACATCACCGGCTTCATGGTCGGCCGCGCCTATGAGGCCGGCGGCATCGCCAAGCATGGCGCCAAGCTGGTCACCGCCGTGGCCACCACTTCGGTGCCCAAGGTGACCATGCTGATCGGCGGCTCCTATGGCGCCGGCAATTACGGCATGTGCGGGCGGGCCTACAGCCCACGTTTCCTGTGGACCTGGCCGAACAGCCGCATCGCCGTGATGGGCGGCGAGCAGGCGGCCGGCGTGCTGGCGACGGTGAAACGCGACGGCATCGAGCGGCACGGCGGCGAATGGTCGGCCGAGGAGGAAGCCGAGTTCAAGCGCCCGACGATCGAGATGTTCGAGCGCCAGAGCCATCCGCTCTACGCTTCCGCACGCCTCTGGGACGACGGCATCGTCAATCCTGCCAGGACCCGCGAGATCCTGGCCCTGTCGCTCTCGGCCTCGCTGAACGTGCCGATCCCGGAGACCCGGTTCGGCCTGTTCCGGATGTGATCTGACATCGGAAGCGACGATGAAACACCCGGTCATTCTGCAGCTCGACGAGACGATGCTCGAAAGCCTCGGTGTGGGTGCCGGGCGGAATCGTCTCTCTGTGGAAATGGCATTCGGCGCTAACTTGGCTGACGCGGCGGCGCGCGCACTGAATAATAGCTGGTCCAATCTGCCGGAGATCGCATGATGCCTGCACCAATCCGATCTCTCCTCATCGCCAATCGTGGTGAAATCGCCTGCCGGGTGATCCGCACGGCGAAGCGGCTTGGCATCCGTACCGTCGCTGTGTTCTCCGACGCCGATCGCGATGCGATGCATGTCGCCATGGCCGACGAGGCGGTGCGGATCGGCCCCGCGGCGGTGGCCGACAGCTATCTGCGCGGTGACCGGATCATCGAAGCCGCCCGCCGCACCGGCGCGGACGCCATTCACCCGGGCTATGGTTTCCTGTCCGAGAACCCGGATTTCGTCGACGCCGTCACGGCGGCGGAGCTGATCTTCGTCGGTCCGTCGGCTTCGGCGATCCGGGCTATGGGCCTGAAGGATGCCGCCAAGCGGCTGATGCACGAGGCCGGCGTTCCGGTGGTGCCCGGCTATCACGGCGACGAGCAGGACCCCGAGTTTCTGGCCGGCGAGGCCGACCGGATCGGCTATCCGGTGCTGATCAAGGCGCGCGCCGGCGGCGGCGGCAAGGGCATGCGCCGGGTCGACGATCCGGTGGAGTTCCGCGCCGCGCTGGAGGGGGCGAGGCGGGAAGGGGAGGCGTCCTTCGGCGATCCCCACTGCCTGATCGAGAAATATGTCGAGAAGCCGCGGCATATCGAGATCCAGGTCTTTGGCGACAGCCACGGAAACGCGGTGCATCTCTTCGAGCGCGACTGTTCGCTGCAGCGGCGCCACCAGAAGGTGATCGAGGAAGCCCCGGCGCCGGGCATGCCGGACGAGATGCGCGCCGCCATGGGCGAGGCGGCGGTCACGGCGGCCAAGGCGATCGGTTATGCCGGCGCCGGCACGATCGAGTTCATTGTCGACGCGTCCGACGGGCTGCGGCCGGACCGGTTCTGGTTCATGGAGATGAACACCCGCCTGCAGGTCGAGCATCCGGTCACCGAGGCGATCACCGGGCTGGATCTGGTCGAGCTGCAATTGCGCGTCGCCTCCGGCGAGCCGTTGCCCTTCGCCCAGTCCGATCTGGCGATCGACGGCCACGCCTTCGAGGGGCGGATCTATGCCGAGGATGCGGCGCGCGGCTTCCTGCCGGCGACCGGCACGCTGACCCATCTGCGGTTTCCGGCGACCGGCGCCCGCATCGATACGGGAGTGCGGGAAGGCGACCGGATCACTCCGCATTACGACCCGATGATCGCCAAGTTGATCGTCCACGGGCCCGACCGCGCCAGTGCCCTGGGGCTGCTGCGCGCCGCGCTGGCCGAAACCCGCATTGCCGGGTCGGTGACCAATGTCGCCTTCCTGTCGCGGCTGGCAAGCCATGCGGGTTTCGCCGCCGGCGACGTCGACACCGGCCTGATCGGCCGCGACCAGGAGGCGCTGACCGCGCCGGAAGGCCGCTCCACCGAAGCCGCGGCAATCGCCGCGCTGGCGCAGCTCGGCCATGTCCCGGCAGCCGGCGACGAGTCAGGCGATCGGGACGCCGATCCCTGGGCACGCCTGCGCGGCTTTCGCGCCTGGGGCGTTGCCCGGCAGGCCGCGCGCTTCGAAGGCGAGGGGAACACCCGCCGTGACCTCATCGTCTCCGATCTCGGCAGGGGTCGCTTCTCGGTCGCAGCCGAGGGGGAGGCTTTGGAGCTGGTGCTGGCCGAATCTCCCGGCGGCGACACGATCCGCATCGAGGCCGATGGCCGCGTCTTCGGCGCCGCAATTTCCCGTGAGCCCGACGCATTGACCGTCTTCCTCAACGGGGCGGCCCATCGTTTCGCCGATTACAGCGCCATGGCCCATGCCGACGAGGGCGCCGGCGGCGACCGCGTCGCCGCCCCGATGCCGGGTCTGGTCAAGCTGGTGGCCGTGAAGGCCGGCGCCATGGTGACGAAGGGCGAGGCGCTGATCGTGCTCGAGGCCATGAAGATGGAGCACACGCTGAAGAGCCCGCGCGACGGCAAGGTCGCCGAACTGCTGGTGGCCGAGGGCGATCAGGTCGAGGATGGCGCGCTGCTTCTGGCGCTGGAACCGGAGGCCGGATGACCCTCACCCTCCACCATTGCCACGAGGCGCGCTCGATGCGCTCGCTCTGGCTGATCCACGAGCTGGGGCTGGACGCGGACGTGATCGTCCATCCTTTCGGCCGCGAGTTGCGCGATCCCGCCTACCTTGCGGTCCATCCTTTGGGCCGGGTGCCGGCTCTGATCGACGGGCCGGTGACTTTGTTCGAAAGCGGCGCCATCGCCGAATATCTCTGTGAGACCCATGGCCGCGACTCCGGCCTTTGGCGGGCGCCCGGCACGCCGGAACGGGCCGAATGGCTGCAATGGCTGCATTATGCCGAGACCGTCTCGGTGCATGTGGCGAGCCTGACCCAGCAGATCCTCGTTATCACCGATCCGGCGTTGCAATCGCCGACCCTCGTCAAGCTGGAGACGCGGCGTCTGGAAAAGGCGCTCGGCGTTGTCGCGGACCGGCTGGAGGGCCGCGACCACCTGCTGGCGTCCGGCTTCTCGGCGGTGGATGTCGGGGTCGGCTACAGCATCCACATCGCGCGGCTGTTCACCGACCTCGCCGCGTTTCCGCAGGTCGCGGCCTATTATGCGCGTTTGTCCGAGCGGCCGGCCTTCCGTGCCGCGCTGCCGGCCCCGGATGCGGCCCATCGCATCTATACGCGCGAACGCTATTTTGAGCCGTCATGACCGACATCACCCTCTTCGAGATGAGCCCGCGCGACGGGCTGCAGAACGAAAAGCGCCTGATCGCCACGGACGACAAGATCCGGCTCGTCGACCTCCTGTCCGCCTGCGGTTTCGCCAAGATCGAGGTGACCAGCTTCGTTTCGCCGAAATGGGTGCCGCAACTGGCCGATGCAGCAAGCGTGCTGGCCGGCATCGCCCGGCGGCCGGGCATCGCCTATACGGCGCTCACGCCCAACCTGCGCGGCTTCGAGGCGGCGCGCGCGGCGAAAGCCGACGAAGTGGCGATCTTCGGTGCGGCCTCGGAGAGCTTCAGCCGCAAGAACATCAATTGTTCGATCGCCGAGAGCCTCGAACGGTTCCGCCCGGTGGCGGAGGCGGCGAGGGCCGCGGGGGTACCGGTGCGCGGCTATGTCTCCTGTGTCACCGACTGCCCCTATGAGGGACCGGTTGCACCGGGCGCAGTGGCCGCCGTTACCGAGGCGCTGCTCGCCATGGGTTGCTACGAGGTCTCGCTCGGCGACACGATCGGCCATGGCACGCCCGAGACCATCGCCGCGATGCTGACGGCGGTGCTGGACGTCGCGCCGGCCGGGCGGATCGCCGGGCACTACCACGACACCACCAACCGGGCGCTCGATAACATCGCCGCCAGCCTGGAATTCGGCCTGCGAACCTTCGATGCCGCCGTCGGCGGACTGGGCGGCTGTCCCTATGCGCCCGGCGCCAAGGGCAATGTCGACACGCTGAAGGTCGACGCGCTGCTGCGGGAGCGCGGCTTCGAAACCGGGCTGGACCCCGCCGCGCTGGCAGAGGCCGCCGCCTTCGCCCGCACGCTGCGGCCGGCCGAGCCCGCGGACGCCTGATCGCATGACGGCCGGCAGGGTCGGGGAGACACCATGACCGACACGATCCGCATCGACACCGACGAGAGGGGCGTCGCGACGCTCACCCTGACGCGGTCCGAGCGCCACAACGCCATGGATGCGGCGATGATCGGCGAATTGCACGCGGCGGCGCGCCAGCTCGGGGGTGATCCGGCGGTGCGGGTGGTCGTCCTGACCGGCGAAGGGCGCAGCTTTTCGGCCGGCGCCGATCTGAACTGGATGAAGGCCCAGTTCGCCGCCACCCGCGAGGACCGCATCGCCGAGGCGATGAAACTCGCCGGCATGCTCAGGGCGCTGAACGAATTGCCCAAACCCCTTATCGGCCGGATCAACGGCCAGGCCTTCGGCGGGGGTCTCGGGCTGATCTCGGTCTGCGACGTCGCCATCGCCAGCGACGCGGCGCGCTTTGCCTTCACCGAGGCGAAGCTCGGCCTGATCCCGGCGACGATCTCGCCCTACGTCCTGGTCCGCATGGGCGAGGGCCGGGCCCGCCGGGTCTTCATGTCGGCCCGGCTGTTCGGCGCGGCCGAGGCTGTCGATCTCGGGCTGCTGGCAAAGGCGGTTCCGGCGGACGAGCTGGATACCGCGATTGCAGCCGAAGTGACGCCCTATCTCGCCTGCTCGCCCGCCGCGGTGGCGGCGTCGAAGGCCCTGGCCCGGTCGCTGGGTCCGGTCATCGACGATGCGACGCTGCAGGAGACCGCCCGCCGGCTGGCCGACACCTGGGAGACGGCCGATGCCCGTGAGGGCGTCGGCGCCTTTTTCGACAAGCGGGCTGCCGCCTTCGCCGGCTGACGACGTCCGGTCTGCGGCCGCCTCGTGGCGCGGCCGCGGATTGGTCGGTCTATTCGCCCGCGAGGCAACTCCGCAGCGAGCCGACCAGATTGCCGATCAGGGTGAAATACAGCTCCGGCCCCTCGGGGATGTCTGCGCCTTCCGGGTCGAGCACGCCGGAACGCGCCGCCGATCCCTCGATCGCCACGTCGACGAGCTGCGGCTCGAACTGGGGTTCGGCGAAGACGCAGGCAGCGCGGCTGTCGCGCACCTTCGCCTGGATCTCGGCGATCCGCTGGGCGCCCGGAAGCCGATCGGGGCTGACGGTGATCGAGCCCGCCGCCTTCACGTCGAAGCGGTGCTCGAAATACTGGTAGGCGTCGTGGAAGACGATAAAGGGCGTGCCGCGGACCTCGGCGAGCTGCCCGTCGATCTCGGCGATCAGCCCTGCCAGCCGCGCGTCGAGCTCTTTGGCATTTTCCTGGTACGTGGCGGCGTTCTCGGGGTCGGCATCCGCCAGGACGCTGGCAATATGCGCGGTCATGGCGCGAGCATTCAGCGGGTCGAGCCAGACATGCATGTCCAGCTCGCCATGACCGTGGTCATGCGCATCCGCGCGATGGTCGCCCTCGTGACCGGCATGAGCATCCACTTCCCCGGCGTGCCCTCCGTCCTTGTGGTCGCCGTCGGCCTGCGCATGGTCTTCATGGCCGGTCTCGCCATGCTCACGGCCCTCATGCCCGGCCTTGTCGTCTCCCTCATCCTCATGCTCCTCGAACGGACCGCCCTCGCGGAAGGGCAGTGTTTCCAGGCCCGGCGTGTCGACCAGTTCAACGCTGGTGGCGTCGCTCGCCATCGTTCCGATCGGCTTGACGAGGAACGTCTCCAGCGCATCGCCGACCCAGAAGACGATGTCGGCGTCCTGCAGGGCTGCGGCATCCGACGGCTTCATGGCGTAGGTATGCGGCGACGCCGAACCCGCGACCAGCAGCGTCGGCTCGCCGACGCCCGCCATGACCGACGAGACGAGCGAATGGACCGGCTTGATCGACGCAATGACCTTGGGCGCCTCGGCCTGTGCCGGCGCGAAGGAGGCCAGCGACGTGGCGCTGGCGAGAAGCAGGAGGCGAAGCATGCGCATGGGAGAACCTTCCAGTGTCAAAACGGAGCGATATGTTATGTCATAACGTCTGGCTTGCGTAATGCTATAACGTCTGCCATATCGCCCGACAAGCCCTCATTCGCAGGTATCGCATGCGCCACCAGCCTCCGACGGAACCGAACGCCCTGGTTGAAATGCGGGGGGTCGGCGTGCGCCGGTCCGGCCGCTGGCTGGTGCGCGGCATCGACCTGACCTTGCGGCGCGGCGAGATCGTCACGCTGATCGGGCCGAACGGCTCCGGCAAGTCGACGACGGCCCGCAGCGCCATCGGCGTGCTGACCCCGGACGAGGGCACGGTGCGCCGCGCCGCGAAGCTGACCATCGGCTATGTCCCCCAGAAGCTGTCCATCGACTGGACCCTGCCGCTGAGCGTCGAACGGCTGATGACCCTGACCAAACCGGCCACGCGGTCCGCCGTCGAGGCGGCGCTGGCGCGCGTCGGCATCGGGCATCTGGCACGCTCGGAAGTGCATCACCTGTCCGGTGGCGAGTTCCAGCGGGCGCTGCTGGCCCGCGCCATGCTGCGCAAGCCCGATCTCCTGGTCCTCGACGAACCGGTGCAGGGCGTCGACTTTTCCGGCGAGGTGGCACTCTACGATTTGATCTCCGACATCCGGGACAGCGAGGGCTGCGGCATCCTGCTGGTCTCCCACGACCTGCACGTGGTGATGGCCAAGACCGACACGGTGGTCTGCCTCAACGGCCATGTCTGCTGCCAGGGCTCGCCCCAGTCGGTCGCGTCCTCGCCGGCCTATCAGCGCATGTTCGGACCCCGCGCCGCCGAGACGCTGGCGATCTACGCCCATCATCACGATCATGCCCATCTGCCCGACGGGCGGGTGCGCTTCGCCGACGGCACCATCGGCGACGAATGCACCCCCGTCACCGGGCACCGTGGCGCGCACGATCACCACGCCGGCCATGACCATCATCACCACGGGCCGCACGCGTCACCGGCCGAAGCCGAGAACGCGGGCACGACTAGCAAGGAGCCCGTCGATGCTCGATGATTTCTTCGTCCGCGCGGTGCTCGCCGGCATCGGCATCGCGCTGGTCGCGGGCCCGCTCGGCTGCTTCGTCGTCTGGCGGCGCATGGCCTATTTCGGCGACACCATGGCCCATTCGGCGCTGCTCGGCGTCGCCCTCTCCACTGCCTTCGAGATCGACCTGATGCTGGGCGTTTTCGGCGTCGCCGCGATCGTCGCCGCCGCGCTGGTCCTCCTGCAGCGGCGTGGCGGGCTCTCCACCGATGCGCTGCTGGGCATCCTGTCCCATTCCACGCTCGCCCTCGGACTGGTGCTGATCGCCTTCATGACCTGGGTGCGGATCGATTTGATGGGCTTCCTCTTCGGCGACATTCTTGCCGTCTCCCGCGTCGATCTCCTGGCGATCTATCTCGGTGGGGTGGTGATTCTCGTCAGCATGCTGTTCCTGTGGCGCCCGCTGCTGGCGTCGACGGTCAGTTCGGAGCTCGCCGAGGCCGAGGGCCTTTCGCCCGAGCGGACCCGCTTCCTGTTCATGCTGCTGATGGCGCTGGTCATCGCCATCGCCATGAAGATCGTCGGCATCCTGCTGATCACCTCGCTGCTGATCATCCCCGCCGCCACCGCCCGGCGCTTCGCCGCGACGCCGGAGCTGATGGCGCTGCTGGCCGCCGGAATCGGCGCGGCGGCGGCGGCGGGCGGCCTCTTCGGCTCGCTGCATTTCGACACGCCGTCGGGCCCGTCCATCGTCGTCGCCGCGCTCGTCCTGTTCCTTGTCAGCCTGCTGCCTTGGCCGCTGCGCGGCGCAGCGCGCGACCCGGCCGCGGAGGCATCGCGATGAGCGCCCGACCGAATCTCACCCGCAACCAGAGCCTCGTCTTCGACACGCTCGACGGGGCGGACGAACCGCTGAGCGCCTACACCATCCTCGATCGTCTGCGCGACGAGGGGTTTCGCGCGCCGCTGCAGGTCTATCGCGCCCTCGACAAGCTGATCGATTGCGGCCTGATCCACCGGATCGACAGCCGCAAGGCTTTCGTCGCCTGCACCCATCCGGGCGAACATCACGGCAGCGCCATGATCGCCTTTGGCATCTGCGAATCCTGCGCCCGCGTCTGGGAATTCTCCGACGATGTGATCTGCGAGAGGCTGCAGGGCTGGGCGGAATCGGAAGGGTTCCGGCCGGTGCGCACCTCGATCGAGATCAACGGCCGCTGCGCCGAATGCAGCCGGAACGAGGCCGGAACCTGAGCCGTCCGGGGCCCGACCGGGAAGCCGCGATCACCTTGCCGGCACCGCCGGCGGAAAATGCGAAATTTGCACGACAGAATGCGTGATCTGCGCTTGCAGGCGAAGGACACCGTCGCTATACACCGCGGCGCAGGTCACGGAGTGTAGCGCAGCCTGGTAGCGCACCTCGTTCGGGACGAGGGGGTCGCAGGTTCGAATCCTGCCACTCCGACCAGCACTTCTCCGAAGACGGTGTTAGTCTTCGTCGAGCGCACGATTTCCCGATCATTCTCTCAGACGTTCAGTCGCTGTTCTGCGGCGTGCGCGGAAGCTGCCGGCGCAGGCGTTTCGCGCCTTTGCCCCGCGACGGCCAGGGCAACGCACGCGGGCTCGGCCCTCTCTCGACGCCTATACATCGTGAAAAGCGCATGTATGAATGCGGCCAACGGGTTTGACGGGAGGATGCCATGATCACGCGACGCAATCTGATGGTTGGCGGGGCCGCCCTGGCCGGCGCGATCGCGGCCGGGGGTACGGTCCGCGCGGCATCGCCGGCCGATCCGCTGGCGACACTCAGCGACGGTCATCTGGAACTGCCGGCGTCGTTTCTCCTGTCCCGCCTGCCGGACGAGGATCGCGGGCAACTCGGTCTTCCGGCGACGGGCGAGGGGGCGGTGCTGACGCCGCCCTGCAATCTGACCCTTTACCGCAGCGGCGAGCGTCTGGTCCTGTTCGATGCCGGCTCCGGCCCGAACTTCATGCCGAGCGCCGGCCGCCTGCCGGACAGTCTCGACGCGGCGGGCATCGACCCCGGCGCGATCACCGACGTCATCTTCACCCACGCCCATCCCGATCACATCTGGGGCGTCCTCGACGATTTCGACGAGGTCGCCTTTCCCGGGGCGGCCTTTCACGTCTGTCGCACCGAGTGGGATTTCTGGCGCTCCGAGGCGGCGCTGACCGGATTGCCGGAGGAGCGGCAGAGCTTCGTGGTCGGGGCGCGCAGCCGCTTCGATGCCATCGAAGAGAGGACCACGCTGTTCGACGCCGGTTCCGAGCCCGTTGCCGGCGTCGAGGCGATGGCGGCGTTCGGGCACACGCCGGGCCATTGCGCCTTCGTGCTGCACGGCCTCGATGCGCCGGCGATGGTGGTCGGCGACGCCATCTCCAACGACCCGGTCTCTTTCGCACGGCCGGATCTGCCATGGGGCGCCGACCAGGACCCCGAGATGGGCGCGGCGACCCGCCGCCGTCTGCTCGACCGCCTGGCGGCCGACAGGCTGCGCTTCGTCGGCTTCCACCTGCCGCAGGGCGGGCTGGGCCGTGTCGAGGCGGACGGAAACGCCTATCGCTTCGTGCCGGAAGCGTGAGCTATTCGGCCGGCCGCCGCTCGATGCCGCGGAAGGCGTGGCGGATCGAGCCTTCGAGAATATAGGCGAGGCCCAGCCGCGCGCCGATGGCGATCGAGATCAGCACGATCGGCGCCGAGATGGTGAGCAACGAGGCGGCCGAGATGCCCTGGCCGATCGTGCAGCCCAGCGAGAACACGCCGCCCACCCCCATCAGCATGGCGCCGACGAGGTGCCGCGACAGCTCGCGGGCGTCGTCGCAGGCTTCCCAGCGCACATCGCCGCGACGCCAGGCGGCAAGCGCCGCGCCGATGACCACGCCGAGGACGAGCCCGACGCCGTAATCGGGGAGGACGCCGGTATAGGCGACGATCTGCAAGATCAGGTCGCCGGGCGGTACCACGAAGGAGGCGCTTTCCACCTGCACCGGCGCGAAGGAGAGGCCGGCGACATGCGTCGTCGCCAGCCAGCCGAAGGCCACGGCCGCGCCGATGACGATGCCGGCGAGGAGCTTGCCGCGGTCGGCGCGGAAACTGGCGGAGCGGAAGACCCAGGTGCCGAGCGCCGCGAGGACGACGAGGCTCATCAGCCATCTGAGGTCGCGGCCGGCAAGCGCGCTGGCGACGGCGCCGAGCGTCTGGTCGGGCGCCCCGAGCCGGGTCAGGTCGTAGGCCTGCGAATCGACGAGGGCGACGCGGCCGAGCGCCAGAATGCCGCGCTGGGCGGCGAGAGCCGACAGGCCGAGAACGATGATGACCACCAGCCCGCGCAGCGAGCCGCCACCCAGCCGCACCAGCGCGCCGAAGCCGCAGGTGCCGACCAGTGCCATGCCGACACCGAAGGCGAGGCCGCCGAGGATCGCCCCGGTCCAGCCGAAGGCGGGGGTGAGATAGAAGCTCTGCTCCGGGGTGAACTGCCCGGCAAGGACGAGAAGCTGGGTGAGCAGGATAGCGACGAGAATGGCGAGGCCCCAGGCGCGCAGGCCGTTGTCGTCGCCGGCGTACCAGCGTCGTTCCAGCGCCGAGAGGGTGCAGAAATGATGTCTGCGGGCGACATAGCCCATCGCCGTGCCGGCGAGCAGTCCCGCCAGCGGCAGCGCAAGGCCGCTTTCCACCAGCATGTCGGTGCCTCCCGAGCGCCCGAGGGGCGCATCCATCTGCGAGCCTATGCCCGGCCCGCAGCGCTTACAAGCCGATCGCCGTCGTACCCGGCGGGCTACTCACCCGCCGAAGACGCTCAGCGCGGCGCGTCCGGCGCGCCTCTGACGGGCGCGCAGAACAATTCGTACAGCGTCCCGATCAGCGACGTGACCTCCTCGCTGGCGAGGCTGTAATAGACCGTGCGCCCCTCGCGCCGCGTCTTGACCAGCCGGTCGAAGCGCAGCCGGGCGAGCTGCTGCGACACCGCCGCCTGGGGCATCGACAGGATCGACTCGATGTCGCCGACGGAGCGCTCTTTCTCCGACAACAGGCACAGGATGACGAGCCGCGTTTCGTGCGACATCGCCTTCAGGAGATCGCTCGCCTTTCGGGCCTGGGCGAAGAACGCCTCGGTCTCCTCCGGAGAGGTCGAGGGATCGAATTTGGGAACGGCCCAGTTGGTCAGATTGCTCAAGTCACTCGCTCGGTCGGGTCGGTGCGTGCGAAGCCGCGGTCCTGGCCGGCAGGTCGGCCAGCATGTCGTCGAGAAGGCCCCAGAAGAAGTCTTCCCCGGGATAGCCGCGCAGCCGCGCGATCTCCCGGTCATTGTCGACCAGAATGAAGGTCGGTGTCACCCGCTCCGGTGCAATATGCTGCAGATCGTCCGGCCACGGCTCGCTGACATCGACCCGGCGCAGCGGCGCGGTGCGGCCGGCCTCGGTCTTCGGATAGGCCGGCGCGATCTCGGCGTCGAAGCGCGCGCACCAGATGCAGCCGGGCCGCTCCAGCATTAGGAGTTCGGCGGCAAGGGACGGGCTTGCGGTCACACCCAGCAGCGTCCATGCGAAGACCGCGGCCACGATCGACCGTCCGAATCGCCCAACGGGGCGGCGCGGGCGCCCGGTCAGTGGAATTGCAATAGATGATAACATATGCATTCTTCTATCTAATGGCCGGATCCCGCCGGAGCAAGCCGGCGACCGTTGCTGGCCTCAGATAAGTTCGCAATCGGAAACGTCCAAATGCTCGATGTCGGCTATGGCGCCGCACTGCTGGCGGGGCTTCTCAGCTTCGTCTCGCCCTGCGTGTTGCCGATCGTTCCGCCCTATCTCGCCTATCTGGCCGGGCTGAGCTTCGACCAGGTTCGCGAACGCGGCACCGAACCGGCCGTGGCGCGGCAGATCATGCTGGCCTCGCTGGCCTTCGTGGCCGGTTTCACCACGGTCTTCGTCGCGCTCGGCGCCACGGCGAGCCTGGTCGGGCAGGTGATCGCCCAATGGTTCGATGTCCTGTCGGTCGTTGCCGGCATTATCATCATCATCATGGGCCTGCACTTTCTCGGCGTCTTCCGGCTGTCGCTGCTCTACCGCGAGGCGCGGGTGAACGTCGCCCAGAAGCCCGCCGGGCCGCTCGGCGCCTATGTCATCGGCCTCGCCTTCGCCTTCGGCTGGACGCCTTGCGTCGGGCCGGTGCTGGCGGCAATCCTGTTCGTCGCCGGGTCGCAGGACACCGCCTTGCGCGGCGCCGGGCTGCTGGCCACCTATTCCATCGGGATCGGCGTGCCGTTCCTGCTGGCCGCCGCCTTCGCCACAAGGTTCCTGGCCTTCGCGGCACGGATGCGCCGGCACATGGCGACGGTCGAGAAGATCATGGGCGGCGCGCTGGTGTTCACCGGTATCCTGTTCGTCACCGGACAGATGGCCACCATCTCCTACTGGCTGCTCGAGACCTTTCCGGTCTTCGCGACGATCGGCTAGAAGGAAGCCGGCCGCTCCGGGGCGGCGGGCGCATGCAGGGCAGGCGGGGCCTCCAGTCGGTCTCGCCAAGGATGATCGCACGTCGAGGAGGACGATATGGCACGGATCTTCATGCTGTCGCTGGTGGCGTTTCTGGCCGCGATGACGCTGTCTCACGCCGCCGAGATCGGCGACGATGGCCTGCACAAGCAGCCCTGGTTCTCGCTGTCGTTCCGGGACGTCGCCGAGGACATCGAGACCGCCCGCGAGGAGGGCAAGCGCCTCGCCATCGTCTTCGAGCAGCGCGGCTGCATCTACTGCCGCAAGATGCACGAGGAGGTGCTGTCCGATCCGCAGGTGCGCGACTACATCACGGCGAATTTCAACGTGGTGCAGTACAACATGTTCGGCGACGAGGAGGTCACCGATCTGGACGGATCGTTGCTGTCGGAGAAGACCGCGGCCCGCCGCTGGAGCGTCGTCTTCACCCCGACCATCCTGTTCATGCCGGAAATTGCCCCGGAGGACGGAACCGTCGGGGAGGCGGCTGTCGCGACCATGCCCGGCGCCTTCGGCAAGTCGACGTTCCTGCATATGTTCCAGTGGGTTCGCAAGAAGGGCTATGAGGGCGACGAGCACTTCCAGAAATACCATGCGCGCAAGCTGGCGGCCGACGGCGGGGCGATGGAAACGACCGAATGACTTGCTGCAGTGCAGCAAGATTATTGCACTGCTACAATACATTCGAAAATAACAATACTTGAATTGATGTCGCCGTCCTGCTTTACTGGGTCGACAGGATCGAAGCAGATCGGCTACCCAAAGCCGACATTCGGGAGGAAGCCTTGTCCATGATGCGTTCGTTCGCGCTGAGCCTTGCATTGTCCGTGGCCCTGACGCCGCTGGCACTCGCTGCAGAAACCGCCCCGGCCGATGTGTCCTTCGCGGACATGGCGGTGGCGGATTCGCTGACCGGTCAGCCGGGCGACCCGGTCGAGGGGCGCAAGGTCTTCGCCAATCGCGGGCTCGGCAACTGCCTTGCCTGCCACATGGTGCAGGACCTCGAAAGCGAGCTCTTCCACGGTAATGTCGGACCGGCGCTCGATGGCGTCGCCGAACGATGGGAGCCGGGCCAGATCCGCGCGATCGTCGCGAACGCCAAGGAAATCTTCGGCGAGCAGACCATCATGCCGGGCTTCTACACGCTGGATGTCGGCGTGGACGTGGCCGAGAAATTTCAGGGCAAGACGATCCTTTCGGCCCAGCAGGTCGAAGACGTCGTCGCCTATCTGGCGACGCTCAAGGGCGAATAGGAAGGACATTCCATGTACGTGACGAGACGCAAGCTTTTCGCCCTGTCCGCCGGAGCGGCCACGGCGGGCATGTTCGCCTTCGCGCCGGGCCGGGCCTTTGCCACGGTCGAGGCGACCGAAAAGGCGCTGTCGGACTTCACCGGCGGCAAGACGCCGGAGAGCGGCAAGATCACCCTGACGGCGCCCGAGATCGCCGAGAACGGCAACACCGTGCCGATCTCCGTCGATGTCGAGAGCCCGATGACCGACGACAGCTACGTGGAATCGGTCACGATCTTCGCCGAGGGCAATCCCAATCCCGAGGTCGCGACCTTCCACTTCACGCCGATGAGCGGCGCCGCCGCCGCGACGACGCGCATCCGGCTGGCCAAGACCCAGAACGTCATCGCCGTCGCGAAGATGAGCGATGGTTCGACCTATTCGGATCGCAAGGAAGTCAAGGTGACGATCGGCGGCTGCGGCGGCTGACGCCGAGGCGACCGCTTCACCCACGAGGATCGATGCGTGACCCGGCCCGCTTAGGCGGATGGTCACCCCAGGAGAACGAGACATGGCAACGCCGAAGCCGAGAGTGAAGGTTCCCAAGAGCGCCAGCGCCGGGGAAGTCATCACCATCAAGACCCTGATCAGCCACGAGATGGAATCCGGCCAGCGCAAGGACAAGGACGGCAATCCGATCCCGCGGCAGATCATCAACAAGTTCACCTGCGAGTTCAACGGAACCAAGGTGTTCGAGTGCGATATCGAGCCGGCCGTGTCGGCCAACCCCTATTTCGAGTTCACCGCCAAGGTGCCCGAAAGCGGGACGTTCAAGTTCACTTGGGTGGACGACAACGGTGAGACCTACACCGACGAACAGACCATCGAGGTCAAGTAGACGCCGGACGGGGGAGCGGTATCGGTCGGTCCGGCGCCGAGCCTCGAAATGGGAGGAAATTGCGTGAAGAAGACTGTTATCGCCCTGTTGAGTGTGTCCTGCCTGGGAAGTCTCGCGCTCGTTTCCAGTGCTCTCGCCGACCCGGTCGACGAGGGCCTGTCCATTGACGGCCAGGAGATGATCACCGTCGCGCCCGCGCCGAGCGAGCCTGAAGGACATCCCTTCGACGAAGTGCGCTCCGGCTGGCTCTACCGCGAGGCCGAGACGCGTCAGGTCGAGTCCGACAGCTTCGAGAATCCCGGCATGCTGAATGTCGAGCGTGGCGAGGATATCTGGAACACGGTCGAGGGCGCCGCCGGCAAGTCCTGCGCCACCTGCCACGAGGACGCCTCGGAGAGCATGGCCGGCGTTGGCGCCAGCTATCCCAAATGGGACGCGGCGAACAGCAGGCCGATCAACGTCGAATTGCAGATCGATGCCTGCCGGACCGAACATATGCAGGCCGAGCCCTACAAGTTCGACGCCCAGGACCAGAAGGACCTGACCGCCTTCATCAAGCACCAGTCACTGGGAACGCCCGTCGAGGTGGATCTGGCCGCCGGCGAGATGATGAGCTGGTGGGAGCGGGGCAAGGAGCGCTATTACCTGCGCACCGGCCAGCTCAACCTGTCCTGCGCCTCCTGCCACGAGGACAATAACGGTCGCTATATCCGCGCCGACCACCTCAGCCAGGGCAACACCAACGGCTTCCCGACCTATCGTCTGAAGCAGGCCAATCTCGTGTCGCTGCACAACCGCTTTCGCGGCTGCATTCGCGACACCCGGGCCGAGTTCCCGAAGGCCTTCTCCGACGAGCTGATGGCGCTGGAAGTCTACACCGCTTGGCGCGGTGGCGGCCTGTCGGTCGAGACGCCGGCCGTTCGCCAGTAGCCAGTCGCGGCGAGGGCGACTGCGGTCGCCCCTCGCGCATCTGACAATTCGATACGGAATCAAGTCCGGCCCGCCCATGCGATCCGGACCGGGGGTGAGCCATGTTCTCCAGACGTGAGTTTCTGACCGCGACCGTCGCGCTGGCGGCGCTCACCGGTTCCGGTCTGTCGGGACGCTGGTCCCGCGCTGCCGCCCAGCAGGCGCTGAGCGAGGATGCCCTGCTCGGCGCGCCCGATTTCGGCAATCTGACGCTGCTCCACGTCACCGACATCCACGCCCAGCTCAAGCCGGTCTTCTTTCGCGAGCCCGCCGTCAATATCGGCATCGGCGAGGTCGCAGGGCTGCCGCCCCATGTCAGCGGCGCGGACTTCCTGAAGCTCTACGACATCGCGCCGGGATCGCCGGACGCCTATGCGCTGACCTCCGAGGACTTCTCGGCGCTGGCCTCGCGCTACGGCCGGATGGGCGGTCTCGACCGGATCGCGACCATCGTCCGTCGGGCGCGGGCCGAGCGCGGCGACGACAACGTGCTGCTCCTGGATGGCGGCGACACCTGGCAGGGCAGCTACACGGCCAACAAGACCGCCGGCGCCGACATGATCACGGCCATGAACGTCATCGCGCCCGACGCCATGACCGGCCATTGGGAATTCACCTATGGCACCGAGCGGGTGGAAGAGGCGATCGCCGCTCTGCCGTTCCCGTTCCTCGGCTCCAACATCTTCGACCGCGAATGGGACGAGCCGGCCTTCGAGGCATGGAAGATGTTCGAGCGCGGCGGCTCCAAGGTCGCGGTGATCGGCCAGGCCTTCCCCTATACGCCGATCGCCAACCCGTCATGGCTGATCCCCGGATGGTCCTTCGGCATTCGCGACGAACAGATCGCCGCCCATGTGGAAGAGGCGAGGGCGGCCGGGGCCGATCTCGTCGTGCTCCTGTCCCACAACGGCTTCGACGTCGACCGCAAGCTCGCCTCGCGCGTCGACGGCATCGACATCATCCTGACCGGCCACACCCACGACGCGCTGCCCGAGCCGGTGCAGGTCGGCAACACGCTGCTGATCGCCTCGGGCTCGAACGGCAAGTTCCTCAGCCGCCTCGATCTCGACATCGCCGACGGACGCCTGAAGGATTTCCGCTACCGGCTGATCCCGGTCTTCTCCGACGTGATCACCCCGGATGCGGAGATGGCCGCCGTCATCGACGAGGTCCGCGCGCCCTATGCGGACGAGCTCCAGCGGGTCATCGGCCACACCGACGGGCTTCTGTATCGGCGCGGCAATTTCAACGGCACCTGGGACGACGTCATCTGCGACGCGCTTCTGGCCGAGCGCGACGCCGAGATCGCGCTGTCGCCGGGCTTCAGATGGGGCACGTCCGTCCCCGCCGGCAGCGACATCACCGTCGAGGATCTGCACACCGTCTGCGCCATGACCTATCCGGAGGTCTACCGCAACATGATGAGCGGCGAGACGCTGAAGGCGGTGCTGGAGGATGTCGCCGACAATCTCTTCAACGTCGATCCCTACTACCAGCAGGGCGGCGACATGGTCCGTGTCGGCGGTCTCGGCTACGGCATCGATCCGACGAAGGAGATCGGATCGCGGATCTCCGACATGACCATCCTCGCCACGCAGGAGCCGATCGAAGCCGGGCGCGACTATGTCGTGGCGGGCTGGGCGTCGGTGAACGAAGGCACCGAGGGACCGGCGATCTGGGATCTGGTGGAGAGCTATCTGAAGGGCCACCCCGAGATTTCGCCGAGCGAAAACCGCAGCGTGACCGTGCGGGGCTGACAGCCGCGCCTCGACAGGCGCCTTGCCGCATGATATATGCAAAATATCATATATTTATATGTCGGGAGGAATGCGGATGAGCGACGGACCCGGAACGAGCGAACGCGGCCTCTCCCGCCGCAACCTCCTGAAGCGTGGTCTTGCGATCGGCGGAACCGCGGCCGCGGGGCTGGCGGGCCTGCGAAGCGCAGCCGCCGCCCCGGCCGGCGGGGATCCGGCGATCACCGAAATCCAGGACTGGAATCGCTATCTCGGCGAAGGCGTGGTGGCGCGGCCCTACGGCACGCCGTCGCCCTTCGAGGCCCATGTGGTGCGCCGTGACGTCTCCTGGCTGACGGCCGATGCGACGAGTTCGGTGAGTTTCACGCCGCTGCACGAGCTGGAGGGGATCATCACCCCGAACGGCCTCTGCTTCGAGCGCCACCATGCCGGGATCGCCGAGGTGCCGCCGGACGAGCATCGCCTGATGATCAACGGCCTCGTCGATCGTCCGCTGGTCTTCACCATGGAGGATCTCAAGCGCTTCCCCCGCGAGAACCGCGTCTACTTCCTCGAATGCGCCGCCAATAGCGGCATGGAATGGCGCGGTGCCCAGCTCAATGGCTGTCAGTTCACCCACGGCATGGTCCATTGCGTCATGTATACCGGCACGCCGCTCCGCTACCTGCTGGAGGAGGCCGGAGTGAAGACCGCCGGCAAATGGCTGCTTGCCGAGGGCGCCGACGCCGCGGCGATGACCCGTTCGATCCCGATGGAGAAGGCTCTCGACGACTGCCTCGTCGCCTGGAAGATGAATGGCGAAGCGCTGCGGCCCGAACAGGGCTACCCGGTGCGGCTCGTCGTTCCCGGCTGGGAAGGCAATATGTGGGTCAAGTGGCTGCGCCGGCTGGAAGTCGGCGACCAGCCCTGGGAGCAGCGCGAGGAAACCTCCAAATACACCGATCTCCTGGCGAACGGCACGGCGCGCAAATTCACCTGGGGCATGGAGGTGAAGTCGGTCATCACCAATCCGAGCCCCCAGGCGCCGATCACCCATGGCCGCGGCCGCACCGTGCTGACCGGGCTCGCCTGGTCGGGAAATGGCCGGATCAAGCGGGTGGACGTGTCCCTCGACGGCGGCCGCAACTGGCATGCGGCGCGGATCGACGGGCCGAGCCTGCCGATGGCGCTGCACCGTTTCTACTACGATTTCGACTGGGACGGCTCCGAACTGCTGCTGCAGTCCCGTGCCATGGACGAGGAGGGCTTCGTCCAGCCGACGAAGTCCGCGCTGCGGGCCGCGCGGGGCGAGAACTCGATCTACCACAACAACGGCATCCAGACCTGGCACCTGAACGCCGAGGGAGGGCTCGAGAATGTCGAAGTGTCCTGAGACGATCCTCGCCGTTGCCCTGATCCTGACCGGCCTGTCCGCCGCGCCCGTGCTGGCGCAGGAGGGGGATGCCACGGCCGGCAAGAAGGTCTTCAACCGCTGCCGCGCCTGCCACGATGTCGGCGAGGGGGCGAAGAACAAGATCGGCCCGCATCTGAACGACCTCTACGGTCGCGCCGCCGGTGGCCTCGACAACTACAATTACTCGCCGGTCGTGAAGACCGCCGGGGCGGAAGGGCTCGTCTGGAACGACGAGACGCTGGCGGCCTATCTCGCTGATCCGCGCGGTATGCTGCCGGGCAATAAGATGGCGTTTCCCGGCCTGAAGAAGGACAAGGAGGTCACCGATCTCCTGGCCTATCTCGCGACCTTCTCGGCTGAACAGGCCGCCGAGGCGGCACCGGCCCCTGCCGAGGATGCTCCCGCCCAGCCCGAAGCCGAAGCGGAGCCGGAGCCGGACGCGGTGGCGCAGGCATCACCGCACGGCAGCGCCGCGTCGGCGACCGCGCCAACGCAGCATAGCGAATCGTCCACGGGCCCGATGCGTATCGGCCGCGCCGCGACGGACGCGGAAGTCGCCGCCTGGGACATCGACATCCGGCCGGACGGCAAGGGACTGCCGGTCGGCAGCGGTACGGTCGCGGACGGCGAGGTGATCTTCACCGAGCAATGCGCCTCCTGCCACGGCGATTTCGGCGAGGGCAGGGGCCGCTGGCCGGTGCTCGCCGGCGGGCGGGACACGCTCACCCGCGAACGGCCCGAAAAGACCGTCGGCTCCTATTGGCCGCATCTGTCGACCGCCTATGACTACATCCGGCGGGCCATGCCCTTCGGCAATGCGCGGTCGCTCAGCGACGACGACGTCTACGCGCTGACGGCCTATGTCCTCTATCTGAACGATGTGGTGACCGACGAAGAGTTCGAACTGTCCGACAAGAACTTCACCTCTATCGAGATGCCGAATGCTGGTGCCTTCATCCCCGACGACCGCGCGTCGGAGGCCCATTACAAGGCCGATGCCGATCCCTGCATGTCGGACTGCAAGCCGGGGCCGGTGTCGATCACCTCGCGGGCGCAGGTTCTCGACGTGACGCCGGACAGTGGCGCCGACGGGCCGGCGGGTGGTAACGTCGACTGAGACGCGGGGCCGGTGGGGTCCGCGCCGGGCCTGCGGGCCCGGATCAGACCCGAGTGAAAGGCATCGCCATGAAAATCGCCCTCCTAGCCGCCGCCGCGCTGATCGCGTCGTCGCTCGCCGCCAAGGCCGGTCCGGACGACAAATCGTCCTTCGAGCCCGTGCAGTACGAGGCGCAGAAGGTGCTCTACGATTTCAATTTCGATGCCCCGCTCGACGGCGTGCGGGCGCTCGGCTTCATCCGCAACCACATCAAGGCCGCCAAGGAGTTCGGCGATTTCGAGGGCTCGAAATTCGTCGTCGTCGCCCATGGCAACGAACTGCATGGCTTCTCGCGCCTCAACCGCGCGGCCTTCCCGGACGTATATGATGCAGTCAAGGAACTGGCCGACGAAGGAGTCGAGTTCCATATCTGCCGCAACGCCGCCAAGGGGCGGGGCTACGCGCCGGACGAATTCTACGACCTGTTCACCGTCGTCCCGGCCGCGGTGATCGACATCGCGAAATACGAGAATGCCGGCTACAGCTACATGTATCCGGCGCTCACGCCGCGGATGAACCGCGACGACGTGATCGCGAAATATCCCGAGCTCGAGCTTCAGTAACGAAAGGCGAGACCATGGCCAGCAACGCCCCCGCACCGATCGCGCACCGGCGCACCCGGCTGACCGCGGCGCTGGCCGGTCTGGTTTTCGCCTTTGCCGCCATGCTGGCGGCCGGTCAGGCCGTGACGGTGGCCGCAGCGCAGGAGGCCGAGGATGACGGCGGCTTCGTCACGCACAAGCTGGCGCTGCAGGTCTCCGACAAGGACGAGGCGGCGATGCGGTCGGCGCTCGATATCGCCGCCAATGTCTCGCGCTTCTACACGGCCAAGGCCGAGGAGGTGGAGATCCGCATCGTCGTCTACGGCCCCGGTATCGAGATGCTGCGGCCGGAGCGCACCCCGGTGATGGACCGGCTGACCTCCTTCGACCAGAGCATGCCGAATGTCGGCTTCGTGGCCTGCGGCAACACGCTCGATTCGCTCGAGCAGGCCGAGGGCGAGCGGCCAGAGATCGTCTCCTTCGCCGAGGAGGTGGAAGCCGGCGTCGCCGAGCTGATCCGCCTCGACGAGACCGGCTACACCATCGTCAAGCCGTAGCCGCCCGGCGCAGCCCTTTAGGCTTCAGCAGCCGGCAGCTGCGCGGTCCAGAACGCCCTAACCTGACCGATACCTGCCGGGGGGAACGAGAATCCACGCAGCGGGCGTTTGCCGCAAAGCTGTTTCCGCCTGCAGCCCCGGCCCGCATTCCTGTAGCGCGAATACATCGCGAACTCCGCATATGTTCCAGCTATTGCAACGGCACCGGGACATATGGCGATGGATTTCGTTCCCCTGATCGATCTCGTCGGCGAGAACGCCACCGCGCTGATCGGCGGCGCCGTCGTCGGCGGCCTGTTCGGCATCTTCGCCCAGCGCAGCGCCTTCTGCACGCGCTCGGCCGTTCTGGATCTCACCCGGCGGCGTGGCCTGTCCGCGCTGGCGGTCTGGGCCGGCGGCTTCGCGGTCGCGGTGCTCGGCATCCAGCTTCTGCTCAATTACGGCTATGTCGACGTGCGCGAGACGCGCTTCTTCTCCACCGCCCAGAGCCTGTCCGGCGCCATCATCGGCGGCCTCGTCTTCGGCCTCGGCATGGTGCTGTCGCGCGGCTGCGTCTCCCGGATGATCGTCTTGGCGGCATCGGGCAATCTGCGCGCGATCTATACGTCGGTGATTGTCGCGATCGTCGGTCTGGCAACCTATAGCGGCGTCCTCGTCCCCTTGCGGGATGCTGCGGGCGGCCTGTGGAGCACGGCGGCGATCGGCGGCAACGACCTCCTCGCCCATGCCGGCCTCGGCCAGGAAGCGGGCATTGCCATTGGTGCGATCCTTGCCGTTTCGGCGCTGGCCCTCGCGCTGGTCTCGAAGGTGTCCGTCTGGCGTTTCATCGGCGGCATCGGCGTCGGCGCCAGCGTCGTCGCCGGCTGGTACTTCACCTACACCCTGTCGCTGCAGGTGTTCGAGCCGATCCAGGCCGAGAGCCTGTCCTATATCCGGCCGCTGGCCACCACCGGTGCGCTTGCCACCGACCCGGACAGCTTCTTTGGCCTCGATCAGGGTGTCCTGATCGGCACGCTTGTCGGCGCGTTCCTCGCGGCAATCCTGTTCGGCAATTTCCGCATCGCGACCTTCTCCGAGCCCGGCACGCCGTCTGTGCTGCGCTATACGATCGGCGCCGTCCTGATGGGTTTCGGCGGCATCCTGGCGGTCGGCTGCACCATCGGCGCGGGCTTCACCGGCGGCGCGGTGCTGGCGGTCTCATCACTGGTCGGCCTTGCCGCGATGGTGGTGGGCGCCGCTTTGGCGGATCGCTTCATCGACCGGGAGCGGGCGCCCGCCGCGGACACGCTGCACGACGCATCGCTCTCGCCGGCCGAATAGTCCGGCCGGAACGCCCAGATGTCAGGTTGGCAGCATCAGCATGACGCGCGCCGAGGCGGCACCCGCCGCGGTCGATTTGCGTCGCACCCAAGTTCGTCTAGCGGCTATTGCTTCGGCAGACCCAGGCAGTCGGCCACATGATCGGCGATGGCCAGGCTCGCGGTCAGGCCTGGGCTCTCGATCCCGAACAGATTGACCATCGCATCGACGCCGTGGACCTGTGGCCCGTCGATGCGGAAATCGGCCGCCGGCTGGCCCGGCCCCGACAGCTTGGAGCGGATGCCGCTATAGGCCGGGGTCAGCGAATCGTCGGGCAGGCCCGGCCAGTAGCGCCGGATCTCCGCATAGAAGCCCGCCGCCCGGTCAGGATCGACGCCATAGTCGATGCCGTCGATCCACTCGACATCGGGGCCGAAGCGCATCTGGCCGCCGAGATCGAAGGTGAGGTGGACACCCAGCCCGCCATCCTCGGGCACCGGATAGATCAGCCGCTCGAATGGCGTGCGTCCCGGTGCGGCGAAGTAATTGCCCTTGGCATAGGTGGCGGCCGGAACGTGATCCGCGGGAAAGCCGTCGATGGCGCCGGCGAGACGCTGGGCATGCAGACCGGCGGCATTGACCAGGAGATCGGTGGTGATCTCGGTCTCCTCGCCGCTTGCCCGGTCGCGGGTAACGAGCCGGACGCCGCGATCTTCCAGCCGGCCCGAGGCAATCGTGGTGTTGAACACCACCTGGCCGCCGGCCGCTTCGAGATCGCCGAGATAGCTCTGCATCAGGGCGTGGCTGTCGATGATGCCGGTCGCGGGCGAGTGCAGGGCGGCAACGCAGGTCAGCGCCGGCTCCATCTCCATCGCCGCCGGGCCGGACAGAAGGACGAGATCGTCGACGCCGCAGCGCGCCGCCTTCTCCCTGATCTCGCCGAGCCGGGCGACCTGCGCCTCGGAGGTGGCGACGATCAGCTTGCCGGTGCGCGCATGCGGCACGTGGCGTTCGGCGGCATAGGCATAAAGCGCCTTGCGTCCGGCAACGCACAACTGCGCCTTCAGGCTGCCGACCGGATAGTAGATGCCCGCGTGGATGACTTCGGAATTGCGCGAACTCGTCTCGGACCCGAAATGGTCGGCCGCTTCCAGCACCAGCACCTCGCGTCCGGCAAGCGCCAGGCGCCGCGCAATCGCAAGGCCAACGACCCCGGCGCCGGCAACGACGCAGTCCGTATCACTCATGAACCGGGTTTCCGCATGTCACGTGATCTGAAGAGGCGGGGCATGGCAGACGCGATAGGGCCGGAGAGACGGCGACGTCCGCGGCGGGAATGGTGGGCGATGACAGGCTCGAACTGCCGACATCCTCGGTGTAAACGAGGCGCTCTACCAACTGAGCTAATCGCCCGCGCGCAAATCTCTAGGGTTTTCCGCACCGCGCCGCAAGCCCGCCATGCGCCTGTCGGGTGCTCCGGCCTGTGGGAGCCGACCGCGACGTTCCGCAGCCGAACCATTGGACGACTGCAGTCTGGCGGCCGACGGCCAGCACGCGGGAAGGGCGCGCTGGCGTCGTCGACCCTCGCGCTCCGCCATGTCGCGCGCAGTCTCGTCATTCCGGCTGACTTGTCGGACCAAGCTCGTTGACCTCAAGGCGAAGCCGATCCGGTCGCCGGCGCTGTCAGACTCGGCGATGCCCAGGAATCGGATGCCCCAGGGCCTAATCGCCGCCGACGGATCCGGCGCCAGACCCAAAGAAGACGGCGCGGGCGTTTCGGTCTCGTCCCCTCGATGCGAATCCATCCGTGAATCGCGAAAAAGATGCCGGTTCGATTCGTCCTGATTCTGCCTGCGAGGGGATTGGGCAGCGGTTCGTCCCGGCAATCCGCGTGTCGTCCCGTCGTCGCAAAACCGCGGTAAACCGGGCTTCCGTGCGGCGCAGCCGGATCATCTTGCACTGCGATGATTTTTGTCCCGGCTTGTCGCTTGACACTCCCCGGTCTTGGCCGTAAACGACCGCTCATCAGCCGCTTCCGAGCGGTGGAGCGCGGGTGTAGCTCAGTCGGTTAGAGTGCCGGCCTGTCACGCCGGAGGTCGCGGGTTCGAGCCCCGTCACTCGCGCCACTTTTTCTTTCAGAACAATCAGTTCCGAGCCGACGAGCCCCGATGGCTGCCGCAAGGCAGCGTCGGCGCATCGCGCGTCCGGACGCCCCATGGCGCGTCTCGCGGGCCCGATCGCGACAGCCGATCTGCGTTGGGCGTCCGGCTCAGATGCCCGATCCCGATTCCTCCTCGAAATCCCGTTCGTTGGCCGGCTGCGGCCAGGATGTCTCCGCTGCCGCCGATGGCAGGGTCGGGGAGGGGATCGGCATCCAGGCGACCAGTTCGTCGTCGCCATAGGTGACCAGGCAGGCCGGGTCGGAATCGGTGGCGATCCACTCCGGCTCGAAGGCGCCACGCGGCGCGGTCCAGCGCACCACGTCCACCTCGGCCGGTCCCTGCTCGCTGGCCCGCACGGTTGCCAGGATGCGGCTGCCGTCGCGCGGCGCCTCGCGCATCGCGCGCCAGTCCGTGACCTTGTCCTCACGCATGTTCATGGCTGCTCCTCCACTCGCGGACGCTTCCGCGCCCGGCATGATCGTCGGACGCCTGGGGTCGGAACGCAACGGCCACGCGTCGGCTCCGCCCGCAGGGTGCCGATCCGGCGCTTTCGCCGGCGCCCTGCGGCCCCGGATCGCAGGTCCCGATACCGGCGCTTCCCGCCTTGCTTCGCCAGGGAGAAGGCGATAGTTCTCGCCGCAGCGCGAAAGGCCCTTGTTTTCGCCGTCACGATCCGCCGATCCCCGGTGCCTCCGGTCCGATCGGCTCTCCGGCGGCCTGCGGAAGGGATGATCGCGAGTTTGCGGCCGTCCGATCGGTCGCCATTGATTCTGGGGACATCGAGATGCCCGAACTTCTCGCATCCTATCTGCCGATCGTCATTTTCGTCGGCGTCGCGCTTCTCATCGGACTGGCCCTTCTGGTCTCTCCGTTCCTTCTGGCGTTCAAGGCGCCGGACGACGAGAAGCTGTCCGCCTACGAGTGCGGCTTTGACGCCTTCGACGATTCCCGCATGAAGTTCGACGTGCGGTTCTATCTCGTCTCGATCCTGTTCATCATCTTCGACCTCGAGGTCGCCTTCCTGTTCCCGTGGGCCGCCACCTTCGGAACCCTCGGCTGGTTCGGCTTCTGGTCGATGATGGTGTTTCTCGGTGTCCTGACGGTCGGCTTCATCTACGAGTGGAAGAAGGGAGCACTGGAATGGGATTGATCGATACGTCCCGCCCGCTCGTCGCACATGCACCATCGACGGATGCCGGCGTCGCCGGGCCGAAGATGGTTGCGCCGACGGCCGATCCCTTCGTCACCGACGTCAACAACGAGCTGGCCGACAAGGGCTTCCTCGTCACCTCGACCGAGGATCTCATCCAGTGGGCCCGCACCGGCTCGCTGATGTGGATGACCTTCGGCCTGGCCTGCTGCGCCGTCGAGATGATGCAGATGTCGATGCCGCGCTATGACGCCGAGCGCTTCGGCTTCGCGCCGCGCGCCTCGCCGCGCCAGTCCGACGTGATGATTGTCGCCGGCACGCTGACCAACAAGATGGCCCCGGCGCTGCGCAAGGTCTACGACCAGATGCCGGAGCCGCGCTACGTCATCTCGATGGGCTCCTGCGCCAATGGCGGCGGCTATTATCACTATTCCTATTCGGTCGTGCGCGGCTGCGACCGGGTGGTCCCGGTCGACATCTACGTTCCCGGCTGCCCGCCGACGGCCGAGGCTCTGCTCTACGGCGTGCTGCTTCTGCAGAAGAAGATCCGCCGGACCGGCACGATCGAGCGCTGAGGTTTGAGATGATTCGCGAACACGCCACGAAGGATCTGACCGACTATGTCGTCGAGACGCTCGGCGACACGCTGATCGAGACGATCACGGCGTTCGGCGAGCTGACGCTGATCGTTGCGCCGGCCGACATCGTCCGGGTGCTGACCTTCCTGCGGGACGATCCGCAGACCCAGTTCATCAACCTGGTCGACATCTGCGGCGTCGACTACCCCGAGCGCGCAGAGCGTTTCGAGGTGGTCTATCACCTGCTGTCGCCGCGCCAGAACCAGCGCATCCGCATCAAGGTCCGCACCGGCGTGGATGCGCCCGTGCCGTCCGTGACCGGCGTCTTCGCCGGCGCCGACTGGTTCGAGCGCGAGGCCTATGATTTCTACGGCATCCTGTTCACCGGCCATCCGGATTTGCGCCGCATCCTCACCGACTACGGCTTCGAGGGCTATCCGCTGCGCAAGGACTTCCCGCTGACCGGCTTCGTCGAGGTTCATTACGACGAGGCCAAGAAGCAGGTCGTGTACGAGCCGGTCGAGCTGCGGCAGGAATTCCGCAATTTCGACTTCCTGTCCCCCTGGGAAGGAACCGAGTATGTTCTGCCGGGAGACGAGAAGGCCAAGCAGTAGCGCAGGGAGCGTGTGATGGGGACGAAGCGGCTTCAGGCAAAGTGCCTTTGCGGCGGCGTGCGGATCGATGCCGATTTCGAGACGCTGGACGTCGGCGTCTGTCACTGCGACACCTGTCGCCGCTGGACCGCCGGCCCGTTTATGGCGCTCGACGGCGCCAGCAACGTGGTGGCCGCCGGGACCGACCTCATCGCCACCTACAGCTCCTCCGGCTGGGGCGAACGCGGCTTCTGCAAGGTCTGCGGCACCTCGCTTTTCTGGCGCAGCCTCGATGGTGAGCATTACGCCATGTCGGCGACTTTGTTCGACGGGCTGAGCAACACGCAGCTGACGCAGGAAATCTTCATCGACTCGAAGCCGTCCTGGTACGCCTTCGCCAACGAGACCGAACAGATGACGGGCGCCGAATTCTTCGCGAAGGTCGCGCCGCAGCAGGAAACGCCGCATGGCTGAGATCGACGTCCGCAACTTCAACATCAATTTCGGCCCCCAGCATCCGGCCGCGCACGGCGTGCTGCGTCTGGTGGTCGAGCTCGACGGCGAGATCGTCGAGCGCGTCGATCCGCATATCGGGCTTCTGCATCGCGGCACCGAGAAGCTGATCGAGCACAAGACCTATCTCCAGTCGATCCCGTATTTCGACCGTCTCGACTACGTCGCCCCGATGAACCAGGAGCATGCCTTCTGCCTGGCGGTCGAGCGTCTGACCGGCGTCGAGGTGCCCAAGCGCGGGCAGCTGATCCGCGTCCTGTATTCCGAGATCGGCCGCATCCTCTCGCATCTCCTCAACGTGACGACCCAGGCCATGGACGTCGGCGCGCTGACCCCGCCATTGTGGGGCTTCGAGGAGCGCGAGAAGCTGATGGTCTTCTACGAGCGTGCCTCGGGCTCGCGCCTGCATGCGGCCTATTTCCGTCCCGGCGGCGTCCACGCCGACCTGCCGCAGCAGCTCATCGAGGATATCGGCGCCTGGTGCGATCCGTTCCTCAAGGTCTGCGACGACATCGAAGGCCTTCTGACCGACAACCGCATCTTCAAGCAGCGCAATGTCGACATCGGCGTCGTCGGCATCGAGGATGCCTGGGCGATGGGCTTTTCGGGCGTGATGATCCGCGGCTCCGGCGTCGCCTGGGACCTGCGCAAGTCGCAGCCCTACGAATGCTACGACGAGATGGATTTCGACATCCCGGTCGGCAAGAACGGCGACTGCTACGATCGCTACCTGATCCGCATGATCGAGATGCGCGAATCGGTGAAGATCATGAAGCAGTGCATTGCCCAGCTCACGGGCGAGCACAGCACCGGCCCGGTCTCGGCGACCGAAGGCAAGATCGTGCCGCCGAAGCGCGGCCAGATGAAGCGCTCGATGGAAGCGCTCATCCATCACTTCAAGCTCTACACCGAGGGCTTCCACGTCCCCGAGGGCGAGGTCTATGCGGCGGTCGAGGCGCCGAAGGGCGAGTTCGGCGTCTACCTGGTCGCCGACGGCACCAACAAGCCGTATCGCTGCAAGATCAAGGCGCCGGGCTTCGCGCATCTGCAGGCGATGGACATGCTGTGCCGCGGCCACATGCTGGCCGACGTCTCGGCGATCCTCGGCACGCTGGATATCGTCTTCGGCGAAGTCGACCGTTGATTTGGCACGGCGCCGCGCGCTCGCGCGGACGGCCGTGACCTCGGCGCTTCGGCGCCGCTTTGTTCGACCCGTCGCGGGTTTCCCGCCCGCGATGCCAACACTTGGGGAAACCGCGCCTTTGTCGGGCTTTGATGCGGCTTCTGGCCACTGGCCTTTTGCGGATCGTGTGATAGAACGCGCCGCAACATAGCATGTTGAACTGGTTCTAAAGTCGAGGTCCGATGTCTGTCAGACGTCTCGCGGACGATGCCTTCCAGCCTCACGGCTTCGCCTTCACCGATGAAAATGCGGCCTGGGCGCAGGCGACGATCCGTAAATATCCGTCGGAGCGCCAGCAATCGGCCGTGATCCCGCTGCTGATGCGCGCGCAGGATCAGGAGGGGTGGGTCACCAAGGCAGCAATCGAGCATGTCGCCGACATGCTGGAGATGCCGCTCATCCGCGTCCTCGAGGTCGCGACCTTCTATACCCAGTTCCAGCTCAAGCCGGTCGGTACGCGCGCCCATATCCAGGTCTGCGGCACCACGCCCTGCATGCTGCGCGGCGCCGAGGATCTGAAGGCGGTCTGCCGTTCGAAGATCCACGCCGAGCCGTTCCATCGCAACGAGGCCGGCACGCTCTCCTGGGAAGAGGTCGAGTGCCTTGGCGCCTGCGTCAACGCGCCAATGGTGATGATCTTCCATGACGCCTACGAGGATCTGACCCCCGAGCGGCTCGAAGAGATCATCGACGAGTTCGAGGCCGGTCGCGGCGGCGATGTGAAGACGGGACCGCAGAACGGCCGCCATGAATCGGTGCCGATCGGTGGTTTGACGACGCTCAAGGGCGATTACGACGACCTGATCGCCGACCAGAAGTCTCAGGGCGGCCCGGCCAATGGCGCACCGTCGCAGGGCTCCGGGGCAGGGCAGGCGATCTCCACCCCGCCGTCCAAGGCCGGGCGTCCGGATACGGCGGCCGCCGAGACCAATCCGACCATCGCCGCCCCCGGCAAGGCTGGCGATGCCAGTGTTGCGCAGGGGGCCGAGAAGGAAGAGAGCGACACGCTGGTCGCCGAGGCCGGCCCGGGTGCGGGCCAGACCGGCGGTGCGCGGGAAGGCGCCACCGGCGAAGCCGATCGCGATGCGGTCGAGGCGAACCAGGTGTCCGCCGACACGCCGGCCGCCGATGCCTCTACCAAGGGCAATCTGGCCGCCAAGGAAGGCGCCGCCGAGGCTGCCGTGGTGCAGGATGCGCGGCGTCCCGACGACGTGCCGGCCGTGCAGGAGCGGGACGCGGAATCCGCCGACCTGACCGGCCGCGATCAGGTGTCGCCGGGCGAGCCGGAAGGCCTGCGCGCGCATACGTCCGATACGAGCCCCGGCCCCGGCAATGCCGATCATTTCGCCAGCAAGGCCGAGCCCGAGGCGGCACCCGCACAGGTCGGCGACAAGCCCTCCGATCTCCTGGACGCGCCGCAGGGCGACAAGGACGATCTGAAGAAGATCAAGGGCGTCGGACCGGTCATCGAGGCCAAGCTGAACGGCCTCGGCGTCTTCCATTTCTGGCAGGTCGCCAAATGGCGCGAGACAGAGCTGATCTGGATCGACGACTATCTGAACTTCCGCGGCCGTGCGGTGCGCGAAGGCTGGATCGAACAGGCGAAGGTCCTCGCGACCACGTCGTCTTCCGGTTCGGGCGAGCGCTGATGCGTGCGAGGAGAATCTAGATGCTGAACGATCAGGATCGCATCTTCACCAACATCTACGGCCTGCGGGACAAGAGCCTGAAGGCCGCGATGAAGCGTGGCCATTTCGACGGCATCGCCGACATCATCGGCAAGGGCCGCGACTGGATCATCAACGAGATGAAGGCGTCGGGTCTGCGCGGGCGCGGCGGCGCCGGCTTCCCGACGGGCCTGAAATGGTCCTTCATGCCCAAGCAGTCCGATGGCCGCCCGCACTACCTCGTCATCAATGCCGACGAGTCCGAGCCCGGCACCTGCAAGGACCGGGAGATCATGCGGAACGACCCGTTCACGCTGATCGAGGGCTGCGTCATCGCCGGTTTCGCGATGGGCGCGAACACCTGCTACATCTATGTGCGCGGTGAATATATCCGCGAGCGCCAGGCGCTGCAGCGGGCCATCGACGAGTGCTACGAGGCCGGGCTTCTCGGACGCGACAACAAGTGCGGCTGGGACTACGACATCATCGTCCACCACGGTGCCGGCGCCTATATCTGCGGCGAAGAGACGGCGCTCCTGGAAAGCCTCGAGGGCAAGAAGGGCCAGCCGCGGCTGAAGCCGCCGTTCCCGGCCAATGTCGGCCTCTATGGCTGCCCGACCACGGTCAACAACGTCGAGTCGATCGCCGTTGCGCCGACCATCCTGCGCCGTGGCGGCGGCTGGTTCGCCGGCCTCGGTCGTCCGAACAACACCGGCACCAAGCTGTACTGCATCTCCGGCCATGTCGAGCAGCCCTGCACGGTCGAGGAAGAGATGGGAATTCCCTTCCGCGAGCTGATCGAGAAGCATTGCGGCGGCGTCCGGGGCGGCTGGGACAATCTTCTGGCGGTCATCCCGGGCGGTTCCTCGGTTCCGCTTGTGCCGGCGGCCGACATCATCGACGCGCCGATGGATTTCGACGGCCTGCGCGAGATCAAGACCTCGCTCGGCACCGCCGCCGTGATCGTCATGGACAAGTCCACCGACATCGTGAAGGCGATCGCCCGCATCTCGTATTTCTACAAGCACGAGAGCTGCGGCCAGTGCACCCCGTGCCGCGAGGGCACGGGCTGGATGTGGCGGGTCATGGAGCGCATGGCGACCGGCAACGCGCAGAAGCGCGAGATCGACATGCTGCTCGACGTGACCAAGCAGGTCGAGGGCCACACCATCTGTGCGCTCGGCGATGCCGCCGCATGGCCGATCCAGGGTCTGGTGCGCCATTTCCGCGCCGAGATCGAGCGCCGCATCGACGACTACTCGCGCAATGCCGACACTGACCGCCGTCCGGTGCTCGAGGCAGCGGAATAAGCAGGACAAGTCTATGACCAAGCTCAAAGTCGACGGCAGGGAAGTCGAGGTTCCGGATCACTACACGCTGTTGCAGGCGTGCGAGGAGGCCGGCGCCGAGATTCCGCGTTTCTGTTTCCACGAGCGGCTGTCGATCGCCGGCAACTGCCGCATGTGCCTCGTCGAGGTGAAGGGCGGACCGCCCAAGCCGGCGGCGTCCTGCGCCATGGGCGTGCGCGATCTGCGCCCCGGACCCGAAGGCCAGCTTCCGGAAGTCTTCACGACCACGCCGATGGTCAAGAAGGCCCGCGAAGGCGTGATGGAATTCCTGCTGATCAACCACCCGCTGGATTGCCCGATCTGCGACCAGGGCGGCGAGTGCGACCTGCAGGACCAGGCCATGGCCTATGGCGTCGACAGTTCGCGCTACCAGGAGAACAAGCGCGCCGTCGAGGACAAGTACATCGGCCCCCTGGTCAAGACGATCATGACGCGCTGCATCCACTGCACGCGCTGCGTCCGCTTCACGACGGAAGTCGCTGGAATCTCTGAGCTTGGCCTGGTTGGCCGCGGCGAAGACGCCGAGATCACCACCTTCCTCGAGCAGGCGATGACCTCCGAGCTGCAGGGCAACGTCATCGACCTTTGCCCGGTCGGCGCGCTGACCTCGCGGCCCTACGCCTTCCAGGCGCGCCCGTGGGAGCTGTCCAAGACCGAGACCATCGACGTCATGGACGCCGTCGGTTCCAACATCCGAGTCGACACCCGCGGCCGCGAAGTGATGCGTATTCTTCCGCGCATCAACGAGGAGATCAACGAGGAGTGGATCTCCGACAAGACCCGCTTCATCTGGGATGGCCTGCGCACCCAGCGCCTCGACAAGCCCTATGTCCGCGAGAACGGTCGTCTGCGCCCCGCCAGCTGGCAGGAAGCCTTCGCCGCGATCAAGACGAAGGTCGACGGTGCTGCCGCTGACCGCATCGGCGCCATCGCCGGCGATCTGGCCGCGGTGGAAGAGATGTGGGCGCTCAAGCGCCTGATGTCTGAGCTCGGCTCGACCAGCGTCGATTGCCGCCAGGACGGGGCCAAGCTCGATCCGGCGGACGGTCGGGCCTCCTATCTCTTCAACACCACCATCGCCGGCATCGAGGATGCCGACGCGCTGCTGATCGTCGGCTCCAATCCGCGCTTCGAGGCGTCGGTGCTGAATGCCCGCATCCGCAAGCGCTGGCGCATGGGCGGTTTCCCGATCGGCGTTGTCGGCGAGAATGTCGATCTGCGCTATGACTACACCTATCTGGGCGCCGGCGCCGAGACGCTGTCGAACCTCGAAGGCGCCAGCCAGGGCTTCTTCGACGCGCTGAAGAATGCCGAACGTCCGATGATCATCGTGGGTCAGGGCGCGCTTGCCGGCGACAACGGCGCCGAGCTGCTGGCCTCGCTCGCGGCCCTGTCGCGCGAAATCGGTGCGGTCACCGATGGCTGGAACGGCTTCAACGTGCTGCACTCGGCAGCCTCGCGCGTCGGCGGCCTCGACATCGGCTTCGTGCCGGGGGAGGGCGGTCGCAACGTCGCCGAGATGACGAACGGAGCGGTCGACGTCCTGTTCAATCTCGGTGCCGACGAGGTCGAGATCGCGCCGGGCGCCTTCGTCGTCTATATCGGCACCCATGGCGACCGCGGCGCCCATCGTGCCGACGTCATCCTGCCGGGCGCCGCCTATACGGAGAAGTCGGGCACCTGGGTCAATGTCGAGGGCCGTGCCCAGACCGGCAGCCGCCCCGGCTTCCCGCCGGGCGACGCCCGCGAGGACTGGGCGATCATCCGCGCGCTGTCGGCGGTTCTCGGCCATACGCTCGGCTTCGATTCCCTCGGCGCATTGCGCAGCGAGATCTACCAGTCGCATCCCTGGATGCGGACCGACCGGGTCGAGCCGGCGGATGCGGCGGCCATCACCCGTCTGGCCGACCGTGCCGGAACGCTGAACGGTGGCAGCTTCGCCTCCAATATCGGCGACTTCTACCTGACGAACCCCATCGCCCGTGCGTCGAAGGTCATGGCCGAGTGCTCGCAGCTCGCCAAGGCCGAGCATCTGGAAGCAGCGGAATAAGGACGGCTGGCAGTGGCTGATTTCACCTCCCTCTATCTCTGGCCGGGCCTGATCATTCTCGGGCAGAGCCTCCTGTTCCTGGTCGTTCTGCTGGTGCTGGTGGCCTACATCCTCCTGGCCGACCGCAAGATCTGGGCGGCGGTGCAGATGCGCCGCGGACCCAACGTCGTCGGTCCCTGGGGTCTGTTCCAGTCCTTCGCCGATCTCCTGAAGTTCGTCCTCAAGGAGCCGGTCGTTCCGGCCAGCTCCGACAAGATCGTCTTCCTGCTCGCGCCGCTGGTCGCGGTGACGCTGGCCCTAGCGACCTTCGCGGTGGTGCCGGTCGCCGACGGCTGGGTGATCGCCGACATCAATATCGGCATCCTCTACGTCTTCGCGATCTCCTCGCTCGAGGTCTATGGCGTGATCATGGGCGGATGGGCGTCGAACTCGAAATACGCCTTCCTCGGCGCGCTCCGCTCGGCGGCGCAGATGGTCTCCTACGAGGTCTCCATCGGCTTCGTCATCGTCACCGTGCTGCTGTGCGTCGGCTCGCTGAACCTCACCGACATCGTGCTGGCCCAGCAGACCGGCCTCGGCACCATGATCGGCCTGCCCAACACCTTCCTCGACTGGCACTGGCTCGGGCTGTTCCCGATGTTCGTGATCTTCTTCATCTCGGCCTTGGCCGAGACGAACCGGCCGCCCTTCGATCTGCCGGAAGCCGAATCCGAACTCGTCGCCGGCTTCATGGTCGAGTACGGCTCCACCCCGTACATGATGTTCATGCTCGGCGAATATGCGGCCATCACCCTGATGTGCTGCCTGATGACCATCCTGTTCATGGGTGGCTGGCTGCCGCCGGCAAACTTCGCGCCCTTTACCTGGGTGCCGGGCGTCGTCTGGTTCCTCGCCAAGGTCGCGCTGGCCTTCTTCATGTTCGCCATGGTCAAGGCCTTCGTGCCGCGCTACCGCTACGATCAGCTCATGCGTCTGGGCTGGAAGGTCTTCCTGCCGATCTCGCTGGGCATGGTGGTGCTGGTCGCCTTCGTGCTGCAGGTGATGGGCTGGGGCGCGGCGGCCGTATGATGGAGCCCGCGCTCATCGGTGCGCTGGCCGGACTGGTGCTGGGGATCGTCGATTTCATGATCCTCGGCTATGTCCGCAACCGCCGGGACCGCCCGCATGGCGGGGAGGGGGACCCCGCGGGTCTCGCCCTCAACGTCGCGCGCTATTCGCAGCTTGTTCTGTTTCCGGTCGTCGGCTGGTTCGCCGCGCCGATCATCGCCTCGAATCTGGGAGGCTAGAGCCTTATGAGTGCCATTGCACAGACCGTCCGGTCGCTGTTCCTCATCGAATTCGTCAAGGCCATGGGCCTGTCGATGCGGTACTTCTTCGCGCCGAAGGCGACGGTGAACTACCCCTTCGAGAAGAATCCGCAGAGCCCGCGCTTCCGCGGCGAGCATGCCCTTCGCCGTTATCCCAACGGCCAGGAGCGCTGCATCGCCTGCAAGCTGTGCGAGGCGATCTGTCCGGCCCAGGCGATCACCATCGAGGCCGGCCCGCGCCGCAACGACGGCACCCGCCGCACGGTGCGTTACGACCTCGACATGGTGAAGTGCATCTATTGCGGCTTCTGCCAGGAAGCCTGCCCGGTCGACGCCATCGTCGAGGGGCCGAATTTCGAGTTCTCCACGGAGACCCGCGAGGAACTCTACTACGACAAGCAGAAACTGCTCGATAACGGCGATCGCTGGGAGCGCGAGATCGCGCGCAACATTGCGCTCGACGCGCCTTACCGGTAATCGGGCGCAGAGTTTTCGGCGGCTGAGAATCGCCGGTTCCGCTGCTTCGTAAGAGCGCCGGACCGGTCTTCGACATGACGTTCAGGGCAGGCACGCGGCACCTTCGGCCGCCGTGTCCGCCAGCAAAAGGAGCCCGAGGATGCTGGGCCTTCAGGCAGTCTTCTTCTATCTGTTTGCGCTGGTCGCCGTCGGCTCGGGCCTGATGGTCGTGCTGGCGCGCAACCCCGTGCATTCGGTGCTGTTCCTGATCCTCACCTTCGTGGCGGCGGCGGGGCTCTTCCTTCTGGCCGGCGCCGAGTTCCTCGCGCTGATCCTGATCGTCGTCTATGTCGGCGCCGTGGCGATCCTCTTCCTCTTCGTCGTCATGATGCTCGACATCGACTTCGGACGGGTGAAGCGGGACACGCTGAAATACGCCCCGATCGGCGTGATCATCGGCGTCGTGCTTCTGGCCGAACTGGTCATCGCCGCCACCGGCAATTACTACGACCCACAGATGGCGCTGGCGACGTCCATGCCGATCCCGCCGCTTGAGGAAGTTTCCAACATCGAGGCGCTCGGCAGCGTCCTCTACACCCGCTACATCCTGTTCTTCCAGCTGGCCGGCCTGATCCTCTTCGTCGCCATGGTCGGAGCGATCGTCCTGACGCTGCGCCACAAGGAAGGCCTGAAGCGCCAGTCGATCCCGCAGCAGGTGGGGCGCACGCCCGCGACCGCGGTGGAGATCCGCAAGGTCGAGAGCGGCAAGGGCATCTGAGAGCGAAAGGAACGGATACGATGGAAGTCGGTCTCGGACACTACCTTACCGTCGGGGCGATCCTGTTCGTCACGGGCGTCTTCGGCATCTTCATGAACCGGAAGAACATCATCACGATCCTCATGTCGGTCGAGCTGATCCTTCTGGCCGTGAACATCAATTTCGTGGCCTTCTCGGCCTTCCTGAACGACCTTGTCGGCCAGATCTTCGCGCTCTTCGTGCTGACGGTCGCGGCTGCCGAGGCGGCGATCGGCCTGGCCATCCTGGTGGTCTTCTTCCGCAATCGCGGCTCCATCGCCGTCGACGACGTCAACACGATGAAAGGCTGATCGGGCGTGTATCAGACCATCGTTCTCCTGCCGCTCGCCGGCTTCCTGATCGCCGGCCTGTTCGGCAATGCGATCGGCGCCAAGGCGTCCGAATATACGACTTCGGCCTTCCTGGTGGCTGCCGCGGTCCTGTCGTGGATCGCCTTCATCAGCTTCGGCTTCGGCGAGTCCGAGACCCTGCGCATCACGCTGTTCCAGTGGATGCAGTCGGGCGGACTGGACGTCTCGTGGTCGCTGCGCATCGACCGGCTGACGCTGGTCATGCTGGTCGTCGTGAACACGGTCTCGTCGCTGGTCCACATCTATTCGATCGGCTACATGCACCACGACCCGCATCGGCCGCGCTTCTTCGCCTATCTGTCGCTGTTCACCTTCGCCATGCTGATGCTGGTGACCTCGAACAACCTCGTCCAGATGTTCTTCGGCTGGGAGGGCGTCGGCCTGGCGTCCTATCTGCTGATCGGTTTCTGGTACAAGAAGCCGTCGGCCAACGCCGCCGCCATGAAGGCTTTCATCGTCAACCGCGTCGGTGACTTCGGCTTCATCCTCGGCATCTTCGGCGTCTTCGTGCTGTTCGGCTCGGTCAATTTCGACACCATCTTCGCCGGCGCCGCCGATCTCGCCGGCCAGATGGGCGGGGAGGGCGCAGAGGCCGCTGCCGGTGCCGGTGCGCCGGTCCTGAACTTCGCCGGATATGCGCTGCCCATGGCGGGCGCGCTGACCGCCGTCTGCCTGCTCCTGTTCCTAGGCGCGATGGGCAAGTCGGCCCAGCTCGGCCTCCACACCTGGCTGCCGGACGCCATGGAAGGCCCGACCCCGGTCTCGGCGCTCATTCACGCGGCGACCATGGTCACCGCCGGCGTCTTCATGCTGGCCCGCATGTCGCCGATCTTCGAGCTCAGCCACACCGCTCTGACCGTCGTGACCTTCGTCGGCGCCACCACCGCGCTGTTCGCGGCGACCGTCGGTCTCGTCCAGAACGACATCAAGCGCGTCATCGCCTATTCGACCTGTTCGCAGCTCGGCTACATGTTCGTCGCACTCGGCGTCGGCGCCTATGGCGTGGCGATCTTCCACCTGTTCACCCACGCCTTCTTCAAGGCACTGCTGTTCCTGGGCGCTGGCTCGGTGATCCACTCGGTCTCGGACGAGCAGGACATGCGGCGCATGGGCGGGCTGCGCAAGCACATCCCGGTCACCTATTGGACCATGGTCATCGGCACGCTGGCCCTGACCGGTTTCCCGTTCACCGCCGGCTATTTCTCCAAGGACGCGGTCATCGAGGCGGCGTTCGTCGGGCACAATTCCTTCGCCATGTATGGCTGGGGCCTGACGGTGATCTCGGCGCTGCTGACCAGCTTCTATTCCTGGCGCCTGATCTTCCTGACCTTCCACGGCAAGCCGCGCGCCTCGGCCGACGTCATGCACCATGTGCATGAATCGCCGATGGTCATGCTGGTGCCGCTGCTGATCCTGTCGGTGGGCGCGCTGTTCGCGGGTATCGTCTTCGAAGGCTTCTTCGTCGGTCACGAATATGCCGAGTTCTGGGGCGCCTCGCTGTTCACCGGCCCGGACAACCACGTGCTGCACGATCTGCACGAGGTGGCCTTCGGGATCGCGATCATCCCGACGGTGATGATGGCGCTGGGCTTTGCCATCGCCTGGGCCTTCTACATCCGCAACCCGGCGCTGCCGGGGCAGGTGGCTGCCCGCCATCGCGGCCTGTACCAGTTCTTCCTGAACAAGTGGTACTTCGACGAGCTGTACGACTTCCTCTTCGTCCGCCCGGCCAAGGCGATCGGCACCTTCCTCTGGAAGACCGGTGACGGCAGGGTGATCGACGGGCTCGGCCCGGACGGCATCTCCGCCCGCGTCGTGGACGTCACCAACCGCGTTGTCCGGCTGCAGACCGGTTACCTCTATCACTATGCCTTTGCGATGCTGATCGGCGTCGCGGCGCTGGTCACCTGGATGATGCTCGGGGGCGTGAACTGATGACCGAATGGCCGATCCTCTCGACCGTCACCTTCCTGCCGCTGGTCGGGGCTCTGCTCATCCTGTTCATCCGGGACGACAGCGAGCTCGCGCGCCGCAACATTCGTAATGTCGCGCTGCTGACGACGCTGTTCACCTTCGTCGTCTCGCTGTGGATCTGGATCGATTTCGACAACAGCGACGCCGGCTTCCAGATGGTCGAGCGCCTCGACTGGCTTGGCGGCGGCATCACCTATCACATGGGTGTCGACGGCATCTCCATGCTGTTCGTCATCCTGACGACCTTCCTCATGCCCTTCTGCATTCTCGCCAGCTTCGAGTCCGTGCAGACCCGCGTGAAGGAATACATGATCGCCTTCCTGGTGCTGGAAACGCTGGTCGTCGGCGTGTTCTGCGCCCTGGATATCGTGCTGTTCTACATCTTCTTCGAAGGTGGCCTGATCCCGATGTTCCTGATCATCGGCGTGTGGGGCGGCAAGCGGCGCATCTACGCCAGCTACAAGTTCTTCCTCTACACCTTCCTCGGCTCGGTGCTGATGCTCGTCGCCATCATGGCGATGTTCTGGACCGCGGGAACGAGCTCGATCCCCGAGCTTCTGGCCTACGATTTCCCGGCTTCGATGCAGACCTGGCTGTGGTTCGCCTTCTTCGCCAGCTTCGCGGTGAAGATGCCGATGTGGCCGGTGCACACCTGGCTGCCCGACGCCCATGTCGAGGCGCCGACCGCCGGCTCCGTCATCCTGGCGGGCATCCTCCTGAAGCTCGGCGGCTACGGCTTCCTGCGCTTCTCCTTGCCGATGTTCCCGCTGGCCTCGGCCGAGTTCGCGCCGCTGGTCTTCACCCTGTCGGTCGTGGCGATCATCTACACCTCGCTGGTCGCGCTGATGCAGCAGGACATCAAGAAGCTGATTGCCTATTCCTCCGTCGCCCATATGGGCTTCGTGACCATGGGCATCTTCGCCGCCAACCAGCAGGGCGTCGAAGGCGCGATCTTCCAGATGCTGTCCCACGGCCTCGTGTCGGGCGCGCTGTTCCTGTGCGTCGGCGTCGTCTACGACCGCATGCACACCCGCGAAATCGCCGCCTATGGCGGTCTGGTGAACCGCATGCCGCATTACGCCGCCGCGATGCTGATCTTCACCATGGCCAATGTCGGCCTGCCGGGCACGTCGGGCTTCGTCGGCGAGTTCCTGACTCTCATCGGCGTCTTCCAGGTCAACAGCTGGGTGGCGATCTTCGCCGCGACGGGCGTCATCCTGTCGGCAGCCTATGCGCTGTGGCTTTATCGCCGCGTCGTCTTCGGCGCGCTGGAGAAGGAGAGCCTGCGGTCGATCCTCGACCTGTCGGGCCGCGAGAAGATCCTGCTCTACCCACTGATCGTGCTGGTCATCTTCTTCGGCGTCTATCCGATGCCGGTCTTCGACGTGACCGCCGCCTCCGTGGAATCCATGGTCAACCGCTACACCGCAGCCATCGAGGCGGCCTCCTCGGTCGCTCTGGCACAATAAGCTCGGGATCGCACGCCAATGTATTCGAACATGCTCGCATCGAGCCTTCCGATCATCGGTCCCGAGTTGATCCTTGCGGTCGGCTCGATGATCCTCCTGATGATCGGCGTCTTTCTGGGCGAGAAGAGCGCGCAGACGGTCACCGGCCTGTCGGTGGCGCTGATCATCATTGCCGGGCTGTGGATGGTGTTCGTCACGCCCTATGGCGTGGCCTTCGGCGGTTCCTTCGTCCTCGACCCGTTCGCCGGCTTCATGAAGGTGCTGGTGCTGATCGGTGCGGCGGCGGCCGTCATCATGTCGGTCGGCTACGCCGAGAGCGAGCGCTTCAACCGCTTCGAGTTCCCGGTTCTCGTGCTGCTGTCGACCACCGGCATGATGGTCATGGTCTCCTCAGGCGACATGATCGCGCTGTATCTCGGTCTCGAGCTGCAGTCGCTGTCGATCTACGTCCTCGCCGCCATCAACCGTGATTCGGTCCGCTCGACCGAAGCCGGCCTGAAATACTTCGTCCTCGGCGCGCTGTCTTCGGGCATGCTGCTCTACGGCGCGTCGCTGGTCTACGGCTTCACCGGCCAGATCGAATACACCGCCATCGCCGAGGTGGTCGCCACCAGCGAACGTTCGATCGGCATCGTCGTCGGCCTCGTCTTCGTCCTGTGCGGCCTCGCCTTCAAGATCTCCGCCGTGCCGTTCCACATGTGGACGCCGGACGTCTACGAGGGCGCGCCGACGCCGATCACGGCCTTCCTGGCCGGCGCGCCGAAGGTCGCGGCGATCGCGCTGATTACCCGCTTCACGGTGCAGGGCTTCGAGCCGCTGGCGGTCGACTGGCAGCAGGTCATCATCTTCATCTCGATCGCCTCGATGGCGCTCGGTGCCTTCGCCGCCATCGGCCAGCGCAACATCAAGCGGCTGATGGCCTATTCCTCGATCGGCCATATGGGCTTCGCGCTTGTCGGCCTCGCCGCCGCCAATTTCTCCGGCGTGCGCGGCGTCCTCCTCTACATGGCGATCTATCTCGCCATGACCCTCGGCACCTTCGCCGTCATCCTCGCCATGCGCCGCAAGGATGGGGTGGTCGAGGAGATCGACGATCTCGCCGGCCTGTCGAAGACCAACCCGATCATGGCGCTGATGCTGACCATGCTGATGCTGTCGCTGGCGGGCCTGCCGCCGCTGGCGGGCTTCTTCGCCAAGTACTTCGTGTTCATGGCGGCGGTGCAGGCCGGGCTCTACGGCCTCGCGGTGATCGGCGTTCTCGCCAGTGTCGTCGGCCTGTTCTACTACCTGCGCATCGTCAAGGTGATGTGGTTCGACGACCAGCCGTCCAGCGAGTTCGTGCCCATGGCCACCGAGCTGCGGGTGGTGCTGGGCGCTGCCGCGTTGTTCATCTTCCCGGTCTATCTCCTTGTCGGCGGCCCGATCTTCGCGGCGGCGGAGGCGGCGGCCCGGACCTTCTTCTGACGGTGGCCTTCGGCGCCTCGGCACGCCGGCGACGGCTGACACTGGGCGAGGTCTCGTCGACCAATACCGTCGCGCTCGAGGCTGCGCGCGCCGGTGATCCCGGACCCCTCTGGGTGACGGCCGAGCGGCAGTCGACCGGGCGCGGTCGCCGCGGTCGCAACTGGGTGTCGGAACGCGGCAATCTCTATGCGAGCTGGCTGCTGATCGACCCGGCGCCGCTGACGCATCTGTCGAACCTGCCTCTGGTGGCGTCGCTCGGTGTCCGCAACGGTCTGGCGCGGCTCGTGGCCGAAAGCGACACCGTTGCGGTCAAATGGCCGAACGACGTCCTCATCAAGGGTCGCAAGACGGTCGGCATCCTCTTGGAGAGTGAACGTCTGCCGGATGGCCGCATGGCGGTGGTCGTCGGCTGCGGCATCAACGTCGCCCATGTGCCCGACGACACGCCCTATCCGGTGACGAGCCTTGCGCTGGAAGGCGCGACGCACGATCTGGAGGCAGTGTTCGGCGCCGTGGCGGCCGAGATGGAGCGGGTGCTGGCGATCTTCGCCGGCGGACGCGGTTTCTCTGCGATACGCAACGAATGGCTGGCCCATGCCGTTGGCGTCGGTCAGCCCTGCCGGGTCAATCTCGCCGACGCGGTCCTGACGGGACGGTTCGAGGCCCTCGACGAACACGGCCTCCTGTTGCTGCGGGACGCGGCCGGACGCGTGACCGCGGTTTCGGCTGGCGATCTGTTTTTTCTGGAGCGGGACGAGCGCGTGGCGCCGTCCGGCTCCGGCGCTGCGTAAAGCGGCGCACCCGACGACGAATGTGAACTGAAGAACGAAACGATGCCGCCCCGCCAATGCGCGGGTGGCCCACCCAGGAAAGAAGTCTGAACTTGAACCAATTGTTGTTCGTGCCGCTCGGCGGCATCGGTGAGATCGGTATGAATCTCGCCCTCTACGGCTATGGCCCGGAACATGCACGCGAATGGATCGCCGTCGATGTCGGCATCTCCTTCGCTGGCGCCGATTTTCCCGGCGTCGATCTCGTCTTCCCGGACATCCGCTTCATCGAGGAACTGGGCGACAAGCTGAAGGGCATTGTCATCACCCATGCCCATGAGGACCATTACGGCGCCTTGCTCGACCTTTGGCCGAAGATGAAGGTCCCGGTCTATGCCACTGCGTTTACTGCGGCCATGCTCGCGGCCAAGCGCGAGGGCGAACCCGGCGCACCCAAGATTCCGGTGACGCAGTTCTCGGCCGGTGACCGCTTCAAGGTCGGTCCCTTCGAGATCGAGGCGATCAACGTCACCCACTCGATCCCCGAGCCGGTCGCGCTGGCGATCCGCAGCCCGGCAGGCACCGTCCTGCACACCGGCGACTGGAAGATCGACCCGACCCCGGCGCTGGGCGCGCCGACGGACGAGAAGCGTCTGCGCGAAATCGGCGACGAAGGCGTCCTCGCCATGATCTGCGATTCGACCAATGCGCTGCGCGAAGGCGTCAGCCCGAGCGAGAGCGAGGTCTCGGCCTCGCTGGGCGAGATCATCCGCGGGGCCAAGGGGCGCGTCGCCGTCACCACCTTCTCGTCGAATGTCGGCCGCATCCGCTCGATCGCTGCCGCGGCGCGCGACGCCGGACGCCAGGTGCTGCTGATGGGCCGCTCCATGCGGCGCGTCGTCGATGTGTCGACCGAGCTCGGCTACATGGACGGCATCCCGCCGTTCCTCGGCGAGCAGGATTTCGGCTACATCCCGCCGGAGAAGGCCGTCATCATCCTGACCGGCAGCCAGGGCGAGACCCGTGCGGCGCTGGCGCGGCTGTCGCGCGATGAGCACCCGACCGTGGCGCTGTCCCAGGGCGATCTCGTCATCTTCTCGTCGCGGGCGATCCCCGGCAACGAGAAGCTGATCATCGACATCAAGAACGCGCTCATCGAGCGCGGCGTGCAGATCCTCGAGGACGGCGAGAAGCTCGTCCATGTGTCGGGCCATCCGCGTCGCAGCGAGATGCGCCAGATGTATGAATGGGTTCGTCCGACGATCGCCGTGCCGGCCCATGGCGAGGCCGCGCATCTGAGCGCTCATGCCAAGCTGGCGCGCGAACTTGGCGTCAAGCAGGTCGTGCCCGCCCGCAACGGCAAGGTGGTGCAGTTGTCGCCGGGCGCCGCGAGCGTCATCGCCGACGTTCCGGTCGGTCGCCTCTTCAAGGACGGCCGCCTGATCGGCACCGCCGAGGCGATGGGCGTCAACGAGCGTCGCCGCCTGTCCTTCGTCGGCCATGTGTCGGTGCTGGTCGAGTTGGACGCCAAGCTGGAACTGCGCGAAGATCCAGACGTCGTGGCCCTCGGCCTGCCGGAGGACGACGCGGCGGGCGACGAGATGGAGGAGATCCTGATCGACGCGGCCGCCGGCGCGGTGGAGAGCATTCCGCTGAAGCGCCGCAAGGATCTCGACAAGGTCAGCGAAGCGGTGCGGCGTGCCGTGCGCGGAGCGGCCTTCGAGGCCTGGGGCAAGAAGCCCATTGCGACCGTCTTCGTGACGCGGTCCTGATCGAACGGGGGAGGCGCCGGTGCTTGGCAGGTTGAACCATGTGGCCCTGGCGGTGCCGGCGCTTGCCGACGCCGTCGCGCGCTATCGCGACATGCTGGGCGCGACGGTGTCCGAGCCGCAGGCGCTTCCCGAGCACGGCGTCACCGTCGTCTTCGTTGAGCTCGACAACACCAAGATCGAGCTCCTCGAACCGCTGGGCGAAGGCTCGCCGATCGCCGCCTTTCTGGCCAAGAACCCGAAGGGCGGCATGCACCATGTCTGCTACGAGGTGGCCGACATCGTCACCGCCCGCGACCGGCTGGTGGCTGCGGGCGCGCGGGTGCTCGGCGACGGCGAACCGAAGATCGGCGCCCATGGCCGCCCGGTGGTGTTCATCCATCCGGGCGACATGTTCGGGACGCTGACCGAACTCGAAGAGGTATAGGATGGGCTGGGTCTCGGGACTGGCGATCTATTTCATCATCTGGTGGACATCGCTCTTCGTCATCCTGCCGCTCGGCCAGCGCAGCCAGGCGGATGCCGACGATATCACCCTTGGCACGACCCACAGCGCACCGGCGCAGCACCGCATGGGCTGGAAGCTCTTGCAGACGACGATCCTCGCCTGCGTCGTCTTCGCCGCCTTCTACGTGGTCACCCAGGTCTACGGGCTGAGCCCGGACGACTTCCCGAAGATGATCCCCGGCACCTAACAGGCGCCGGCCGGACCACCCGGCCTTGCGGCCGGACGCAGATGGCCGGAAGGCTTCGCTTGCCGTGCGGTCAATCGCCGATTCGGATGGCGATCTTGCCGATATGGGATTTGGTCAGAAACGCCTCCTGCGCTGCCCTGAGATCGCGCAAGGCGAACGTCTCGGCGATGACCGGGCGGATCTCGCCGGCCGCGATATAGCCAATGAGATCCGTGAAGATCTCCGGCGGCTGATAGGTGCTGCCGAACAGCGTCAGATCGCGCAGATAGAGTGTCCGCAGATCGAGCTCGACGATCGGGCCCGCAATGGCACCCGACGTCACGTAGCGCCCCCCATCGCACAGGGTTTCCAGAAGCTGCGGCCAGCGCGGCCCGCCAACCAGGTCGAGAACGACGTCGAACGCGCGATCCGGAAGATCGGCATCGCGGGCAAGAATTGCGTCGGCGCCAAGGTCGAGAAGCGCATCGGCCTTTGCCGGGCTGGTCATCGCCGTCACATGCGCACCCCGGCGTTTGGCGAGCTGGATTGCCGCCGATCCAACGCCGCCGGACGCACCGGTGATCAGCACACGCTCGGTGCCGAGGGTGGCGCGCTGGATCATGCCCTCCGCGGTGGAGAAAGCGCAGGGGAACGACGCCAGTTCGAGGTCCGAGAGCGGCGATTCCACGCGGATCGCATCGCCGGCCGTCACGGTCAGATATTGCGCGAAGGCGCCGTCGCTTTCCGATCCGAGCGTCACGATCGAATCTTTGGACCCCAAGGGACCGCGCGACTGCATGGTGCGCACCATCACACGTTCGCCGATCCGCGCGGCATCGACCCCTTCGCCGACCGAGACGATCTCGCCGCAGCAATCGGCGCCCTGGATACGGGGAAAGGACAGGCTGCCCGACCAGCCGCCATCGGCCTCTGAAGCAGCCCCGTAGCCGCCGGATGCGCCCGATGCCGTGTCGCCGCGCACGCTCTTCGAATACCACCCGGTGCGGGTGTTGATGTCGGTGTTGTTGACCGCCGAGGCGCCCACCCGGATCAGAACCTCGTCGCGGGCCGGCGAGGGAACCGGGACATCCTCCCGCCATTCCAGCCGGTCGAGACCGCCATGGCCGGTCAGCACCATCGCCTGCATCGTCGCGGGTATCGCCATCATCGTCTCTCCTGAGTGGGTAGAATGGTTGCTCTACTTGCACAGGTAGAGGGACCATTCTACACCGTCAAGCATGACCAATACGATGAGAAGGATTGCCGGCGGGCTGGAGCGGGCTTTTGCGGCAAACGGCTTCGCCGAACCGAGCGTCGAGGACCTGCGCGACGCTGCGGGAGTCAGCCTGCGCACGCTCTACAAATACGCGCCGTCGCGGGAAGCCATGGTGCTGGCGGCTCTCGACCATCGTCACGAACGCTACATGGCGCTGGTTTTCACCGATCTGCCGGGGAGCGGCGAGGGGGCCCTGGCCACGGTCATCGATCGAGTCGCCGAGTGGATGGATCGCGAGGCGAGCCATGGCTGCCTGTTCCATGCGGCGGTGGCCGCCGCCCCGCATGACGAAAAGCTGCGCGCTCTGCTCGCCCATCACAAGCGGGAAGTGGCGAAAGAGGCGGTCGCAGGAGCGGGTCTCGCCGGCCGCGAGGTCGACGTGACGCTCATCCTGGATGGTCTGATGCAGAGCTGGCCGCTGCACGGCGATGCTGCCGTCGTGAGCGCGAAGCGACTGGCCGCCTCGCTCGTTCCGGCGGGCTGAGGGGCAGGCGGGTATCGCGACCTGACGTGCCGGCGAATATGCGACGAGAAATCGGACATGCGGTCGCAAGGCAAAAAAAATGCAAGGCTTTCGCCTTGCATCCAAAGTCGCGTGTCTGGATTTCGCTCCGATGACGTTGATCGGGGCTGCGGCAACTGCCGCGCCGGAAATCGCGTCCTCCCAAGACTAGACCGCAGAAATCGCACCTGCCGGCGCCTTTTGTTATGGTCGCGAGCGTATCCAGCCGAATTCGCAATGTCACGCGTTTTTCCGGGCTCGTGTCATTATTCTGCCACGCCGCCCCCGGCGAGGTCCGCAGGCGCAAATTGGCGCGGAGCTTGCTAACGCGCGCGCCGCCGACTTTCCAATCGCCCGGGGAGCGGTTAAGACGCGCAAAAGCGCCCCTGCGCCAGTCGAACCCCGCATTCATCGGACGTCCCATGCGCCTGTCGCGATATTTCCTGCCCATTCTCAAAGAGACCCCGAAGGAAGCGGAGATCGTTTCCCATCGGCTGATGCTGCGTGCCGGCATGATCCGCCAGCAGGCGGCCGGGCTCTACTCGTTCCTGCCGCTCGGCAAGCGGGTGCTCGACAAGGTCTGCGCGATCATCCGCGAGGAGCAGAACCGCTCCGGCGCCATCGAGCTCCTGATGCCGACCATCCAGTCGGCCGATCTGTGGCGCGAGAGCGGACGCTACGAGGATTACGGCAAGGAGATGCTGCGCATCGAGGACCGCCACGGCCGCGATCTGCTCTACGGTCCGACCAACGAGGAGATGATCACCGACATCTTCCGGTCCTATGTGCGCACCTACAAGGACCTGCCGCTCAATCTGTACCATCTGCAGTGGAAGTTCCGCGACGAGGTCCGGCCGCGCTTCGGCGTCATGCGCTCGCGCGAGTTCCTGATGAAGGACGCCTATTCCTTCGATCTCGACTACGACAACTCCAAGATCGCCTATGACCGGATGTTCGTCGCCTATCTGCGGACCTTCGAGCGCTGCGGCCTGAAGGCCATTCCCATGCGCGCCGACACCGGCCCGATCGGCGGCGAGCTCAGCCACGAATTCATCGTCCTCGCCTCCACCGGCGAGAGCGAGGTCTTCTGCCATCGCGACTATCTCGATCTGGCCGTGCCGGGCGAGGGCGTCGATTTCGACGATGCCGCGAGCCTCGCCGAAATCGTCAAGGCGTGGACCACGCCCTATGCGGCGACCGACGAGATGCACGAGACCGCGACCTGGGACCAGCTTGCGGATGACGACAAGGTCGCCGCCCGCGGCATCGAGGTCGGCCACATCTTCCATTTCGGCACGAAATATTCCGAGCCGATGAAGGCGGTCGTCACCGGCCCCGACGGCAAGGACGTGCCGGTGCACATGGGCTCCTACGGCATCGGCCCGAGCCGGCTTCTGGCCGCGATCATCGAGGCCTCCCACGACGAGAACGGCATCATCTGGCCGAAATCCGTCGCGCCTTTCGATGTCGGCCTGATCAACATGAAGCCCGGCGACGCCGATTGCGACGCGGCCTGCGAGGATCTCTACCGCCAGATGCAGGCGGCGGGCATTGACGTGCTCTACGACGACCAGGACACCCGGGCCGGCGCCAAGTTCGCCTCCATGGACCTGATCGGCCTGCCCATGCAGGTCATCGTCGGGCCGCGCGGCGCCAAGGCCGGTGAGGCCGAGATCAAGCTCCGCGCCACCGGCGAGCGGGAATCGCTGCCGCTGTCGTCGGTCCTCGCCCGGGTGCAGGCATGAGCGAAGCCAACGCGGCTGCCGCACCGCCGGCCGGGGCCCGCCATTCGACGCGGCCCTTCGCTCGGTTCGAATGGATGCTCGCCGGTCGCTATCTGCGCTCGCGGCGCCGCGATGCCGGCGTGTCGGTCATCGCCGGCTTCTCCTTTCTTGGCATCATGCTCGGCGTCGCCGCGCTGATCATCGTCATGTCGGTGATGAACGGCTTTCGCGGCGAGCTGCTGACCCGCATTCTCGGCGTCAACGGCCATGTCGTCATGTATCCGATCGACCGGCCGCTCGACGATTTCTCCGATGTGACAGCCGCGGTCGAAACCGTGCCGGGCGTCGCCTTCGCGATGCCGCTGGTGCAGGGGCAGGTCCTGGCCTCGGGCCTGGCCAGCAGCAGCACGGGCGCGCTGGTCAAGGGCGTGCGCGGCGAGGACCTCGCCGATCTGAAGCCGGTCTCCGAGAATATCAAGCAGGGCACGCTCGACGGCTTCAGCGAGGGCGGCGGGCTGGCCATCGGCAGCCGGCTGGCGGAAGCGCTGGGCCTGCGGCTCGGCGACAACATTACCCTAGTCTCGCCCGACGGCGACGTGACGCCGCTCGGCACGACGCCGCGGGTGAAGGCCTATCCGGTGGCGGCGATCTTCGAGATCGGCCTGTCGGAATACGACGCGTCCTACGTCTACATGCCGCTCGCCGAAGCCCAGCTCTTCTTCAACCACGAGGGGCTGGCCCAGTCGGTGGAGATCTTCGTCGACGATCCCGACCGGGTGCAGGACCTGCAGCGCACGATCGAGACCGCGGCGGGGCGTCCGAACTACACGGTGACCTGGCAGACCCAGAACCAGTCCTTCTTCTCGGCGCTGGAAGTCGAGCGCAACGTCATGTTCATCATCCTGACGCTGATCGTGCTGGTGGCCGCCCTCAACATCATCTCCGGCCTGTTCATGCTGGTGAAGGACAAGGGCCGCGACATCGCCATCCTGCGCACCATGGGTGCGACCCGGGGCGCGGTGATGCGCGTCTTCCTGATCACCGGCGCGTCGATCGGCTTCGCCGGCACGCTGGCCGGGCTGATCCTGGGCGTCGTCTTCTGCCTCAACATCGAGAACATCCGGCAGTTCTTCTCCTGGCTGTCGGGCACGATCCTGTTCAATCCGGAATTCTATTTCCTCAGCCAGTTGCCGGCCGAGATCGATTCCGGCGAGGTCGTGCTGGTCGTCCTCATGGCCATCGGCCTGTCTTTCCTCGCGACGATCCTGCCGTCCTGGCAGGCCTCGCGACTCGATCCGGTCGAGGCGCTGCGGTACGAATGATGACAGAGACTTACGCACTTCAGCTCACCGGGGTCGGACGGCACTTCGACCAGGGCGAGGACCGTCTGACGATCCTCGACGACGCGGCCGTCGGCGTCGCCGCCGGCGAGATGGTGGCGCTCGTCGCCCCGTCGGGTGCCGGCAAGTCGACGCTGCTCCACATTGCCGGGCTCCTGGAACGGCCGGACACCGGCGAGGTGCTTGTCGGCGGCCAGCCCTGCGGCACGCTCGGCGACGACCGGCGCACCGAGATGCGGCGCCGGGCGATCGGCTTCGTCTATCAGTTCCATCATTTGCTGCCGGAGTTCTCGGCCCTCGAGAACGTCATGATGCCGCAGATGATCCTCGGACAGTCGCGGTCTGCGGCTGCCGAGCGGGCGCGGGAACTGCTCGAATACATGCGGATCGGCAAGCGCGCGGCGCATCGGCCTGCCGAATTGTCTGGCGGCGAGCAGCAGCGCGTCGCCATCGCGCGGGCCGTGGCCAACGCGCCGCATGTCCTCCTGGCCGACGAGCCAACCGGCAATCTCGACCCCACCACGTCGGGCTATGTCTTCGACGCGCTGACGGCGCTGGTGCGCCAGTCGGGCGTCGCGGCGCTGATCGCCACTCACAATCACGAGCTGGCAGCCCGCATGGACCGGGCGATCACGCTCGAAAACGGCAAGATCGTTCCGCTCCAGCTCGGCTGACACTCCGCCCGAGGCGTCAAAGCTCCGGTGCGCGCGATTCCGCGTGCGCCGGATCGGCGCCAGCCCTAACCTGTGCCCCGTTGATCCGGCAAAGAGCGGAGAAGGGGCATGGTCGTGAACGGCATTCATCACGTGACGGCGATTGCGGGACGCGCGGCCCGCAATCTCGACTTCTACACCCGCACCCTCGGGCTTCGGCTGGTCAAGAAGACCGTCAATTTCGACGACCCCGGCACCTATCACCTCTATTACGGCGACGAGACCGGGCAGCCGGGGGCGATCTTGACGTTCTTTCCGTGGGACCATGCGGCGCCGGGACGACTCGGTGTCGGCGAGACCCAGGAGATCGTCTTCTGCGTGCCGGAAGGAGCAATCGGCTTCTGGAGCCATCGGCTGATCGAGAAGGGCGTGCCGCACGATTCGCTGGTCAAGCGCTTCGGCGAGACCGTCCTGGCCTTCCGCGATCCCGATGGCCTGCGCCTCGCCTTCGTCGCCCGCGCCGGCGATGACCTGCTGCCCAGCCGCGCGACCTCCGACATTCCGGCCGAACATGCGATCCGCGGCTTTCACAGCGTCAGCCTGCTCCTGGAAGAAGCCGAGGCGACCGCGGCGATCCTCACAGACATTCTCGGGTTCCGCGAGGTCGGCCGCGAGGAGACGCTCATTCGCTTCGTCTGCGATGCGAATTTCGGCCGGATCATCGATCTGCGTGCGGTCGGCGGTTTTCTGAAGCCGCGTGTCGGCGCCGGATCGGTCCATCACGTTGCCTTCCGCGCGGCCGATGATGCGCAGCAGGCCGAGATGGTGCGCAAGCTGGCCGAGAACCACGGCATCGCCGCGACCGAGCAGAAGGACCGCAATTATTTCCGTTCGGTCTATTTCCGCGAGCCGGGGCATGTCCTCTTCGAGATCGCCACCGACGCGCCGGGATTCGCGGTCGACGAAGCGCCGGGAGACCTCGGACAAGCCCTGCGCTTGCCGCCGTTTCTTGAATCAAGACGTGAAGAGATCGAGGGGCGGCTGCCGGACCTCGGCTGACGACCGACATCGGTCGTTCACTGTTTTCCCAGCGTCCTACGGTTCAAAGTGCGCTGCAACATGCCGGTCCAAGGCCAGGGAATGATTCCGGTTTCTCGGTGAATGTGCCGCGGGGAGATGATCCGCGCACGCAGCTTTGCCGGCAACGGTCGACACCTCCGCGATCCGGATGCGAGGCCGGAAGGCGGCCGTTCATGATCCGGCCCGGCGGGAGGTGTCGTTTCGGCGTCGGAATGCTATGGAGCGGCCATTCCCCGGTTCGTGCATCTGCATGCAGGAACCCGTCAGACATCAAGCGGGCAGTTATTCCATGATCCTCGGCTGTATCGGCGACGACTTCACAGGCTCCTCCGACCTTGCCAACACGCTGGCCAAGGGCGGCATGCGCACGGTCCAGTACAGCGGTGTCCCGACAGGCGATGCCGCGCCGGACGTGGAAGCCGGCGTGGTGGCGCTCAAGTCGCGCACGATCCCGGTCGCCGAGGCCGTGCGCCAGTCGCTTGAGGCTCTGGCATGGCTGCGCAGCCAGGGCTGCCGGCAATTCTTCTTCAAATATTGCTCGACCTTCGATTCGACCGACGAGGGCAATATCGGCCCGGTCGGCGAAGCGATCGCCAGGGAACTGGGTGCCGGTGCGGTCATCGTCTGCCCGGCATTTCCGGCGACCGGCCGCACGGTCTATCAGGGCCATCTCTTCGTGAACGACCGGCTGCTGTCGGAATCGGGCATGGAGAATCATCCGCTGACGCCGATGCGCGACGCCGATTTGCGCCGGGTGCTGGCGCGTCAGACCGATGCGCCGGTGTCGCACGTGCCCTACGGCGTCGTCGCAAAGGGCGAGGACGCGATCGCCGATGCGCTTCGCCAGGCTGGCGCCGACGGCCTCTGCTTCGTCATCACCGATGCCGTGCTCGACGCCGATCTCCACGCCACCGGACACGCGGCGCGCGACCTGCCGCTGATCACCGGCGGCTCCGGCATCGCCCTCGGCCTGCCGGAGAATTTCCGCGCGCAGGGGCTGATCGGCTCCTCAAGCTCTGCCTGGACCGGCGTCGTCGGCCGCGCGGCAGCACTTGCCGGCTCGGTCTCGACCGCCACCCGCCGCCAGGTCGGCGTCCATCGTGATGCGGGTCACCCGACCTTCGAGCTGGGTGCCGATGCCGTGATGGCAGGCGAGGTGACGGCCGCCTCGCTCACCGAATGGGTTCTTGCGCAGTCCGGCGTGCCGCTGATCTATTCCTCGGCCGACCCGGAGACGGTCGCCGCGGCCCAGCAGCGGCATGGCAAGGAAGCGGTCGCCACCGCGATCGAACGGCTGTTTGCCGCCACCGCGGCGGCGCTGGTCGAGGCCGGCATCACCCGGCTGGTCTCCGCCGGCGGCGAGACCTCGGGGGCGGTCGTCACCGGGCTCGACGTCCAGTCGCTGGAGATCGGCCCGGAGATCGATCCCGGCGTTCCCGCGGTGCGCGTCGAAGGCCGCGAACTGGCGCTGGCGCTGAAGTCCGGCAATTTCGGCGCCGACGATTTCTTCGCCAAGGCCGCGGCTCGTCTGGGAGGCGAGGCATGAGCGAGGAGGCGCGGCTCCGCGAGGACATCTGCCGCTTTGCCAAGTCGATGTTCGACCGCGGCCTGACCTGCGGCTCCAGCGGCAACATCTCGGCGCGGCTCGGCGACGGCACGATCCTGGTCACCCCGACCAATGCCTCCTTCGGCTTTCTCGACCCGGCCCGGATCTCCCGGCTGGACGAGGAGTTCCGGCACCTGTCCGGCGACAAGCCGACCAAGGAAATCCCGCTCCACAGCGCCTTCTACGAGACCCGGCGCGCGACGACCGGGGCGGTGGTGCATCTCCACAGCACCCATTCGGTGGCGCTGTCGATCCTGCCCGATACCGACCCCGACGACGTCCTGCCGCCGCTGACCGCCTATTCGGTGATGAAGCTCGGGCGGGTGAAGCTGCTGCCGTATTTCATGCCGGGCGATCCGGCGATGGGCGAGGCGGTGCGCGGCCTTGCCGGCAAGCGTTCCGCAGTGCTTCTCGCCAACCATGGTCCGGTCGTTGCCGGAACCGAGCTGGCGGCCACGGTCTTCGCCATGGAAGAGCTGGAGGAGACGGCGCGCCTGGCGATCCTGACCCGTGGTCTCGATCCGCGTGGCCTGACGCCGGAGCAGCGGGCCTTCCTCGAAGAAAAGCACGCCCACTGAATTTCAGCCGGGCAGACAACTTATAGTGCTTTAATGACGCCGATCGTTGCGGATGCAACATTGGGGCATGAGCAACGAACGTTCCGAGACCCAGACCCCGGACGACACGGGCCCGGCGGCCGAGAAGCGGCGCAAATCGATCCGGTACAGGCCGGACGTCGATCTCGCTTTGTCGGCCGGTTTCACGGAGGACGAGGTCCGCTTCATGCTGGATCTGCCCGAGGACGGTGAAGCGCGGTAACGCGGACTGGAACCCTCTCGCACGCGCGGCATTGCCTGACACCAAGGCTAAGCAGCCGAACGAACGTGAAAGGTCCGACCATGGCTCTGCTCAAACTCGCCAGCACCGACGGGATCATCGAACTCAGTGACGGAACCCGCTGGCGCATCGTGCCGGGCCAGGGCGATGTCTCCGGCCGGTGGCTGGAAGGCGCCGACATCAATGTCTCGCCCCATCCGGAGCGCGGCGAGGGTCATGCGCATCTGAACAACATCAGCGCGGGCGAGGGCGTCGACGTCACCCCCGAGGCCTGACGCACCGCCTTCGACCGATGACAGAACGGCCGCATCCCGGGATGCGGCCGTTTCTGTGTCCGGATCGGCACGCTGCCGCCTGTGCCGCTCAGCCCAGGTCCTGCGGCAAGGAGGCCTTCAGTTCGGCGATCCAGGCATCCGCCGTTCCGTCGGAGGGTGCGCGCCAGTCGCCGCGCGGCGACAGGCTGCCGCCGGCCGAGACCTTCGGCCCGTTCGGCATGGCCGACCGCTTGAACTGCGACGTCTGGAAGAAGCGGAATAGGAAGCTCTCCAGCCATCTTGCGATCGTCTTGAGGTCGTACTGGTTGCGCGCTTCTTCGGGAAACTCGATCGGCCAGAGGCCCGCATCGGCCTGTTTCCAGGCATGCCAGGCAAGGAACGCCGTCTTTGACGGTGCCCGCCCGTAGCGCATGGTGTGGAACAGGAAGAAATCGTGCAGCTCGTAGGGGCCGATCTTGTCCTGCGTGCTCTGCATGCCGCCCTCGGCATCCGCCGGCACCAGCTCGGGCGAGATCTCGGTGTCGAGGATCGCGGTCAGGAGCTTGCCGGTCTCGGCATCGAACTGCTCGGTGCGCACGACCCAGCGGATCAGATACTGGATCAGCGTCTTCGGCACGCCCGGATTGACCGAATAGTGGCTCATCTGGTCGCCGACGCCATAGGTGCACCAGCCGAGCGCCAGCTCGGACAGGTCGCCCGTGCCGATGACAAAGCCGCTGCGCTGGTTGGCGAGGCGGAAGAGATAGTCGGTGCGCAGGCCCGCCTGCACGTTCTCGAAGGTGACGTCATAGACCGGCTCGCCGCCCGCGAAGGGATGGCCCATGTCGCCGAGCATCTGCCGCGCGGCGGGACGGATGTCGATCTCCTCGCAGCCCGTGCCGAGGGCCTTCATCAGCGCCAGCGCGTTCGCCTTGGTCGCGTCGCCGGTGGCAAAGCCCGGCATGGTGAAGCCGAGAATGGTCGAGCGCGGCAGGCCCATCTGGTCGCAGGCCTTGGCCGCCACGATCAGCGCATGGGTGGAATCCAGCCCGCCGGACACGCCGATGACCATGTGGTCGCCGGGCGTCGCCTCGAAGCGCCGGCGCAGGCCCTCGACCTGGATGTTGAAGGCCTCGTAGCAATCCTGGTGCAGCCGTTCGGGATTGTTTGGCACATAGGGGAAGCGCCGGACCGGGCGGCGCAGGCCGAGATCCTCGAAGGCCGGCTCATGGGCGAAGCGCACCGTCCGGAACGCCGTCTCCGGATGGCCGCGGAGCGCCGCCGCGTCGTTGAAGGTGGGGGTGCGCAACCGTTCCTGGCCGATACGCCCGACATCGACATCGGCGACGATCAGCTGTCCGGCATCGGCAAAGCGTTCGGATTCGGCAAGGAGGTCGCCCAGTTCGTAGATTGAGCCCTGGCCGTCCCAGGCGAGATCGGTGGTGCTCTCGCCGCGTCCGGCGGCCGAATAGACATAGGCGGCGACGCAGCGCATCGACTGCGATGCCGAGAGAAGATGCCGGTCGGCGGACTTGCCGACGACGATGTTGGAGGCCGAGAGATTGCAGAGGATGCGGGCGCCGGCCAGCGCTCCGTCCGTCGAGGGAGGCGTTGGCGCCCAATAATCCTCGCAGATCTCCGTATGGAAGACGAAGCCGGGCAGGTCCGAGGCTTCGAATAGAAGGTCGATGCCGAACGGCGCCTCCTGGCCCGCGACGGTGATGTCGAGGCCGATCATGCCGGCGCCCGAGGCGAACCAGCGCTTTTCGTAATATTCCCGGTAATTGGGCAGGAACAGCTTCGGCACGACGCCCAGAATGCGCCCCCGGGCGATGGCGACTGCACAATTGTAGAGCCGGCCGTTGCGCCGCAGCGGCGCGCCAACGAGCAATACGCTGCGCAGCTCGCGGCTGCGTTCGCAGACGGTGGCGATGGCGGCTTCGACGCCGTCGAGCAGGGCATCCTGCAGATGTAGGTCGTCGATCGCATAGGCGGAGAGGCCGAGCTCCGGGAACACCAGGAGATCGACGCCCTCCTTGTCCGCGTCTTCCGCCGCGCGGATCGTCGCCGCGGCATTGCGGGCCGGATCGGCGATGAAGACACCGGGCGTCGCGACACCGACGCGGACGAAGCCGTGCCGGTGCAGCGCATAGAAGGAACGGTCTCGAAGGCTTTGCAAACTCAATCCATCATCTCCTCGAGCATATCCAGTGCCGTTCGTAAGCAAGCGATGCGGGTCGGTCCACGGCCAATATCGCCAAAATGCTCTTCGCGGTGCCGCGTCTCGCGCCCGCGTCGGGCACAGGCGAAATGCACGAGCCCCGGTTCGTCATCCTCGCCGGCCGGGCCGGCAAAGCCCGTGGTGGAAACAGTGATGTCGGCGAGGGACTTGTCCAGTGCCCCCTCGGCCATGGCCAGAGCGACCGGGCGGCAGACGGCGTTGTTCTCCTCGAGAAGCTGGCGCGGCAGGCCCAGCATCCGGATCTTGGCCTCGTCGGTATAGGTCACGAAGCCGCTGTCGAAGGCCCGCGAGCAGCCCTCCACGTCGGTGAAGACAGAGGCCAAAAGGCCGCCAGTGCAGCTTTCGGCCGTCGCGATCGTCAGGGATCGGTCGCAGGCGCGCTGCAGAAGGGTCTTCACCCGCTCTTCCAGATCGTCGGGCAGGGTCGTCGACAGGACTTCGCTCACGGTTCGGTTCCTTGTTGAGATCGTTGCCGCCGCGGGAGCCGCGGGCGGGAAACATGAACGTGGCCCCAACGCGATCGTTCGCCGATACGGAACCGGCTACCGAGAAAAGCTCGCAGCGATCGAGTCCGGCGGGCCGAAGGTTCCGCCACGCATGGCTCCGCTGCGGGGCTGTCAGCCTTTCGCATTGTCGGCATGCCGGCTGCGGGCAATCGCCTCGATCCGGGCCCGCAGTTTCGGGTGCAGGGACACGAAGCGCGTAAAATCGGTGCGCGCCAGGCGCAGCATCGTGCTGTAGGCGATCGCCGTCACGTCGGCCTGCCGCCGCATGTCGAGGATCAGCGCCATCTCGCCGAAGATGTCGCCGCGACCGAGCCGGACGATATGCGTGCCGGTATCGACCTCCACCGCACCCGACGAGATGAAATAGGCCGCGTCGCCGACTTCGCCGCGCGAGACGATCCGCATGCCGGGCGCGGCCAGGAACGGCGTCATCAACCGTGCCAGGTCGTCGCGCTCGCGGTCGGCAAGCGCTGCGAAGATCTCTGTGCGGTCGATCAGGAGGCGTGTGTCCAGCCCGAGATCCAGTGGCGGGCTGAGCGTCGTCAGGTCGGGGCGCCGCGCGACGCTGCGATACACGTCGCGCTCGATCTCCTTGCTGATGACGCCGGACTGGCGCAGTCGTCGGATCTCGGCGATCTCGATGGCCCGGGCGGCCCGCAGGACGAAGCAGCGTTCGAGTTCGGCGACATAGGCGGGATATTGCAACCGGACCGCGTCGATCTCCCGGTCGATCTGCGCCTGCCGCTCGTCGAGGACTGCCATGACGGCGGCAATCGTCTCCTCGCCGAGGACCGGCTGCAACTCGCTGGTGGCGAATGCGCGCAGCCTGCCCAGCACCAGCGAGATTTCCACCAGCTTCTCGAAGCGCAGGGCCAGGCGTTTCGACAACATCCGGCTGCGACCGAGCCGGCGCTGGATCAGGAACGCCACCCGGTCCGACCACAGGAAGCGTGTCTCCTCGGCATTGGCCGCGCGATAGCCTTCGACGCCGCCATGGCGCGCCATTTCCAGCCGCCGCCGCGTGTCGGAGGTGAGGCGCCGGGCGATCCGCGGCGCCAGCATGCCGTTGGCGAAATGATCGAGGACCATTTCGCGCTCGCGCGCGGTCAGCGAGACGAGGGCGATGGCCGTGCGTCCGTCGAGGGACAGGGTATCCGACGGGCTCGTCGCGGCAGGCTCGGCCGCGGCGACGGCCGTATTGACGCTCTCGGCATCGCCCGGTGCGTCGGTGCCGCCGAAGCGCTGCGCCATCTCGCCGGAAAAGCGCGCAACCCGTGCCGAGGTGACGCTGAGCGCAAGGTCGCGGATCGCCCGGTCGATGCCCGACAGCCGGTCGAGGCCCAGCCCCCGGATCAATGGGCGAAGCGTGGTGCCCTGCACGAACAGTGTCATCAGCGTGTAGCCGGTGGCCAGCGTCACCACGAAGGCGGCGACCGGGCGGGGCACGGCGTCGTTCTCGCTGACCGCAAGCGCCAGGGTCAGGGTCATCGATCCGCGCAGGCCGCCCCACAGCACCACCAGCCGATAGGGCCGGGAGACCTTGGACGACAACCCGTATTGGCTGAGCAGCGGCATGAGACCGAACAGCACCAGGGCCCGGGTCGCCAGCGTCGCGGCGAAGATGACGAGCATCAGGAGGAAGTCGAAGGGCGACAGGTCCATCATCATCTGCGGCACAAGCAGCGAGGTGAGCACGAAGACCAGAATCGCCGCCCAGGAGGCCAGCTGCTGCCAGGTGTCGTCGAGATGGCGCCAGAGCTCGCGGGTGACCCGCGCCGGCGACAGGCTGGCAAGCGCGACGCCGGCGGTGGCGACGGCGATGATGCCCGAGACCTGCAGCACATGCTCGGCGATCCAGAACGACAGATAGGGCAGGGCGAGGCTGAGCGAGACCGCCGTCACCTGATCGTCGCCGATCAACCGGAGCAGCTGGAGATAGAGACGCGCCATCAGATAGCCGAACAGCCCGCCACCGATCGGCAGCAGCAGAAGGTTCAGGGCGGCGCCGGTCACCGTCACCGAGCCGGGCGCGACGATCGCGGCGGAAAAGATCAGGAACAGCGAGATCGCCAGCGCGTCGTTGAACAGGCTCTCGCCCTCGACCAGGCGGGTCAGCCGGTCCGGCGCGCCGACATCGCGGAAGATGGCGATGACCGCCACGGGATCGGTCGTCGCCACCAAGGAGGCCAGCAGCAGGCAGGCGAGAAGCGGCATGCCGGCGATCGGCCACAGGGCCAGCGCCACACCGAAGGTCGCCGCCAGGACCGCGACGAGGGCGAGGAGGATGATCGGCAGCAGATCCTCGCGGACCCGCTGCATGTCGACCACCAGCGCGCTCTGGAAGATCAGCGTCGGCAGGAGGACATAGAGAAACAGGCTGGAGCCCACCGGCAGGTCGGTGATCAGCGCGGCAAGGTCGACCGGCAGCAGCGTGCCGGGATGATCGAGGGAATAGAGACTGGCAAAGCCGAGGCTGGCGCCGCCCAGCGCCAGGAGGATCGAGACCGGCAGCCGCAGCCGCGTGGCCAGCGGCCGCGCCAGGGCGCCGAAGGCGACGAGCGTGGCGATCAGGACGACGATGTTGGGAATGTTCATGGCGGCGTCATCGGCACATCATGACTCCGCATCCGCCATGGTCTCCGCAAGGCTTCCGGAGCGCAGCGGCGCCTGCAAGCTGCCGGCGCGCGGGTTCCGGCCGGGCGTCGGTCCGGCATTGTTAGCCTAGCCTGTGGGTTTCGTACAGCAAGCCGCCGCTGACCCCATCGACATCGCGGCGCGCTCGCAGCAAAACGGGCGCCAGGACGAAGCGAAAGGATCCGCCGCCCGATGTTCGATCTGATCATCCGCAATGCCCACCTGCCCGACGGCCGCACCGGCGTCGACATCGCCGTGACGGGCGACCGGATTGCCGCCATCGAACCGGCGATCGCCGGCGAGGCGGGCGAGGTGATCGATGCCGGCGGACGGCTGGTGTCGCCGCCCTTCGTCGATCCGCATTTTCACATGGACGCGACCCTGTCGCTGGGCCTGCCGCGGATGAACCGCTCGGGCACGCTTCTGGAGGGCATCACGCTCTGGGGCGAGTTGAAGCCGCTGCTGACCAAGGATGCACTGGTCGAACGGGCGATGCGCTATTGCGACCTCGCGGTCTCGCAGGGCCTTCTGGCGATCCGCAGCCATGTGGACACCTCCGATCCGCGGCTCGTCACCGCCGAGGCGCTTCTGGAGGTGCGCGATCGGGTGAAGCCCTATATCGACCTGCAGCTCGTCGCCTTTCCGCAGGACGGCTATCTGCGCACGCCGGGCGGTGCCGCGTCCCTCGAACGGGCACTGGACATGGGCGTCGACATCGTCGGCGGCATTCCGCATTTCGAACGCACCATGGCCGACGGCACGGAATCGGTCGGCGCGCTCTGCCGCATCGCCGCCGAGCGCGGCCTGCGGGTCGACATGCATTGCGACGAATCCGACGACCCGCTGTCGCGCCATGTCGAGACGCTGGCGGCCGAGACGGTGCGCCATGGCCTTGAGGGGCGTGTCGCCGGCTCGCATCTGACCTCGATGCATTCGATGGACAATTACTACGTGTCCAAGCTGATCGCGCTGATCGCCGAATCCGGGCTGCACGTGATCCCCAATCCGCTGATCAACATCACGCTGCAGGGCCGCCACGACACTTATCCGAAGCGCCGGGGCATGACCCGGGTGCCCGAGCTGATGGCGGCGGGAATCAATGTCGGCTTCGGCCATGACTGCGTGATGGACCCCTGGTACTCGCTCGGCTCGGGCGACATGCTGGAGGTGGCGCATATGGCGGTCCATGTCGGCCAGATGACCTCGCGCGACGCCATCCGTGCCTGCTTCGACGCGGTCACGGTCAATTCTGCGAAGATCATGGGGCTGGAGGGCTACGGGCTGGCGGTCGGCAACCGGGCCGATTGCGTGCTGCTGCAGGCGGCCGACCCGATCGAGGCGATCCGGCTGAAGGCAACCCGGCTTGCCGTGGTGCGCGGCGGCAAGGTGATCGCACGGGCAGAGCCGCGCCTGAGCCAGCTCACGCTGCCGGGCCGTGCCGTGACGGTCGACCCGGCGGCTTATGCGCCGCAGAGCGATTCATCTGTTGGCTGATTGTTTGCTGTGCGGGCTGCGCGGTTGACAAGGAATTGTGCAGGTCGTCAAATCGCGGCCTGTTTCATTCGGGATCGTTGGGGAATTTCATGCTGAAGTCAGGTCGGATCGGTCGGCGCGGTTTTCTGTTGGGCAGCGCCGGTGTCGGCCTCGCACTGAGCATGCCGCGCGCCTTCGCGCAGACGCCGCTGAAGGTGGCGGGCATTCATGCCTCGCCGGTGGAGAATGCTTGGAACTCGCGCCTGCATGCGGCGATGGTCCAGGCCGCCGAGGACGGCGCCATCGAGTATGTGTTCTCCGAAGGCGTCAGCGGCACCGACTACGCCCGCGCCATGCGCGAATATGCCGAGCAGGGCGCCCAGCTAATCGTCGGCGAGGCCTATGCGGTGGAGACCGAGGCACGGCAGGTCGCGGCGGACTATCCCGACACCATGTTCCTGATGGGCTCCAGCGGCGAGCCGACCGGCGACAATTTCGGCACCTTCGGCACCTGGAATCACGAGGGCGCCTATCTCGCCGGCATGCTCGCCGGCAAGATGAGCGAGAGCGGCATCTTCGGCGCGGTTGGGGCGATCCCGATCCCCGAAGTCAACATGCTGATCAATGGCTTCCGGGCCGGCGTTGATTCGGTGCGTCCGGATGCCAAGCACCTGATCGGCTTCATCGGCACCTTCTTCGATCCGCCGAAGGCGCGCGAGGCGGGCCTCGCCCAGATCGACGCCGGCGCCGACATCCTGTTCGGCGAGCGCATCGGCACGGCCGACGCCGCCAAGGAGCGCGGCATCAAGGCGATCGGGTCGTTGACCGACTATACCGAGCGCTACCCCGAGACTGTCTTCGCGAACGCCATGTGGTACTTCCGGCCGATCCTCGACGCGGCCATCGCCGACACCGAGGCCAAGAACGGCACTGGCAAGAACTACACGCCCTACAGCATGATGCAGAAAGGCGGGAACGACATCGTCTTCGCCGAGTCCATGGTCCCGGCCGAGGCGGTCGCGGCGATGGAAGAGCGCCGCGCCGCGATCAAGGCCGGCGAGTTCGAAGTGGTCATCGACTTCGCCGAACCGACCTGATCTGCGAAAACGCATGCCAGCCCGTTCGCCGAACTGCGACGGCCCCGACGATCCGGCCGGTCCCCGCGGTGTTGTCCGCGCGGCCGGCCGGCATCCGTCAGGCGGCCGGTCATTGCGGAACGGCGGGAGTGAGACCGTATGACCGCCGTCCTGTCCCTCGAACACATCACCAAGCGCTTCGGCGACTTCGCGGCCAATGACGACGTCAGCCTGACCCTTCGCCGCGGCGAACTCGTCGCGCTGCTCGGCGAAAACGGCGCCGGCAAGACGACGCTGATGAACATCCTGTTCGGCCACTATGTGCCGGATGCCGGGCGGGTTCTCGTGGCCGGCGAGGAACTGCCGCTTGGCCGGCCGCGCGCCGCCATCGCGGCCGGCGTCGGCATGGTGCATCAGCATTTCACCCTGGCGCCGAATCTCACCGTCCTTGAAAACGTCATGACCGGCACCGAGCCGTTGCTGCGCTGGCGCTCGGGCAAGGCCGCCGCGCGGCGCAAGCTGGCAAGCCTCGCCGAGCGTTTCGGCCTTGTCGTCGACCCGGACAAGCGTGTCGGCGATCTGTCCGTCGGCGAGCAGCAGCGGGTGGAGATCCTGAAGGCGCTCTACAACGACGCGAAGATCCTGATCCTCGACGAGCCGACGGCGGTGCTGACCCGGCCGGAGGCGGAGACCCTCTTCAAGACGCTCAGGGTGATGGCGGCCGAAGGGCTGTCGCTGATCTTCATCTCCCACAAGCTGCACGAGGTCATGGCAGCCGCCGACCGCGTGCTGGTGCTGCGCGCCGGGCGGATGGTCGCCGAGCGGGTCACCGCGGCGACCTCCAAGGAGGAACTGGCCGAGCTGATGGTCGGCCGCCGCGTGACGCGCCCGGTCCGCGCCGCTTCGGTACCGGGCGACACGGTGCTGGCGGCCTGGGACGTCAGCGTTACGGTGGGTGGCGCGAAACGCCTCTCCAATGTCAGCTTTTACCTGCGCGAGCGCGAGACGCTGGGCATCATCGGCGTCTCCGGCAACGGCCAGGCGACGCTCGCCCATCTGGTGTCCGGGCTCGTCGCGCCGGATGCCGGCGGTCTGTCGGTGCTGGGCGAGGAGACGTCCACGCTGTCGCCGCGCGACCTCGTGCGCCGCGGTGTCGGCCGCATTCCCGAGGACCGCAACACCGAAGGCGCCATCGGCGAACTGGCGATCTGGGAGAACGCCATTCTCGAACGTGTGCGCGACGCTCCCTTCTCGAAGGGCGGCTTCGTCCGGCAATCGACGGCGCGCGCCTTTGCCGCCGACGTCATCGACCGTTTCGACATTCGCGGCGGATCGGCCGACAGTCGCACGCGGCTTCTGTCCGGCGGCAACATGCAGAAGCTGATCTTCGGTCGCAACCTGGCTGGGTCCCCCAAGGTTCTCGTCGCGGCCCAGCCCACCCGCGGTCTCGACGAGGGCGCCATCGCGGCCGTCCATGGCGAGATCCTCGCCGCCCGGGACGCAGGAGCGGGTGTTCTGCTGATCTCTGAAGATCTCGACGAAGTCCTGGCGCTGGCCGACCGGGTGCAGGCCATTGTCGGCGGGCGCCTGTCGGAGCCGGTGCCGATCGAATCCCTCGACGCCCGCCGTCTTGGCCTGATGATGGCCGGCGAATGGGCCGTCGCCCCCCATGAGGCCGCCTGATGCGTCTGGAACGTCGGGACAGCCGTCCCGCGACACTGATGGTGGTCGCGCCGATCCTCGCCGTACTGGTCGCGCTCGCGCTGTCCGGCGTGTTGATCGCGCTGGCCGGAGCGCCGGTGCTGGAAGCCTATGCCCGGATCGTGCAGGGGGCCTTCGGCTCGCGCCTCGCGCTGACCGAAACGCTGACGCGCACGACACCGCTGATCCTCACCGGCCTTGCCGTGGCGGTCGCCTTCCGGGCCAAGGTCTGGAACATCGGCGCTGAGGGCCAGCTCTATGTCGGCGCGCTGACCGCGGCCTTCCTCGGCTCGCAGCTGGGTCTGGCCGGCCTCCCCGGTATCGCCCTGATCCCGGCGGTGATGATCGCCGGGGCGCTGGCGGGCATGATGCTGCTCCTCGTGCCGCTCGCGCTCCGGCTGCGCTTCGGCGTCGATGAAGTGGTGACGACGCTGCTCCTCAACTTCGTCGTCCTGCTCTTCGTGTCGATGATGATCGAGGGGCCGATGAAGGACCCGCTGGCCTTCGGCTGGCCGCAATCCGTCCCGGTGGTCACTGACGCCCAATTGCCAAAACTGCTGGAGCGGTCGCGGCTGCATGTCGGCCTGTTGATCGCCGTCGTGGTCGCCATCGTCGTCCATGTCGTCCAGTCGCGCACCGCCTACGGGCTGGAATCGCGGGCGGCCGGGCTGAACCCAGCCGCCGCACGCTTTGCCGGCGTGCCGCTGGGCCGCACGCTGGTCAAGGTCGCCTGCTGGTCGGGCGGGCTCGCCGGGCTCGCCGGGGCGATAGAGGTGATCGGCGTGAAGGGCTACGTCACGACGGACCTGTCGCCCGGCTACGGCTATGCCGGCATCATCGTGGCGATGCTCGCCAATCTTCAGCCGCTGGCCGTGGTCGCCGCTGCGCTCTTTGCGGCGATGATGTTCGTCGGCTCCGACTCCATGAGCCGGGCGCTCGGCGTGCCCAGCTTCATTGCCGACGTGACCGTCGCCCTGTCGCTGCTGACCATGCTGGTTGCGCTGCTCTTCACTGCCTACCGGATCCGCCGATGAGTGCCGCGCTCGACATCTTCGCCTCCGCTGGCATGTGGGAAGCGGTGCTGCGCATCGCGACGCCGCTGATCTTCGGCACGCTCGGCGCGCTCCTGTGCGAGCGCGCCGGCGTGCTCAATCTCGGCATCGAGGGCATCATGAGCTTCGGCGCCATGATCGGCTGGCTGACGGTCTTCGAGGGCGGCAATCTGTGGATGGGCCTGTTCGCGGCGGCGCTGGGCGGCGCGGCCTTCGGCCTGCTGCACGCGCTGATGACGGTGCCGCTGGGCCTGTCGCAGCACGTCACCGGGCTCGGGATCACGCTGCTGGCGTCGAGCCTGAGCTATTTCATCTTCCGGCTGGTCGTGCCGCTGCAGGGCACGCCTCCGACCATCGAGCCGTTCCAGCCGCTGCACGTGCCGGTGCTGTCCGACCTGCCGATCGTCGGCGACGCGCTCTTCACCCAGACCGCGCCCACCTATCTGGCGCTGCTGGTGGCGGCGGTGATGGCCTATGTGCTGGCCCGGACCCCGCTGGGTTTGGCAATCCGCATGACCGGCGAGAATCCCCATGCGGCCGAAGCGCAGGGCGTCGACCCGATCGCAATCCGCATCGGCGCGGTGGTGGCCGGCAGCGCCCTGATGGGCGTCGGCGGCGCATTCCTCACCCTGTCGGCCTTCAACAGCTTCTTCCCGACCATGATCCAGGGACGCGGCTGGATCTGCATCGCGCTTGTCGTCTTCGCCACCTGGAGGCCGGGACGGGCCCTGCTGGGCGCCATCCTCTTCGCCCTGTTCGACGCCTACCAGCTGCGGCTGCAGACCGAGTTCGGCAAGGCGATCCCGTATCAGATGTTCCTGATGATGCCGTACCTGCTGTCGATCGTCGCGCTGGTGGTGATGGCGCGGCGCGCTCGGGTGCCACAGGCGCTGATGCAGCCCTATCGGCGCGGCGAACGCTGAAGGCCGGCAAGGGGATCGTCAGCCGGCGATCCCGAGCAGCCGCAGCGTCGCCTGGTCCTCGCGGCCGTTGCAGAACAAAGCGAGGGCGTCCCGGAAGACGGACGGGTCGTCGCCCGCCGCATGGGCGAACAGGGTCATCGACGAGCCGAACTTCATGTCGTCGGGCGCGCCGAAGATCGCGCCGAGTGACCGGTCGCCATGCGCCAGAACCGCCTTGGTGCAGTCGACGAGCCGGGGCCCCAGCACGGGATGGTGGAGATAGGCGCGGGCCTGCTCGAGCGACGCGATGCCGAAATGCCGGGCCATGTCGGAATGGCCGAGACCCTGCAATTGCGGAAACACGAACCACATCCAGTGACTGCGTTTGCGCCCTGCCTGCAATTCGCCGAGCGCTTGCGCGTAGACCGGTGCCTGCGCGGCCACGAAGCGCTCCAGATCGTAAGGGTCGTCTTCCGTCACATCGTCACTCCTTCGGCCGGCGTTTCGAAGAACGCGTTGCACGCCGTTTGGTGCCCGCCTCCGCGTCGGTGATCTCGATCCAGACCGGCGCGTGGTCGCTGGCCTTCTCCCAGCCGCGCACATCGCGGTCGACGCCGGCGGCCAGCAATCGTGGGGCGAGGTTGGGGCTCAGCAGCAGATGGTCCAGCCGCAGCCCGGCATCGCGGCCCCAGGCGTTCCGCAGATAGTCCCAGAAGGTATAGATGGTGGCCTCCGGCTGCAGGCTGCGGATCGCGTCGGTCCAGCCGGCGTCGAGAAGGCGGTGGAACGCTTCGCGCACCTCCGGCCGGAACAGCGCGTCGTCCACCCAGCGCTCCGGCTTGTAGACGTCCAGCTCGGTCGGGATGACGTTGTAGTCACCGGCCAGCACCACCGGTGCGCCGGTCGCCACGAGCTCGGCGGCATGGCCTGCGAAGCGTTCCAGCCAGCGCAGCTTGTAGTCGAATTTCGGGCCCGGCGCCGGGTTGCCGTTGGGCAGATACAGGCAGCCGATCAGAACGCCTTTCACCGCCGCTTCCAGATAGCGGCTCTGATGGTCGTCGTCGTCGCCGGGCAGGCCGCGCCGCGTCTCGAGCGGGTCGGTGCCGCGGGCGAGGATCGCGACGCCGTTCCAGCTCTTCTGCCCATGCCAGATCGCGCCGTAGCCGGCCTCGCGGATGGCGTCGATCGGAAACTTCTCGTCCGGCGCCTTCAGCTCCTGCAGGCAGACCGCGTCGGGTTCGGCCTCGGCGAGCCAGCGCAGCAGCACGGGCAGGCGGCCATTGACCCCGTTGATGTTGAAACTGGCGATCTTCATCCGCCAGACCTGGCGTCATGCCGCTTGATTTCGAGAGGCATGAGGCGCCGAATTGCGAGCGGGCGCGGACGTGTTCAGGGCCTTGACCTCGATCAAGGCGGGGACTGCGTCCGGCCGGCACTCTGACGGCATGTCGAACGCCGTCGCGATCGCAACTCGGGCAAAGGGTCATCCCATGCACAAATCCCCCATCGCGGACCTGGCGGTCTATCTCGACGGGTCGCCGTCGGACGAAGTCGCCATCGACTATGCCGAAACGATCGCCAGCGCATTCGGCGCCCATCTCGAATGCATGCTCGCCAACCATATCCACATCACCGGCGTGCCGGCGGGGCCGGGCTCCGACATGCTGGTGGCCGAGCTCTTCAAGGTCGGCAAGGACACTGGCGATGCCGCCGAGCAGAAGCTGCGCCAGCGACTGGATCGTGTCGCAGTCCCCTATGGCCTGCGGCGCTCGGACGGCAGCTTCGGTCATCTGTCGGCCGCTGCCGAACGGCTTGCCGGCACGACGGATCTGTTCGTGCTGGTCCAGCAGAGCGGCAAGCATGCCCTGAGCGGCCAGGTGGTCGAGGCGATCCTCTTCAATGCCCGTGCGGCGGCGCTGGTCGTGCCGCCCGCGCCCAAGCGCAGCTTCGCCGCACCGGAGACGGTCGTCGTCGGCTGGCGGGATTCGCCCGAATGCGCCCATGCGGTGGCAGCGGCGCTGCCCTTCCTCAAGCAGGCCAAGCTCGTCGTTCTGGCGAGTGTCGTCGAGGATGGCGCGACCGAGCAGCGGCATCTGGAGCCGATGGCCGACATGGCCCGCCATCTCGATCGCCACGGCGTGACGGTGGAGACCCGCGAACTGCCGAACTGGCGCCATCCCGCCGATGCCCTGATGAAGGAGGCGGAGAGCCTCGCCGCAGACCTGATCGTCGTCGGCGCCTATGGCCATTCCCGCCTGCGCGAGATGCTGCTGGGCGGCGTGACGCGCGAGCTCCTGAGCCGCTGCGACGTCCCGCTGCTCCTGTCACGCTGACGATCCTTCCGGAGACGCGCGATGCATTACGGTCATCTGGAATACAGCATCGAGCCGTGCGGCGAGGGCTGGCAGGTCAGTTTCTGCCATTCGCCCCACGGCCGGTTCCACCGTCGGCTGGATGCCCTGCGCTCGGCCTTCGCCGACGCCGAGCGCGTGACGCGGCTCGGACAGGCTGTGAGGCTGAAGGTCGAGCGGCCGCGCCACGCGGCAGGTCTGCCCGCCCGGATCGTGACCCCGTCGCCGGCTGCGGCCGGCCCCGGTCGCGCCATGGGCTGACCGCCCGGCAGGCGGTTTCGTCCGACACACGCAGTTCCCGTAACGAATGCAAGGTTGAGACCGATGGCCATGATGAAAGCGGCGATCTTCGTCGAACCGAACCGGATCGTGCTGGATGAGAAGCCGATTCCCGACGTCGGCCCCCTCGACGCGCTGGTGCGGATCACCACGACGACGATCTGCGGCACCGACGTGCATATCCTCAAGGGCGAATATCCGGTCGAGCGCGGGCTGACGATCGGCCACGAGCCGGTGGGGGTGATCGAGAAGCTCGGTTCCGCCGTGCAGGGCTACCGCGAGGGCCAGCGGGTCATCGCCGGGGCGATCTCGCCCAGTGGCTACAGCAATGCCTGCCTGTGCGGCTGCCATTCGCAGGATGGTCCCGGCACCAGGCACGGTTTCCAGCCGATGGGCGGCTGGCGCTTCGGCAACACCATCGACGGGGCCCAGGCCGAATATCTGCTGGTGCCCGACGCCATGGTCAATCTGGCGCCGATCCCGGACGGGCTCACCGACGAGCAGGTCCTGATGTGTCCCGACATCATGTCGACGGGTTTTTCCGGCGCCGAAAGCGGGACCGTGCGGATCGGCGACACCGTCGCGGTGTTCGCCCAGGGACCGATCGGCCTCTGCGCCACGGCCGGCGCGCGGCTGATGGGCGCCACCACGATCATCGGGGTAGACTCCGTGCCCGAGCGCATGGAGATCGCCCGCAAGATGGGCGCCGACCACGTCGTCGACTTCACCAAGGGAGATGTTGTCGCCGAGATCATGCGCCTGACCGATGGCCGCGGCGTCGACGTGTCGATCGAGGCGCTTGGCCGGCAGGAGACCTTCGAGGCCGCCCTGCGGGTTCTGCGCCCGGGTGGCACCTTGTCTTCGCTCGGCGTCTATTCCAACGATCTCACCATCCCGCTCGACGCCTTCAGCGCCGGCATCGGCGACAACAAGATCGTCACCACCCTATGCCCGGGCGGCAAGGAGCGCATGCGCCGGCTGATGGATGTCATCGCGTCGCAGCGCCTCGACACGACGCCCCTGGTGACCCATCGTTACAAGCTCGACGAGATCGAGGAAGCCTACGATCTCTTCTCGCATCAGCGCGACGGTGTCCTGAAGGTCGCCATCCAGCCTTAGAAGCGGTGGCTCCGGCATGGTATGTTCCTCGCCGTTGACGCGAGTTTGGCGGCACAGGGACGGACGATCATGACCCAGACCCGAGGCGCGCGAACGGCCGGCGCCGCATGAGCATCCGCAATTTCGACGCGCTGTTCGCGCCGCGTTCGATCGCGCTGATCGGCGCCAGCAACGAGCCGGGATCGGTCGGCTCGGTGCTGGTCGACAATCTGGTCTCCGGCGGCTTTGCCGGCCGTATCATGCTGGTCAATCCGCATGCGCGCGAGATCCACGGCCGGCAATGCCATCGCTCGGTGGAGACGCTGCCCGAGGTGCCGGACCTCGCCGTGATCGCCACGCCGGCGCGCACGGTGCCCGGCATCATCGCGGCGCTGGGCAAGCGCGGTTGCTGCGCCGCCATCGTCATTTCGGCCGGCCTCGGCGAGACGGTGGATGGCGCCACCCTGCGCCAGCAGGTGCTGGACGCCGCGCGCCCCCATCTCATGCGGATCGTCGGGCCGAACTGCCTTGGCCTGATCTCGCCGGCCGCGGGTATCAACGCCAGCTTCGCCCATCTCATGCCGCGGGCCGGCGACATCGCGCTGGTCAGCCAGTCCGGTGCCATGCTGACCTCAGTCATCGACTGGGCCGACGAGCGCCGCATCGGCTTCTCCCATCTCCTGTCCGTCGGCGACATGTCCGACGTCGATTTCGGCGACATGCTGGACTATCTGGCGACCGACCGGACGACCCGCTCGATCCTGCTCTATGTCGAGAACGTCACCGAGGCGCAGAAATTCCTGTCGGCGGCGCGGCTGGCGGCCCGCTCCATGCCGGTGCTGGTGATCAAGGCCGGGCGCAGCGCGGCGGGCGCGCGGGCCGCGCAATCCCACACCGGCGCACTGGCCGGTTCGGACGTCGTCTACGACGCCGCGTTCCGACGCGCCGGCATCCTGCGGGTGCGCGAGATCGAGGAATTGTTCGAAGCCGCGGCGACGCTGGCCAGCGGGGTCCGCATCTCCGGCGACCGGCTGACCATCCTCACCAATGGCGGCGGCGCCGGCGTCCTGGCCGTCGATGCGCTGGAATCCGACGGTGGGCGGCTGGCCAGACTCAGCGACGCCGGCATCGCCGCACTCGACGGCGTGCTGCCGTCGACCTGGTCGCGCGCCAACCCGGTGGACATCATCGGCGACGCCACGCCCGAGCGCTACGGCGCCGCGCTCGACATCCTGATGAAGGAGCGCGAGAGCGACGCGATCCTCGTCATCAATTGCCCGACCGCCGTTGCCGACGGTATGGAGGCCGGCCGCCGGGTCGCCGCGATCGCCAAGCGGCGTCCGCGGTTTCCCGTACTCACCAACTGGCTCGGCGGCACCTCCGCGGCCCCGGTGCGCGACCTCTTCGCTGCCGAGAAGGTTGCGACCTTCGACAGCCCCGAAAAGGCGATCCGCGCCTTCACCCATCTTGTCGAATACAAACGCAATCAGGAGCTTCTTCTCGAAACGCCGTCGGCCGGCGTTGCCATCGGCCACGAGGATATCGCGAGCGCGCAGGCGCTGATCGAGACCGTCCGCCAGGATGGCCGGACGATCCTGAGCGAGTACGAAGCCAAGCGGCTGCTGGCGACCTTCGGAATCCCGACCGTGACCACTCGCATGGCGAGCGATGTGGACGGCGCCGTCGCCTGTTTCGAGGCGGTCGGGGCCCCAGCCGTCCTGAAGATCGTTTCGGCCGAGATCTCCCACAAATCCGATGCCGGCGGGGTGCGTCTGAATATCGGCTCGGCTGAGGAGATGCGCGAGAGCGCCGAGGCGATGCTGGTGGCGGTGCGAGCATACGCCCCGCGTGCGCGTATCGACGGCTTCACCGTTCAGCCGATGATCGTGCGCGACGGCGCCTACGAGCTGATCGCCGGCATCGCGCCGGACCCGACCTTCGGCCCGGTGATCCTGTTCGGCCGAGGCGGCAAGGCGGCGGAGGTGATCGGCGATCGCGCCATCGGCCTGCCGCCGCTCAATTCCGTCCTGGCGCGTGAGATGATCCGCGCCACGCGGATCTCCAAGCTGCTGGCAGGGTATCGCGATGTGGCGCCGGTCGCCTTCGATGCCCTGGCCGATGTTCTGGTGCGCCTGTCCGAACTGGCGGTGCATCTACCGGATGTCGCCGAACTCGACATCAATCCGCTGCTCGCCGACGCCGAGGGTGTCCTGGCACTCGACGCCCGCATCTCGCTGCATGCGGCGGGCACAGCGCGGGTGGCGCCATCGATCCGGCCCTATCCGCGCGAGCTGGAACGCGCCGTCGAACTGCGCAATGGCGAACGCTTCGTGCTGCGGCCCATCCGGCCGGAGGACGAGGAACCGCTGGTCGAGATGGTGGCGCGCTGTACGCAGGAGGATCTGCGGCTGCGCTTCATGGCCCCGATGAAGGCGCTGCCGCACCAGACCGCCGCACGGTTCTCGCAGATCGACTACCACCGCGAGATGGCGCTGGTCGCGGTCGAGCCGGGCAGTGCCTACGGGCAGGGGCCGATCTACGGTGTCGCACGCCTCGTCTCCGACCCGGAGAACGAGGCGGCCGAATTCGCCGTTTTGGTGCGCTCGGACATGAAGGGGCGGGGGCTCGGCTACCGGCTCCTGTCGGAGATCCTCGCCTATGGCCGCAAGCGCGGCCTGCACCGCGTCTATGGCGAGGTGCTGCGCGAGAACGTCACCATGTTGCAGATGGCCCGCGATCTCGGTTTCCGCGCCGACCGGACGGAGGACTTCTCCGAGACCGCGCATGTCACCATCGAATTCGACAGGAGCGCCGACGCTTGAGGCGAGCGCTGCCGGGGGCGCCGGCCGCCGCCCGTTTTATGGCTAGTCCTGGATGCTCTCGATATAGGCGATGATCGCCCGGGCCTGTCCGGGGCCGAAGATGAACTCCGGCATGTCGGGATGCCCGGTCCACAGGCCTTCCACCAGCGCCTCCTCGAGGCTGGCGATGGGATAGCTCTGCGAGAGCGTGCGGAACGCCGGTGCCTGCGGATGCGGGCTGGTGCCGGTCCGCGCGATGGCGTGGCAACGGGCGCAGTTGGTTTCGAGGAAACGCTGGCCGTTGGCGATCTGTGCGAGGTCCTGTGCCTTGGCTGCGGATGGCAGCAGGGCAAGGCCCGCCACCGCCATGGCCATCAGTGCCAGCCGTCCCCGCATGGATGTCGATCGCGTCATCGTCGTCTCCCGGTGTGTACCTGTCGCGGCATCCCACCACCGCGCGGGCCGCCCCGCCTTGACGCCGATCAATGCGGGGCGATCTGATCCGGGCGAGGCAACGGCGCACGCAGCCGGATCGGCTGCCGGAAAGGCGGGGCGTCATGCACGAAGCCGACGACGCGATTCTCGAATGCATCCGCTCTAAGCTCTTCGCCGGCGTTCCGGCCGAACGGATCGAGACCGTCACCACCCATATCTCCATCGTGCTGCTGGGTGGTGAGACGGCCGTGAAGCTCAAGCGTCCGGTCAGGCGACCCTATGTGGACTTTTCCACGCCCGCCCTGCGACTCGCAGCCTGCGAACGCGAACTGGACCTCAACCGACGCACGGCACCGCAGCTCTACTGCGCCGTTTGCAGGATCACGCGGGAGCCCGGCGGCGGTCTCGTCCTCGATGGCGGCGGCGAGCTCGTCGACGCGGTCGTCGATATGCGCCGCTTCGACGCGGACGGACTTTTCGACCGGCGCGCCATGGAAGGCACGCTGACCGGTCCGCTGATGGATCGCCTCGCCCGGACCATCGCGGCGTTCCACGAGACGATCCCGCCCGACCCCGCGCCGCACGGCGCCACGCGGATGGCAGCGGTCCTCGACATCAACGAGGCAGCGTTCGCCGCGACCGATCTGTTCGGCGCCGAGGAGACCGCAAGCTTTAATCATCGGTTTCGCCAGGCGCTGGCGCGGCTCGGGCCGCTTCTGGACGAGCGCGCGAGGGCCGGCCGGGTGCGCCGGTGCCACGGCGATCTGCATCTGCGCAACATCTGCACCGTCGACGACGAACCGGTGCTGTTCGACTGCCTGGAATTCGACGAGGCACTGGGGACCACCGACACCCTGTACGATCTGGCGTTCCTGTTGATGGATCTCTGGCATCGCGGGCTGGAGGAGTTCGCCAATCGCGTTCTCAACCGCTATCTCGACGTGACCGCGGACGAGGGCGGTCTGCCGGCGCTGCCCTTCTTCATGGCGGTTCGCGCTGCGGTCAGGGCCCATGTCGGGGCCGCCCAGCTTACGGATGCCGGGCCGCAGGCCAGCGATATCCGCGCCGAGGCCCAGCGCTATTTCGCCCTGGCGCTCGACCTTCTCGAACCCAGGCCGGCCCGGCTGATCGCCGTCGGCGGCCTGTCCGGCTCCGGCAAGTCGACCGTCGCCGCCGCTCTGGCGCCGCGCATCGGCCCGGCGCCGGGCGCGCGCACGCTGTCCAGCGATCGCATTCGCAAGCGCCTCAGCGGCGTGTCGGCCGAAACCCGGCTGGAGGCCGACGCCTATACAGCGGCCATGACCGAGCGGGTCTATGCGGCCAAGGCGGCAGAGGCCAAGCGGATCCTGAGGCTGGGTCACGGCGTCGTCGCGGACGCGACCTTCGAGCGCGCCGCCGACCGCAGCCGCATCGCCGCAACCGCACGCGACGCGGGCGCCGATTTCCAGGGCCTATGGCTCGATGTCGATCCGGCCGAGATGCTGCGCCGGGTGGCGGCGCGCCGGAACGATCCTTCCGACGCCACGACCGCGGTCGTGAGGCAGCAACTCGCCCGCGATCCCGGCGACATCGACTGGGAGCGGATCGATGGGGACGGCGAACCGGAGCCGGTTGCGGAGGCTGCCCGCCGCGCCGTCGACGTGCGGGCGCAACGGATGGAGCGCAGCCGACCGGGGCGAGACGCGCGTGACATATTGCCGGATTAGCCTCGGCACCGACCGGCGGGTCGCCGATCGTTGAAGCGGTGCGGTGATCTATGCCGATCGGTCCCGCGCTTGACGCCGATCAATGTCGGGTCCGCGATCGCGGCTAGGCTGGACGGATCGAAGGAGATCCCCGATGACGACCACGCCGCAAGACTTTCCCGCCTCGTTCCGCCACGTCCGGCTGGAACTTGCCCGCGAGAAGGACCATCCCGGCGGCGACAGCCGCTACGGCTATGACCTTCTGGTGCCGCTCGACACCGAGAGCCGGATCGATCCGGCGGAATGGAAGCCGAATCAGGCAGCCTGCCGCGTGCGCCACTTCCAGGACGGCGAGACCGACCGGATCGGGCGGCTGCGGCGCAAGCCCGGCGGCACCTGGTATTTCGACTACGAGGCCGGGCCGGCCGATGACGAGATCGGTTTTCACTTCGATCAGGAACGCTTCGTGCCGGGGGAATACGTCTCGATCCGGCGTGGCGCCGAGACCCATACCTATCAGGTCGTGAAGGTCGGGCCGATCTGAGCGGTCCTGCCGCGTCCTGGCCCCTCGACCGCATGGAGCGATGCGATGACCGTCCCGAACACGACACCCGACACGATGGCCTGGCTGACGCCGTCCGAGCTCATGTTCCTGCAGATGCAGGGCTGGCAGACCGCGATGATGGTCGGCGTGCATGCCGCGCAGGCGGCCGCGCGGCTGTCGGCAGAGATGCTGGAGATCGCCGGCCGGCGCTGTCTTGCCGACGGCCGGGCGATGCGCGCTCTGTCCGCATGTAAGGGACCGGACGATGCCCTGCGGATCCAGCACGACTGGCTGGCCGCGGCCGCAGCCGACTATGCGCAGATGGAGACGAGCCTTCCGCGTCTGGAGGCGAGCCTGGTGGACGAGGTTTCCGAACCGCTGGTCACCGCATGGATCCGTTCGGACGATCCAGCGGAATAGCGCGACGGACTTCGGACCGGCAGCAGGCAGTCCGGACAGCGAAAGCCCGCCATTGCCAGTTAAAGCAAAGCCGTCGTCCTGAGGATCAGGGCGACGGCTTTGGTCTGTCGGAGGGGTCTGCTGCCGACCTCTTCTGCGTCGTGGATTCGTGACGGATCGGCGGTCCTACGCCGCGTGGCGCGACGCGATCGTCTCGATCTCCTCGCGGCTGACACGGTCGTGCGACATCAGGATCTGGACGATCGGGTCGTCGAGCATCTCCGCCAGCATCGGTTCGCCTTTCCAGCCGTCGAGCCAGCGATTGCGGCCCGTTACGGTGTCGGTGCCCGGCACGGCGCGGTTGGCGGAAACGTCCTGAAACTGTCGATGCCTGCTCATCGCGAAAGTCCTTTTTCACGAAACGTCGAAGGCAGCATAGACGAACCACGCTGCCACGAATTGATATGTGTCATCGGGGGACAAATGCCAGCATTCGCTGACAGGGATATGTCAGCCGGGACCCGGTCTCATTTCGCGCTCACGATGTCGTCGAGATCGTCCATGCTGGTTTCGTCGCTGAGGAACAGCGCGACGGGGCGCAGGCGCGGAAGATGGGCGCAGGTCACGATGATGCCGATCGTGACCGGCACCGCCAGAAGCGCCCCGGCGACACCCCAGACCCAGCCCCAGACCAGCAGAACCAGCAGGATGACCAGCGGCGACACCGACAATTGCTTCCCCTGCACCCGCGGGTCGACGTAATTGCCCATGATCTGCTCGATCACGAGAATGCCGATGCCGACGATCACCGCGGTGCGGAAATCCTGCTGCACATAGACATGGACGACCGGCAGCGCGCCGGCGACGAGCGAGCCGAGGGTCGGCACGAAGTTCAAAAGGAACGCCAGGATCGCCCAGACCAGCAGAAGCTCGACGCCGAAGAACCAGAGCCATGCGGCGTAGAGCCCGGCGGTCAGCAGTCCCAGCACGACGCGGATGAGGAGATAGCGGCGGAGCTGGCGCGCGATGACGTCCAGCGATTCGAACACGCCGCTGCGCTGGTCGGGATCGACGACCGCACACACCTTGGCGCGCCAGTTGGGCGCTTCGATCAGCATCAGGAGGGTGAAGAAGAAGATCAGCACCATGGCCGCCAGCGCCGAACCGGCGGAGCTCAGGACCGAACTGGCGTAGCTCGACGCATATTCGGCGATCCTGCTGCCGAGCTGGCCGCCGGCGCCGCGAAACTGGTCCGTCACGCTGGCATAGACGTCCGACGAGCCGGAGGTTCCGTCCGATCCGGTCGCGCCGGCGGCGTTCTCGCCGCCGCCCGCCGAGGCGCCTTGCGCCCCCTCGGCATTCCCCGACGAGCCGGACGCGATCATCGGCGCCAGCTCCTCGATCTTCTGGGAGACCTGCGGAAAGGCGTCCGAGATCCGCTGCGCCGACAGCCAGATGCCCCCGAGGAAGACGAACAGGATGACGATGATCAGCCCCATCGCGGCCACATGGCCGAGCCAGCCGAACCTGCGGGGCATGCGCCGCTTGACCATGCTGTCCACCGGCGCCACGACGAGGGCGATCAGGATCGAGAAGATGAAGGGCACAACGACCGAGCTCATCGCCTGCAGCGCCCAGCCCACCAGGATCAAGGTGATGACCGACAGCAGGCCGATGGCGATGGTTTGCCAGGGGAGGCGCGAGACCTTCGAGACACGTTCGGCACGTGCCGCCCCTTCGTCGTCCGAATGGGGGGTAGGGGTGGTGGCGGACCCGGCCATCCTGTCTCCTGTCGCATCTGTGGTCTGCGGTCGGACCGACGCCGGGACAGCTGCCTCACGGCCGCGTGAGCGCGGTCATGCACCCAATGGCCGAGAGCGCGGTGCGTTCCATTAAGAGGGCGCGTTGTCGGGGATGCGGATGGATCAGAGCGGCGCCGGAGCCCGACGTGTTTACGCGGACGCGCCGAAACGCGGGGTCGCACTCAGCGTGGTCAGCCGCCGATGGGGCAGCTGTCACGACAGCACGGGCTACGGCCCCGTGCCAAGCTAGGTTGGGCCTGGCGGTGTCGGGCTAGACGATGTTGGGGGCGTGCCTGGCGCGCTCGGCGCTGAACTCGACCGCAAATCCGTCCTCGATGTGACGCACGATCCGTCCGGTCGTGGTGCCGAGGGTGATGCGCGAACCGACCGCCGGGCGAATGCTGCTGGTCACTGCGGCGCCGGAGAGCGACAGATCGATGATCTGCGCCGGGTAGCGGCGGCCATCGTCCAGAACCATGTCGACGAAGGGGTTTTCCGGCGCGTTCCGCTCGTGGCGGCGGTCTTCGGGCAGCGACAATTCGTGGCGGTTGGCAAACCAGGTGAGCTGGGCCGCCAGCTTCTCCCGCTTGCGCGGCGTCGACTGGAAGGCGAGGTCGAATCCGCCTTCGAAGACGCGCGAGACCGCACCTTCGAGCCGGCCGATATGGTCGATATAGACGATGATCCGCTCGTTCTCGACCGGCACCACGGAAGCGGTGACCGAGACGTCGCCCGGCGACATGTTCTCGGCCCGGCACGGGAATTCCGTCCGGTCCTCGCGCATGAAGCGGCCGAGCAGATCGATCCGCACGCGGCTGAAGCTGCTGCGTTCGGCTGGTTCCGAACGGGGCGCCTGGGCTGTGGCTGACATCGCTACGACCATTTCTCGGGGCGTCGGCGGGGAGTTCCGCTGCAGACCCACCTTATCGCGGGAAGCTTAACAAGCGGTAAGACCGACCGTGAGGATTTGCACCCCATTAACTGTCCGGCACGAAACGGTTTGCCGATGCCGGCGAACCGGCCTAGCAACGTTCAGGACATATCCAGTCCGATTTTGACACAGCAGTACGACCGGGTTCCTGGCCCTCCAGTCACGGCAACCGCATTTCAAACCGCCCTGCGCCGCGCAGGGCGGTTTTTTTGTTCTGGGACGCCGGTGCGGGCACTGGCATAAGGCGAGGCGGCACCATCTGCGGGCGGCCCTGTGCGGCCGGCAGGACATGACCGATGCGCGGCACCAGACCGGCAACGACACCGGACGACGGGGAGCGACAGCAATGAGACCAGAAGACCACGGCGAGCCCGGTGCCGATATCCATATCCGCCGTTCCCATCCGCCGGCCTTCAACGTGCCGGGGATCATCCTCGTCCTGATCGCGATCTTCGCGCTCGTTCACGGCGTGCGGGTCTATCTGCTCGGTCCGGTCGCCACGGCCCAGGCGCTTCTCGATCTCGCTTTCATTCCCGGTTGCTACGGCGACGTCGACCCGGTCTGCGGCTTTCGCACGCCCGGCGCCGATCTCTGGTCGCCGCTGAGCTACGCCTTCCTGCACGGCGACTGGACGCATTTCGGCGCCAACGCGGTCTGGCTGCTGGCGTTCGGCACGCCGGTCGCCCGGCGCGTGGGGGTGACGTGGTTCCTGGCCTTCTGCACCTGCGGCGCCATTGCCGGGGCGGCCGCCTTCTACCTCCTGAACCCGACGCTGATTGTACCGGTGATCGGGGCGTCCGGCATCGTGTCGGCGTTGATGGGCGGCGCCTGCCGCTTCGCCTTCGGCGGAAGGGTGTCGCTGGCACCGGGCCGGTCGAACGGGCCGCTGGTGTCGATCGGCGAATCGCTGAGCAACCGGACGGTGCTGATCTTCATCGCCGTGTTCTTCGGCACCAATCTCCTCATCGGAAGCGGCGTCGGCGGCGAAATGGGCGGCGGCGCCGTCGCCTGGGAGGCGCATCTGGGCGGCTTCGCCTTCGGTTTCCTGCTGTTCCGGTTGTTCGATCCGCTGTCCCGGCCGCTGCGTCGCTGAACCGGCGCCTCTTGCCGTCTGCGTCGTGGTGGCACACCATCACGAATGGGCATGTCAGCGGGAGAAACAGCCATGAACGTGCGGCACATACTGGAAGCCAAGGGACGCGACGTCGTCACCCTCAAGCCGGAGGCGACTCTGGAGGAGACGATGCAGGTGCTGGCGAACCGGCGCATCGGTGCGATCGTCCTGACCAACGAGGATGGCGGCGTCGCCGGCATCGTGTCGGAACGCGACGTGGTCCGCGTCCTCGGCACCGCGGGCGTCGGTGCCATCTCCCAGAGCATCGGCGAAGTGATGACATCGCAGGTGAGCACCTGCACCGAGGCGACCACGGTGAACCAGGCCATGGAGATGATGACCACCGGCCGCTTTCGTCACCTGCCGGTCTGCGAGAATGATCGTCTGGTCGGCATCATCTCGATCGGCGACGTGGTCAAGCAGCGGATCGAGGAGGTCGAGCGCGAGGCCATGGAAATGCGCGAGTATATCGCCGCCGGCTGAACGGAACCGCCGGGGCCCGGCCTGGGCCTCGGAAACGGGGAACGCGTCGACCTAGCGTGTGGCGTCGGCCGAAATATCGGTCATGCGCCGGATCTCGGCGATCCGGCTGATCGTCGCCTCGTAGCCGTGATCGATGGCTTCCCGGGCGCGGAAGAATTCCGACAGGCCGATGTCGCGCACGCGCGGCTGCAGCGACAGGTCCGGCGGGTCGCCGGCGAGCCGGGCCCGCGAGATCCGGTCCTGGATGATGTTGAAGGCGTCGACCATCGAGCGCGCCATGCCGAGCTTCTCGCGCCGCTGGGCGAGATCGTCGAGCGGCGCTGCGTCCACCGTGCGGGCGGCCAGGTCCGCGGCCTGCGTCGCCGCGGTCGCAGGGTCGGCGCGCAGCCGCATCACCGCCGCGCGTCCGAACAGATCGTAGTGCAAATTGACGGCGACCACGAAGCGTTCCTCGTAGACGCGGCAAACACTGACCGGCACCGGATTGACCAGCGCGCCGTCCATCAGGCTGCGCCCGCCGCAGTCCAGCGGCTCGAACACGCCGGGCAGGGCATAGGAGGCGCGCATGGCCAGCACCAGCGAGCCCGAATCGATCCACACTTCGTGACCGCTGCGCGCTTCGGTCGCCACGCAGACCAGCGGCCGGTCGAGATCCTCGATCCGCAGGTCCGAGAGCGCCTCCGACAGCTTCCGGCTGAGCCGCATGCCGCCGATCAGGCCGCCGGCCCCGAAACGGAAGTCGAGGAAACGGATCAGGCCGCGGCGTGTCAGGGACAGGGCGAAGGCTTCGAGCTCATCGAGCTTGCCGGCGAGGTAGCAGCCGCCGACGAGCGCGCCGATGGAGGTGCCGGCGATCATCGAGATGGGAATGCCGGCTTCGTCGAAGGCCCGCAGGACGCCGATATGGGCCCAGCCGCGCGCCGCTCCGCCGCCCAGCGCCAGGGCGATGCCCGGCTGCTTCCTGGCGGTCTCGGACCGGACCGGCGCGGCGTCCATCGGCGGTCCTTCCCGGCGGCTGAAAACCCGATCGAGCATCCGCATCACTCCGGCTGGCAATCACGATCAATGGATCATGATGCGCCTAAAGTTTGATCAACTGCTTAAGGATCAACTGGCGTCGGAGTCCCGGCCCGGCAAGGCGTCGAGCGTGCGACCGTCGGCGGCCACGCGGCGGTAGAAACAGGTGTCGCGGCCCGTGTGGCAGGTGTCCTCGGGCCTGGCGACGGCGACCTTGAGCCACACCGCGTCCTGGTCGCAGTCGATGCGGATCTCGGCAACGCTCTGCAGGGCGCCCGAGGTTTCGCCCTTCTTCCACAACGCCTTGCGCGAGCGCGACCAGTAATGGGCAATGCCCGTGGCCAGCGTCCGGTCCAGCGCCTCGGCGTTCATGTGCGCAACCATCAGGAGGTCACCGGACGCCACGTCGGTGACGACGGCGGTCACGAGCCCGGCGGCGTCGAAACGCGGGCGCAGGACCACGCCCTCTTCCTGTTCGCGATGATCAGGGGAGGGAGCGGCGAAGAGCGGGGCAGGCGATAGGTCGGCGGTCACGAGCGGCTGCTGGCCTGCGCGAGGAAGCGGGACTTGAACTCGCCGTCCTCGGCGAAGACGCCCTGGAAGGCAGAGGTGATGGTCATCGAGCCCTTGGAGCGGATGCCGCGCATGGACATGCACATGTGTTCGGCCTCGATCATCACGGCGATGCCCTTGGGAACCAGCATGCCGGCGATGGCCGAGGCGATCTGCGCGGTCATGGATTCCTGCGTCTGGAGACGGCGACCGTAGATGTCGACAACGCGGGCAATCTTCGACAGGCCCAGCACTCGACCGTCCGGCACATAGGCGACATGCGCCTTGCCGATGATCGGCACCATGTGGTGCTCGCAATGGGAGTGGAAGTCGATGTCGCGGACGAGGACCATGTCGTCATAGCCCGAGACGTCCTGGAACGTGCGGCCGAGAACGTCGCCGGCTTCGAGCCTGTAGCCGCCGAAGAGTTCCTCATACGCCTTCACCACGCGGGCAGGGGTCTCCAACAGGCCCTCGCGCGACGGATCCTCGCCGATCCAGCGCAGCAGCGTCTTGACGGCAGCCTCGGCCTCGGCCCGGCTCGGCCGGTCGTCCGCGCGCTCGTCGGCTGCTTCGGGGAATTTCTTGACGACGGATTCCATGTCGTTGCGCTCCGGTGCCGTGGGAATGCGCGCTGCGATCCACTGCGAATGATGGTCGGGATTCTTGGCCGGATGGCCGGCCCGGCCCGCAATCGAAATCTTCGTCACGCTCATCTCTATCTTCGGTGGCCGCCAGGGGCCGCTTCATGTCGAAGCCGACCTGACGGCGACTTTCGAACCGGTGCCACGCGTCCTATATAATTTCCGACCGAACGAAATGACAGGGCCATCGGCATTTGCGCGATGGATTGGTGTGCATGTGATCGACGACGTCTACAACGCGCGGATACTGGAACTGGCCGGCAACATCCCCCGCATCGGGCGGCTGGAGGCTCCCGATGCCAGCGCCACGGCGCATTCCAAGCTGTGTGGCTCGACCGTGACGATCGACCTGAAACTTGCCGACGGTGTCGTCGCCGACTTCGCCCACGAGGTGAAGGCCTGCGCCCTTGGCCAGGCCTCGTCCTCGGTGATGGCCAGCCACGTCGTCGGGGCGACGCCGGAAGAACTGCGCGCCACTCGCGAGACCATGCGGCGGATGCTCAAGGAGAACGGCACGCCGCCGGAAGGCCGTTTCGCCGATCTGAAATATCTGGAGCCGGTGCGCGAGTACAAGGCGCGCCACGCCTCGACCATGCTGACCTTCGACGCCGTGGTCGACGCGCTGGACAAGATCGCCGCACGGGACAAGAGCGCCGCGGCGTGACCCTGAGTGGCCGGGTCGTGCCGTCAGTCAGGGCGTGGCGCTAGGCCCATGTGCGACCACCGCACCGACGATGCCCATCCCCGCCATGCCGCCGACGCCGGCATTGCAGCCGGACGCAACTATTCCGGCCCGTGGCGGGCAACGCCCGGCCGGTATCTCGGCCTCGGTCTCGTGCGCCTCTACCAGCTGACCCTGTCGCCGCTGATCGGCAGCCATTGCCGGCACCTGCCGACCTGTTCGGAATACGCCTATGAGGCCGTGGCGCGCCACGGCCTGTGGAGCGGCGGCTGGTTGTCCGTCTTTCGCGTCGGCCGCTGTGGCCCGTTCGGCACCAGCGGCATCGACAATGTTCCCAGCGCCTTGCCGGCACGGCACCGCTGGTGGGCGCCGTGGCGATTGCTGCGGCTGGGCCGCCCGGCTGAGCGCACTCCGCACTAGCGGCCCGCGCAGCCTGGCCGGCGCTCAGAAGGCGCGTGGTATCCGCAGCACCTGGCCGGGAAAGATCAGGCTTGGATTGGCGACGATGTGCTGGTTCGCCTGATGGATGATCGGAAACTTGGTGGCGTCGTCGAAATAGCGCAGCGCCAGCTTCGACAGCGTGTCGCCGGCGGCCACCTGGTGCAGCCAGTAGCCGGAAAAGCCTGGCAGGATCAGCGGGCCGTAGAGAACCGGTACCGTCACGGTCGGGGGAGGCACCCCGTCGCCGCCGCCGCTGTCGTCGGAGACGGTCACGAACAGCCGGTTGAGCGTGAAGGCGGTGCCGTCGGGAATGTCCACCGCCGCCTGGAACTGGCGGATCGATGTCGAGCCCGCCGTGGCGGAGGCGGAGACCTCGTCATGGCCTTCGCCGATGAGGATCGACAGATGCCCTTCGAAACCGACCGCATTACCGGCGATCAGGATCCGGCTTCCGACAAGATCGAAAGGCTTCGGCTGCAGGATTTCGATGTTCATCGAACTGGCTCCCTTGCATCGGAACGCCGCATCCAAATATATCCCGCCCGAACCCCTTGAGCAATCGTACCCGACTGCCACCGTTCGGCCGGCCGTTGCCGGTCACAGCAACCACCCGCGATCGTAGGCGGGACTGGAACGAAAGAGATACATGATGGCGAATGCCGTTTCCCTGACCTTCCCCGATGGATCCGTGCGCGAATACGAGGCCGACACGAGCGGCCGTGACATCGCGGGCGGCATCTCCAAATCGCTTCTCAAGAAATCCGTCGCCTATGCGCTCGACGGCGAGGTCCGCGACCTCGCCGACCCGGTCGGTCGTGCCGGGGCGATCGAGATCATCACCCGCGACGACCCCCGGGCGCTGGAGCTGATCCGCCACGATGCGGCGCACGTCATGGCCGAGGCGGTGCAGGAATTGTGGCCGGGCACCCAGGTCACGATCGGCCCGGTGATCGAGAACGGCTTCTTCTACGATTTCGCCCGCGACACGCCGTTCACGCCGGACGACCTGCCGGTCATCGAGAAGAAGATGACCGAGATCATCCGCCGCAACGCGCCCTTCACCAAGGAGGTCTGGTCGCGCGACAAGGCGAAGGCGGTCTTCGCCGAGAAGGGCGAGGCCTACAAGGTCGAGCTCGTCGACGCGATTCCCGAGGGCCAGGACCTGAAGATCTACAGCCAGGGCGACTGGTTCGACCTCTGCCGCGGACCGCACATGGCGGCGACCGGCCAGATCGGCGACGCCTTCAAGCTGATGAAGGTGGCCGGCGCCTACTGGCGCGGCGATTCCAACAATCCGATGCTGACGCGCATCTACGGCACCGCCTGGGCCACCAAGGAGCAGCTCGCGGCCTATCTCCATATGTTGGAAGAGGCCGAGAAGCGCGACCACCGGCGGCTCGGCCGCGAGATGGACCTGTTCCATTTCCAGGAGGACGCACCGGGCACGGTGTTCTGGCATCCCAAGGGCTGGCGTCTCTACCAGACGCTCGTCTCCTATGTGCGCCGGCGCCAGGAGGCCGAGGGCTATCAGGAAGTGAACGCGCCGCAGCTCCTCGAGCGCTCACTCTGGGAGACCTCCGGGCACTGGGAAAAATATCACGAGGACATGTTCGTCACCGAGACGGAGGACGAGCGGGTCTTCGCGCTGAAGCCGATGAACTGCCCGGGGCACGTGCAGATCTTCAAGCACGGGCTGAAGAGCTATCGCGACCTGCCGCTGAAGATCGCCGAGTTCGGCGCCGTGCATCGCTACGAGCCGTCCGGCGCGCTGCACGGACTGATGCGCGTGCGCGCCTTCACGCAGGATGACGCCCACGTCTTCTGCACCGAGGAGCAGATCACCGCCGAGAGTCTGAAGATCAACGATCTGATCCTGTCGATCTATCGCGATTTCGGCTTCGAGGACGTGCTGGTGAAGCTGTCCACGCGGCCCGAGAAGCGCGTCGGGTCCGACGAATTGTGGGACAAGGCGGAAGCCTCGATGCGCGACGTTCTCGCCATCATCGAGGAGCAGGGTGCGGGCCGCATCACCACGGCGGTCGCCGAGGGCGATGGGGCGTTCTACGGCCCGAAATACGAGTACACCCTGCGCGACGCGATCGGCCGGCAATGGCAGGTCGGCACCAACCAGGTGGACTTCAACCTGCCGGGCCGCTTCGGGGCGTTCTACATCGACCGCGATTCGGAGAAGAAGACGCCGGTGATGCTGCATCGCGCGATGCTGGGCTCGGTCGAGCGCTTCATCGGCATCCTGATCGAGAACTGCGCCGGCCATCTGCCGCTGTGGCTGTCGCCGCTGCAGGTCGTCGTGGCGACGATCACCTCCGAGGCCGACGACTATGCGCTGCAGGTCGCCGAGGAACTGCGCCAGGCCGGACTGCAGGTCGAGACCGATCTTCGCAACGAGAAGATCAACTACAAGGTCCGCGAGCATTCCATGGCCAAGGTCCCGGTGATCATGGTCTGCGGCAAGCGCGAGGCCGAGGAGCGGACCGTCAACATCCGCCGTCTGGGCGCCCGCGAACAGACGCCGATGGCGCTGGACGATGCGGTCGCGGCGCTCGCCGACGAGGCCGTGCCGCCGGACCTGAAGCGTCGCCAGGAGGCGCGCCGCAAGGTCGCCTGAGACGAACATCTGACGGGCCCCGGAGCCGATCCGGGGCCCGTTTTCGTCATCGGCCTGTCATCGGTCGTCGGCTAGGGACGGGGAAACCGTTCATGGCCGGCCGATGCGAACCACGACCCATCTGACCTACGCCCGTCCCTCGGACACGCTCGTCCGGCGCCTCGCCATCCGCTCAATGGAAGAGCTCTCCGGCCGCCGCCGGCTCGCCGGGCTCTATGCGGTCTGGCAGCGCCACCTCGCATCCGGCGACGTGCCGGCCTTCGGCATGATGCTCGATCTGATGCGGATCAGCCTGCGGATCGAAGGCCGCCTGCCGGACCCGGCGACACTGCCCGAGCGTCTGGTGATGGTCGCCAACCATCCCTTCGGGATCGGCGACGGCGTCGCGCTCCTGGCCCTGGCCGAACAGCTCGGCCGGCCATTCCGCATCCTCATCAATGCCGACCTAATGAAGATCCCGGAGATGGCGGCCTATGGGCTGCCGGTGTCCTTCGAGGAGACGCGCGAGGCGATGGCGGCCAACCTGGCGACCCGGGTGGAGGCGATGCGGCTCCTGGCCGAGGGCGCGACCATCGTCGTCTTTCCGGCCGGCGGCGTGGCCACGGCGCCGAAGATCTTCGGCGAGGCAGCCGATCTGCCCTGGAAGCAGTTCACGGCGCGGCTGATCCGGACTGGCGGCGCCGCCGTCCTGCCGATCCATGTCCACGGCCAGAACGGGCCGCTGTTCCATCTCGTCAGCCGCTGGTCGATGACGCTTCGCGTCGGGCTGCTGATCGGCGAGTTCCGGCGCAGATACGGCCGGTCCATCGACCTCAGCATCGGGCCGTTGATCACATCCGGGGAATTGTCTGCCATCGGCGACCGCCGGCTCTTGACCGAGCGCCTGCGCCAGGCCGTGTTCAGCCTCGCGCGACCGGCGGTCCAGCCCCAGTCCGAACTTGAACCGATCGCCGCCTGATCCGGACTGCCGGACGAAGGGGATGATCGCGCGGGGCTAGTCGCCCGATCCGGCAAGCGGGTCCGGCGTCTCCGCGAGATCCGACGTCAGCACTTCCACGTCGGTGTTCTGGCCGGGCTCCACCGCGAAGGCCCGCTGGTAGACCTTGTCGTTGTTGCGGGCGACGATGACGTAGTCGCCGGACGCCAGCACCATCGACGGAAACGCGCCGACGCTTTCGCGCACCGGATCGCCCGAGGCCGTGGTCACCGACCATGCCGTGTCGGCAATCGCCTCGCCGCCGGGCTCGCGCACCAGCTTCATCGTCAAGAGGGCAGCGCGGTGCTGCAGGGTCGCGTCGGTGACCTTGCCCGGCTCGACCCGGATGTCGGCCCGCACCGAGGCGTTCACCGAGCCGTAGCTGGACACGATGTGGTAGGTGCCGGCATTCAGCCGCAGCACCTTGTTGGGCGGCACGTCGCTGGCGATCAGGTCGCGGTCGCTTTCGTTCTCGGCGTCGCTGTAGACGTCGAAGGAGAGGCGGGCCGGCTCGATCGTCTGGCCGTCGCCGACCATGGCGTCCAGCCGCAGGCCGCCGGCATTCAGCGTGATGGTCTCCTGCGTCTTCACGCCGGTGAAGTCGATCCGCTTCACGACCCCGGCGCGGCCGAAGCCGACATGCAGGATGTACGAGCCCGCCGGCACCTCGAAATTGGCTTCGCTGCTCTCGGACGAGGCGATCAGCGTCGCGCGTCCGTCGATGGCCGGAATGGCCGAGAACAGCCGCCAGACCAGCCCGTTGGGGATCGGCTCGCCATCCTCGGTCAGCCGCGCCTTCAGGGTCAGCGTCGCGCGCGAACGGATGATGTCCTGGCTGGGCATGTTCTGCGGCGCGTAGGCGGGCAGACCCGGAAGCTCGATCTTCGGCGCCTTCGGAATGCCGGGTGCGACGGGCAGGGCGATCGGGTCGAAGCGCTGCAGGCCGCGGGTCGGCGCTGCCCCCACATCGGCGGCATTGGGCAGCAATTCGCTGGCGGAAGGGGAGACATAGGCGCCCGGCTTGCGCGGCTCGCCGCCGAACAGGCCGCCCCCGCGATCGAGCAGCGACGGAATCGGGATATCCTGCGCCAGCCCCGGACTCGTCGCGACCACTATCGAACTGATGATCGCCACAAGACGGGCATCGACCGCCACGAACCAGACCCCTGCTTTCATAAACCCCGTCTCTCATGACCCCAGATGATGGACGAATTCAAGGCGAATGCTCATGCCACGGCGAATTCGCCGCGCCGATCCGCCGTTTCGCGCGGCGCGGCCGGTTTGATCTGGCGGCCGCCAGGGGCTAGCTGGAACGCGCCATCACGTAAGGACGCTGCCTTGACCGACACGACGACATTCCTCGCCACCCGGCGCTCGATCCCGATTCCGCTGCTCGCAGCGCCGGCTCCCGAAGGGGCCGAGCTCGACCAGATCCTGCAGATCGCGTCGCGCGTTCCCGATCACGGCAAACTGGCGCCGTGGCGTTTCATCCTCTACCGCGGCGACGCGGCGATCGACCTGGGCAAGGCGCTCACCGAACTGGCCGAGGCGCGCGAGGGCGCACCGCTGAGCGAGGCGCGCCAGCGCGCCGAATCGACCCGGCTCAGCCGCAGCCCGCTCGTCATTGGAATCGTGTCGAGGGCCCGCGAGCATGTGAAGATCCCGGTGTGGGAGCAGGTCCTGTCCGCTGGTGCGGTCGCGATGAACCTTGTCACCGCGGTGCATGCGCATGGCTACGGCGCCAACTGGGTGACCGAATGGATCGCCTATGACGAGGACGCCAAGGCGCTTCTCGGCATCCCGGCGGACGAGAAGGTCGTCGGCTTCGTGCATGTCGGCACCCCGCAGGAGGCGCCGACGGAACGGCCGCGGCCCGACCTCGCCGACATCGTCACCGAGGCACGGGCGAGGGAGGCGGGCTGATGCTGTTCTACGAACCCGAGCGCGGCGATCACGGACTGCCGCATGATCCCTTCAAGGCGATCGTCGCCCCGCGGCCCATCGGCTGGATTTCGACGCGCGCGAAGGACGGCGCGGTCAATCTCGCGCCCTACAGCTTCTTCAACGCGGTCAGCGACCATCCCAAGCTGGTGATGTTCGCCTCGGCCGGCTTCAAGGATTCGGCGAACCTTGCCATCGAGAGCGGCGAGTTCGTCGCCAACATGGCGACCGGCGATTTGGCCGAGGCGGTGAACCGCACCTCGGCGCCGGCACCGCGCGGTCGCAGCGAGTTCGAGCTGGCCGGCCTGACCGAGGCGCCCTGCCGCCTCGTGGCCGCGCCGCGCGTCGCCGAGAGCCCGGCAGCCCTCGAATGCAAGGTCACCCAGTCGTTCCAGCCGGTCGACGTCGACGGCAAGCCGTCGGACTGGGTGATGGTCATCGGGCAGGTCGTCGGCATTCACATCGCCGAATCGGTGCTGCGAAACGGCATGCTGGACATGGGTCTCGCCCGTCCGCTGTCGCGGCTCGGCTATCTCGACTACGCCGTCGCGGACGAGGTGTTCCAGATGCGCCGGCCGACGCTCGAGGATGCCAGCGACAGCTGACGTCGCCGCCTGAAACGCGCCCCTGCGACGGACCTGTCGCAGGGGCGGCGACCTGCCAACATGGTTGATGCTTCGTCGATCGATATGGTGAACGAAGCCTAAACCTTTGCCTGACACACTCGCTTTCAACAGTCGGGTGCGCAGCAGAGGTCGCCAGTTCCATGATCGTTCAGCGGTTCGTCAAATGGTGTGAGACGGCGACCAGCACGCAGCGGGCCGAAGGCGCCGCAATCCTCTCGCGCGCGCTGCTCGACGGACGCATCACCGCCGAGGAGCGGCCGGGCGCCGACGCGGCCCTGATGCTCATGCTCGACGATCCGTCGCCGAAGGTGCGCCAGGCAATGGCGCTGGAACTGGCCGACGGGCGCGGGGCGCCGCGCGCCGTCCTGCGCGCCCTCTGCGAGGACAATGACAGCATCGCCTGCATCGTCGCCGGCCGCTCGCCGGCACTCTCCGACGACGACCTGATCGACCTCGTCGCCACCGGCTCCGAGGCCTTGCGGGGCGCCATTGCTGCGCGCCGCCTTGTCTCGGCTCGGGTGGCGGCGGCCCTGGCGGAACTGGCCGAATCCGATACATGCATTACGCTGCTCGGCAATCCGGGCGCCGGGATCGCCAGCATCAGCTACCGCCGGCTCTCCGAGCGGCATGGCGACGTCGCCGCGCTGCGCGGCGCGCTGATGGCGCGGGACGACCTGCCGTCCACCGTGCGCCAGACCCTGATCCTGCGGACCGGCCAGGCGCTGGCGGAACTGCCCATGCTGCGCAACCTCGTCGGCGGCGACCGCGCCGACCGGCTGGCCTTCGAGGCCTGCGAACGGGCGACGGCGCTCCTGGCCGACAATATCGGCGAGGCCGAAGTGCCGGCGCTGGTCGAGCATCTGCGGGCCAGCGGCCAGCTCAACGTCGCCTTCCTGCTGCGCACCGTCTGCACCGGCAATATCGATCTCTTTGCGGCCGCGCTCGTGCGGCTCTCGGCCATGTCCGACCGCCGCGTGCGCACGATTCTCGCCGATGGCCGCCAGAGCGCCTTCCGCACGCTGATGACGGCGGCCGGGCTTCCCGTCGCCTCGGCCCCGCTGTTTCGCTGCGCCGTTTCGGTGTGGCGTGAACTTGCGACCGGACGCCTGTCCGTGGCGGTCGAGGACGTGCCGCAGCTGGTCATGCAGCGGGTCGCCGGGTCGTTCACGGCGACGCAGGGCGATTCGGGCTTCGACGAGATCATGCGCTTCCTGCATCGCCTTGCCGGCGAAACCAGCCGCGAGGCGGCGCGCCAGCACGCCCGCCAGCTCGCCGCATAGGCTGCAAGCGAGAATCAGCGCCGATGCGTCAGTAGCGGAACTGCTCGGCCAGGATGCGCTCGTCCCAGGAATGATCCGAATCGAACAGGATCAGGCCGGTGTCGTCCATCGATTCGCAGATGGTGATGTGCCGGACCGATTTGACTTCCGTCGCATCGGCCACCGCGTTGACCGGGCGCTTCTCCGGCTCCAGCACTGTGATCTCCACCGTCTGGTGGTTGGGCAGGAGCGCGCCGCGCCAGCGGCGGGGGCGGAAGGCGCTGACCGGGGTGAGCGCCAGGAGCGGCGCGTCGACCGGAATGATCGGCCCCTGGGCCGACAGATTGTAGGCCGTCGAGCCGATCGGCGTCGCCACCATCACGCCGTCGCAGACCAGCTCTTCCAGCCGCACCTGACCATCGATGGTGATCCTCAGCTTGGCAGCCTGGTAGGACTGCCGGAACAGGGCGACCTCGTTGATCGCCAGGGCCCTGTGGGTCTCGCCCTCGGCGTCGGTCGCGGTCATCGTCAGCGGATGGATGGTGTTTTCCACCGCCTCGGCTAGACGCTCGCGCAGACCCGTCTCGCGATAGTCGTTCATCAGGAAGCCGATCGTGCCCTTGTTCATCCCGTAGATCGGGGTGCCGGTATTCATGAACCGGTGCAGCGTCTGCAGCATGAAGCCGTCGCCGCCCAGCGCGACGATGATCTCGGCGGTCTCCGGGCGGTCGTTGCCATAGAGCGCCGACAGACGCTGGGCCGCTTCCTGCGCGGGTTCGGCCTCGCTGGCCAGGAAGCTGATGGACTGGGGCAGACGTGGCATGGACGGGATCGGCACTTCTGAAGGCATGAGGCGGCGAGGCGCGCGGGTCCCCTGAGGACGTAACCCGTCCGGAGCCGCACGCCAAGCGCGGCCATGGTCCGCACGCGGCCGAAAATCCCGCTGCAAATCGCCGATCGATATGCTATGGCGCAGCCGCGCCGGATTAGCTCAGCGGTAGAGCAGCGGTTTTGTAAACCGAAGGTCGGGGGTTCAATCCCCTCATCCGGCACCATTCATCCAGACTGTCGAACGTCCGTTCAGCCGAGATGCCGCCGTGTTGCGTAGAGCGCGATGGCGGCGGCGTTGGAGACGTTGAGCGAGCGGATCGCGCCGGGCATTTCCAGCCGGGCGAGGGCATCGACCGTCGCCTGGGTCTTCTGGCGCAGGCCCTTGCCCTCGGCGCCGAGAACGATGGCGATGCGCTCGCCGGAAAGGCTCGCCTCGAAGGATTCCGGACCGTCCGAATCAAGGCCGATGGTGCGAAAGCCCTGCTTCGAAAGCGCGCTGAGCGCATCGGCGAGATTGACCACCTCGATCTGGGTGACGTGTTCGAGTGCACCCGACGCGGCCTTGGCCAGAACGCCGCTCTCCTGCGGGGAGTGCCGCGCCGTGGTCACCAGCGCATCGGCGCCGAAGGCCGTCGCCGAGCGCAGGATCGCGCCGACATTGTGCGGGTCGGTCACCTGGTCGAGGACGATGACCAGCCGGGCGGTGCCGAGGTCGCTCAGGCGGATCGCCGGCAGCGGCTCGGTTTCCAGCATGACGCCCTGATGCACGGCCTCGCCGCCGAGTTCGGCATCGAGGCGCTTCGGCTCGACGATCTCGACCGGGCAGCGAATCGCGTCCTCGGCGATCTCGAGGCGGGCGAGGGCGTTGCGCGTCACCAGGAGGGCGTGGAGCTTGCGGCGGGGATTGTTCAGTGCGGCCGCGACCGTGTGGATGCCGTAAAGCCGGACCCGTCCGGCAGGCGCCGGACGCCCCGGTTGCGGCCGCCGCCTGGGGGCGCCCGCCGGCGCCGCGCCGCCATCGGCGCGCTTGCGGTCGCGGTGGGCACGCCTGAGAGTGGCGTAATGGGTGTCCTTGGGGGTGCCCGAAGGCGTATCGTCGCTCATGCGGCCTCTCTATCCCACCCGGCGATGCGAAGAAAGCGGCGATCCCCGCGCGGGCTCCCTTGCTTCGCGGGGGACGCAGCGGGTCGGACATCCGGTTTCGTGCGGTGATGATCGGCGCCGGGTGAAATTCGATGCGATTTCCAGTGCCATTCGGCGTTGACAGATTGCGCCAAGGCCATCATAAGGCCGCTCGGAAACGCTCGGTCCCGCGCCGAACGCTTCCAGCAGCCAGGCCAAGCGCCTGCATGCTTCGACGGCAGTCCGGAGGGGTGCCCGAGTGGTTAAAGGGGACGGACTGTAAATCCGTTGGCTATGCCTACGTTGGTTCAAATCCAACTCCCTCCACCACTGCCGGTCGAACGCTGATGCGAAGGCGCGGGTATAGCTCAATGGTAGAGCAGCAGCCTTCCAAGCTGAATATGCGGGTTCGATTCCCGCTACCCGCTCCAGACCTCCCGCATTTCCCGATCTCATCCGCTGTGCTGAGCAAACCGTGCGCGCCCGCGTGCGGCGTCTTTGTATCCGGCACGTTTTCGCAGCGCTTGTCATTGGCCGCTGCACTCGTTATGTCGCGCCCGGACTCACGCATCCGCTAAGTTGGGAGCCGACGATGGCCAAGAGCAAATTCGAGCGCAACAAGCCGCATGTGAACATCGGCACGATCGGTCACGTTGACCATGGCAAGACGTCGCTGACGGCGGCGATCACGAAGTACTTCGGCGAGTACCGTGCGTACGACATGATCGACGCGGCGCCGGAAGAGAAGGCGCGCGGCATCACGATCTCGACGGCGCATGTGGAGTACGAGACGGAAGCCCGTCACTACGCCCATGTCGACTGCCCGGGCCATGCCGACTACGTGAAGAACATGATCACCGGTGCCGCCCAGATGGACGGCGCGATCCTGGTGTGCTCGGCCGCCGACGGCCCGATGCCGCAGACCCGCGAGCACATCCTCCTGGCCCGCCAGGTCGGCGTGCCGGCGATCGTGGTGTTCCTGAACAAGGTCGACCAGGTCGACGACGCCGAGCTCCTGGAGCTGGTCGAGCTCGAGGTTCGCGAGCTGCTGTCGTCCTACGATTTCCCGGGCGACGACATTCCGATCATCAAGGGTTCGGCGCTGGCCGCTCTCGAAGACTCCAACAAGGAGATCGGCGAGGACGCGGTGCGTGAGCTGATGAAGGAAGTCGACGCCTACATCCCGACCCCGGAGCGTCCGGTCGACCAGCCGTTCCTGATGCCGATCGAGGACGTGTTCTCGATCTCGGGTCGTGGCACGGTGGTGACCGGCCGCGTCGAGCGCGGCATCGTCAAGGTCGGCGAGGAAGTCGAGATCGTCGGCATCCGCGACACCAAGAAGACGACGGTGACCGGCGTCGAGATGTTCCGCAAGCTGCTCGACCAGGGCCAGGCCGGCGACAACATCGGCGCGCTGGTTCGCGGTGTCGATCGTGAAGGCGTCGAGCGCGGTCAGGTTCTGTGCAAGCCGGGTTCGGTGAAGCCGCACACGCGCTTCATGGCCGAGGCCTACATCCTGACGAAGGAAGAGGGTGGCCGTCATACGCCGTTCTTCACCAACTACCGCCCGCAGTTCTACTTCCGCACGACGGACGTGACCGGCGTGTGCACGCTCCCCGAGGGCACCGAGATGGTGATGCCGGGCGACAACGTGACGATGGACGTGACGCTGATCGTGCCGATCGCGATGGAAGACAAGCTGCGCTTCGCCATCCGCGAAGGCGGCCGCACCGTCGGCGCCGGCATCGTCGCCTCGATCATCGAGTAGTCTGCCGGCAGGCGCGCAACGCCGCGCCGCGCCGATATGCTGAAGTTGACGGGCCCCTTCGCGGGGCCCGTTTGCGTTTGCGGTGCCGGAGGCGCTCGCGGCTGAGCCGGAGAGGGCAGGGCCGGTGAGATCCACGCGGCCCTGCATGGCGCCGGTCGCAGGCCGGTCCGATTGCGCCGACTGTTGCGTGCAGCGCCATCCGCGCTAGAAACCGGCAGGTGTTGCGAGGAGATCGCCAGTTGCGAGTATGGACCGTCAGCGAGGAGAAGGCCGGCACGCTGACCCAGTGCGTCGGCGTGGCTGAGCATCTGACAGACGAGCCAATCGTCCATACGGTGGAGCGGCTGCCGAAATGGCGGCGCGGATTGTTCTCTCCCTACTGGCGCAGCCGCGCAGCCGAACCGGATATCGTCATTTCCTGCGGCTGGTTCGCCGAACGTCACGTGGCCCGTATCCGCGAGCGTTTCGGCGGACGGCCGTTTGCCGTGCATCTGCAACCGCCCGCCCCCCCGTCGCGCGGCATCTACGATCTTGCCTTCGTGTCCCGGCACGACTGGAAGAGCCCGCGTCTGGACGGCACCGATTATCGCAGCATGATCGGCGTGCCCCATCGCATCAAGCGGACGGCGCTGGACGAGCGTCGCGTGGCCGCGCGCGGCCGCTGGCTCGCCGAGGGCGACGACCGGCCGATCGTGGTGATGCTGCTGGGCGGGGCCAACGGCGCCTATGACTACGATGCGCCGACGATCGACCGGCTGGTCGCCAGCGCCCGCGATCTGGTGGCGGAGGGCTGGCTGGTCCTGGTGTCCACTTCCCGCCGCAGCGACCCCTCGCTGCTGGACGCGCTGCTGCATGTCGGCGAGCCGGACATCCGCGTGTGGGACCGGACCGGCGACAATCCCTATCGGGACTATCTCGCCGCGGCCGACGCCTTCCTGATCAGCAAGGACACGGTGACCATGCATTGCGAGGCGCTGACATCGGGGCGGCCGGTCTACAGCCTCGATCTCGCGCCGATCCAGGGCGAGCGCCTGGAAAAATTCGAGTGGTTCCATGAGGATATGCAGGAGACGCTGTGTCTGACCCGGCCGTTCGCCGGCGATCTGGCCCCCTACAACTACACATTCGCCGATCAGTCGCTGGAGATTGCCGAGACGATCCGCGCCGAATACGCCGCACGGCGGTGAACGGCGCCACGCCCTCCGGCGCCGCGCTGACGCCGCACCTCTTGGCGATCCGCGAGGCGCACCGCGCCCAGATGGACCGCCTCGGCTTGCTGCAGCGTCCCTGGGTCCTCCTGGGCGGCGCCCCGGACCCGGCCATGCCGGATGCCCTGCGCGCCAGCCACGCGCGGGTGGACATCAACAATTCAGGCCTCGCGGCGAAGCGTTTCGGCTGGGGACCGGCGGATCTGAGCGTGCGGCGGCCGGTCGAGTCATGGTCGGTCTTCCCCGACCTCGAGGCGGGGGCCATGCTGTGGTTCAGTCCGCGGCCGAGATGGCGCCAGCACTGGAAGCTGCTGCGCCAGCGCAAGGCCAGGATCGGCGCCCTGGTGTCGATGCACCCCGACGACCGCGAAGCGGTCAATCTGGCGATGATCGGCCACGAAATGATCGACATCGGCGAACTGGGCAAACCTTCGACGGGAATTGCAGCGCTCTGCTACGGCCTGTTTCTCGGCGTGCCGGAGATCGTGCTGTCGGGTTTTTCCTTTGCCCGGACCGGCCATTCCTACGACACGCTGGCGCGTCCGCGCATGCAGATCGCGGAGGATCGCTACGCCCTCGAAATGCTGCGCGACGATCCGCGCGTCGCGACAAGCGAGCCGGAACTCGCGGCCGATCTCGGCTTGCGGCTGTGGACGTCCTGACGCGCGCCGCGATGCAACACCCGCCCCGGATCTCGCGCGGCGTTGGCCTTTGCCGGTCACGGGTGTATGACGCCAGCGTTCAGCAATTCAGCAAGGTGACCTCGTGACGCAACCGACAGTTCAGGTCTTCATCGGGTTCGATTCCAAGGAGGTGATTGCCTATCACGTCCTGTGCCAGAGCATTCTCGAGCGCGCGACCGTGCCCGTGGTGTTCTCGCCGCTCTATCTGCCCAACCTGGAAGGCGTGTTCCAGCGCGAGCGCAACGCGCTGCAGTCGACGGAATTCTCCTTCTCGCGCTTCCTGGTGCCGTATCTGTCCGGCTTCACGGGCTGGAGCCTGTTCATGGACTGCGACATGCTGATGCGCGCCGACATCGCCGAGCTCTGGGCGCTGCGCGACGATCGCCATTCGGTCATGTGCGTCAAGCACGACTACCAGCCCAAGGTGGAGACCAAGTTCCTCGGCCAGACGCAGACCAAATACGAGAAGAAGAACTGGTCGAGCGTCATGCTGTTCAACAATGCCAAATGCCAGGCGCTGACGCCGGACTACGTCAACACCGCCACCGGCCTGCAGCTGCACCAGTTCAAATGGCTCGACGGCGACGAGAACATCGGCGAACTGCCGGCGGAGTGGAACTGGCTGGTCAATGAATACGACCACAATCCCGATGCCCGGAACGTGCATTTCACCGATGGCGGGCCGTATTTCGACGATTACCGCAACGACGACTACGCCGAGGAATGGTTTGCCGCGCGCGAGCGGACGCTGTTCGTCCAGCAGCGCGGCGCCTGAGGTCTTGCGGCGGGACTGCGGGACATGACCGCCATGACGCAGGCGAATGATGCGCGCGGGCTGCCCGAATCGCGTGACGGCTGGGCGGCGTTCTTCGGCGGCTTCGCCCGCGTCGTCCTCGTCGCCAACAGCGACGCGGTCGATATCGCGGCGCTGACGGCGCGCTACGGCGACGGCACGCTCTTCGTCTTCTTCAACAAGGTGTTCAAGGTTCTCGACGCGCCCTTCGATCGGCCGTCGTTGCTGATCGCCCGCAGCAGCCAGGCGGGCGCCAACATCGTCTATCGCCGGGAAGTCGGCACCGTGCTGCAGCTCCTGCGCGGTCCGCAATTCCATGGCATCGCCAATCTGAAGGCCGGCGCCGCAGAAACCTTCAGCCCGGCCGAATCCTTCGAGAACGCGCCGGTCGGTTTCCTCGACCTCGCGCCGGTCTTTGCCGATTTCTATCCGGGCACCCATGTCCCGACCAGCGGTTTCGCGCTGGCCTTCTGGCTGGCCGAAGCCTGTCCCGCACTGCCCATCGTGCTGGCCGGCTTCACCGCGCGCCGCTCGACGCGCTGGAAGCTGTTCCACGACCATGAATGGACCTTCGAGCAGATGGTGAACCGGCTCCTGGTGCGCACCGGCCGCCTGACGATGGATGGCAGCGGCAGTGCCGGCGAATGGTCGCGAATCGCCACGCGGATTCCGGGCGTCACGGCCGCCGATGTCGCGCTCGTCTCCTCAGAGGTCCTGTCGGAACGTCTCGAAGGCACCAATCAGGCGATCGACCGCCTGATGTCGCTGACGCGGCTGCAGGGACGGCTCGACACTTTTCTGCGCGGGCTCAAGCCGAAGACGCGCAAGCAGAAGCTGGCGGAGCAGGCGGCCAGGGGATCGTCAGAAGGCAAGTGACGAACGCCGCGGCTGAGTCGTTCGAATATCGACGATGCGCGGCTCGATCACGGGCTGGTGTCGGGCAAGTGGTCGCGATGGCCAGACTTGTCCGTTTCGCGGGTGAGGGCGGTTTAGTCCTGCGTCCTGTGAGCGCGGTTTAGGCGCCCCGGGCAGCGTTTCGTCGAAAAAGGGTGTTGCAGTTCGCGCCGTGAGGCGATATCTGGGCGCCATCGTAGGGGTATAGCTCAGTTGGTAGAGCGGCGGTCTCCAAAACCGCAGGCCGTAGGTTCGAGCCCTACTGCCCCTGCCAGCAACGCGAACGAGAGTTTTCCCCGGCAGCCCTTGTGAATCATTCCGAGGGCGGCTAAGTGGGGCATTCTTAATGACATATGGCGCGTGGGGCGATCGCTAGCCTTCATGCGCCTTAGCCGTGAGCGGTTTATGGCCAAGACCAATCCCTTCAGCTTTCTTCAGCAGGTCCGGTCGGAGACCGCGAAGGTGACGTGGCCCACCCGTCGCGAGACCGTCATTTCGACGATCATGGTTTTCGTGATGGTGGCGTTCGCCGCGACCTTCTTCTTTATCGCGGATCAGCTGCTCGGCTACGTCGTCGGCCTGATCATGAGCGTCTGATCCGGACGCTGCAGGAGTTATCACCAGTTTCATGACCGCTCGTTGGTACATCGTCCACGCCTATTCGAATTTCGAAAAGAAGGTGGCAGAATCGATCGAGGAGCAGGCCCGTCAGAAGGGTCTGTCCGATAAATTCGAGAAGATTCTCGTGCCGACCGAGAAGGTCGTCGAGGTGCGCCGCGGCCGCAAGGTCGATGCCGAGCGCAAGTTCTTCCCCGGCTATGTCCTGGTCAAGGCCGAGCTCACCGACCAGGTGTTCTCGATGATCAAGAACACGCCGAAGGTCACCGGCTTCCTGGGCGCCGAGAACCGGCCGACCCCGATCACCGAGAAGGAAGCCGAGCAGATCCTCGCGCAGGTCCAGGACGGTGTCGAGCGGCCGAAGCCGACCGTCTCCTTCGATATTGGCGAGCAGGTGCGGGTCTCCGACGGCCCCTTCGCCTCGTTCAACGGCATCGTTCAGGAAGTCGACCAGGAGCGCGCGCGTCTCAAGGTGGAAGTTTCGATCTTCGGGCGTGCGACGCCGGTGGATCTCGAATTCGGTCAGGTCGAGAAGGCCTGATCCGAACGGGCGCCAAGCCCATCCTCGTGCGGGAGGCGCTCGGGCTCTAGCCGGCCCCTGTTCCGGACCGCGCGGACTGCAGACTGCCGGAAGTCCGGCTGGCTTCGTGCCGGCCGCCCGGCGTGAACATTGAAGGCAGGTACAAATGGCTAAGAAAGTACAGGGCCAGCTGAAGCTTCAGGTCCCGGCCGGTTCGGCGACGCCGTCGCCGCCCATCGGTCCGGCGCTGGGTCAGCGCGGCATCAACATCATGGAATTCTGCAAGTCGTTCAACGCGCAGACCCAGGAGCAGGAAAAGGGCCAGCCGATCCCGGTGGTCATTACCTACTACCAGGACAAGTCCTTCACCTTCGCGATGAAGACCCCTCCGGTGAGCTACTTCCTCAAGAAGGCCGCCAACCTCAAGAGCGGCTCCAAGGAGCCGGGTCGCAGTGTCGCCGGTTCGGTGACGCGCGAGCAGGTTCGCGAGATCGCCGAGAAGAAGTTCAAGGATCTGAACGCGAACGACATTGATGCGGCGGTTCTCATGGTCGAGGGCTCTGCCCGCTCCATGGGCCTCGAAGTGGCGGGCTGAGACGATGGCAAAGAGTGGCAAGCGAATCCGTAGCGCCCGCGAGGGCATCGAGCGCACCAAGCTGTATGGCCTCGACGAAGCTGTGCAGATGCTCAAGGACCGGACCAAGACCAAGTTCGACGAGACCATCGAAGTTGCGATGAACCTCGGCGTCGACCCGCGTCACGCCGACCAGATGGTCCGCGGCGTGGTCAACCTGCCGAACGGCACCGGTCGGACCGTCCGCGTCGCCGTCTTCGCGCGTGGTGACAAGGCCGAGGAAGCCAAGGCTGCCGGCGCCGACATCGTCGGTGCGGAAGACCTCGTCGAGCAGGTCCAGGGCGGCACGATCGACTTCGACCGTGCGATCGCCACGCCGGACATGATGGCCCTCGTCGGTCGTCTCGGTAAGGTGCTCGGCCCCCGCGGCCTGATGCCGAACCCGCGCGTCGGCACGGTGACCCCGGACGTCGCAGCGGCCGTCAAGGCTTCGAAGGGCGGCGCCGTCGAGTTCCGCGTCGAGAAGGCCGGCATCGTGCATGCCGGCGTTGGCAAGGCCAGCTTCGACAGCAAGGCGATCGTGGAGAACATCCGCGCCTTCGCCGATGCGGTCCAGAAGGCCAAGCCGTCGGGCGCCAAGGGCAACTATGTCCAGCGCATCGCGGTGACGTCGACGATGGGCCCCGGTGTGAAGGTCGATCCGTCGACCGTCGGCGCCTCGCAGGCCTGACCCTTACAAATTGGAAGCGGCGTCCCTATATCCGCCGCTTCCCTATCAAGGTTCCGGGCTCGTCCCGGTACGTGGAGGCTTTTGAAAGCCTCCTGAATGCCTGTCCGAGATTGTGGGCGGCCGGTGCTTCGGCTCCGGTCATAATCGTTAGATAGCCCTCATGAGACGGGGAAGTTCCGAGTTTTCCGGCATCGCCGGTCTGGTCGGTTCGAACCTCTGAATGCCTTGCGTCGCCCATCGGTTCCACGGAGCTGCTGCGGGTTGGCCGGGGGGACAGGATCTCCGAGCGTCGCCCGGATGGTCCGGGCGGCAAAAGGCAACCGGCCTCGTTTCGCAAGAACCGGGGCTAACTGGAGAGAGGCAGTGGACAGAGCGGAAAAGCGCGAATTCGTCACGTCCCTTCACGAGACCTTCCAGGCCTCGGGAACGGTCGTCGTGGCCCACTATGCCGGTCTCACGGTCGCGCAGATGAACGATTATCGTTCGAAGATGCGCGTCGCGGGAGGCACCGTCAGAGTCGCGAAGAACCGCCTCGCCAAGATCGCTCTTGAAGGCACGGACGCCGCAGGCATCTCGAATCTGTTCGAGGGCCAGACGCTGATCGCTTATTCGAGCGATACGGTGGCGGCGGCCAAGGTGACCAACGACTTCGCCAAGGGGAACGACAAGCTCGTCATCCTCGGCGGTTCGATGGGCGCCACGACACTCGATGCAGACGGTGTGAAGGCCTTGGCCACCATGCCGTCGCTGGACGAACTCAGGGCCAAGCTGGTCGGCATGATCAATACGCCGGCTACTCGGATCGCTGGGGTTCTCCAGGCGCCTGCGGGGCAACTCGCACGCGTCTTCGGTGCCTATGCCAAGAAAGACGAAGCGGCGTGAGGATGGTTCCTCGCTGCACACCTCAAAGTTCGAACCTGAAGGAATACTAACATGGCTGATCTCGCCAAGATCGTTGAAGACCTGTCGGCCCTGACCGTCCTCGAGGCGGCTGAGCTGTCGAAGATGCTCGAAGAGAAGTGGGGCGTCTCCGCCGCCGCGCCGGTCGCCGTTGCGGCCGCTGGTGGTGGTGCTCCGGCCGAAGCCGCCGAAGAGCAGACCGAGTTCAACGTGATCCTCGCATCTGCCGGTGCGCAGAAGATCAACGTCATCAAGGAAGTCCGTGCGATCACGGGTCTTGGCCTCAAGGAAGCCAAGGACCTCGTCGACAACGCGCCGAAGCCCGTCAAGGAAGGCGTGGACAAGGCCGAGGCCGACAAGATCAAGGACCAGCTCGAGAAGGCTGGCGCCACGGTCGAAGTCAAGTAATCGCGGTTCGCCGCGCTTACGCAGAACATCCGGGGGCGGGACGGCAATTTGCCGTTCCGCCTTCCGTGCTCGCCATAGGGTTCCGGCCTCTAAGGGTCGATCTGGCGGGCAGGGCACTCTCCGCGGTGCGGCACGGTAAGACGCGGGACGGGAATGCAGTGCGTGTGTTCGAACGGCTTGCCGGCAAGCCTTTCGAAGACGCGGGCCCAGCGCCCGACAGATCGGTCAGTCGCTGCCGCCGCAGGGCGCAGCGGAGTCTCTCGGCGGAGAGACAGAGGAATTTCAGCCCTTTGGTCGAGGGCGATATCACGAGAAGGAGCGACGATGTCTCAGACGACGACGTTTAGCGGTCGCAGGCGCGTGCGCAAGTTCTTCGGGTCGATCCCCGAAGTGGCCGAAATGCCGAACCTGATCGAGGTCCAGAAGGCCTCCTACGATCAGTTCCTGATGGTGGACGAGCCGGTAAACGGGCGTCTGGACGAAGGGTTGCAGGCCGTCTTCAAATCGGTCTTCCCGATCTCCGACTTCTCCGGCCAGGCCATGCTGGAATTCGTCAAGTACGAGTTCGAGCAGCCAAAATTCGATGTCGAGGAATGCCGTCAGCGCGATCTGACCTATGCTGCGCCGCTGAAGGTGACGCTGCGCCTCATCGTGTTCGATGTCGACGAGGACACCGGCTCCAAGTCCATCAAGGACATCAAGGAGCAGGACGTCTACATGGGCGACATGCCGCTCATGACCATGAACGGTACCTTCATCGTCAACGGCACCGAGCGCGTCATCGTCTCGCAGATGCACCGTTCGCCGGGCGTCTTCTTCGACCATGACAAGGGCAAGAGCCATTCGTCGGGCAAGCTGCTCTTCGCGGCGCGCGTCATTCCCTATCGCGGTTCCTGGCTCGACATCGAGTTCGACGCCAAGGACGTCGTGCATGCGCGCATCGACCGGCGCCGCAAGATTCCCGTGACCAGCCTGCTGATGGCGCTGGGCATGGACGGCGAAGAGATCCTGTCGACCTTCTACGACACCGTGAAGTTCGAGAAGGACAAGAACGGCTGGCGCGTTCCCTTCTCGGTCGAGCGCGTGCGCGGCCAGGGTGCGGTCGTCGATCTGATCGACGCCGACAGCGGTGAAGTGCTGGTCGAGGCCGGCAAGAAGGTCACCGCGCGCCAGGCGCGTCAGATGCAGGAGAAGGGCGTCAAGGCGCTCCGCGCGACCGAGGACGATCTGGTCGGCTCCTACATCGCCGAGGACATCGTCAATCCTGAGACCGGCGAGATCTATCTCGAAGCCGGCCAGGAACTGGAGATGACCGTCGACGCCAAGACCGGCGAGCGCAAGGGTTCGCTGATCGACCTGATCAACGCGGGCTACGACGAGTTCACCGTTCTCGACATCGACCACGTCAATGTCGGCGGCTATATCCGCAACACCCTCGCGGTGGACAAGAACGAAGGCCGTCAGGACGCGCTGTTCGACATCTACCGGGTCATGCGCCCGGGCGAGCCGCCGACGATGGAAACCGCCGAGGCGATGTTCCAGTCGCTGTTCTTCGATTCCGAGCGCTACGATCTGTCGGCCGTCGGCCGCGTCAAGATGAACATGCGTCTCGACGTCGACGCCGAGGACACCGTGCGCGTGCTGCGCAAGGAGGACATCCTCGCGGTCGTGCGCACGCTGGTCGACCTGCGCGACGGCAAGGGCGAGATCGACGACATCGACAATCTCGGCAACCGCCGGGTGCGCTCGGTCGGCGAGCTCATGGAGAACCAGTACCGCGTCGGTCTGCTGCGCATGGAGCGGGCCATCAAGGAGCGCATGTCGTCGGTCGAGATCGACACCGTCATGCCGCAGGACCTGATCAACGCCAAGCCGGCGGCCGCCGCCGTGCGCGAGTTCTTCGGTTCCTCGCAGCTCTCGCAGTTCATGGACCAGACCAACCCGCTGTCGGAAATCACCCACAAGCGTCGTCTCTCGGCGCTTGGACCCGGTGGTCTGACCCGCGAGCGCGCCGGCTTCGAAGTCCGCGACGTGCATCCGACCCATTACGGCCGTATCTGCCCGATCGAGACGCCGGAAGGCCCGAACATCGGACTGATCAACTCGCTCGCCACCTTCGCGCGGGTGAACAAGTACGGCTTCATCGAGAGCCCGTACCGCAAGGTTGTCGATGGCGTGGTCACCCACGACGTCGTCTATCTGTCGGCCATGGAGGAATCCAAGCATCACGTCGCCCAGGCGAACGCGATCCTGACGGACGACAACCAGTTTCAGAACGAGTTCGTGGTCTGCCGCCACCAGGGCGACGTCTTCATGACGCCGCGCGACAATGTCGACCTGATGGACGTCTCGCCGAAGCAGCTCGTGTCCGTGGCGGCCGCGCTCATTCCGTTCCTCGAGAACGATGACGCGAACCGCGCACTGATGGGCTCGAACATGCAGCGTCAGGCCGTGCCGCTGGTGCGCGCCGAGGCGCCGTTCGTCGGCACCGGCATGGAGCCGATCGTGGCCCGCGACTCGGGCGCCGCCATCGGCGCCCGCCGGACGGGTATCGTCGACCAGGTCGACGCGACGCGTATCGTCATCCGGGCGACCGAGGATCTGGAAGCCGGCAAGTCCGGCGTCGACATCTATCGTCTGATGAAGTTCCAGCGCTCGAACCAGAACACCTGCATCAACCAGCGTCCGCTGGTCGCGGTGGGTGACCGGGTCGAGAAGGGCGACATCATCGCCGACGGTCCGTCGACGGATCTGGGCGATCTCGCCCTCGGCCGGAACGTGCTCGTCGCGTTCATGCCGTGGAACGGCTACAACTACGAGGATTCCATCCTCCTGTCCGAGCGCATCGTCGCCGACGACGTCTTCACCTCGATCCACATCGAGGAGTTCGAGGTCATGGCGCGTGACACCAAGCTTGGACCCGAGGAGATCACGCGCGACATTCCGAACGTGTCGGAAGAGGCGCTGAAGAACCTCGACGAGGCCGGCATCGTCTATATCGGTGCCGAGGTGCAGCCGGGCGACATCCTGGTCGGCAAGATCACGCCGAAGGGCGAAAGCCCGATGACGCCGGAAGAGAAGCTTCTGCGCGCCATCTTCGGTGAGAAGGCGTCCGACGTCCGCGACACCTCCAACCGCATGCCTCCCGGCGCCTATGGCACCGTGGTCGAGGTCCGCGTGTTCAACCGCCACGGCGTCGAGAAGGACGAGCGCGCCATGGCGATCGAGCGCGAGGAGATCGAGCGCCTCGCCAAGGACCGCGACGACGAGCAGGCGATCCTGGATCGCAACGTCTACGGTCGCCTGATCGAAATGCTCGACGGCAAGGCTGCGGTCGCAGCGCCGAAGGGCTTCAAGAAGGGCTCCGTCATCACCGCCGAGGCGATGGGTGAATACCCGCGGTCGCAGTGGTGGATGTTCGCCGTTGAGGACGAGAAGACCCAGGCGGCTCTCGAGGATCTGCGCAACGTCTATGACGAGGCCAAGAAGACCCTCGAGCAGCGGTTCATGGACAAGGTCGAGAAGGTCCAGCGCGGCGACGAGCTGCCCCCGGGCGTCATGAAGCAGGTCAAGGTCTTCGTCGCCGTCAAGCGCAAGATCCAGCCGGGCGACAAGATGGCCGGCCGTCACGGCAACAAGGGCGTTGTCTCGCGGATCCTGCCGGTGGAAGACATGCCGTTCAACGCGGACGGCACCCATGTCGACATCGTGCTGAACCCGCTGGGCGTGCCGTCGCGCATGAATGTCGGACAGATCCTGGAGACCCATCTGGGTTGGGCCTGTGCCGGCATGGGCCGGAAGATCGGCGACATGCTCGAGGCCTACCAGACCAGCCAGGACGTCTCGCCGCTGCGCGACGAGATTGCCGGGCTGCTGGGCGACAGCGATCGCAACGAGAAGGTGAAGAACTACGACGACGAAAGCGTTCTGACGCTCGCCAAGCAGATGAAGCGCGGCGTCTCCATCGCCACGCCGGTCTTCGACGGCGCGGTCGAGCAGGATATCGTCGAGATGCTGGAGAGGGCTGGGCTGAACGGCTCGGGTCAGGTCACGCTCTATGACGGGCGTACCGGCGAAGCCTTCGATCGGCAGGTCACGGTCGGCTACATCTACATGCTGAAGCTGCACCACCTGGTGGACGACAAGATCCACGCCCGTTCGATCGGACCGTACTCGCTCGTGACCCAGCAGCCGCTGGGCGGCAAGGCGCAGTTCGGTGGCCAGCGCTTCGGCGAGATGGAGGTCTGGGCGCTCGAGGCATACGGCGCGGCCTACACGCTGCAGGAGATGCTGACGGTGAAGTCGGACGACGTCGCGGGCCGTACCAAGGTTTACGAGTCGATCGTGCGCGGCGACGACGCGTTCGAATCCGGCATTCCGGAGAGCTTCAACGTGCTGGTCAAGGAAATGCGCTCGCTCGGCCTCGACGTCGATCTGGCGAACTCCGCCGCCGAGCTGCCGGCTCCGGCCGACCTGCCGGACGCTGCCGAATAGGCCATTCATGACAGGACCGCGGCGCGCCGCGGTCCGGGCCGGCGCCCCTTCGGCGCCGGTCCTCGACGATTGAAGAATTTGAGCGGCCGCCGGTAACCCCCGCCGCGGCCCGGGGCAGGCGCCCCAGAAGGAGAAAAGCCATGAACCAAGAGGTCATGAACATCTTCAATCCGCAGGTGGCTGCGCAGACGTTCGATTCGATCCGGATCTCGCTTGCCTCGCCTGAGAAGATCCTCTCCTGGTCGTTCGGCGAGATCAAGAAGCCGGAGACGATCAACTACCGTACGTTCAAGCCCGAGCGCGACGGCCTTTTCTGCGCGCGCATCTTCGGTCCGATCAAGGACTACGAGTGCCTGTGCGGCAAGTACAAGCGCATGAAGTACAAGGGCATCATCTGCGAAAAGTGCGGCGTCGAGGTCACCCTCTCGCGCGTGCGTCGCGAGCGCATGGGCCATATCGAGCTCGCAGCCCCCGTTGCCCATATCTGGTTCCTGAAGTCGCTGCCGAGCCGCATCGGCACGCTGCTCGACATGACCCTCAAGGACATCGAGCGGGTTCTCTATTTCGAGAACTACATCGTCACCGAGCCGGGCCTGACCTCGCTGAAGGAGCACCAGCTCCTGTCCGAGGAAGAGTACATGATCGCCACCGACGAGTTCGGTGAGGATTCGTTCACGGCACTGATCGGCGCCGAGGCGATCCAGGATCTGCTCGGCTCGATGGATCTCGAGACGATCGCCGGCGACCTGCGTTCGGAGCTTGCGGAGACCACCTCCGAGCTCAAGACGAAGAAGCTGATGAAGCGGCTGAAGATCGTCGAGAACTTCCTGGAATCCGGCAACAAGCCGGAATGGATGATCATGAGCGTCGTCCCGGTGATCCCGCCGGACCTGCGCCCGCTCGTCCCGCTGGACGGCGGCCGCTTCGCGACCTCCGACCTGAACGACCTGTATCGCCGCGTCATCAACCGGAACAACCGCCTCAAGCGGCTGATCGAGCTGCGCGCACCGGGCATCATCATCCGCAACGAGAAGCGGATGCTGCAGGAATCCGTCGACGCGCTGTTCGACAACGGCCGTCGCGGCCGCGTCATCACGGGTGCCAACAAGCGCCCGCTGAAGTCGCTCTCCGACATGCTCAAGGGCAAGCAGGGCCGGTTCCGTCAGAACCTGCTCGGCAAGCGCGTTGACTATTCCGGCCGTTCGGTCATCGTGACCGGTCCCGAGCTGAAGCTGCATCAGTGCGGCCTGCCGAAGAAGATGGCGCTCGAGCTGTTCAAGCCGTTCATCTATGCGCGCCTCGACGCCAAGGGCTTCTCGTCCACGGTCAAGCAGGCCAAGAAGCTGGTCGAGAAGGAGCGTCCGGAAGTCTGGGACATCCTCGACGAGGTCATCCGTGAGCATCCGGTTCTGCTGAACCGTGCGCCGACGCTGCACCGTCTCGGCATCCAGGCGTTCGAGCCGGTGCTGATCGAGGGCAAGGCCATCCAGCTGCACCCGCTGGTCTGCACGGCGTTCAACGCCGACTTCGACGGTGACCAGATGGCGGTCCACGTGCCGCTGTCGATCGAGGCGCAGCTCGAAGCCCGCGTCCTGATGATGTCGACCAACAACATCCTGCACCCGGCGAACGGCCAGCCGATCATCGTGCCGTCGCAGGACATGGTGCTGGGTCTGTACTACCTGTCGATCATGAACGAGAACGAGCCGGGCGAAGGCATGGCCTTCTCCGACATCGGCGAGATGGAGCAGGCGCTGTTCACCGGCGCCGTGACGCTGCACTCCAAGATCAAGGGCCGGTTCAAGACCATCGACGCCGAGGGCAACCCGGTCTCGCAGATCTACGAGACCACCCCGGGCCGCATGCTCATCGGCGAGATCCTGCCGAAGAACGCCAAGGTTCCCTTCGACATCTGCAACGAGCTGATGACGAAGAAGAACATCTCGCGGATGATCGATCAGGTGTATCGCCACTGCGGTCAGAAGGAGACGGTGATCTTCTGCGACCGGATCATGCAGCTCGGCTTCCGCCATGCGTGTACCGCGGGTATCTCGTTCGGCAAGGACGACATGCTGATCCCCGAGACCAAGCCGCAGATGATCGGCGAGACCCAGGCGCTCGCGAAGGAATACGAGCAGCAGTACAATGACGGCCTGATCACCCAGGGCGAGAAGTACAACAAGGTCGTCGACGCCTGGGCCAAGTGCACAGACAAGATCGCCGACGAGATGATGGCTCGCATCAAGGCCGTCGAGTTCAACGAGGACGGCCGTCAGAAGCCGATGAACTCGATCTACATGATGTCGCATTCGGGCGCGCGTGGTTCGCCGACCCAGATGCGTCAGCTGGCGGCGATGCGCGGCCTGATGACCAAGCCTTCGGGCGAGATCATCGAGACGCCGATCATCTCGAACTTCAAGGAAGGCCTGACCGTTCTCGAGTACTTCAACTCGACCCACGGTGCCCGTAAGGGTCTGGCCGACACCGCCCTGAAGACCGCCAACTCGGGTTACCTGACCCGTCGTCTCGTCGACGTCGCGCAGGATTGCATCATCACGCAGGTCGACTGCGGGACCGACAAGGGTCTGACGATGCAGCCGATCGTCGATGCCGGCCAGGTGGTCGCATCGCTGGGCCAGCGCGTGCTGGGCCGGACCGCGCTCGAGGACATCGTGCATCCGCTCACCGGTGAGGTCATCGTCAAGGGTGGCGTCACCATCGAGGAGCCGGATGTCGAGATCATCGAGAAGGCCGGCATCCAGTCGATCAACATCCGTTCGGCGCTGACCTGTGAGATCCGCACCGGCATTTGCGGCACCTGCTACGGCCGCGATCTGGCCCGTGGCACGCCCGTTAACATGGGCGAGGCCGTCGGTGTCATCGCCGCGCAGTCGATCGGCGAGCCGGGCACGCAGCTGACCATGCGGACCTTCCACATGGGCGGTACCGCGCAGGTGGTGGATTCCTCGTTCCTCGAGGCGTCCTACGAAGGCACGGTGCAGATCCGCAACCGCAACGTGGTGCGCAACTCCGACGGCCAGCTGGTCGCCATGGGCCGCAACATGGCCATCCTGATCATGGATCAGGCGGGCAAGGAACGGGCCTCGCATCGCGTCACCTACGGTAGCCGCGTCTATGTGGACGATGGCGATACCGTGCGGCGCGGCCAGCGTGTCGCCGAGTGGGACCCGTATACCCGCCCGGTGCTCACCGAGCTCGACGGTACGGTGGACTTCGAGGATCTGGTCGACGGCATCTCGGTGTCCGAACAGGCCGACGAGGCCACCGGCATCACCAAGCGTGCGGTCATCGACTGGCGGGCCAGCCCGCGCGGTCAGGACCTCAAACCGGCGATGGTCATCAAGGGTGACGACGGCGAGGTTCTCAAGCTGCCGCGCGGTTCCGATGCCCGCTACTACCAGTCGGTCGACGCCATCCTGTCGGTCGAGCCGGGCACGCGGGTCTCGGCTGGTGACGTCCTGTCGCGTATTCCGATGGAAAGCGCCAAGACCAAGGACATCACCGGTGGTCTGCCGCGCGTCGCCGAGCTGTTCGAGGCCCGCAAGCCGAAGGACAACGCGGTCATCGCCGAGATCGACGGTACGGTGAAGTTCGGGCGCGACTACAAGAACAAGCGCCGGATCATCATCGAGCCGCACGAGGAGGGCGCCGAGCCCGTCGAGTACCTGATCCCGAAGGGCAAGCCGTTCCATCTCCAGGAAGGCGACGTCATCGAGAAGGGCGACTACATCCTCGACGGCAACCCGGCACCGCACGACATTCTGGCCATCCGCGGCGTGGAGGCTCTCGCGAGCTACCTCGTCAACGAGATCCAGGAGGTCTACCGGCTCCAGGGCGTGTTGATCAACGACAAGCACATCGAGGTCATCGTCCGGCAGATGCTGCAAAAGGTCGAGATCGTCGAATCCGGCGATAGCGGCTACATTCCGGGCGACCATGTCGACCGGATCGAGTTGGCGGAGCTGAACGAGCGTCTGAACGAGGAGGGCAAGCGTCCCGCCTCGGGCAACCCGGTCCTGCTCGGCATCACCAAGGCGTCGCTGCAGACCCCGTCCTTCATCTCGGCCGCCTCCTTCCAGGAGACGACCCGGGTGCTCACCGAGGCCGCGGTTGCCGGCAAGACGGACACGCTGCAGGGCCTCAAGGAGAACGTCATCGTCGGCCGACTCATCCCGGCCGGTACCGGTGGCACCATGACCCAGGTCCGCCGCATCGCCACGGCGCGCGACGACCTGATTCTCGACGATCGCCGCAAGGCGGCCAACGTCGCCGAGACCGACCGGATGCTGACTTCGGTCAGCGACCCGGCCGAATAGGCCTTAACCGCCTGTTAACACCCTTCAGGGGCCGCCTTCGGGCGGCCCTTTGTCGTTTAAGCCCCGCGATGCGCCACCGAGCGGCGCGAGCGTCCGCAATATGCCGGCGCTTTCCGGCGGGAGCGGGGGATCGGGGTTGACGAGGGGGGAGGGAATCGATAGATAGCCCTCCAACAGAGCCGATGTGAAGCCGACTCTTCCCAAGGACGCCGCGTCCGGGATCCAGAGCTTCAAACAAGGCTTCGTTCAACGAGACGCCACATCGCTGTATGCACGATCGCTCTGGCGGTCCTCTGCTTCGTGCCGGGCAGTTCGCAATACATGCGAACGATATGCTCGGTTTCGTGCATGGAGAAGTCCACTCCATGTACGGGCGGGCTGCTTCGTTTCGAACTTTGGATTTGGAAGAAGAGGGAAGGTTGGAATGCCGACCATCAACCAGCTTGTCCGCAAGCCTCGCGTACGTCCCACCGAGCGCAATACGGTCCCGGCACTCGAAGCGAACCCGCAGAAGCGCGGTGTCTGCACGCGAGTTTATACGACGACCCCGAAGAAGCCGAACTCGGCTCTGCGTAAGGTCGCCAAGGTTCGCCTCGTCAACGGTTACGAGGTGATCGGCTATATCCCGGGCGAGGGGCATAACCTTCAGGAGCACTCCGTGGTGATGATCCGCGGCGGTCGCGTGAAGGATCTTCCCGGCGTTCGCTATCACATCATTCGCGGCGTGCTCGACACGCAGGGTGTCAAGAACCGGAAGCAGCGGCGTTCGAAGTACGGCGCCAAGCGTCCGAAATAAGCCCAACGCTGATCACTGGAAGAGACGATAAATGTCCCGCCGTCACAGAGCCGAAAAGCGCGAGATCAACCCGGACCCGAAGTTCGGCGATCTCATCGTATCCAAGTTCATGAATGCCGTCATGTATGACGGCAAGAAGTCGGTTGCCGAGCGCATCGTGTATGGCGCGTTCGACGCCGTCCACGAGAAGTCCCGTCAGGACGCCGTGGCGATCTTCCACCAGGCGCTCGAGAACATCTCGCCGCATGTGGAAGTCCGTTCGCGCCGCGTTGGTGGTGCGACCTACCAGGTCCCGGTCGATGTTCGTCCGGAGCGCCGTCAGGCACTGGCCATTCGCTGGCTGATCACTGCGGCTCGCAACCGCAACGAGACGACCATGGTCGATCGCCTGTCGGGCGAACTCATGGACGCCGCCAACAACCGCGGTACCGCCGTGAAGAAGCGCGAAGACACGCACCGCATGGCGGAAGCGAACCGCGCCTTCTCGCACTACCGCTGGTAATTCTAGCTTCTGTCCGAAAGGCGACGCCCGATGGCACGCGACTATAAGATCGAAGATTACCGTAATTTCGGCATCATGGCTCACATCGATGCGGGAAAGACGACGACGACCGAGCGGGTGCTCTTCTACACCGGCAAGTCCCACAAGATCGGCGAAGTGCACGACGGCGCTGCGACGATGGACTGGATGGAGCAGGAGCAGGAGCGCGGCATCACGATCACCTCCGCTGCGACGACCACCTTCTGGCAGGGTCGCGACGGCAAGAAGCGCCGCTTCAACATCATCGACACCCCGGGTCACGTCGACTTCACCATTGAAGTCGAGCGTTCGCTCCGCGTGCTCGACGGTGCGATCGCACTGCTCGACGCCAATGCCGGTGTCGAGCCGCAGACCGAGACCGTCTGGCGCCAGGCCGACAAGTATCATGTCCCGCGCATGATCTTCGTCAACAAGATGGACAAGACCGGCGCCGACTTCTACCGCTGCGTCGAGATGATCAAGTCGCGCCTCGGTGCGCGTCCGGTCGTGATCCAGCTGCCGATCGGCGCCGAGAACGAGTTCAAGGGCGTCGTCGACCTCATCGAGATGAAGGCGCTTGTCTGGCGCAACGAGAATCTCGGTGCCGAGTGGGACGTCGTCGAGATCCCGGACGATCTGAAGGATCGTGCCGAGGAATATCGCGAGCTGATGATCGAGGCTGCGGTCGAGATCGACGAAGCCGCTACCGAGAAGTATCTCGAAGGCGAGATGCCCGACAATGACGAGCTGCGTCGCCTGATCCGCAAGGGTACCTGCGACGTCTGGTTCACCCCGGTTCTGTGTGGCTCGGCCTTCAAGAACAAGGGCGTTCAGCCGCTGCTCGACGCCGTCGTCGACTTCCTGCCGTCGCCGGTCGAAGTCCAGGCGATCAAGGGTATCGACCCGAAGACCGATGGCGAGATGATCCGCAAGTCGTCGGACGACGAGCCGCTGTCGATGCTGGCCTTCAAGATCATGAACGACCCGTTCGTCGGTTCGCTCACCTTCGCCCGCATCTATTCGGGTGTCCTCACCAAGGGCTCCTCGGTGATGAACACGGTGAAGGACAAGCGCGAGCGCGTCGGCCGCATGCTGCAGATGCACTCCAACTCGCGTGAGGACATCGAAGAGGCGTATGCAGGCGACATCGTGGCGCTGGCCGGTCTCAAGGAGACCACCACGGGCGACACGCTCTGCGATCCGCTGAAGCCGGTCATTCTCGAGCGCATGGAATTCCCCGATCCGGTCATCGAGATCGCGATCGAGCCGAAGACCAAGGGCGACCAGGAGAAGATGGGCCTCGCGCTCAACCGCCTGGCAGCCGAGGATCCGTCCTTCCGCGTCAAGACCGACGAGGAATCCGGCCAGACGATCATCGCCGGCATGGGTGAGCTTCACCTCGACATCCTGGTCGACCGCATGAAGCGGGAGTTCAAGGTCGAGGCGAATATCGGTGCACCGCAGGTGGCATACCGCGAGACGATCACGCGGAAGGCCGAGGTGGACTACACCCACAAGAAGCAGACCGGTGGTACGGGTCAGTTCGCCCGCGTCAAGCTGGTGTTCGAGCCGGCCGAGATCGGCGAAGGGTTCTCCTTCGAGTCGAAGATCGTCGGCGGCGCCGTGCCGAAGGAATACATCCCGGGCGTCCAGAAGGGCATCCAGTCCGTCCTCGGTGCAGGTCCGCTTGCGGGCTTCCCGATGGTCGACATCAAGGCCGAGCTCCTCGACGGTGCTTACCATGACGTCGACTCCTCGGTCCTGGCCTTCGAGATCGCCTCCCGTGCGGCGTTCCGCGAAGCCATCCAGAAGGCCGGACCGCGCCTCCTGGAACCGGTGATGAAGGTCGAGGTTGTGACGCCTGAGGATTACGTCGGCGATGTCATCGGCGACTTGAACTCGCGGCGTGGTCAGATCCAGGGCACCGAGCCGCGCGGCATCGCGCAGGTCGTCAACGCCATGGTCCCGCTGGCCAACATGTTCGGTTACGTGAACCAGCTCCGCTCGATGTCCCAGGGCCGCGCCCAGTACACGATGCAGTTCGATCACTACGAGCAGGTTCCGAACCAGGTCGCTGACGAGATCCAGAAGAAGTTCGCCTGATCGCGAACGGCTTCGAGACGAATAGGGCTTCCTGAGCCCGCACTAGACAAACGGAGTGGCAAGATGGCCAAGAGCAAATTCGAGCGCAACAAGCCGCATGTGAACATCGGCACGATCGGTCACGTTGACCATGGCAAGACGTCGCTGACGGCGGCGATCACGAAGTACTTCGGCGAGTACCGTGCGTACGACATGATCGACGCGGCGCCGGAAGAGAAGGCGCGCGGCATCACGATCTCGACGGCGCATGTGGAGTACGAGACGGAAGCCCGTCACTACGCCCATGTCGACTGCCCGGGCCATGCCGACTACGTGAAGAACATGATCACCGGTGCCGCCCAGATGGACGGCGCGATCCTGGTGTGCTCGGCCGCCGACGGCCCGATGCCGCAGACCCGCGAGCACATTCTTCTGGCCCGCCAGGTCGGCGTGCCGGCGATCGTGGTGTTCCTGAACAAGGTCGACCAGGTCGACGACGCCGAGCTGCTGGAGCTCGTCGAGCTCGAGGTTCGCGAGCTGCTGTCGTCCTACGATTTCCCGGGCGACGACATTCCGATCATCAAGGGCTCGGCACTGGCCGCTCTCGAAGACTCCAACAAGGAGATCGGCGAGGACGCGGTGCGTGAGCTGATGAAGGAAGTCGACGCCTACATCCCGACCCCGGAGCGTCCGGTCGACCAGCCGTTCCTGATGCCGATCGAGGACGTGTTCTCGATCTCGGGTCGCGGCACGGTGGTGACCGGCCGCGTCGAGCGCGGCATCGTCAAGGTCGGCGAGGAAGTCGAGATCGTCGGCATCCGCGACACCAAGAAGACGACGGTGACCGGCGTCGAGATGTTCCGCAAGCTGCTCGACCAGGGCCAGGCCGGCGACAACATCGGCGCACTGGTTCGCGGTGTCGATCGTGAGGGCGTCGAGCGTGGTCAGGTCCTGTGCAAGCCGGGTTCGGTGAAGCCGCACACGCGCTTCATGGCCGAGGCCTACATCCTGACGAAGGAAGAGGGTGGCCGTCATACGCCGTTCTTCACCAACTACCGCCCGCAGTTCTACTTCCGCACGACGGACGTGACCGGCGTGTGCACGCTCCCCGAGGGCACCGAGATGGTGATGCCGGGCGACAACGTGACGATGGACGTGACGCTGATCGTGCCGATCGCGATGGAAGACAAGCTGCGCTTCGCCATCCGCGAAGGCGGCCGCACCGTCGGCGCCGGCATCGTCGCCTCGATCATCGAGTAGGACGAAGCGATCTCGGGGACGCCGCGCGCTTGAGAGCGGCGTCCCCGGTTCTTTGCCCCCCACGGGCGAGCCGGGGTTCGCCCCGCGCGACATTGGCTGCTTTGACAAGACAAGCGCTCGGAAAGCGCCGCCGCGCCGGTGGTCTCCGACGAGAGGACGAATAAAATGAACGGCCAGAATATCCGCATCCGCCTCAAGGCGTTCGATCACCGGGTTCTCGATGCGTCGACCCGCGAGATCGTGTCGACCGCTAAGCGCACCGGCGCGAATGTGCGGGGGCCGATCCCGCTGCCGACGCGGATCGAAAAGTTTACCGTGAACCGTTCGCCGCACGTCGACAAGAAGTCGCGCGAGCAGTTCGAAATGCGCACCCACAAGCGGCTCCTCGACATTGTCGATCCGACGCCGCAGACGGTTGATGCGCTCATGAAGCTCGACCTCGCCGCCGGCGTTGATGTCGAGATCAAGCTCTGATCCGAGCACGGGAAGGATAACGCCCATGCGTTCAGGTGTGATAGCACAGAAGGTCGGCATGACCCGCGTCTACAACGACGTCGGTGAGCATGTTCCGGTCACCGTCCTGAAGGTCGAGAACCTCCAGGTCGTCGCCCAGCGGACCAAGGAAAAGAACGGTTACACCGCCGTCCAGGTCGGCGCTGGCCTCGCCAAGGTCAAGAACACGTCCAAGCCGATGCGCGGCGTGTTTGCCCAGGCTTCGGTCGAACCGAAGCGCAAGCTCGTCGAGTTCCGCGTGTCGGACGACAACATGATCGACGTCGGTGCCGAGATCACGGCCGAGCACTTCGTGCCGGGCCAGATGGTCGACGTGACCGGCACCTCGATCGGTAAGGGCTTCGCCGGCGCGATGAAGCGCCACAACTTCGGCGGCCTGCGCGCCACCCACGGCGTGTCCGTCTCGCACCGTTCGCACGGTTCGACCGGTCAGCGTCAGGATCCCGGCAAGGTCTTCAAGAACAAGAAGATGGCCGGCCATATGGGCGACGTCCGCGTGACCACGCAGAACCTGCAGGTCGTGCGCACCGATCCCGAGAAGGGCCTGATCCTGGTTCGTGGCGCCGTCCCGGGCTCCAAGGGTGGCTGGATCGAAATTCGTGACGCCGTGAAGGCGTCGCTGCCCGACAACGCGCCGAAGCCGGCCGCGCTCCGCAACGCCGGAAACGGTGCTGCTGTCGAGACCGCGGACGCTTCCGAGGGAGCGGAATAATGGACGTTACGATCAAAAGCCTCGACGGCAAGGACGCCGGCACGGCTACCCTGGCCGACGACATCTTCGGTCTCGAGCCGCGCGAAGACATTCTTCAGCGCATGGTTCGCTGGCAGCTGGCCAAGCGCCAGCAGGGGTCCCACCAGACCCTCGGCCGTGCGGAAATCGCACGGACCGGCGCGAAGCTGTACCGCCAGAAGGGCACCGGTCGTGCCCGTCACGGCTCGGCGCGTGCGCCGCAGTTCCGCGGTGGTGGCAAGGCCCACGGTCCGGTCTCGCGCAGCCATGCGCATGACCTGCCGAAGAAGGTGCGGGCTCTGGCCCTGCGCCATGCGCTGTCGGCCAAGGCGAAGTCGGGCGGCATCGTCGTCATCGACGAGCTGAAGGCTGCTGAGGGCAAGACCAAGGCGATGGTCAAGACCTTCGCCGATCTGGGCCTGACCAACGCGCTGTTCATCGGTGGTGCGGAGCTCGACGCGAACTTCACGCGCTCGGCTCGCAACATCCCGCAAATGGACGTGCTGCCGGTTCAGGGCATCAACGTCTACGACATTCTCCGCCGCCAGACGCTGGTTCTGTCGAAGGCTGCGGTCGAGGCTCTCGAGGAGCGGTTCAAATGACCGATCTGCGCCATTACGACGTCATCACGAGCCCGGTGATCACCGAAAAGTCGACGCTTCTGTCCGACAACAACCAGGTGGTCTTCAACGTCCCGGGGACGGCGACCAAGCCGGACATCAAGGCCGCCGTCGAGGCGCTCTTCAATGTCAAGGTGACCGCCGTCAACACCATGGTCCGCAAGGGCAAGGTCAAGCGCTTCCGTGGCCGCATCGGCCGCCAGAGCGATCAGAAAAAAGCCGTCGTGACGTTGGCCGAAGGCCAGTCCATCGACGTCTCGACCGGTCTTTGATCGGGACCGGAGGGAGCTAGGCAATGGCACTTAAGAATTTCAAACCGAACACGCCGAGCCAGCGTCAGCTGGTCATCGTCGATCGCTCGGGCCTCTGGAAGGGCAAGCCGGTCAAGCAGTTGACCGAGGGTCTCAGCCAGAAGGGCGGCCGCAACAATGCCGGTCGCGTCACGGCTCGCTACCAGGGCGGCGGTCACAAGCGGACCTACCGCATCATCGACTTCAAGCGTCGCAAGTTCGACGTGTCGGCGACGGTCGAGCGGATCGAGTACGATCCGAACCGCACCGCCTTCATCGCGCTGCTGAAGTACGAGGATGGCGAGTTCGCCTACATCCTGGCGCCGCAGCGCGTGGCTGCTGGCGACACGGTGATCTCGGGCCTGTCCGGCGTCGACGTCAAGCCGGGCAACGCGATGCCGCTGTCGGCCATGCCGGTCGGCACGATCGTCCACAATGTCGAGATGAAGCCGGAGAAGGGTGGTCAGATCGCCCGTTCGGCTGGCGCCTATGCGCAGCTCGTCGGTCGTGACTCGGGTCTCGCAATCCTGCGCCTGAATTCGGGCGAGCAGCGCCTGGTCCCGTCGTCCTGTCTCGCGACGGTCGGCGCGGTCTCCAACGCCGATCACTCGAACATCAACCTCGGCAAGGCTGGTCGTTCGCGCTGGCTGGGTCGTCGCCCGCACGTTCGCGGTGTCGTGATGAACCCCGTCGATCACCCGCATGGTGGTGGTGAAGGTCGTACGTCCGGTGGTCGTCACCCGGTTTCGCCGTGGGGCAAGCCGACCAAGGGCAAGCGTACCCGCCAGAACAAGTCGACTGACAAGTTCATCATGCGCTCGCGCCATCAGCGCAAGAAGTAAGAGGATTTCTTCATGACACGTTCCGTCTGGAAGGGTCCGTTCGTCGATGGCTACCTTCTCAAGAAAGCCGAGAAGGGGCGCGAGAGCGGCCGCAACGATGTGATCAAGATCTGGAGCCGTCGTTCGACGATCCTGCCCCAGTTCGTCGGTCAGACCTTCGGCGTCTACAACGGCTCGAAGCACATTCCGGTGTCGGTCAACGAGGATATGGTCGGACACAAGTTCGGCGAGTTCGCTCCGACCCGCACCTATTACGGCCACGGCGCCGACAAGAAGGCGAAGAGGAAGTAGCAATGGGCAAGGCCAAAGCCGAACGTCGGCTGTCGGAGAACGAGGCGAGAGCGGTCGCCCGGACGATCCGTGTCAGCCCGCAGAAACTGAACCTCGTCGCGCAGATGATCCGCGGCAAGAAGGTCGACGCCGCACTCGCGGATCTGACCTTCTCGCGCAAGCGGATCGCCGAGACGGTCAAGAAGACGCTGGAAAGCGCCATCGCCAACGCCGAGAACAACCATGATCTCGACGTCGATTCGCTGGTCGTCGCCGAGGCTTATGTCGGCAAGTCGATCACGATGAAGCGCTTTCATGCCCGCGGTCGCGGTCGTGCCAGCCGCGTCGAGAAGCCGTTCTCGCATCTGACGATCGTCGTGCGCGAGATCGCCGCAATCGAGGAGGCCGCATAATGGGTCAGAAGATCAATCCGACCGGTTTTCGGCTCGGCATCAACCGCACCTGGGATTCGCGCTGGTATGCGAACACCGGCGAGTACGGTCACCTGCTGCACGAGGATCTGAAGATCCGCGCCTATCTGCTCAACGAGCTGAAGCAGGCCGCGGTCTCCAAGATCGTCATCGAGCGTCCGCACAAGAAGTGCCGCATTACGATCCACTCGGCACGTCCGGGCATCGTCATCGGCAAGAAGGGCGCCGACATCGAGAAGCTTCGCAAGAAGCTCGCTGCGATGACCAACGCCGAGACGCACATCAACATTGTCGAGGTGCGCAAGCCCGAGACCGATGCGACCCTGGTGGCTCAGTCCATCGCCCAGCAGCTCGAGCGCCGCGTGGCGTTCCGCCGTGCGATGAAGCGTGCCGTCCAGTCCGCCATGCGCCTCGGCGCGGAAGGCATCCGCATCAATTGCGGTGGCCGTCTCGGCGGCGCGGAGATCGCGCGCACCGAATGGTACCGCGAAGGCCGGGTGCCGCTGCACACGCTGCGCGCCGACATTGACTACGGGACTGCCGAAGCCAAGACGGCCTACGGCATCTGCGGCGTCAAGGTCTGGATCTTCAAGGGCGAGATTCTCGAGCACGATCCGATGGCCTCCGAGCGCCGTCAGGTCGAAGGCGAGGGTCAGGGCGGCGGCGGTCGTCGTCGCGAGCACGCCTGAGCCTTATCGAATTCGGAGTGACATAAGATGCTGCAGCCAAAGCGCACAAAGTACCGGAAGGCGTTCAAGGGACGCATTCACGGTACCGCAAAAGGCGGAACCGGCCTTAATTTCGGCGCCTTCGGATTGAAGGCGATGGAACCAGAGCGGGTCACCGCGCGTCAGATCGAGGCGGCTCGCCGCGCGATCACCCGCCAGATGAAGCGCCAAGGCCGCGTGTGGATCCGGATCTTCCCGGACCTGCCCGTGACCTCCAAGCCGACCGAAGTCCGCATGGGTAAGGGCAAGGGGTCCGTTGACTATTGGGCGGCGCGGGTGCATCCCGGCCGCGTGGTCTTCGAGATCGACGGTGTCGACGAGACGACGGCCCGCGAGGCGCTTCGTCTCGGCGCGGCCAAGCTGCCGATCCGTACGCGCTTCATTCAGCGCATTGCCGAATAGGAGAGTTTGAAGTGAAAGCTTCCGACGTCAAGACAATGACCCAGGACGAACTCACCGACGAGCTCGCCAAGCTGAAGAAGGAGCAGTTCAACCTGCGCTTCCAGCGTGCCACGGGTCAGCTCGAGAACACCGCCCGCGTGCGCAAGGTGCGCCGCGACATCGCGCGGATCAAGACGATTTCTCGCCTGAAGGCGGGCGAGGCCAAGGCCTGAGGACGAGAATATGCCCAAACGTATCCTGCAGGGGACGGTCGTCTCCGACAAGAACGACAAGACGGTAGTGGTCCTGGTGGAGCGTCGCTTCACCCACCCGCTGTTCAAGAAGACCGTGCGCCGTACCAAGAAGTACAAGGCGCACGACGAGAGCAATCAGTACAAGGTCGGCGATATCGTCTCCATCGAGGAGACGCGGCCGATCTCGCGCGACAAGAGCTGGATCGTCGTTTCGAGCGAAGCGGCAGCAGCCAGTTGATGATTTGGCCGGGACGCGCGCGTCAAGCGCACCCCGGCAGCAAGCTTTGAAGGCGGTCTGACATGATTCAGATGCAAACAAACCTCGACGTCGCGGATAACTCCGGTGCGCGTCGTGTCATGTGCATCAAGGTATTGGGCGGCTCGAAGCGGAAATATGCCTCGGTCGGCGACATCATCGTCGTTTCCGTGAAGGAGGCAATTCCGCGGGGCCGTGTGAAGAAGGGCGACGTGATGAAGGCCGTGGTGGTACGTACCGCCAAGGACATCCGCCGCGCCGACGGTTCGGTGATCCGGTTCGATTCGAACGCCGCGGTCCTGATCGACAACAAGAAAGAGCCGGTCGGCACCCGTATCTTCGGCCCGGTTCCCCGCGAGCTTCGCGGCAAGAACCACATGAAGATCGTCTCGCTGGCCCCCGAAGTTCTGTAAGAAGGAGAGCGGACGATGCAGAAGATCCGCAAGGGCGACACGGTCGTCGTGCTCGCCGGCAAGGACAAGGGCCGGTCGGGTGAAGTCATTAAGGTGATGCCGAAGGACGGTCGTGCACTGGTGCGTGGGATCAACATGATCAAGCGCCACCAGCGTCAGACCGCTTCCCAGGAAGCCGGCATCATCAACAAGGAAGCCGGCATTCAGCTTTCCAACCTGGCGGTCGCAGACCCGAAGGACGGCAAGGCGACCCGCGTCGGCTTCAAGGTACTCGACGATGGCACCAAGGTGCGCGTCGCCAAGCGCTCGGGAGAGCAGATCAATGGCTGATACGGAAACCGCTTACGAGCCGCGCCTCAAGCGCGTCTATCGCGAAGAGGTCCGCAAGACGCTTCAGGACCAGTTCTCGTATCAGAACGAGATGCAGGTCCCGCGCGTCGACAAGATCGTCATCAACATGGGCGTCGGCGAGGCAACTGCCGACTCCAAAAAGCCGACGGTCGCTGCCGAGGACCTGGGCCGCATCGCGGGCCAGAAGCCGGTCATCACCTATGCGCGCAACTCCATCGCAGGCTTCAAGGTCCGCGAAGGCATGCCGATCGGCGCCAAGGTCACGCTGCGCAAGGACCGCATGTACGAGTTCATGGACCGGCTGGTGCAGATCGCACTGCCGCGTGTCCGCGACTTCCGCGGCCTGAACCCGAAGAGCTTCGACGGTCGTGGCAATTTCGCCATGGGCGTCAAGGAGCACATCGTGTTCCCGGAGATCAACTACGACAAGGTTGATCAGATGTGGGGCATGGACATCATCGTCTGTACGACGGCGAACACCGACGACGAAGCCCGGGCGCTGCTGACAGCGTTCAACTTCCCGTTCCGCCAGTAACGGCTGACGAGCAAAGGACGAGATAATGGCCAAAAAGGGCATGATCGAGCAGAACAAGCACCGTCAGAAGATGGTGGCGAAATACGCCGCCAAGCGGGCTGCTCTGAAGGCGATCACCAAGAATGCCGACGCCCCCATGGAAGAGCGCTTTCAGGCGCAGCTCCAGCTCGCGGAACTGCCGCGGAACGGGTCGAAGGTTCGCATTCGTAACCGCTGCGAGGTGACGGGCCGTCCGCGCGCCTACTATCGCAAGCTGAAGATGAGCCGCATTGCGCTCCGGGACCTGGGCAACAACGGCCAGATCCCCGGTATCGTGAAGTCGAGCTGGTAAGGAGGTATAGACATGTCTTTGTCTGATCCGCTCGGCGATATGCTGACCCGTATCCGCAACGCCATCATGCGCAACAAGTCCTCGGTGACGACGCCCGCGTCGAAGCTGCGCGGCCGTGTGCTCGACGTCCTCAAGGACGAGGGCTACATCCGTGGCTACACCCAGACCGAGTTCGTTGCCGGCAAGTCCGAGTACGAAATCGAGCTGAAGTACTACGAAGGCGGACCCGTCATCCGGGAGATCGCCCGCGTCTCGAAGCCTGGTCGTCGCGTCTATGTGTCGGCCAAGACGATTCCGCAGGTCGCGAACGGTCTGGGCATCTCGGTCCTGTCGACGCCGAAGGGCGTCATGGCCGACCATAGCGCCCGTGAACAGAATGTCGGCGGCGAGGTGCTCTGCCGCGTCTTCTGACGCGGCGGCACTGACGCCCAGCGAACGCACAGGGTTTCGAAATGTCTCGTATTGGTAAGAAGCCGATCGCACTGCCGGAGGGTGTCTCTGCCACCGTCGACGGTCAGACCGTGACGGCAAAGGGCCCTAAGGGCGAGCTCACCTTCGTGGTGAACGAGGAAGTCCTCGTGAAGATGGAAGACGGCGCGGTCCAGGTGGATCCGCGCGACAATTCCAAGGATGCACGCTCCAAGTGGGGCATGTCCCGCACGATGATCTCCAACATCGTCAACGGCGTGAAGACGGGTTTCGAGAAGAAGCTCGAGATCAACGGCGTCGGCTATCGTGCCTCGCTGCAGGGCAAGAACCTGCAGCTGGCCCTTGGCTTCTCGCACGATGTGATCTACCCGGTGCCGGAAGGTATCCAGATCACCGTGCCCAAGCCAACCGAGATCGTCATCTCGGGCATCGACCGTCAACGGGTCGGGCAGGTTGCGGCAGAGATTCGCGAGTACCGCGGCCCCGAGCCCTACAAGGGCAAGGGCGTCAAATATGCTGACGAGACGATCGTCCGCAAAGAGGGCAAGAAGAAGTAGGGCTCGTAATGGCTACCTTGAAGGAAAATCTGCGACGGCGGGCCTCGCGCATCCGCCGCTCGATCAAGAAGGTGGCGAACGGTCGTCCTCGGCTGTCCGTCCATCGCTCTTCGAAGAACATCTATGCGCAGATCATCGACGACACCGCGGGCCGTACGCTCGCCGCTGCCTCGACCCTCGACACCTCGCTGCGTTCGCAGCTGAAGACGGGTGCCGACACCGAGGCCGCTGCGGCGGTTGGCAAGCTGGTCGCCGAGCGTGCGAAGGAAGCCGGCGTCACCGACGTGGTTTTCGATCGTGGCGCGTTCATCTATCACGGCCGGATCAAGGCACTCGCCGAATCGGCACGTGAAGGCGGTCTCAACTTCTGAGGCCGCTCGGGCGCATCGCCCGTATCATTGCGGCCGCTTGACGCGGTCGCCACCGACAGACGCCTCCGGAAAAGAACAAGGAACAGGATATGGCGCCTCGTAACGATCGACGTGAAGACCGCGATGACGGTTTCGTCGACAAGCTCGTTCACATCAACCGCGTTGCCAAGGTGGTCAAGGGTGGCCGTCGCTTCGGCTTCGCCGCCCTCGTCGTCGTCGGCGACTTGAAGGGCCGCGTCGGCTTCGGCCACGGCAAGGCACGCGAAGTGCCGGAGGCCATCCGCAAGGCGACGGAAGCCGCCAAGCGCGATCTCATCTTCGTGCCGCTGCGCGACGGTCGTACGCTGCATCATGACGTCAGCGGTCGTCACGGCGCCGGCAAGGTCATCCTGCGCGCCGCCGAGGCCGGTACCGGCATCATCGCCGGCGGCCCGATGCGCGCCGTCTTCGAAGCCGTCGGCATGCATGACGTCGTCGCCAAGTCGCTCGGCTCGTCGAACCCCTACAACATGGTTCGCGCGACCTTCGACGGCCTGAAGCAGGCCATGCATCCGAAGGACGTCGCTTCGCGTCGCGGCATCAAGTACTCCGAGCTCCAGGCACGTCGCCGGGAAGTCATCGGTGCGCAGGCCGCTTCCGAGGATTGATTGGATGCGGGGAGTTCGGCGAACTCCTCGCGCTTTGACTGAAGGAGCCAATCGATGGCCGAAACAAAAACCGCAGGTAGCACCGTCACCGTCGTGCAGACCGGCAGCCCCATCCGTCGCTCCGCCGACCAGCGCCAGACGCTGATCGGCCTGGGGCTGAACAAGATGCACCGTCGCCGGACGCTCGAGGACACCCCCGCCGTGCGTGGGATGATCGCCAAGGTCGCCCATCTCGTGCGCGTGGTCGAGCCGGCCTGACGAGTGCGTGGAGCGGCATCGCGTTGGGCGCGGCCGCACCAGACCGTAATTTTGCCAGAGCATCGGGCTACCGCGCAGGGCAGGGCGTTGCCCACCCTCCGGTAGACCAGGAGAAGCAACATGAAACTCAATGAGATTTCCGACGTCGAGGGCGCGACCCACTCGCGCAAGCGTGTCGGTCGCGGAATCGGTTCGGGCAAGGGCAAGACCGGTGGTCGTGGCGTCAAGGGACAGAAGTCCCGTTCGGGCGTCTCGATCAACGGCTTCGAGGGCGGCCAGATGCCGCTGTTCCGCCGTCTGCCGAAGCGCGGCTTCGTCAACATCTTCGCCAAGAACTTCAACGTCGTGTCGCTCGGACGCGTGCAGCAGGCGATCGACGCCGGCAAGCTCGACGCCTCGGCGACAGTCGATCTCGCAGCCCTCAAGGCTGCCGGTCTGGTGCGTCGCGCCAAGGACGGCGTGCGCGTCCTGGGCGACGGCGAACTGACCGCCAAGGTCTCCTTCCTCGTCGATGGCGCCTCCAAGTCGGCCGTCGAGAAGGTCGAGAAGGCTGGTGGTTCCATCAAGACCGTGGGAGCGGAAGCCTAAGGCTTCTTGCACCCGGCGGACGCGGCGTCTATCTCTCGGTCTTCCTCATGGAGGAGCCCGCCGGTAGACGGCGCGGCTGACGGTACGGGCGCGCATTCGATGCCGACCCGCCGGACAACCCCGGAGACAGGTAAAGTATGGCATCGGCTGCGGAACAACTCGCCGCGAATTTGAACTTTTCGGCCTTTGCGAAGGCTGAGGATCTCAAGAAGCGCATCTGGTTCACCCTGGGTGCGCTTCTGGTGTATCGGCTCGGCACCTATATTCCGATGCCGGGCATCAACCCTGACGCACTCGCGCAGGCCTTCCAGCAGCAGTCGACCGGCATTCTCGGTCTGTTCAACATGTTTTCCGGCGGTGCCGTCGGACGCATGGCGATCTTCGCGCTGGGAATTATGCCCTACATCTCCGCTTCCATCATCATTCAGCTGATGACGTCGGTCATTCCGTCGCTCGAGCAGCTGAAGAAGGAAGGCGAGCAGGGCCGCAAGGTCATTAATCAGTACACCCGCTACGGCACCGTGCTTTTGGCCACGGTCCAAGCCTACGGCATCGCTGCCGGCCTGCAGACCCAGCCCGGCATCGTCGTCGATCCGGGCATGTTCTTCCAGGTCTCCGCGGTGATCACGCTGGTCGGTGGCACCATGTTCCTGATGTGGCTGGGCGAGCAGATCACCGCCCGCGGCATCGGCAACGGCATCTCGCTGATCATCTTCGCCGGCATCGTGGCGCATCTGCCTTCGGCGATCGCGAATCTCCTCGAGCTCGGCCGCACCGGCGCGCTGTCCACCGCCGTGATCCTTCTGGTGATCGTCGTGGCGGTCGCCTGCATCGCGGTCATCGTGTTCTTCGAGCGCGCCCAGCGCCGGCTGCTGATCCAGTATCCCAAGCGCCAGGTCGGCAACCGGATGTTCCAGGGCGACACGTCGCACCTGCCGCTGAAGCTGAACACCGCCGGCGTCATCCCGCCGATCTTCGCGTCCTCGCTCCTGCTTCTGCCGGTGACGATCGCGAATTTCACCAGCACGGAGGATCTGCCGGGCTGGGCGTCGGCGACGATCGCTTCGCTCGGCCACGGCCAGCCGCTCTACATGGCGATGTATGCCGGCCTGATCGCGTTCTTCGCCTTCTTCTACACGGCCGTCGTGTTCAATCCGAAGGACACGGCCGACAATCTGAAGAAGCATGGCGGCTTCATTCCGGGCATCCGTCCGGGCGAGCGCACGGCCGAATACATCGACTACGTGCTGACCCGCATCACGGTCGTCGGCGCCATCTACCTGGTGATCATCTGTCTTCTGCCGGAATTCCTGATCTCGGCCGTGGGTGTCCCGTTCTATCTTGGCGGCACGTCGCTGCTGATCGTCGTCAGCGTCACGATGGATACTGTCGCGCAGGTGCAGGGGCACCTCCTGGCGCACCAGTATGAGGGCCTCGTGAAGAAGGCGAAACTCAGGGGTGGAAGACGGGGGGCCAGATGAGGCTGATATTGTTGGGGCCGCCGGGAGCCGGGAAGGGCACCCAGGCGCAGCGCCTGATCGAAACGCACAAGATCCCGCAGCTCTCGACCGGCGACATGCTGCGGGCGGCTGTGACCGCCCAGTCCGAAGTCGGGCTGAAAGCCAAGGCGGTGATGGATTCCGGCAATCTCGTCTCGGACGACATCGTCAATGCGATCGTCTCCGAGCGGATCGACCAGGCGGACTGCGCCGAGGGCTTCATCCTCGACGGGTATCCGCGGACGCTGAACCAGGCCGACGCGGTCGAGGCGATGCTGGAGCGCAAGGGCCTGAAGCTCGATCATGTGATCGAGATCAAGGTCGATGACGATATCCTCGTCAACCGCGTCTCCGGTCGCTTCTCCTGCGCCAGTTGCGGCGCGGTCTATCACGACGAGGACAAGCGTCCGAAGGTCGAGGGCGTCTGCGACGTTTGCGGCTCGACGGATTTCAAGCGCCGTCCCGACGACAATGCCGAGACCATGCGCACCCGGCTGCGGTCCTATTACAAGGACACCTCGCCGCTGGTCGGTTACTACCACTGCAAGGGCACGCTGCGTGCCGTCGATGGCATGCAGCCCATCGACGTGGTGACCGAGAGCATCGAGCGCATCGTTTCGGGCAAGGCCTGACGCGTCGAAACCGGCGGCGGCCACGGCCGCCGCAAGGGGCGGGCGGTTGACTTGTCAAGCCCCGCTGATCTATAGCCTGCGCTATTCGCGAATCCTTAGCGATCGGCGCATGTCTTCATTCGGAGTCCTGCATCGGTCGCTTTCGGCTGCAGGGCCCCGCATCTTGTGTATGGCGGGCCCAGAGCCCATCTAATTCTAGGAGTATGGTTGTGGCCCGTATCGCTGGCGTCAACATCCCGACCAACAAGCGCGTCGTCATCGCGCTGCAGTACATCCATGGTATCGGCGCTGCCCATGCCAAGGACATCGTCAAGAAGGTCAATCTCGGCGACGAGCGCCGCGTCAACGACCTGACCGACGCTGAAGTCCTGCAGATCCGTGAGATCATCGATCGCGACTACCGCGTCGAGGGCGATCTGCGTCGCGAGACCGCAATGAACGTGAAGCGTCTGATGGACCTCGGCTGCTACCGCGGCCTGCGTCATCGTCGCAGCCTTCCGGTTCGCGGTCAGCGCACGCACACCAATGCCCGCACCCGCAAGGGTCCGGCCAAGGCGATCGCCGGCAAGAAGAAGTAAGACGGGTCCTTCCGGAACCGTTTCATACGATGCGGCGCGTCCTCGGGCGCGCCGTGGTGTAGCTGCCGGAATTACGGCGGTGTCGATATCAACAGGACAGTTTAATGGCTAAAGAAGCACAGCGCGTTCGCCGTCGCGAGCGCAAGAACATCACGTCGGGCGTCGCCCATGTGAGCTCGACCTTCAACAACACGCTGATCACCATCACCGATGCGCAGGGCAACTCGATTGCCTGGTCGTCGGCTGGCGCGCAGGGTTTCAAGGGCTCGCGCAAGTCGACGCCGTTCGCCGCGCAGGTCGCTGCCGAGGACGCCGCCAAGAAGGCGCAGGAACACGGCATGAAGACCCTCGAGGTCGAAGTCCGCGGTCCGGGTTCGGGTCGTGAGTCGGCGCTCCGCGCGCTGCAGGCCGCCGGTTTCACGATCACCTCGATCCGTGATGTCACGCCGATCCCGCACAACGGCGTGCGCCCCCGCAAGAAGCGCCGCGTCTGATGCTTTTCGCCGCGCTCGTCTGAGCGCGGTGTGCAGCCGACAGGAAGGGTTCCGCCTTCCGCACTCAGACCTATCGCCACGATTGGATGGTGGCGAGGAAACTGAAAGGCATCCGCATGATTGCTAGCAATTGGCAAGATCTTACCAAGCCGAACCAGGTGGTGTTCAAGAATGGCGGAAGCCGTTCGAAGGCGTCCCTGACGGCCGAGCCGCTGGAGCGCGGCTTCGGCCTGACGCTCGGCAACGCGCTGCGTCGCGTTCTTCTGTCGTCGCTCCAGGGTGCCGCCATTACGGCCATCCAGATCGACGGCGTTCTGCACGAGTTCTCCTCGATCCCGGGCGTCCGTGAAGACGTCACGGACATCGTCCTGAACGTCAAGGAAATCAACATCGGCATGCAGGGCGAAGGCCCGAAGCGGATGGTGGTGCGCAAGCAGGGCCCGGGCATCGTCCGCGCCGGCGACATCCAGACGGTCGGTGACATCGAGGTCCTGAACCCCGAGCACGAGATCTGCACCCTCGACGAGGGCGCCGAGATCCGCATGGAGTTCACGGTCAACACCGGCAAGGGCTACGTCCCGGCCGACCAGAACCGCGCCGAGGATGCGCCGATCGGGCTGATCCCGGTCGATTCGCTGTTCTCGCCGGTCAAGAAGGTGTCCTACAAGGTCGAGGCGACCCGCGAGGGTCAGGACCTGAACAAGGACAAGCTGACCATGCAGATCGAGACCGATGGCTCGATCAGCGGCGAGGACGCCGTGGCCTACGCCGCGCGCATCCTGCAGGACCAGCTTTCGGTGTTCGTGAACTTCGAGGAGCCGCAGCGCGACCAGCGCGCGCCGGCCGGTGCCGAGGAACAGATGGCCGAACTGGCCTTCAACCCGGCGCTGCTCAAGAAGGTCGACGAGCTCGAACTGTCCGTGCGTTCGGCGAACTGCCTGAAGAACGACAACATCGTCTATATCGGTGATCTGATTCAGAAGACCGAGGCGGAGATGCTGCGTACGCCGAATTTCGGCCGCAAGTCGCTCAACGAGATCAAGGAAGTTCTCGCGTCCATGGGGCTGCATCTCGGCATGGAAGTGTCGGATTGGCCGCCGGAGAACATCGACGATCTGGCCAAGCGCTACGAAGACCAGTACTAGAACGAGACTGCCTCCCGCCGGCGCCCGCGTCGGCGGGAGGATTTCAATCATTCAAAGGAACGGCGGCCTGTCCCGAGAACGGGGCAGGGACGCAAAGATCCCGACTTCCGGCGCAATGACGCCGGCTTATTTGACTTGAGGAAATCCCATGCGCCACGCAAAACGCGGTCGTAAGCTTAATCGTACCGCCAGCCACCGTAAGGCGATGTTCGCCAACATGGTCGCTTCGCTGATCCTGCACGAGCAGATCGTGACCACCCTGCCGAAGGCCAAGGAACTGCGCCCGATCGTCGAGAAGATGATCACGCTGGGCAAGCGCGGCGATCTGCATGCGCGCCGCCAGGCGATCTCGCAGGTTCGCGACCCGTCGGTCATCGGCAAGCTGTTCGACACGCTGGCTCCGCGTTACGCCGAGCGCAACGGCGGCTACACCCGCGTTCTGAAGGCCGGCTTCCGCCGCGGTGACAACGCCCCGCTGGCCGTCATCGAATTCGTCGATCGTGACCCGGAAGCCCGTGGCGCCATTGATCGCGAGCGCGTCGAGGCCGAAGGCGAGCTCGACGCAGCCTGATCGACCCGATCATCGGAACGAGGAACGAGGGGCCCATGTGGCCCCTTTTTCATGTCCGCTCCACCCCACGCTATCTGCCGGAGGGTGACCGGCTGACCCGCGCGTAGTCGTGCGGCGTGGGACAGCACGAACGAGGAGGCTAGCGATGGCGCGGGATCGGGTGCTGCTCACCGGCATATCGGGCTTCATCGCCGGCCATGTGGCGCTGCGTCTGCTCCGGGCCGGCTACGATGTGCGCGGAACGGTGCGCGGGCTCGACAAGGCAGACGCCGTTCGCGGCCTGCTCGCCGCCGCCGGTGCGGATATCGATCGGCTGTCCTTCGTCGCTGGGGACCTCACTGACGACGCCGGCTGGATGGAGGCGGCCGCAGGCTGCCGCTACGTGCTGCACAGCGCATCGCCATTCCCCGCAAGCCCGCCACGCGACCGGCATGCGCTGGTTCCGGCAGCCGTGGACGGCACCCTGCGGGTGATGGCCGCCGCGGAACGCGCCGGCGCCGAGCGGATCGTCCTGACGTCGTCGGCCGCGGCGATCTATTCGGCCCATCCTCCGCGCCCTGGGGAGTACTACGGCGCGGCCGACTGGTCCGACACCGAAAGCCCCGACATCTCCGGCTATGCCCTGTCGAAGACCCTCGCCGAACGCGCTGCCTGGGATGCGGCGCGAGACGCGGGGCTCGACCTGGTCGCGATCAATCCGGCACTGGTTCTCGGTCCGCTGCTGGGGGCAGGCGCGCCGGGAGGCGAGGGCACGTCGGCAGCGCTGATCCGGGCCGTGATGGAGGGGCGCATGCCCGTCGTTCCCGATCTGGCCTTCGCGCTCGCCGACGTCCGCGACGTCGCCGACGCGCATCTGGCGGCGATGACGGCGCCGTCAGTGTCCGGACGGCGTTTCGCCCTGTCCAGCGGCACGCTCAGCCTGATCGAGATCGGCAAGGTGGTGGGCGAGGCCTGTCCCGGTAAAGCACGCCGCCTGCCGCGCTGGACATTGCCGGATCGCGTGGTGCGGCTTGCCGCGATCCTGTCACCGCAGGCACGCGCCGCCGTGCCCGAACTCGGTCGTCGCAAATCGCTCGACACCACGCCGGCGCGCGACATTCTCGGCCTGTCGGCACGGCCCCCGGAAGATGCCGTCGCCGCGATGGCGCAGAGCATCCCGCAGCTGCCGCGGACCGTCTGAGACAAGCCCGCATGGGCCGCTCCAGCTTCGGCTGCTACGCATTTCGCGTATTCGGTAAGTGTGATGCAAATGCCATGGCGAGGGCCGCCGGGGCGTGGCATAGGCGGGGTCTCGGGGGAGCCAGCAGAAATTTCGTTCAAAACGAGGCAACCTTTTGGCGGCCGAACGCTTTTGCCCTCAAGAACGGGACGCAGCCACGCAAAAGTGGCGACATTTACGCGGATGAAACAACTTCTATGAAAAATGCGGACATCATGAACACCACGGGCCGGCTCTCCATGCGACGCACTTTTCTGACCCTCCTGTGTGCCATGGCGGCATTTGGCGTCCTGACCGCCAGCTACGCGACGGCCGACCTGCCTGACGAGGCGGTTGCGACCAGCACGCAGACGGCGGTCGCAGACTAGGCGACGTCAGCCACACAGATCGCAATGACGAGGAAGGGGCCGCAACGGCCCCTTTTTCGCGTCCGCGGTCTGGTCTATGCGAAAGCAGGCCGCCACTGCGCGGCGTGACTTTTCGCAAGGCAGCATCCGGTTCCAGCGCCTGTTCACAGTGCCGGGCCGATGCTGCCGAGCCACCACGGCGGACCGGATATGCAGATGAAACTGATTCTTGCGGGTCTACTGATTGGCGCCGGGGTGCTCGCAGCCCCCTATCTCGACCTCTTCGACGGCGGTGATCCGAAGCCGTCCCTGGGGCAGGATGCGGCGGGCAGCGCGGCGCCGGGCGATGGTTTCGTCCCCCTCCTCGATGACGGCGAGACCCGCGTCGCCGAGGCCGACACCGCCCCGGCCGGGCAGCCGGTGCCGTCATCCCCCGTCGGGGAGGCCGATGCCCGCGTGCCGGCGAGCCAGACGCAGATCCAGCTTTCCTTCGCACCTCTGGTGAAGCGGACTGCGCCAGCGGTGGTCAATGTCTATGCCGCGCGGGCCGTCCCGGCGCAGCGCTCGCCCTTCGCCGGCGATCCCTTCTTCGGTCAGTTCTTCGGCCAGCCGCGCAATCGCCAGCCGCGGATGGAATCGTCCCTCGGCTCCGGCGTCATCGTCGATGCGTCGGGGCTCGTCGTTACCAACAACCATGTCGTGGCCGACGCGGACGAGGTGAAGATCGGCTTTGCCGACGGGCGCGAGTTCAAAACCGAGGTCCTGCTCAAGGACGACAGCGTCGATCTGGCGGTGCTGAAGATCGAGGGCGAGGGGCCGTTCCCGACCCTGCCGATCGCCGATTCGGACCGGTTGCAGATCGGCGATCTCGTCCTGGCGATCGGCAATCCCTTCGGCATCGGCCAGACGGTGACCAGCGGCATCGTCTCGGCGCTCGCCCGAACCCATATCGGCGTCGACGATTTCGGCTTCTTCATCCAGACCGATGCGGCGATCAATCCCGGCAATTCCGGCGGCGCGCTGATCGGCATGTCGGGGGAACTGGTCGGGGTGAACACCGCCATCTTCTCGCGCTCGGGCGGCTCCAACGGCGTCGGCTTCGCCATTCCCGCCAACATGGTGGCGAGCTTCATCCGTTCGGCCAAGGCCGGCGGCCGCTTCGAGCGGCCCTTCATCGGGGCGAGCTTCGTGCCGGTGACCGCCGACATCGCCGAGGCGGTGGGGCTCGATCGCCCGTCGGGAACCCTCGTCCGGGGCATCATGCCCGGTGGTCCCGCCGAGGCGGCAGGCCTTGCGGTCGGCGACGTGATCCTGGCGGTGGACGGCCTCGAGGTCGGCGGCGCAGATGCCCTGGGGTACCGGTTGGCGACGGCCGGGATCGGCAAGACCGTAAGTCTGACGGTGCTGCGCGGCGATGAGCGCCGCACGCTGGAACTGCCGCTGCAGCCGGCGCCGGAGATACCGCCGCGCGACGCCCGCACCATCGACGGGCAGAACCCGTTCGCCGGGGCCACCGTCCTCAACCTGTCGCCGCGCGTGGCGGAGGAGTTCGACATGCCGCTCGAAAAGACCGGCGTGCTCGTGGCGGAGGTGGCGCGCGGCTCGCTCGCGCAGCGTTTCGGGTTGCGGCCGGGGGACATCGTCCTCGCCGTCAACGGCGAGCCGGTGACGACCACCAGGGAACTTGAGGCCGCAGCCATCGACAGCAATCGCGGCTGGAGCTTCGAGATCGACCGGAACGGACGCCGCCTGGCGCGGCGGGTGCGCTGACATGGCGGATCTCTTCGGCGACGGTGGCGGCGCTCCGAGCGAGCGGCCGCGGCCATCCGCAACGGCGGTGGACGATCGGAACGACCGCTCCCGGCCGCTGGCCGACCGGCTGCGACCGCGCCAGCTCGGCGAGGTCGTCGGCCAGGAACATCTGACGGGCGAGGGCGGGGTCCTGTCGCGCATGCTCGAGGCGACGAGCCTCGGTTCGATGATCTTCTGGGGTCCGCCGGGCACCGGCAAGACCACCGTGGCGCGGCTGCTCGCCCATGAGGTGGACTACGCCTTCGAGCAGATCTCGGCGATCTTTTCCGGCGTCGCCGATCTGAAGAAGATGTTCGAGGCGGCGCGGCTGCGTCGCTCCAACGGCAGGCGCACGCTGCTCTTCGTCGACGAGATCCACCGCTTCAACCGCGCCCAGCAGGATTCCTTCCTGCCGGTCATGGAAGACGGCACCGTCGTCCTCGTCGGCGCCACGACCGAGAACCCGTCCTTCGAGCTCAACGCCGCTCTCCTGTCGCGCGCACGGGTACTGACCTTCAAGCCGCACGGTTCCGCCAGCCTCGTGAAGCTGCTGGAGCGGGCCGAGGCGACCGAAGGCATGGCACTACCGCTCGACGAACAGGCGAGGGCGGTGCTGCTGCGCATGGCGGATGGCGACGGCCGCGCCGCGCTGACGCTGGCCGAGGAGGTCTGGCGCGCCAGCCGCAAGGGCGAGATCTTCGATGCCGCGGGTTTGCAGGAGATCGTCCAGCGGCGCGCGCCGGTCTACGACAAGGGCCAGGACGGCCATTACAATCTGATTTCCGCGCTGCACAAGTCGGTGCGCGGCTCGGACCCGGACGCCGCCCTCTACTGGCTGTGCCGCATGCTTGACGCAGGGGAGAACCCCCTGTATCTCGGCCGCCGTCTGGTGCGCATGGCTTCCGAGGATATCGGACTGGCCGATCCCCGCGCGCTGGGCATTGCGCTCGCCGCCAAGGACGCCTTCGACTATCTCGGATCGCCGGAGGGCGAACTCGCGCTGGCCGAGGCGACCGTCTATCTGGCGAGCGCACCGAAATCCAACGCCGTCTACACCGCCTACAAGGCGGCCATGCGCGCGGCGAAGGAACACGGCTCGTTGCTGCCGCCGAAACACATTCTCAATGCCCCGACTGCGCTGATGCGCGACGAGGGCTACGGCTCCGGATACGCCTATGACCATGACGCGCCCGACGCGTTTTCCGGTCAGGACTATTTTCCGGACGAGATGGACCGGCAGCAATTCTACCGGCCGACTGATCGTGGTGCAGAGATCCCGATCGGCGACCGGCTTCAAAATTGGGCGAAACTTCGCCGCAATCGTGACCGCGGGGGTTGATACTTTTCCCGCGACACCAAGTAATCAGCATCGGTGAGAATATCGCCGGAGTGTCCGCGTGCCCGATCTGTGGCAATATGGCGGCTTGATCGTCCGGGCTTCGTTTGACGCCCCCGAATTTCCATAATCGTGCAAAGCGAGGTTCAGATGTCTCTCGAACCGGGCCAATTGGCCGAACATTCGATAACCGATTACGAGGTCGGTCAAGACAACATGCAACGGTTCGGGCTGGATATTCATAATCCGGTTTTCCCGATTTCCGCCGGCGTCATCATCGCCTTCGTCACCTTCACCCTGCTGTTCCCGACGATGGCGGACGGCTTCTTCGGGTGGCTGCGTCCGGCGATCACCAACACCTTCGACTGGCTGTTCATCATCGCCGGCGACATCTTCGTGCTGTTCTGCCTGTTCCTGATCGTCTCGCCCTACGGCAAGATCCGGCTCGGCGGAAAGGACGCGCGTCCGGACTACGGCTATTTCGGCTGGTTCGCGATGCTGTTCGCCGCCGGCATGGGCATCGGCCTGATGTTCTACGGCGTGTCCGAGCCGATCACCCACTTCACCGCCGCCATGGAAGGCGGCTCGGCTGCACCGCTGGGTGGCGCTCCCGGCGACATCGAGGCGGCACGCCGTCTTGGCATGGCCGCCACGATCTACCACTGGGCGCTGCATCCCTGGGCGATCTACGCCGTGGTGGCGCTGGCCCTCGCCTTCTTCAGCTACAATCTCGGTCTGCCGCTGACCATCCGCTCGGCCTTCTATCCGCTGCTCGGCGAGAAGACCTGGGGCTGGCCCGGCCATCTGATCGACATCCTGGCGGTCTTCGCCACGCTGTTCGGTCTGGCGACCTCGCTCGGCTTCGGTGCGGAGCAGGCGGTGTCCGGTCTCAACTTCCTGTTCGGCGTGCCGGATTCGCTCCTGTCCAAGATCGTGCTGATCTGTCTGATCACCGCCGTCGCGCTGGTGTCGGTCGTGGCCGGCCTCGACGGTGGCGTGAAGCGGCTGTCGGAGCTGAACATGGTCCTGGCGCTGCTGCTGATGCTGTTCATCTTTGCAGTCGGGCCGACGATGGATCTCGTCTACGGCTTCTTCGGCAACTCCGTCGCCTATCTGCGCGAGGTGATCCCGCTGTCGAACCCGTTCGGCCGGACCGATGACGGCTATCGCACCGGCTGGACGACCTTCTACTGGGCCTGGTGGATCAGCTGGTCGCCCTTCGTCGGCATGTTCATTGCCCGCGTTTCGCGCGGTCGTACGGTGCGTGAGTTCATCACCTGCGTGCTGCTCATCCCGACCGTCGTTTCGGTGATCTGGATGACGATCTTCGGTGGCACCGCGCTGACCGAAACGATCGCCGGCTACACCGGGATCGTGGACGCCGACCTGTCGGTCAAGCTTTTCGCCATGCTCGGCGAGCTGCCGCTGTCCTCGATCAGCTCGTTCATCGGCATCATCCTGGTGATCGTGTTCTTCGTGACCTCGTCGGACTCCGGCTCGCTGGTGATCGACACGATCACGGCAGGCGGCAAGATCGACGCGCCGGTGCCCCAGCGCATCTTCTGGGCGACCTTCGAAGGTCTGGTGGCGATCACGCTGCTGATCGGCGGTGGTCTGGCGGCCCTGCAGGGGGCGGCGATCACGACGGGGCTTCCCTTCGCGGTGCTGCTGCTCGTGCTCTGCTATTCGACCCTGCGCGGGCTCCATGGGGAGCTGAAGCAGCCGTTCCAGCAGCACGCCGAGGCGGAAGCGCGCGCCGCCGAATAGGCCGCCTTCCCAGGACGACAAACCGACGGCGGGGCCAGCCACTGGCCCCGCCGTCTTGCGTTCGGACGGTGTTCTCAGCCTGCCGACACCGGGCTTCTCCGGCATCTTACGCCACGTCGCGCCATCGGTTAGAAGGCGGCCATGTCACAGCTTCTCATCGTTGCCGCCGGCGGTGCCGTCGGCGCCACCCTCCGGCACCTCTCCGGCATGGCTGCCATGCGCCTGTTCGGCGCGGGATTTCCGTGGGGCACGGTCTTCGTGAACGTCTTCGGCTCGTTCCTGATGGGGCTGTTCATCGAGCTGGCGGCACGACGCTTCGGAGCCTCGCAGGAAGTTCGCCTGTTCGTCGCCACCGGATGCCTGGGCGGCTTCACCACCTTCTCGACCTTTTCGCTCGATGCGATGGCGTTGGCCGAGCGCGGATCCCACACATTGGCGGCGATCTACGTGATCGGGTCGGTGGTTGTGGGGATCGCGGCGTTGTTTGCCGGTCTCGCCCTCGCGCGCGGGCTCGCCTGATGCTATCTGCACCAGTTCAAGCGGAAGGCATGTGATAATGGCGTCGGTCGAACAAAGACGGATCGAGGATGACGAGGCGGGATTGCGCCTCGATCGTTGGTTCAAACTGCACTACCCGGGACTGGGCTTCGGCCATCTGCAGAAGCTGCTGCGCTCGGGACAGGTGCGCATCGACGGTGGTCGCGCCAAGACCGATACCCGGGTGCAGCCCGGGCAGATGGTTCGCATTCCGCCGATGAGCGGCGATGCGGGGCGTCCGAAGATCGGGCCGCTGACGGCCAACACCATGCGCGACAAGCACGATGACGAGGTGTTGTCGCAGATGCTGATCTACGAGGACGAGAAGGTCTTCGTCTTCAACAAGCCGGCAGGACTGGCCGTGCAGGGCGGCTCCGGCCTGAACCGGCATGTCGACAAGATGCTGGAGGCTTGGCGCAGCCGCAAGGGCGAGAAGCCCCGGCTGGTCCACCGCCTCGACCGCGACACCTCCGGCGTGCTGGTCGTCGCCCGCACCCGCGGCGCGGCCACCGCGCTGACCAAGGCGTTCCGCGAGCGCGACACCAAGAAGACCTACTGGGCCATCCTCAAGGGCGTACCGGTGCCCCATGAGGGCCGCATCTCGACCTTTCTCGTCAAGGAACAGACGCCGGACGGCGACCGCATGCGGACCGCCAAGCATGGCGAGGAGGGCGCCGACCATGCGCTGACCCATTACCGGGTCATCGAGAACCTGGCGCAGAACTTCTCCTGGGTGGAGATGGAGCCCTATACCGGCCGCACCCACCAGCTGCGTGTCCACGCGCTGCATATCGGCAACCCGATCCTGGGCGACCCGAAATATTTCGAGCATGACACCAACTGGGAGTTTCCGGGCGGCGTCCAGAAACGGCTGCACCTCCACGCCCGCCGCATTGTCATTCCGCATCCGAGCGGCGGCTTCATCGACCAGATCGCACCGCTGCCGCCCCACATGATCCAGACCTTCAATCTGTTCGGCTTCGACGAAACGGCGATGAACGACTGATGAAGGCCGTTCTGTTCGATTGCGACGGCACGATTGCCGATTCCTGCGGGGTCATCTGCGCCACGATGCGCCTGGCCTTCGAGGCACACGGCCTGCCGGCGCCCGAGGATGCCGCGACGCGGGGCATTATCGGCCTGTCCCTCGACCAGGCGATCCGGCGGCTGCATCCCGTCGCCGAGCCGGCGCTCGTCGCGACTCTCGTCGACGGTTATCGGCAAGCCTTCCGCATCCAGCGCGCCGATCCCGATTTCCGCGAGCATCTGTTTCCCGGCATGAAGGCGCTGGTCCAGGATCTGGCGGCGCGCGACGACGTGTTCGTAGGGCTGGTGACCGGCAAGTCGCGCCGTGGCGTCGCCTCGATCTGCGAGGCCCATGGCCTGACCGACGCCTTCCTCGCGGTCCGCACGGCGGACGACTGCCCGTCCAAGCCGCATCCAGCGATGGTCGAGGAATGCTGCACGGTCTTCGGCGTTGCGCCGCGCGATGCGCTGGTCGTCGGCGATTCGATCTTCGACATGGAAATGGCCCGGGCCGCAGGCGCCGCGGCCCTGGGGGTTGCCTGGGGCACGCACGAGCCGGCGCCGCTGCTCGCCTCCGGCGCCTATGCCGTCGCCGAAACCGTGACCGGGCTGGTCGAGAGCGTGGACCGCTGGCTGGCGGACCCGATCATCCAGCCCGCGATGCGGCAAGCCGCTCCGGCGCTGTAGGGCGGGGTCCGGCGAGGCCGGCAGACGACAATGGCATGTGGTGCGACGCGATTGACAGCGCTCCGTGTGCGGCACGCAAGATGAGAGACACGGATGACGCAGGACAAGGCGAAGGCTGAACTGCCGAAGCGCTTCTACAGCGAGGTGACGCTAGCGCCGACCGACGACGGCTTCGCGGTGCTCCTCGATGGCCGGCCGGTGAAGACGCCTGGCCGACGGCCGCTCGCGGTCCCCATGCAGAGGGCCGCCGAGGTGGTTGCCGCCGAATGGGATGCCCAGCGCGAGCGCATCGATCCGGCAACCATGCCGATGACCCGGCTGGTCAACACCGTGGTCGAGGCGATCGCCGACGATCCGATTCCGGTGCGCGACGATCTCGCCCGCTATATCGAGACCGATCTCCTGTTCTATCGCGCCGGCACGCCGGAGCGGCTGGTGGCGCGCCAGCAGGAGCTTTGGGACCCGGTGCTCGACTGGGCGCGGGATAGCTTCGGCGCCCGGTATCTTCTGACCGAGGGCGTCATGCATGTCGCCCAGCCGCCCGCCGCGATCGCCGCCTTCCGGGAGCGCCTCGCCGGGATCGACGATCCCTTCAAGGTCGCGGCCATGCATCAGGCGACGACCCTGACCGGATCGGCGCTGCTGGCTCTCGCCCTCGCCGAAGGGCATCTGACGGCCGAGGACGTATGGCTGAGGGCGCATGTCGACGAGGACTGGAACATCGAACAATGGGGCGCCGACGACGAGGCGAGCGCCCGCCGCGAACTGCGCTGGCAGGAAATGCAGGTCGCGGCCGTCCTTCTGGACAGCGAATAAGCCGGTCGCCGCTCGACCCGGGCGGCGGCACTGCTATGGTCTGCCCGCAGGGCAGGACGGTCGCAAGGACCGCGTACAGACGCAACAGGTGAGGAAACAGGCAATGCGCGACATGCTGTCGGAACTCGAGGCGCGGCGCGAGAAGGCCCGCGAAGGCGGCGGCACGAAGCGGATCGAGGCGCAGCACGCCAAGGGCAAGCTGACCGCCCGCGAGCGGCTGACGGTGTTTCTCGACGAGGACTCCTTCGAGGAGTTCGACATGTTCGTCCAGCACCGGGCGACCGATTTCGGCATGGACCAGCAGCATTATCCCGGCGACGGCGTCGTCACCGGTTGGGGCACGGTCAACGGCCGCACCGTCTTCGTCTTCGCCAAGGACTTCACCGTGCTGGGCGGCTCTCTGTCCGAGGCCCATGCCGAAAAGGTGCAGAAGGTCCAGGACCTCGCCTTGCGCAACCGCGCCCCGATCATTGGGTTCTACGACGCCGGCGGTGCACGCATCCAGGAGGGCGTCGCGGCGCTCGGCGGCTATGCCGAGATTTTCCAGCGCAATGTCCTGGCCTCCGGCGTCATCCCGCAGATTTCGGTGATCATGGGCCCCTGCGCGGGCGGCGACGTCTATTCGCCCGCGATGACCGACTTCATCTTCATGGTCCGCGATACCTCCTACATGTTCGTCACCGGTCCCGACGTGGTGAAGACCGTGACCAACGAGACGGTGACGGCCGAGGAACTGGGCGGCGCCTCCATCCATACGGTGAAGTCGTCGATCGCCGACGGTGCCTATGACAACGACGTCGACGCGCTGCTGCAGATGCGCCGGCTGATCGACTTCCTGCCGGCCTCCAACACCTCGCCGGTGCCCGAGCTCGACTACAGCCAGTCGGTGACCGCCGAGGACGTGTCGCTGGACACGCTGATCCCGGACAACGCCAACAAGCCGTACGACATCAAGGAACTGATCCGGAAGACCGTCGACGAGGGCGACTTCTTCGAGATCCAGGCCGCCTTCGCCGGCAACATCGTCACCGGCTTCGGCCGCATTGAGGGCCGCACCGTGGGCATCGTCGCCAACCAGCCGATGGTGCTGGCCGGCGTTCTCGATTCCGACGCCTCGCGCAAGGCCGCGCGCTTCGTGCGCTTCTGCGACTGCTTCTCGATCCCCGTGGTCACCTTCGTCGATGTGCCGGGCTTCCTGCCCGGGACCGCGCAGGAATATGGCGGCCTGATCAAGCATGGCGCCAAGCTGCTCTTTGCCTATGCCGAGGCGACCGTGCCGAAGGTCACGGTGATCACCCGCAAGGCCTTCGGCGGCGCCTATGACGTCATGGCGTCCAAGCATCTGCGCGGCGACATCAACTATGCCTGGCCGACGGCGCAGATCGCGGTGATGGGCGCCAAGGGGGCGTCGGAGATCATCCACCGCAAGGACGCCAAGGATCCGGAGAAGCTGGCGGCCCACACCAAGGCCTACGAGGAGCGCTTCCTGTCGCCCTTCGTCGCTGCCGAGCGGGGCTATGTGGACGAGGTGATCATGCCGCATTCGACCCGCCGCCGGGTCTCGCGGGCGCTGGCAATGCTGCGTAACAAGGATCTCGAGAACCCCTGGAAGAAGCACGACAACATCCCGCTGTAAGGGGAGCTGAGGACAGGGCGGCGAGGAGCGCTCGGCCTGCCTGGCATGCCGGCGATCAGTGCTGGGCCCATTCGGCGATGGCGGCGCCCATCGCCGGATGCATCAGGTATCCGTAGAGATCGTGCGGGTTGGAGACGAGGGCCCCGGTCGCCGCATCCGCATAGTGCCAGCAATTGTAGATCTTGCGGTCGCTGATCTGCCCGACGAAGCCGGCGCGCATCATCGCGCCGAAGGTCGACCGCATCCGCTCGACATGGGCGATGTAGTCGTCCTCGGCGTGGATATTGCGCCATTGCCGGATCTGCCGCGGAAATTCCTCGTTCGCTCGTGCCCAGCCGCCGAGCAGATTGCGCCGCACGCCGGGTTCGCCCAGCGGGCAGCCGCAGGTGATCCAGCGCGCGACATGGCCGCCACGCGCCCGCAGCGGCTCGTATTCGCTCATGTAGGACAGCTTCCACAACACGTCCCAGGCGACGATGCAGCCCATGCTGTGGGTCAGGAGGCAGATATCGTCGCGCGCCTCCATCGCCGGGAGAAGCACCGACTGCAGCCGGCTGCGGATCGCCGAGGAGACGATCTGCGAGGTGAGATAGGCTGAGAGGTCCGGCAGGGCGCCGGAGATCAGCCGATCGTTCAGGAAGCCGAAGGTGAAGAGTTGGCCGAACAGGCTGGCAATATCCGCCGCCTCGTCGAGCAACCGCCAGTCCTCCGCCTCGGCCAGGACGGCGCGATAGGTCGTCCGGTTGAAGCGGCGCAGCGCCGAGGTGAGGGCGTAGCCCACCTCGATCAGGTCGAAGGGCAGGGCCGGCCGGAACGCATAGCGCGGATCGTTGGTCGCGGTGAGAATGGCGCGCTTGGCAGGATCGGCTGCCGCGATCTCGTTGTTGATGTCGCCGTAATAGATGAAGGACAGTTTGAGGTCGCCGGCTTCGAGATCGGCCAGCGCGATCCCGGCGTCGGCCCGTCGCAACCCCTCGCGAAGGGCTGTCCCGACCATCGCCGCCATCAGGCTGCCGGCTGGTTTCACCGAGCGCCCGTGAACCAGAATCAGATGCTTCGCCATGTCCGGGCTCCGCATGCATCTGCCGCACGATCACGGTACTCTGGGTTGTGTCCGCGCACAACCGCCGCCTGAACGACGAAAAGCGCCGCCCCGTTGCCGGAGCGGCGCTCGATTCGTCCCTGGCAGGCGAAGGCCTGCCGGAGCTTACTTGATCTTGGCTTCGCGGAACTCGACGTGCTTGCGCGCGACCGGGTCGTACTTGGTCTTGACCATCTTCTCCGTCATCGTGCGGCTGTTCTTGCGCGCGACGTAGAAGAAGCCGGTGTCGGCGGTCGAGAGGAGCTTGATCTTGATCGTGGTTGCCTTGGCCATGGCCCTATCCGTTCGCTGATGCGTGCCGCGTCTCGAACTGACCGGCCCTGTGCCGGTGCCGTTCGTCCAGATGACGGCGGAAACCCAAATTGTTCGATTCGCGAAAAGCCGCTGCAGCGGTAGCACGCGACGATGCGCCGGCGCAGGGCGTCGGCGAATTCGAGCCGGACCATAGCCATGACGGCAGCCAAGTCAAGACCGGTCGCGGGCCCAGACCATGCGGGCGACGGTGAGAACCAGATAAAGCCCGAAGAACAGCGCCAAGGCCCAGGCAAATCCGTTGTAGCCGAAGAGATCCATCGAAGACCCGATGGTCTGCGGACCGACCAGCATGCCGGCCGAATAGCAGAACACGAAGGCGGCGTTGGCAGCGGCGAGATCGGCGCCCCCGAGTCGCGAGCCGAGATGGGCAAGGCCGACCGTGTAGAGGCCGGCCACGACACCGCCCCACAGGAACAGAAGGCTCGCCATCAGCCACCAGTCGGTGCCCAGAAGCGGCAGGCACCGCGTCCCGGCCAGCCCGACCGCCGCGAACAGGGTCAGCAGCGAGCGCCGGTCCCGTACGCGGTCGGAGATCAGTCCGATGGGGATCTGCATCAGGACGTTGCCGAGGCCGATGGCAATGAGCAATTGCGCCGCCGCGGCCTCCGTGTAGCCGAGCCGCTCGCCATAGATCGGGAAGAGGGCGAATCCCCCGGCTTCGACCGCGCCGAAGATCAGCACCGCGCCGGTGGCCGTGGGAACCGATACGATATGGCGCCAGAACGCCCCGTGGCGCCGCTCGCCCAGCGCCGGCTGACGATCCCAGGCGAACAGCAGCGGGATCGCCGAGGCGAAGATGACGCCCGAGCCGATCGCGAAGGGCAGGAAGCCCTGCGAGCCCACCACCGAGAAGATGTAGGGGCCAAGCGCGAAGCCGAGCGACAGGACGGTCGCATAGATACCGAGGATGAAACCGCGGCGGCTCGGCGGCGCGGCGGCGTTGATCCAGAACTCCGACAGGACGAACAGCGCGGTGATGGCGAAGTGGAAGACCAGTCGCAGCGGGAACCACGTCCAGAAGGCGGTGAAATAGTAGAAGCCGAGGGCCGAGACACCGGACAGGACGATCGCGATCAGCATCGACAGGCGCACGCCGAGGACGCGCGCAATGGGCGTGACGAGCGGCGCGGCCAGCAGCGAGGCGACGCCCGCGACAGCCGTGTTGGCGCCGATCATCGTGGTGGAGATGCCGCGGCTTTCGAGGATGACGCTGAGCAGCGGCAGGCCGAGACCGAGCGCGATGCCGACGGCGCTGATCGAGGCGATGGCGGCGCCGGCGGCAACCCAGTCGACGCGTTCGATCCCGGCTTCCGCTTCGGCCACGATGTCGTCGGCGGTTTGCCTGTCCATCGGTCACCGCCCCGTTGCGTCAGAGCGATTCGCGTACGAACTGGCCGCGAATGGCCCGGTAGAACGGCATCGGCCGCGCCGGGTCGCGCCAGGTCCCGTCGGCGATGCGCGCCTTCAGATCACCGACGATGCGCAGGGTGATCGGTGCCAGCGACAGCTCCTGGAGCGCGTTCAGATCGACCCAGGCAAGCTCTTCCAGCTCGTCCGTCGGCAATTCGTCGAGGGCGAGCTGATGGCCGATCGCATCGGCGGCGACACAGAAGAAGCGGGTATCGTAGCGCCGCGGGGGACCAGGCGGCGTGATCGCCCGCGCAATGGGCACCAGCATCTCCGGGGCGGGGCGGATGCCGCGTGCGCCGAAGACGCTCCAGTGCTCGCCCTTGCCGGCGAAGCTGCCGGGCGCGCCGATCATGGCGCCCGCCTCCTCGAAGGTTTCCCGGATCGCGGCGAGCGCCGTTGCGGTGGCGCGCCGTCGGTCGTAGCGGGCCGGGGGGCCGGCACAGAGGCGGTCGAGGGCAGGTTCGGAGAGGGCGAAGTCGCGGGCCAGCGCCAGATCGGACGGATCGACCCGGCCGCCGGGAAAGACATAGCGTCCCGGCATGAAGACATGCTTCGTGGAGCGTCGTCCCATCAGGACGCGGGCCGTGCCGTCGCTGTCGTCGACGATGAGCAGCGTTCCGGCGTCGCGGATCGCCTTGGCCGCCGGCAGTCCGCTCGGCCGGGCAAGCCGCGCCCGTTCGGCGTTCAGTGTAGCGAGCGGATCACCGGCCTCGCTCACCCGACGCGATCCGCCTCGTCCTCGGTGCCGAAGCCGCCGAGGCGCAGCGACCATTGCAGGCCGATGGTGGCGCCCTTCAGCGGCTGCAGGAGTGCCAGCGAGAGCACCAGCGTGACCGGAACCCACATCGCCAGATGCGTCCACATCGACAAATCGTAGGAGGCTTCGATTCCCATGAAGAGGGCGACCACGATATGCCCGACGATGAAGATCGTCAGATAGGGCGGTAAATCGTCGGCGCGGTGATGGTGGATCTCCTGGCCGCACACGGTGCAGTCGTCGACGCTGCGCAGATAGCTGCGGAACAGCTTGCCTTCACCGCAATTGGGGCAGTGGCAACGGAAGCCGTTGACGAGCGCCGGCCAGAGCGGGCGATCGCCTTCGGCGCTGTTGGCCCGGGCCTCGGCGTCTGCGTGCATGGTCACACTGTTCATCGTTTCTTCCTGACCTTCCCGGCGACGTTCTTCTCGCGGCGGCCGAAGCGCTGCTTGCGTCCGGTCTTGTGGAACGAGCCCGCCTCGCGCGGCAGCTTGCGCGGCTCGCTGAGCATCTCGAACTGCATCGAGCCGGCCAGCGGAATGGCCTCCTTCAGACGAATCTCGACGGTGTCGCCGAGGCGGTAGCCGTTGCCGCTGCGGTCGCCAACCAGCGAACGTCCGACCTCGTCATAATGGAAGAACTCGTTCCCCAGTGTCGATATGGGAACGAAACCATCGGCGCCAAAGGCCGGAAGCGCGACGAAAAGCCCCGCTTTCGTCACGCCGGCTATGCGTCCCTCGAAATCGTCACCGATCCGGTCGGCCAGATGGTGGGCGATCAGCCGGTCGACCGTGTCGCGCTCGGCCGCCATGGCCCGGCGTTCGGCCCGCGAGATCTCCTCGGCGGTCGCCTGGAGATTTTCCTCGTCCTCGCGGCTGAGCCCGCCTTCGCCGAGATCGAAGGCGGTGACCAGCGCCCGGTGCACGATGAGATCGGCATAGCGGCGGATCGGCGAGGTGAAATGCGCGTAACGGTCGAGGTTCAGGCCGAAATGGCCGATATTGTCCGGCGAGTAGACCGCCTGCGACTGGGAGCGCAGCACGACCTCGTTGACCAGGCTCTCGTGCTCGCTGGCCTTCACCTGGCTGAGGATGCCGTTGAAGTGTGAGGGGCGTAGCGTGCCGCTCTTGGCCAGCGAGATTTCCAGCGTGCGCAGGAACTCGCGCAGGGATTCCAGCTTGGCCAGGGACGGCGCGTCATGGGCGCGGTAGATCAGCGCCTGCCGCTTGGATTCGAGGCTCTCGGCCGCCGCCACATTGGCGAGGATCATGAACTCCTCGATCAGCCGGTGGGCGTCGAGGCGAGCCGGCACGACGACCTTCTCCACCCGGCCGTCGGGGCCGAGCTTGAGCTTGCGCTCGGGCAGGTCGAGGTCGAGCGGCTGGCGGCGTTCGCGCGCCGAGCGGGCCAGTGCGTAGGCCGCCCAGAGCGGCTTCAGCATCGTCTCGGTCACATGCGGGTCGACGTCGCCGGTCGCCCCGTCAATGGCCGCCTGGGCGGCCTCGTAGGCGATCTTGGCGTGGCTGCGCATCATCACGCGGTGGAAGCTGTGGTGCCGCTTCTCGCCATTGGCGCCGAGCACCATCCGCACGGCGAGCGCCGGCCGGTCGACATTCTCGCGCAGCGAGCAGAGGTCGTTGGAGATCCGCTCGGGCAGCATGGGCACGACCCGGTCGGGGAAGTAGACCGAATTGCCGCGCAGCCGGGCCTCGGAATCGAGCTTGGTGCCGGGGCGGACGTAATAGGAGACGTCGGCGATGGCGACGGTCACCACCATGCCGCCGGGATTGGCCGGGTCCTCGTCGGGCGCGGCATGGACCGCGTCGTCGTGATCCTTGGCGTCGGCCGGGTCGATGGTGACCAGCGGCAGCGACCGCCAGTCCTCGCGATGCGCCATGCTGGCCGGGCCGGCGGCCTCGGCCTCGCTCAGCACCGCCTTCGGGAAGACATGCGGAATGGAATGGGCATGCAGTGCGATGGTCGAGATCGCGCGCTCCGATTCCATCGAACCAACGACATCGGTCACGGTGGCGAAGGGCAGGCCGAGACGCGCGCGCGGCCCCGGCTCGACGGCCACGAGGTCGCCGTTACGCGCACCGTTCTCGTCGCCGGGCTTGATGGCGTATTCCGGCTGCTTGCGCTCGACCGGTTCGACCCGGCCGCCGCCGCCGGGCTTGGCGCGGAACACGCCCAGGGCCGTCGTCTTGCGCTGCTCCAGAACGCGGATGATCCGGGCGATCCGGGCGCCGCCCTCGTCCTCCTCGATGCTGGCGAGGATGCGTTCGCCGAGGCCCGCCGCCGGGCTTTTGGCGCGATCCTGCCGCACGGCCAGACGCGGCCGCTCGCCATCGACGGCCTCGTCCCAGCTCACCGGTTCGGCCAGGAGACCGCCGTCGTCGTCGCGGCTGCGGATTTCCAGAACCGCCACCGGCGGCAGGACCCCCGGCGTCGAGAAGCGCTTACGGCTTCCCGCCAGCAGCCCCTCGGCCTGCAGATCGGCCAAAAGATCCTTGAGCGCGACGCGCCCGTCGCCCTTGACCGCAAAGGCCTTGGCGATGTCGCGCTTGGAGGCGCGGCCGGGATTGTCCGCGATGAAGCGGAGCACCGCCTCGCGCGTGAGCTCGGGCGGTGCGTCGTTCCGGGACCGGCCTTTCGCCAAGGTCTACTCCTGATCCCAGGGCACCGAATCGTCGGCGGCCTGCGGTTCGGTGGTTGTCTTCGCCGCCGGCTTCCTGGCCGTGGCAGTCTTCTTCGCGGGCGCCTTCTTGGCCGCCGGCTTCTTCACTGCTGCCTCGCCATCGGCATCGGCCTTCGCCGCCGTCTTCTTGGGCGCGGCCTTCTTGGCGGGCGCCTTCTTCGTGGCAGCCTTCTTGGCCGCCGGCTTCTTGGCAGGAGCCTTCTTGGCGTTCGGCGTCTTGCCGGTCTTCTCAACCCGCTCGTTGATCAGCTGGATCGCCTCTTCCAACGTGACGCTGGCGGGGTCCTTGGCCTTGGGCAGCGTCGCATTGACCTTGCCAACATTCACATAGGGCCCGAAGCGGCCGTCCCGAACGGTGATCTGGCCACCATATTCGGGATGCTCGCCGAGGGTCGCCAGCGCCGCGGGGGTGCCGCGTCCGCGGCCGCCCTTTTCCTTCTTCTCCGCAATGACGGTGACGGCCCGGTTGAGGCCGACCTCGAACACGTCCTCGATGGTCTCGAGATTGGCGTACATGCCGTCATGGTTGAGGAACGGCCCGTAGCGCCCGAGACCGGCCAGGATCGGCTTGCCGCTTTCGGGATGCAGGCCGACCTCGCGGGGCAGCGACAGCAGCCGCAGCGCCTTGTCGAGATCCATCTCGCTGGCCTGCCAGCCCTTGGGCAGGGACGAACGCTTGGCTTCCTTGCCTTCGCCGCGCTGGACATAGGGGCCGAAACGACCCGTGCGCAGGGTCACCGGCTCGCCGGTTTCCGGATCGACGCCGAGATCCGACGGACCCTCGTCGGCGGCCGCACCGTCGCCCGACATGTTGGTGCCGAGCTGGCGGGTATAGCCGCAATCGGGATAGTTCGAGCAGCCGACAAAGGCGCCGAACTTGCCGAGCTTCAGCGACAGCTGGCCGTTGCCGCAGCGCGGGCAGGCACGCGGCTCGGTGCCGTCTTCCTTGGGCGGGAAGACCAGCGGGCCGAGTTCGACGTTCAGCGCGTCCAGAACATTGGTGACCCGCAGTTCCTTGGTGCCGTCGACCTGTGCGGAGAAGTTCTGCCAGAACTCGCGCAGCACGTCCTTCCAGGCGAGCTGGCCGGCCGAGATCAGGTCGAGCTTCTCTTCCAGCGCCGCGGTGAAGTCGTACTCGACATAGCGCTCGAAGAAATTGTGCAGGAACGCTGTGACAAGACGCCCCTTGGCGTCGGGCAGAAGCTTGCGGGCCTCCTGCACGACATAACCGCGATCCTCCAGGGTCTGCAGCGTCGAGGCATAGGTCGAGGGCCGGCCGATGCCGAGCTCTTCCATCTTCTTGATCAGCGACGCCTCGGAATAGCGCGGCGGCGGCTCGGTAAAGTGCTGCGAGGCCTCGATGGCGCGCTTGGCCAGATCCTCGTCGGCGAGGATTTCCGGCAGCCGGGCGCGGTCGTCGTCCTCGTCACCCGGATCGCTCGCCTTGCTGTCGTCGCGGTGCTCGACATAGGCGCCGATGAAGCCGTCGAACTTGATGACCTGGCCGGTAGCGCGCAGGGTCGCGGTCTCGCCTCCATTGGTGGCGACGATCTCGGCGGTGGTGCGCTCGATCTCAGCGGAGGCCATCTGGCTGGCGATGCAGCGCTTCCAGATCAGGTCGTAGAGGCGTGCCTGGTCACGGTCGAGATAGCGCTCGACATCCTTGGGCGCGCGACCGAACTCGGTCGGGCGGATGGCCTCATGGGCCTCCTGCGCGTTCTTGGCCTTGCTCGAATAATAGCGTGGCTTTTCCGGAACATAGCGCTCGCCGAAAGCGGCACCGATCGACTTGCGCGCGTCGGCGATCGCCTCGGGCGCCATCTGCACGCCGTCGGTCCGCATATAGGTGATCAGGCCGACGGTCTCGCCGCCCACATCGACACCTTCATAGAGCCGCTGCGCGACCTGCATGGTGCGCGAGGCCGAGAAGCCGAGCTTGGCGGAGGCCGCCTGCTGCAGCGTCGAGGTGGTGAAGGGAGGGCCCGGATTGCGCTTGGTCGGCTTGGCCTGGACGCTGTCGACCCGGTAGGTCGCCCCGTCCAGCATGGCGCGGATCGTCTCGGCCTTGTCGCCGTCGCCGATCGACATCTTCTGCAGCTTGTCGCCGCCGAAGCCGGTGAGGCGGGCGCGGAAATCGTCGCCGCGCGGCGTCGCCAGCATCGCGGCAATCTGCCAGTACTCTTCCTTCTTGAAGCGCTCGATCTCGGCTTCGCGGTCGCAGACGAGGCGCAGCGCCACCGACTGGACGCGGCCCGCCGAGCGGGCGCCGGGCAGCTTGCGCCACAGCACCGGCGACAGGGTGAAGCCGACGAGATAGTCCAAGGCGCGGCGGGCGAGATAGGCGTCCACCAGCGGCTCGTCGATGGCGCGCGGATTGGCCATCGCGTCGAGCACGGCCTTCTTGGTGATGGCGTTGAACACCACCCGGCTGACCGGCTTGGTGCCGATCACCTTCTTCTGCCGCAACACTTCCAGGACGTGCCAGGAAATCGCTTCGCCTTCGCGATCCGGATCGGTGGCGAGCACGAGGCCGTCGGCCTTCTTGACCGCCTGGGCGATCTCGCTGATTCGCTTCACGGACGGCTTGCCGACCTCCCAGCTCATCGCGAAGTCCTCGTCCGGGCGCACCGAGCCGTCCTTGGCCGGCAGGTCGCGGACGTGACCATAGGAGGCGATCACCTGGTAGTTGCTGCCGAGATACTTGTTGATCGTCTTCGCTTTGGCGGGCGATTCAACGATGACGACATCCATGACAAGGCAGTCCTGAGAGAAGAGAGATGCGACCCGGTAAGGTCGCCTGTGCGGCGGAGAATTCAGCGACGAACAGCGCGTCGACCGCACCGTCACATGGACAGTCCGGCGCGACCGGTCAACCCCGGCGGGATCGGGACCCCGCGAAGGTTGCAACCAATAAGGGAAAATCTCTATAATCCCAACCTGCAGACGAGGCGGTGGGCTGCAGGATCAGTGGCCGGTTCAAACCGCGTTCGGGAGCGTGCCGACCATGACAGCACATCCAGAGGACCGGGAAGCGAGCCTGCGCTACGTGAGCGACATGTTGGCGCAACTGAAGGTTGTATTCGGCGCGCCGCATAACTCGTTGCTGGGTTATTTCCTGGAGATGGCGCGGCTCGAGGCCGAGCATCAGCTCACGTCCGGTGCCCGGCGCTCAGAGAAGTAGCGAGACCAGTCCGCCCGGATGTCGCTCGAGGCGGCCCGCCAGATCGAGTTCGAGAAGCACGAGTTGCACGACACCGGGCCGCGCACCGGTGTGGAGGATGATGTCGTCGACATCGATCGGCGTCGGCCCGAGCGTCTCGATGATGCGCTCGCGTTCGCCCTTGGCCGGCTCGTCGGTTTCCTGGCCCGAGGGCGGTTCCTCGATGGCGGGCGGCATCCAGCCCATGCGGTCGTCCAACGGTCGCAGCGCCGCGGTCACGTCGTTCGCCTCGGTCGCCAGGATCGCGCCATTCTTCAGAAGCTGATTGGCACCGGCGGCCCGCGGGTCGAGCGGCGATCCGGGCACGGCAAAGACGATCCGCCCGATCTCGGCGGCGATCCGCGCGCTGATCAGTGAGCCCGAACGCAGCGCCGCCTCGGTCACGACGAGACCCAGGGCCAAGCCGGCAACGAGCCGGTTGCGCCGGGGAAAATCGCGCGAGCGCGGCTCCCATCCGAACGGCCGCTCGGACAGGAGGCATCCGCCTTCGTCGATGATCCGGCGCATCAGCGGCCGGTTCTCGTCGGGGTAGGGCCGGTCGAGGCCGCCGGCAAAGACGCCGATCGTGCCGGTGGTCAGCGCCGCCTCGTGCGCGGCGGCATCGATGCCCCGTGCAAGGCCCGAGACGACGACGTAGCCGGCCCGGCCGATCTCGTCGGCAAACTGGCGGGTAAGCTTGATCCCCGAGAGCGAGGCGTTGCGGGCCCCCACCATAGCGACGGCGGGCTGATGGAGAACCGTCTCGGTGCCCATCACCGCCAGCACCGGCGGCGCGCTCTCGGTGGCCTTGAGGAGCGGCGGGTAGTCGGGCTCGCCGAGACAGATGAAGCGGGCGCCCATGCGGCTGGCCCGGTTCATCTCGTCCTCGGCCGCGGCAAGGCTCTCGACGCGAACGCTGCGGCCGCCCCGCGCTGCGAGTTCCGGCAGCGCCGCGAGTGCCGCCTCGGCGCCGCCATAGCGGTTGATCAGCGATCGGAAGGTGGCGGGGCCGACATTCTCGCTGCGGATCAGCCGGAGCCAGGCGAGCCGCGTCTCGTCGGGAAGTCTGACGCCGTGGGGAGGGGCGTCAGAGGGGCTCACCCCTTGGCTCCGATCTTGCCCTCCGTGCCGGCCAGCAGCCGGCGGATATTGGCGTGATGGCGGATATAAACGATGGCGGTCAGGATCGCGGTGAGGGCGGCCGCGTCTATGTAGCCGAGCGCGACATAGACCACCGGCACGACCAGCGTGGCGACGAGCGCCGCCAGCGAGGAATAGCGGAAGAGGAAGGCCACCGAGAGCCAGACCACCGCGAAGACCAGGACGCCGATGGGCGCGATGCCGAGCAGGATGCCGAGATAGGTGGCGACGCCCTTGCCGCCCTTGAACCCGACCCAGACCGGGAAGAGGTGGCCGAGAAACGCCGCGAGACCCGCGAGGATCGCCGCTTCGCCGCCCCAGCGCGAGGCGATCAGGACCGGCACGGTGCCCTTGAGGACGTCACCGGCCAGCGTCAGCGCCGCCATCGGCTTGTTGCCGGTCCGCAGCGCGTTGGTCGCGCCGATATTGCCCGAACCGATCTTGCGGATGTCGCCGAGGCCGAAGAGCCGCGCGAAGATCAGCCCGAAGGGAATCGAGCCGACGAGATAACCGCCAGCAACGCAGGCCAGCCAGATCGGCCAGAGGCTTGAGTCCCAATCCACCATTCAGCCCCCGCTCCGGTCCGATTCCGAAAAGACTGTGCGGCCCGCGACGAAGGTCCGCAAGACCTGGCCCTGGAAGCGGGCGTTCTCGAAGGCGGTGTTCTTGGAGCGCGAGCGGATGCGGTCCTCGCTGAACAGGAACGGCGCTTCCAGATCGACCAGCGCCATGTCGGCGACGGATCCGGGCGCCAGCGTGCCGCGATCGAGGCCGAGGAGCTTTGCCGGAGCGGCGGTCACCGCCTCGATGATGCGCGCCAACGGCACGGCGCCGGAATGATGCAGCCGCAGCGCCGCCGGCAGCAGCGTCTCCAGGCCGATCGCGCCGCTCTCGGCCTCGGCGAAGGGCCGGCGCTTGCCGTCGGCGTCCTGCGGATCGTGGGACGAAACGATGATGTCGATGGTGCCGTCGGCCAGCGCCTCGACCATGGCGGCGCGATCCTCCTCGCGCCGCAGCGGCGGCGACAGGCGGAAGAAGGTGCGGTATTCGCCGATGTCGTTCTCGTTCAGCGACAGATGATTGATCGACACGCCGGCCGTCGCCGCGATGCCGCGCCGTTTGGCCCGCCGCATGACGTCCGCCGATTCGCCCAGCGAGAGCTTGGCGGCGTGGTAGCGGCAGCCAGTGAGGACGGCGAGCCGCAGGTCGCGCTCCAGCGGAATGATCTCGGCTTCGGCCGGCGCGCCCGGCAGGCCCAGCCAGGAGGCCAGCAGCCCCTCGTTCATGACGCCGTTGCCGGTCAGCGCCGCATCCTGCGTTTCGTGCATGACCAGGGCATCGAAATCGCGCGCATAGGTCATGATCCGGCGCAGCAGCACCGGGTCGGCGATGGTGTGGCGGCCGTCGGTGAAAGCGCGCACGCCGGCCCCGGTGAGAAGGCCGATCTCGCTCATCTCCTTGCCCTTCAGGCCGCGGGTGAGCGCTGCCGCGGGGAAGACGTTGACGACGGCGGTATCGCGCGCCGTCCGCATGACGAATTCGGCGATCGCCACTTCGTCGACCACCGGATTGGTGTCGGGCATGGTGAGGATCGAGGTGACGCCGCCGGCCGCCGCCGCCGCCGAGGCCGAGGCGATGGTCTCGCGGTGTTCGCCGCCCGGCTCGCCGATGAACACCCGTGCGTCGACGAGCCCGGGCACCAGCAGCAGGCCTCGGCCGTCGACGATCTCGGCGCCGTCGGGCGCGCCCTGGTTGAGCGCGTCGGCGCCCGCGGCGACGATATGGCCGTCGACGACGACGACCGTGCCGACCGCGTCCAGCGACCGGGCCGGGTCGATGATCCGCACATGCTCGATGACGGTCGGAGCTGCAACCCTCATGCCGAGGCCTCCGGTCCGCCGATGAGGGCCGACATCACGGCCATGCGCACGGCGACGCCCATCTCCACCTGTTCCTCGATGACGCTCTGCGGCCCGTCGGCGATCTCCGAGGCGATCTCGACGCCGCGGTTCATCGGCCCGGGATGCATGACCAGCGCGTCGGGCCGGGCGTGGCGCAGCTTGGCCGCATCGAGGCCGAAATAGCGGAAATACTCCCGCACCGACGGCACGAAGGAGCCCTCCATGCGCTCGCGCTGCAGGCGCAGCATCATCACCACGTCCGCGTCCTTCAGCCCGTCTTCCATGCGCCGGTAGACCTCGACGCCCATCGATTCGATGCCGCTCGGCAGCAGTGTTGCCGGGGCGACGACGCGGACCCGGGCGCCCAGCGCATTGAGGAGCAGGATGTTGGAGCGCGCGACGCGGCTGTGCAGCACGTCGCCGCAGATCGTCACCGTGAGCCGGGCGATGCGGCCCTTGTGGCGGCGGATGGTGAGCGCATCGAGCAGCGCCTGGGTTGGGTGCTCATGCGCGCCGTCGCCGGCATTGACCACCGAGCAGGCGACCTTCTGGGCCAGCAGCGCCACGGCGCCGGCCGAATGGTGCCGCACGATCAGGATGTCCGGCTGCATGGCGTTGAGCGTCATCGCCGTGTCGATCAGGGTCTCGCCCTTCTTCACCGACGAATTGGCGACCGCCATGTTCATGACGTCGGCGCCCAGCCGCTTGCCGGCCAGTTCGAACGACGCCTGGGTGCGGGTCGAGGCCTCGAAGAACAGGTTGATCTGGGTGCGGCCCTTCAGCGTCGACTTCTTCTTGTCGCGCCGGCGGCTGACCGCCACCTCCGCCTCGGCCAGATCGATCAGTTGTTCGATCTCGTGGGGTTGCAGGCGGGCGATACCCAGAAGGTGTCGCTGGCCGAACGGGGGAAAAGGCAGGGTCGCGCTCATTAAAACGACGCCTATAGGCAATCCGTGGTTTAGCGGCAAGGATCGAGAGCAAGTGAAGCACAGGAGTCGCGTGTGGCCGAGACGAATTTCCACACCCACGAGGTGACCAACCAGTCCTCCGACTATGCTGGTTTCAACGCCTTTCGCGGCGATCCGCTGCTGCGTCTCCTGGCCGCCGATTTTCCTGACCTGGTCCTGACGACACTGGAGCGGCACGGACGATTCTGCGGCTCATTCGAGGCCCATGATCTGGCGCGGCTTGCCAATATCGAGACGCCGCGCCTGCGTCGTTTCGACGAGAAGGGCCGGCGGCTGGAACTGATCGACTATCATCCCGCCTATCACGCCCTGATGCGGCGCTCGGTCGCCGACGGGCTGCACGCCTCGATCTGGCAGGGGCCGGAGGAGGAGGTCGGGCGCCGCCATGCGGTGCGGGCCGCGCGCTTCTACATGACGGCCGGGGTCGAATGCGGCCATCTGTGCCCGGTGACCATGACCAGCGCGTCGGTCGCGGCGCTCGCGGCGGCGCCGAAGCTGCGCGATGCCTGGCTGCCGGTGATCGCCACGCGGCAGTACGACCCCAGCGTCAAGGCGCCGCTGACCAAGGCCGGCATCACTCTCGGCATGGGCATGACCGAGAAGCAGGGCGGTACCGACGTGCGGGCCAACACCACCCGCGCCGTCGATGCCGGCGGCGGGCATTATCGGCTGACCGGGCACAAATGGTTCATGTCGGCACCGATGTCCGACGGGTTCCTCGTTCTGGCGCAGACGCAGGAGGGGCCGACCTGCTTCCTGATGCCCCGGCGCCGCGACGATGGCTCGCTGAACGGGCTGCATTTCCAGCGGCTGAAGGACAAGCTCGGCAACCGCTCCAACGCCTCCTCCGAGGTCGAGTTCGTCGACGCCGACGCGCGGCGTGTCGGCGATCCCGGCAAGGGCGTGAAGACCATCATCGAAATGGTGACGCTGACCCGCCTCGACTGTGCGCTGGCCTCCGCGGGCCTGATGCGTGGCGCGCTCGCCGAGGCGGTCCATCACGCCCGGGAACGCCGGGTGTTCGGCAAGACGCTGATCGAGCAGCCGCAGATGGTGCGCGTCCTGGCCGACATGGCGCTGGACGTTGCGGCCGCGACGGTGCTGTCCTTCCGGCTCGCCGAAGCCTTCGACCGGCGAACGGGGGAGGCGGCCTCCGAGGCAGACGCCGCCTGGGCGCGGGTGATGACCCCGGTCACCAAATACTGGGTCTGCAAGATGGCCCCGGGGCTGACATACGAGGCAATGGAGTGTCTCGGCGGCAATGGCTATGTCGAGGACGGCAGGCTTGCCCGCGCCTATCGCGAAGCCCCGGTCAACGCGATCTGGGAGGGCTCCGGCAACGTGATGGCCCTCGACCTCGCCCGCATCCTGCAGCGCGACCCGCAGGCCTTCGACACGGTGATCTCGACGATCGAGGCGGACATGGCCGAGACCGCCGGCGGCACGCCCGGTGTCCTGCGCGCCGCGATGGCGATGGCGCTGGCGGACGAAGGCGCCTGCCGGTTGCTGGCCGAGCAGCTGGCCCTGGCGGGCGCCAGCGCCTCCATGCGCCGGCTGGGATTGGGCCAGACCGCCGATGCCTTCACTGAGACGCGGCTCGGCGGTGTCTTCCGCAATACCTACGGCATGCTCGACCTGCGCCATGATTCGCGGGCAATCGTCGAGGATCTCTACCCGCCGATCCGCTGAGCCCGGCGCCGGATTTCGGCAACCGAAACCCAAGCTGCGGCGTTTGCACTGAAGGAGGCAGAGGAAGGGGACGCGTTAAGGTTAACAACCGGTTTCGATTGCGGCAAAGGCCTCTCACCGACAGGGTCGCCGTTAACGGATCGGTAACCGTGACGAGGAGGTTCCATGCGCAGAATGGCGACGACCCTGGCGCTCAGTGCCTGGATTGGGTTCGCGGCTGTCAGCAGTCTGCGGCTCATGGCGCATTCGGGCTGGCTCGATCCGCTGACCGCCGGAACCGCGGCCGCGCCGCTCCTGCAGGATTTCGCGATCGCGGCCGACCTCTATCTGCCGGCCCAGGCGACCCTCGTCTTCGCAGGCCTCTTCGTAGCGCTGGCCACGGGCCTCGGCATGGCGATCGCCGGGCTTTCCTCGCCATCGATTCTGGCCATCCGCCGGGCCGAGCCGCTGGCCGCGGCTGTGCTGGTCGCACTCTTCGCCTTTTATGCCGCTGCAAGCATCGCCGGATCGCCGCTCGCCAGCCTGTTCGGTGATGGCCCGGGTTTCCTCGTCGCGCTGGCGCTGACCTTCGGAGCGCTGCTGTTCGACCGCCTGGTCGAAGTCGATGACGCGGCCGACGATGCGGCCTTCGAATCGGTTCTCAGGTCGATCCACGCCGCCGAGCGCGAGGCGCTCATGCGCCGCCATCGCTCGCCGTTCGGCGACAAGGGCAAGTCCCGCTGATGCGCACCTTCCTGGTGCTCTGGATCGGACCCCTGGTCTTTTTCTGGGGCTGGTATTTTCTTTCGCTGAACGATCTCGGCGGACCGCTCTTCTCCCGCGAAACCCACGACCGGGTCTTCATGGTCTACGGCGCGATCCTCGGTATCGAGCCGGCGACGATCCCGCCGCTGGTGGCGCGTGCGCTCGCGATCGACAGCCTGATCCTCGGCGCGATCCTCGCCTTCCGCCGCCGCAAGAAGATCCGGGCGTGGTGGCAGGCCCGGCGCGCCGCGCGGCTCGCCCTGGCGAACGGCTTTGCCTATGAGCGCAGCGACGAAAGCCGGTCCAGCGCACCCTGAAGAATGAAGGAGGCGGCGGCCGAATCGATCCGTTCGGCCCGCTTCTTGCGCGAGACGTCGGCTTCGAGCAGGCCGCGTTCCGCAGCGACCGTGGACAGGCGCTCGTCCCACAAGAGCACCGGCCGTTCGTCGAAGCGGCTGTAATTGCGCAGGAAAGCCCGCGTCGCCTGCGCCCTCGGCCCCTCCGACCCGTCCATGTTCAGCGGCAGGCCGATGACGATGCCGACGATGCTGTCCTCGTTCAGCGCCGCCACCAGCGCATTCGCATCGGCGGTGAACTTGGTTCGCCGCAGCACCTTGCGCGGCGTGGCGAAGCGCTGGCCGCGGTCCGACACGGCGAGGCCGATGGTCTTGGTGCCGAGGTCGAGACCGGCGATGGTCGTGCCGCTCGGGACGGCGTCGGCGAATTCTTCCAGCGTCACGATGGCCATCGCGTTCTCCTTGACCGGGGGACGGGCCGGTGCAGTTAGCACGCCGAGTGCCGGACACCACCCACAGAACAGAGGTCCGGCCGGCGATCGGACCGCAAGGAGCCCCCATGAAGATCACCTATTTCGGCCATTCCGCATTCCGGATCGACACCGGCTCGTCGGTCATCCTGATCGACCCGTTCCTGTCCGGTAACCCGCATTTCGAGGGCAATATCGACAGCGCCGTCGCGGGCGTCACCCATATCGTCCTCAGCCACGGCCACTTCGACCATGTCGGCGACACCGTCGACATCGCGAAGAAGCATGGCTGCAAGGTTGTCGGCACCTTCGAACTGGTCAGCTGGCTCGGCAAGAAGGGGATCGAGGCGATCGAGCCGCTGAACACCGGCGGAACCGCGAGCTTTGACGACTTCACCGTCACCCTGACCCAGGCGTTTCATTCCTCCGGCCATGTCGAGGAAGACGGGACCGTGACCTATCTCGGCATGCCGAACGGACTGGTCTTCCACTTCGCCGACGGCCCGACGGTCTATCACATGGGCGACACCGACATTTTCGCCGACATGGCGCTGATCGAGGAACTGCACGCCCCGAAGGTTGCGATGGTGCCGGTGGGCGATCGGCTGACGATGGGCGCGGCGGTGGCGGCGCTCGCCTGCCGGCGCTACTTCAACTTCGACAAGATCATCCCGATCCACTGGGGCACGCTGCCGATCCTCGACCAGACCCCGGACAAGTTCACCGAGGCGATGGAAGGCGACGCCGGCAAGATCCTCAAGCCGGCGATCGGCGAAGCCTTCGAGGTCTGATCGCACGCATTTCGGCTTTCGGATCCGGACCGGACGGTCGGGGCGCAGAGCAGCGCCTAGGCCGTCCGGCCATTGCGGCGTTGCCTCGCAAGGGGCGCGCCGCTATAGCTCGCGCAATTCCTCTTGCAACCAGTAGGACCGCAATGTCCGTCGATGCTTCAACAGTCCGCCGGGTCGCCCGGCTGTCCCGGATCGCCGTTACCGACGACGAGGTCGTGGCGATGGAAAGCGAACTCAACGCGATCCTCGGCTTCGTCGAACATCTGGGCGAGGTCGATGTCGAGGGCGTCGAGCCGATGACGTCGGTGATCCCGATGGTGATGAAGAAACGCGCCGACGAAGTGACAGACGGCGCCAAGGCCGACGACATCGTCGCTAACGCGCCGGCCAGCGAAGATCATTTCTTCGTCGTGCCGAAGGTGGTGGAATAGTCGCGCCATGACGGTGACGATCGCGGTGGAATCGCCGCTTCAGGATGAGTTGCGCGAACTGGTCGCCCGGCTGAACGATCATCTCCGGCCGCTGTCGCCGCCGGAGTTCCAGTTTCAGCTCACCGCCGAGCAGATGGCCGGTGAGGACACCACCGTCTTCGTGGTGCGCGATGATCAGTCCGCCGCGGTGGGGATGGGCGCGCTGAAGGTTCACAGCCCCGCGATCGGCGAGGTCAAGCGCATGTACACGACGCCGGACGTGCGCGGGTCCGGGCTCGGCTGGCTGGTCCTGCAGTCCATCGAGGCCGAGGCGCGCCGCCGGGAACTCGGCCGGCTGGTACTGGAAACGGGCTCCACGGCCGGCTTCGAGGCGGCCTGGAGACTTTACGAACGATCCGGTTTCACGCGCTGCGGCGCCGTGCTCGACTACCCGGATTCCGATTACAGTCGCTTTTACGAGAAGAAGCTGTCCCCATGACCGAATTGACGTCTTTCACCATCGCCGAAGCGCGGGACAAGCTGGCGGCGAAGGAGTTTTCCGCGACCGAGCTGACGCAGGCCTACAATGCCGCGATCGAGGCCGCCAACCCGCAGATCAACGCCTATGTGGCGGTGACGCCGGACAAGGCGCTGGCCATGGCGAAGGCCTCCGACGAGCGGCTGGCCAAGGGCGAGGCCGGCGCGCTCGAAGGCATCCCAATGGGCATCAAGGACCTGTTCGCCACCGAGGGCATCCACACCCAGGCCGCGTCGCATATTCTCGACGGGTTCGAGCCGCGCTACGAATCGACGGTCACCGCCAATCTGTGGGCCGATGGCGCCGTCATGCTGGGCAAGCTCAACATGGACGAGTTCGCCATGGGCTCGTCCAACGAGACCTCCTATTACGGCCCGGTGAAGAACCCCTGGCGCCGCAAGGGCTCGAATGCCGACCTGGTGCCCGGCGGCTCGTCCGGCGGTTCGGCCGCGGCGGTCTCGGCGCATCTGTGCGCCGGCGCGACGGCCACCGACACCGGCGGCTCGATCCGCCAGCCCGCCGCGCTGACCGGCACGGTCGGCATCAAGCCGACCTATGGCCGCTGCTCGCGCTGGGGCACGGTGGCCTTCGCGTCGTCCCTCGACCAGGCCGGGCCGATCGCCCGCGACGTGCGCGATGCGGCGATCCTTCTGAAATCCATGGCCTCCGTCGATCCGAAGGACACCACCTCGGTCGACCTGCCGGTGCCGGACTACGAGGCCGCGGTCGGCCGTTCGGTGAAGGGCCTGCGCATCGGCATTCCGAAGGAATACCGCGTCGACAACATGCCGGAGGAGATCGAGGCGCTCTGGCAGCAGGGCATCGCCTGGCTGCGCGACGCCGGCGCCGAGATCGTCGACGTCTCGCTGCCCCACACGAAATACGCCCTGCCTGCCTATTACATCGTCGCGCCGGCGGAAGCCTCGTCGAACCTCGCCCGCTATGACGGCGTGCGCTACGGCCTGCGCGTGCCGGGCAAGGACGTCGCCGAGATGTACGAGAACACCCGCGCTGCCGGTTTCGGCCGCGAGGTGAAGCGCCGCATCATGATCGGTACCTATGTGCTGTCGGCCGGCTATTACGACGCCTATTACCTGCGCGCCCAGAAGGTCCGCACGCTGATCAAGCGCGACTTCGAGACCGTCTATGCGGACGGCATCGACGCGCTGCTGACGCCGGCGACGCCCTCGGCCGCCTTCGGCATCGCCGATCAGGACATGGCCTCCGACCCGGTGAAGATGTATCTGAACGACATCTTCACGGTGACGGTGAACATGGCCGGCCTGCCGGGCCTCGCCGTTCCCGCGGGCCTGTCCGGCGACGGGCTGCCGCTCGGTCTCCAGCTCATCGGCCGGCCCTTCGAGGAAGAGACCCTGTTTGCGATCGGCAGCGCCATCGAGCAGGCGGCCGGCCGCTTCGAACCGGCAAGATGGTGGTAGGCTGATGGCGGAGCTTCGCAAGGCACTCGATCTCTTGGCGGCGGGCGACTGGCACGGCGCCCACGCGATCGTGCAGGACGATCATTCCGCCGACGCAGCCTGGATCCACGCACATCTCCACCGCGTCGAAGGCGACCAGGGCAATGCCGAATACTGGTATCGCCGCGCCGGGCGCGAGCCGAGCGCGCAGAGCCTCGAGGCCGAGCGCGACACGATCGTCGCCGCACTCGGTCGCTGACCGGCTGCAGCCGCTCCGGCGTGCTGCGCCACCGGACCGATTTCATGCATTGAACCAGCCGTTCTGGCAGCCCATCTTCAGTTTCTGGACACGCCCATGACCCTCGTCGACACCCGAACGCCCGATCCGAAGAACTTCATCTCCGGCGCCACCGGCGACTGGGAGATCGTCGTCGGCATGGAGGTCCACGCCCAGGTAACGTCCGAGGCCAAGCTGTTCTCCGGCGCCTCGACCGATTTCGGCGGCGCGCCCAACGATCATGTCAGCCTCGTCGACGCGGCCATGCCGGGCATGCTGCCGGTGATCAACGAGGAATGCGTCCGCCAGGCGGTGCGCACCGGCCTCGGCCTCAAGGCCGAGATCAAGCACCGCTCGGTGTTCGACCGGAAGAACTATTTCTATCCGGACCTGCCGCAGGGCTACCAGATTTCCCAGTTCAAGGACCCGATCGTCGGCGAGGGCATCGTCTCGGTCTCCGTCGGCCCGGACTCCAAGGGCGAGTTCGAGGAGATCGAGATCGGCGTCGAGCGGCTGCATCTCGAACAGGATGCCGGCAAGTCGATGCACGACCAGCATCCGACCATGTCCTATGTCGATCTGAACCGCTCCGGCGTCGCACTGATGGAGATCGTCTCCAAGCCCGACATGCGCTCGGCCGACGAGGCCAAGGCGTATCTGACCAAGCTGCGGACCATCCTGCGCTATCTGGGCACCTGCGACGGCAACATGGACGAGGGCTCCATGCGCGCCGACGTCAACGTCTCCGTGCGGCGTCCCGGCGGTGATTTCGGCACCCGCTGCGAAATCAAGAACGTCAACTCCATCCGCTTCGTCGGCCAGTGCATCGAGGCCGAGGCGCGTCGTCAGGTCGCGATCCTCGAGGATGGCGGCACCATCGACCAGGAGACCCGCCTCTACGATCCGGCCAAGGGCGAGACCCGCGCCATGCGGTCCAAGGAAGAGGCGCATGACTACCGCTACTTCCCGGACCCGGACCTTCTGCCGCTGGAATTCGACCAGGCCTATGTCGACGCGCTGCTCGAAGGCCTGCCGGAACTGCCGGACGCCAAGAAGAACCGGCTGATCCGCGATGCCGGCCTGTCGGCCTACGACGCCTCGATCCTCGTCTCCGAAAAGGCGATCGCCGACTATTACGAGGCCGTGGCGAAGGGCCGCGACGCCAAGCAGGCTGCCAACTGGGTCATCAACGACCTGCTGGGCGCGCTGAACAAGGCCGGCAAGGATATCGGCGAGACGCCGGTGACCGCGGACCAGCTCGGGGCGATCCTCGACATGATCCGGGCCGAGACGATCTCCGGCAAGATCGCCAAGGACCTGTTCGAGATCGTCTGGAACGAGGGCGGCGACCCCGAGAAGATCGTCGACGAGCGCGGCATGAAGCAGGTCACCGACACCGGCGCCATCGAGACGGCGGTGGACGAGGTGATCGCAGCCAATCCCGACAAGGTCGAGCAGGCCCGCGCCAAGCCGACCATGGCCGGCTGGTTCGTCGGCCAGGTGATGAAGGCGACCGGGGGCAAGGCCAATCCCCAGGCGGTCAACGCGCTGGTCAAGCAGAAGCTCGGCGTGGAATGACCTTCTTCGTCCGCACCGCCGGCGCGGCCGATCTGGAGGCGATCAGCCAGTTGCTCGGCGAGACCTGGCACGCGACCTACGACCACATCTACGGGGCTGAGCGGGTGAGCGAGATCACCCGCTCGTGGCATTCGGTCGAAGCGCTCAGGCCGCGGATCAACCGGCTGAACTCGGAGTTCCTGGTCGCCGACGACGGCACGCGGCTGGGCGGCATGGCCTATGCCGCCGCGACCGCCGGCGACGGCAAGATGGTCGTCCTGCACCAGCTCTATGTGCGGCCGGGCTGTCAGCGCCAGGGCATCGGCCGCGATCTTCTGGCCGAGATTTCCGACTGCTTCCCGACGGCGCGCACGCTGCGCCTCGAGGTCGAGGAAGCCAATATGCCGGCGATCGACTTCTACCGCGCGCACGGTTTCACCCAGACCGGCTCGACCGCCAATTGCGGCTGTGCCGATTCGGGTATTCCAGCCTCGGTCTACGAGAAGACGCTGGCCGCCGGCTGAGCCGGGCAGGGCGCCGCCGAAGGGCGGCGCGAACGCGATCCATGGTGGACATTTTGCGGCCGCGGCAGCATAACGTCCCCGCATCGACACGGACTGGAATTCCCATGAAGGAATGGCTGCTGCAGATCTTCACCTGGTGGCAAGGCCAGACGATCGGCACGAGATTCTACACCTGGCGCAAGGGCCAGAAGGTCGGCGAGGACGATGCCGGCAACCAGTATTATCAGAACGCCGACGGCACCAAGCGCTGGGTCATCTACAACGGCCCGGCCGAGGCGTCGATGATAGCCGGCGGCTGGCACGGCTGGATCCATTACCGGGTCGATACGCCGCCTTCGCAGGAAGACTACAAGCCGCGCGCCTGGCAGAAGCCGCACCAGCCGAACTACACCGGCACGGCCAAGGCCTACCGGCCGCAGGGCTCGCTGCTCACTCCGTCCGAGCGCCCGCGCGTCACCGACGATTACGACGCCTGGACGCCCTGATCGCACGGCGGTCCGGAGCGCGGTCGGCCGCCTGACAGGATCGGCTTTCGGCCTTTTCGATTGCTGCCCGGACGATCTCCCTGTCATCGCCGCAATCTGCCGGCAGACACAGCGCGTATTGCCCGGCCCGGCGGGCCGGAAATGTTGAGGACGCCCCCATGAACCGTCGGCTATGTGCGTCGATCCTGTTTGCCGTGACGACCGGTCTCGCGCTGGTTCCGGCGTCGGCGCAGCAGCGCATCGCCAACAAGGTCGCGGTGTTCTCCGGGCTCGACAAGATCACCGGCCGGATCACCAGCTTCGACGTCTATATCGACGAGACGGTGCAGTTCGGCGCCCTGCAGGTGACGCCGAAGGTCTGCTACACCAGCGCCGAGGGCGAAGCCGCCAAGACCGATGCCTTCGTGAAGGTCGACGAGATCACCCTGCAGCGCGACATCCGCCAGATCTTCTCCGGTTGGATGTTCGCCGCGTCTCCCGGCCTCAACGCCGTCGAGCATCCGGTCTATGACGTCTGGCTGAAGAGCTGCAAAAGCGAATCGGATGTCCCGGCGCCCGCGGGGTAGAACGTCGCATCCACCGTGATCGCCTCGGCCAGCAGCGCCTGGTACGTGTCGCGGTCGATCTCGATCGCGCCGAAGCGCTCCAGATGGCCGGTCAGGAACTGGGTGTCGAGGAGCTGGTAGCCGCCACGGCATAGCCGCTCCCACAGATAGGCCAGCGCGACCTTGGACGCATCGGTGCGGCGCGAGAACATGCTCTCGCCGAAGAACGCGCCGCCCAGTGATACGCCATACAGGCCCCCGACGAGCTCGTCGCCGTCCCAAGCTTCTACCGAATGGGCAAAGCCTTCCTGCGCCAGCGCCAGTGTCAGCGAGCGGATCTGGCCGTTGATCCAGGTCTCCATGCGGCCGGGCGCAGCTTCCGCGCAGCCGTCGACCACCGCCGCGAAGGCGGTGTCGACGCGAATGTCGAAGGGCGCTCGGCGGATGGTCTTGCGCAGGCTGCGCGGCAGGTGGAAGCCGTCCAGCGGCAGGATTCCCCGCTCGGTCGGATCGATCCAGAAGATGCCCAGATCGTCCGCCTTTTCCGCCATCGGAAAGATGCCGCAGGCATAGGCCTTCAGCAGGATGGACGGGGTGATCTCGAAACGCTGGCCACCACGCCGTGTCATGATCCTACCCTGCTGATCTGCGGGCGAGATACTTTTCCAGCCAGTGGATGTCGTAGTCGCCCTTGGCGACGTCCGGATTGTCCACGAGGTCACGGAACAGCGGCAGCGTGGTCTTCACCCCGTCCACGACGATCTCGTCGAGGGCGCGCCGCAGCCGCATCATGCATTCGGTCCGGGTGCGGCCATGCACGATCAGCTTGCCGATCAGGCTGTCGTAGAAGGGCGGGATCGAATAGCCCTGATAGACGCCCGAATCGACCCGTACGCCGAGACCGCCGGGCATGTGGTAATGGGTGATCCGCCCCGGCGACGGTGCGAAGGTCTCCGGGTCCTCGGCGTTGATCCGGCACTCGATCGCATGACCGGCGAACTGGATGTCGGCCTGCGTCACCGACAGACCCTGGCCGCTGGCGACGCGGATCTGCTCGTGGACGAGGTCCAGCCCGGTGATGGCTTCCGTCACCGGATGCTCCACCTGCAGGCGGGTGTTCATCTCGATGAAATAGAACTCGCCGTTCTCGTACAGGAACTCGATCGTGCCGGCGCCGCGATAGCCGAGCTTGGCGATGGCGTTGGCGCAGATCATGCCGATCCGGTCGCGCTGCTCCTGGTCGAGCGCCGGCGAGCTGGCTTCTTCCCAGACCTTCTGGTGGCGGCGCTGCAGCGAGCAGTCGCGTTCGCCCAGATGGATGCCGTTGCCGGCGCCGTCGCCGAAGACCTGCACCTCGATATGGCGCGGCTTCTCCAGATACTTCTCCAGATAGACGGCATCGTCGCCGAAGGCCGCTCCGGCTTCCGAACGGGCCGTGGACAGCGCCATCGACAGGTCCTGCGCCGTCTTCGCCACCTTCATGCCGCGGCCACCGCCGCCGGCCGAAGCCTTGACGATGACCGGATAGCCGATCTCCGCGGCGATCCGTGCGGCCTCGTCGTCGTCGGTCACCGCGCCCGCCGAGCCGGGGACCACGGGAATGCCGAGACGCTTGGCGGTGCGCTTGGCCTCGATCTTGTCGCCCATGATCCGGATATGCTCGGCGGTGGGGCCGATGAAGGTGATCTTGTGGGCGTCGAGAATGTCGGCGAAGCGCGCATTCTCGGACAGGAAGCCGTAGCCGGGATGCACGGCATCGGCGCCGGACACCTCGCAGGCGGCGACGATCTGCGGAATGTTCAGATAGCTGTCGCGGGCCGGCGGCGGACCGATGCAGACGCTCTCGTCGGCAAGGCGCACATGCATGGCCGTGTTGTCGGCGGTGGAGTGGACGGCCACCGTCGGGATGCCGAGTTCCTTGCAGGCGCGCAGCACCCGCAGGGCGATCTCGCCGCGGTTGGCGATCAGGACCTTCTTGACCATGCCGCGCCCCTTACGCGATCACGACGAGTGGTTCGCCGTATTCCACTGGCTGCGCATTCTCGACCAGAATCTTGGTCACCGTGCCGGCGCGCGGCGCGGGGATCTGGTTCATCGTCTTCATCGCCTCGATGATCAGCAGCGTCTCGCCCTCGGCGACCTTCTGGCCGACCTCGACGAAGGCGCGCGCGCCCGGCGCCGACGACAGGTAGATCGTGCCGACCATCGGCGAGGGGACCGTGCCCTTCTCCGGGCCGGTGGCGGCCGCCGGGGCGGCAGGCTGCTCCGCGTGCGGCGCCGGAGCGGCGGGCGCCGGGCCCGACGCCGCAGCGTAGTGCATCGGCTGGGCGTAGCCGCCATAATCCTTCTGGCGGGAGACGCGGACGCGCATCTCGCCGTGCTCGACCTCGATCTCGGTCAGATCGGTGTCCTTCAGGATGCTCGCCATCTCGCGGACGAACGACGGGTCGACAGAGTTGTCTTCTTTCGACATGCGATTCCTTCGGTCTATTCGACTCGATTGTTCACAGGCGCGCCTTGAGGGCTGCAATGGCGAGTTCGTAACCCACCGGGCCGAAGCCGGCGATCATGCCGACGGCGACCGGCGCGATCAGGCTCTTGTGCCGGATCTCCTCGCGCGCGTGAATGTTGGACAGATGCACCTCCACGACGGGCTTTCCGAAGACCCGGAGCGCGTCGTGAAGGGCGAGGGAAGTATGGGTGTAGGCGGCGGCGTTGATGACGATCGCCACGGCGCGTTCGCGCGCTTCGTGGATCCAGTCGACCAGTTCGCCCTCATGGTTGGACTGCCGGAACACGATCTCGAAGCCGGCGTCCGCGGCCACATCGCGACACCGGGCCTCGATGTCGGCCAGCGTCGTCGTGCCATAGATCTCGGGCTCGCGGGTTCCGAGCGTGTTGAGATTGGGGCCGTTGAGAAAGTAGATCGTCGAGGTCATCGACCCTCGGTCTTTTCTGGCAATCGCACGCGCACCGCGCAGCTCACAGCCCCGTATAGAGGCATCGACAGCGTGGGGAAAGCGCCCCGACGGGTGTTTCGTTCCCTCAGCCCGTCCTCAACAGGCAATGGTTCCGCATTCGCGCACATTGGCGATGCTCGCCTGCAGATTGTCGAGACCGACCGCGCCGGGAACCACCTCTTCGCCGACCACGTAGGACGGCGTGCCGTTGATACCGAGTCGGGTCGCCATCTCGTTCGACTGCCGCAGCGCCTCCGTCACGGCGGATGACTGCATGGCCGTGCGCAGGGCCGACTCCTCGACGCCGAAATCTCCGGCCACCGCAATGGCGCTTGCCTCGTCGGCGGTGCCGCGCGAGCCGAGCAGCGCGCGGTGATAGGCTGCGTATTCGTTCGGCGCGATCTCGCGGAAGGCGAGGGAGACCCGCGCGGCTTCCAGCGACTGCGGGCCGAGCACCGGGATTTCCTTCAGGACGAAGCGGATGTTCGGATCGGCCGCGAGCAGCGCATCCATGTCCTGCATCGCCTTTTTGCAGTAGCCGCAATTGTAGTCGAAGAACTCGACCACGGTGACGTCGCCGTCGGGATTGCCGAGCACCGTGCCCTCCGGTGTCTCGAACAGCGCCGGCCCGACTTCGGCGATCGCCGCCTTCTGGGCCGCCGACTGGTCGGCCGTCCGCTTGGCCTCCAGCGCGTCGAGCGCTTCCAGCAGCACTTCGGGATGCTCGATCAGATAGGCGCGCACGATCGTCTCGATCGCGTCGGTCTGCTTCGCGTCGAACGATGTCTGCGCTGCCGCGGGCGCGCTGTCCTGCGCGTTGGCGGCGCCGGCTGCGATCAGCGGAAGCGTGCAGGCGAGGGCCGTTGCGGCGGTCAGGCGTCGGATGGAAAGCACGGGTGCGGCGTCCTTCTGTTCGGTTCGGTGCGGATCGCCCGTCAGCGAATCTCGGTCTGGATGATGTCCTGCGCCGCCCGCCAGGGCGGCGTGCCCGGCTGCAGCTTCTGCTGGGCGCGGATGGCGAAGATCTTCGCCTGGCGGAAGGCACCGCCATGCCAGTAGCCTTCGGCGGTGGCAAGTTCGGCGCGGCCGACTTCGCCGATCCGCCCGTAGGCCATGGCGAGGAACCGGTAGGCGACGGAATTGCCAGGATCCGAGCTGAGGCCCTCGCGGATGAGGCGAATCGCCTCCTTCATCTTGGCCGGATCGCCGCTGGTCACCAGCGCCTGGCCGATCTCGGCCTTTAGGATCCCCGAGCCGGTCTTGTCCAGCCTGGCGGCCTTCGAATAGGCGGCCGCCGCCTCCTGGGAGCGTCCCGCATCGACGAGGATATCGCCGCGCAGCTCGTAGAAGAAGGCGTTGTTCGGCTGGGCCTTGAGCAGCGCATCGACCTTGGCGAGCGCCGAGGCCGGGGACCCGGCGAGGTGGGTGGCGATCGCGTCGCCGTAATAGGCCGCCAGACTGCGCGGATCGCGGGCGAACATCCGGCGGACCGCCCCGGCACCGTCATTGTAGGCGACGATCTTGGCCCGGGCGAGATTGTGGCGCACGGCCAGTTCCGGCTTGTCGGCCCGGTCGTAGAAACGGCTTTCCTGGGCCAGCCGCTGCAGGGCTGCAATGCGGTCGCGCGGCACCGGATGCGAGGAGGTGTAGTTCCCGCCGCTGCTGCGGGCGAAGAGATTGCCGCGATCGAGGATCTCGAAGGTCTCGACAAGACCCCGGGCGGACTGGCCGGTCGCTTCCAGATAGGTGAGGGCGGACCGGTCGGCGGTGGACTCTTCGCCGCGCTGGTAGCTGAGCAGGTTGCGCTGGGCGATGCCGCCGCCGCCCATCATCACTCCTGCCCCGGCGCTGACCGCGCTGCCGCCGCCAGCGGCGGCGCCCGCCGCTGCGATTCCGGCCCCGAGCAGGCTCGCGACCACGGCGATGGCCTGGGAGCGCTCCAGCTGTTCGCGCAGTCGCTGCTGGTGACCGCCGGCCAGATGGCCGATCTCGTGGGCGAGGATGCCGATCAGCTGGTTGGGCGTCTGCGTCGCGGTGATCGCGCCGGTGTTGATGTAGATGCGGCGACCGGAGACGAAGGCGTTGAAGGCGTCGGAATTGACCAGCACGATCTCGATGCCTGAACGCGACAGGCCCGCCGCCTTCAGCAGCGGACGCGCATAGTCGGCGACCAGCGCCTCGATCTCGGCGTCCCGCACGATCGGCAGGCTGGCCTTGTCCTTCCCGGCGGCCTGAACGCTAACCGGTGCCAGTGCCACGGATGCCGCCAGGATCATCGATGTGATGCGGGCGGAGATCGCGCCGAGCGACATGTTCATGCTAGTCCCCTCCGATGCTGGCCGATGACCGATCGCCAATTCCCGATCCGATCCCGGCACTGTCTGGCAATCCTCACCCCAATCCGGCGAAATCGAGGCGAAACATGCGGTCCGACCTGTCCGAAACCCTCACGATGATGGCATCAAAGCGGTCCGACATCGACCCGTTTCGCGCCATGGACGTTCTGGCCGAAGCCAACCGGATGATCGCACGGGGCGACCGGGTGCTGTCGCTGGCCGTTGGCCAGCCGGCCGCGCCGGCGCCGCAGATCGCGCGCGATGCCGCCCGCTGCATGCTCGACCATGGCCGCATCGCCTATACCGATGCGCTCGGGCGCCAGGATCTTCGCGAGCGCATCGCCCGCCACTACGCCGACGCCTACGGCCAGACGGTGGATGCCGCGCAGATCATGATCACCACCGGCTCGTCGGCGGGCTTCAACCTGACCTTTCTCGCCGCCTTCGATCCGGGTGACAGGATCGCGCTCGCCGCGCCCGGCTACCCGGCCTATCGCAACATCCTGCGCGCGCTCGGGCTGGTGCCGGTGGAGATTGAGGTCGACCGGACCACCGGCTACATCCTGACCGCCGAGCATCTGCGCGCCGCCCATGAGGAGCACCGGCTCGCCGGGGTCCTGATCGCCAGCCCGGCCAACCCCACCGGCACCGTCACGCCCCGCGACGAGCTGCGCCGGCTGGTCGAATATGCCGATGCCGAAAACATCCGCTTCGTCTCCGACGAGATCTATCACGGCCTTGCCTACGGCCGGGCCGAGGCGACGGCGCTGGAGTTCTCCGACCGGCCGATCATCGTCAACTCCTTCTCCAAATATTACTGCATGACCGGCTGGCGGATCGGCTGGCTGATTCTGCCGAAGGCGCTGCTGCGGGCCGCCGAGCGGATCGGCCAGAGCCTCTACATCTCCGCACCGGAGCTCTCGCAGGTCGCGGCCACGGCGGTGTTCGACGCGACGGCCGAACTCGACGTCGTGCGCGATGGCTATGTGAAGAATCGCGACCTCATCGCGAGCCGGCTGCCGGAGCTGGGCTTCCGCGATATCGCCCCCATCGATGGCGCGTTCTACGCCTATGCCGCGATCCCCGAGGGCGAATCAGGCGCCACGCAGTTCGCCGCGGACATCCTCCAGCGCTGCCATGTGGCGATCACCCCCGGCACCGACTTCGACACCCGCCGCGGCGAGAACTTCGTGCGGCTGTCCTACGCCTGCGATCACGCAACGCTCGCCGAGGCGCTGGACCGGATCGCCGACCGCCGCATCGGCTGACCGGCAGCGCCGGTCCCGGCCCCAACAACAGACCCGGAACGCAAAACGGGCGGCCCGATGGGCCGCCCGTTTTCATGTCTGCCGTGTCCCGCGGCGCGACGCGGGTGATGCGCTTCGCCTTAGAAGAAGCTCCGGCGCGCCCACCAGCCGGTGCGGCGCGGCTTCTCGGGCTTGGCCTCGGCATCGTTCGAGGTGCTCGACGTGACCACCGGGTCGGACGATTCCGGCGCGGCGGGCGTATCGTCGTTGGCTGCGGCCGCGGCGGTCTCTTCGGTTGCGGCAGGCTGTGCCTCGACCGGTGCCGGCTCGCTGGTGGCCACCGGCTCGGCGGCCAGAGCCGGCATTGCAGGCTCTGCCACGACCGCCGAGTCGGCGTTGTCGGCCGCTTCGCTCTGCGCGGCAACCGGCTCGGCGGGCGACGCCACCGGCGCATCCTCGGCCACGGGGGCCGGCGTTGCGGCGACCTGATCCGACATCACCGTCGTTGCGGTGGCGTGGATCGGCTGCGCGTCCGAAGCCTGATCGGCTGCGACGTCACCGGACGGCTGGCCGGATTCGCCCTCGCCATTCTGGTCCTCGCGATTGCGGCGACCACCCCGACGACCGCGGCGGCGGCGCTTGCGGCCCCGGTCGCTGTCGTCGTCGGTCCGGCTGGTGCTGCGATGTGCGCCGCCATCCGTCTCGTCGTCACCTTCGGCATCGCCGTCGCGATCATCGCCATTGTCCTGATCCGAACGGTCGTCGCGCGACTGGCCGTCGGCGACAGTCTCGTCCTCGTCACCCGACCGCTTGCGCCGACGCCGGCGGCGACGGCGACCGCCGCCTTCGGAATTGTCCGACCCGTTCCGGTCTTCCTCCGCACGGCCCTTGTCTTCGACCGCAGGCTTCTCTTCGGCGATCCGGTCGAGCTCGTCGGCCGAGCGGCGTGCCGCTTCCTCGTCCGCCGCGTCGTCGAGCGCATCGCTGACGGCGAGGGCATCCGGCTGGCCGGCATCGATCGTGATTTCCGGCTTCGTCGCTTCGGCACCATGCGCGATGGTGATCGCCTGGTGGCCGGCGCTGTCGTCGGCTTCCAGGATGATGCGCAGGCCGTGATGGTGCTCGAGTTCCTCGATCCGCTGGCGCTTCTCGTTGAGCACGTAGAGCGCCGTCGAGGTCGGAACCTTGACGATGAGATCGTGGTCGGCGTGCTTCTGCAGATGCTCCTCGATCGTGCGCAGCACGTGCAGCGCCGACGACGAGGACGAGCGGATATGACCGGTGCCTTCGCAGACCGGGCAGGTCTGCATGGTCGATTCCAGCACGCTGGCGCGAATCCGCTGGCGGCTCATTTCCAGCAGGCCGAAATGCGAGATGCTGCCGACCTGGATGCGGGCCCGGTCGCTCTTCAGGCACTCCTTGATCTTCTTCTCGACCGCGCGGTTGTTGCGCTTCTCGTCCATGTCGATGAAGTCGATGACGATCAGGCCGGCGAGGTCGCGCAGACGCAGCTGGCGCGCCACCTCTTCGGCGGCTTCCATGTTGGTCTGGTAGGCCGTGTCTTCGATCGAGTGTTCCTTGGTGGAACGCCCCGAATTGACGTCGATGGCGACCAGCGCCTCGGTCTGGTTGATGATGATGTAGCCGCCCGACTTCAGCGTGACGTGGGGCTGCACCATCTTGTCGAGCTGCGATTCGATGCCCTGCCGCACGAAGATCGGGGTCGGGTCACGATAGGGCTGCACGACCTTCGCCTGGCTCGGCATGAGCATCCGCATGAAGTCCTTGGCTTCGCGGTAGCCCGTCTCGCCGGCGACGAGAATCTGGTCGATGTCCTTGTTGTAGAGGTCGCGGATCGATCGCTTGATCAGGCTGCCTTCCTCGTAGACGAGGGCAGGGGCGATCGACGACAGCGTGACGGTGCGCACCGTCTCCCACAGCCGCATCAGATATTCGTAGTCGCGCTTGACCTCCGGCTTGGTGCGGTTGGCACCGGCCGTGCGCAGGATGATGCCCATGCCGCGCGGCACGTCCAGCTCGCGCACGACATCCTTCAGCCGCTTGCGGTCGGCCGCATTGGTGATCTTGCGCGAGATGCCGCCGCCACGCGCCGTGTTCGGCATCAGCACCGAATAGCGACCGGCCAGCGACAGATAGGTGGTCAGGGCCGCGCCCTTGTTGCCGCGCTCTTCCTTGACGACCTGCACCAGCAGGATCTGCCGACGCTTGATGACTTCCTGGATCTTGTACTGGCGGCGCTGGCGTGCCTGGCGGACCGGCACTTCCTCCATGGCGTCCTCGGAGCCGATCTGGTCGATCTCGTCGTCGCCGTCCTCGTCGCCATTGCTCTCGTCGTCGCCGGACGCGCGGGTGCGCCCGCGCCGACCGCGGCCGCCGCGCCGGCCCCGCGAAGACCGCTCGGACCCGTTCTCCTCGTCGTCACCGTCGCCGCCGGACGTCGTGATGCCATCGGCATCGGCGTCTGCGTCGTGATCGTCGTCGGACTCGGTGGCGCGGATTTCGGTCTCGTCGCCATGGGCCTCGCCCTGATCGGCGTCGCTCGACGCCGCGTCGGAGCCGGCCTCGTCACCGTTCTCGTCGATCTCGGCCTTTTCCGAGACGGTCTCGTCGCTGTTCGCGGCAGACTTGCTGCGCGATCCGCGACGCGAACGGGTCGGCTTTGGCTCGTCGGCCTCTTCCTCTTCCATCGCGCGCTGGAGGTCTTCCTCGATCAGCGCCTGACGGTCGGCCTTGGGGATCTGGTAATAGTCGGGATGGATCTCGCTGAAGGCGAGGAAGCCGTGGCGGTTGCCACCATATTCGACGAAGGCGGCCTGGAGCGAGGGTTCGACCCGCGTCACCTTCGCCAGATAGATATTTCCCTTGAGCTGCTTCTTGTGTTCGGATTCGAAATCGAATTCCTCGACCCGGCTACCCCGGACGACGACGACGCGCGTCTCCTCCTGGTGGGACGCGTCGATCAGCATTTTGTTTGCCATGAAAGGACTCCCGGGCGCTCGCACCAGGTCGCGGCAAGGCGTCATGCGCCTGCCTGTCGACGGGAGGGCGCGAGCCCGTATCGGTGGAATCTGGCATTGCAGCGCGGCCGTGACTCGACGGCGCCAGACCCCTTGTTAAGGGATGCGGCGGGTATCGGAGAACGGGAGCTGGTGACAAGATTCGACCTGTAACAACTACATGGCCGCTGGGGCGGCCGACGAAACGGGCGAATTGGCGGCTTGCGAGCCGGGCACATTCGCGACGTTGGAAATCCGCCGGGAAGGAAATTCCTGCGGCGAAATGAAAATTCTGCTCGAGGCTCGGTGACTGGTCGCAGGATCGCAAACCTGCCGCGACGTTTTCGCCGCAGCCGTGCCGACGTCCGCGGGGCACTCGTGCCTCCGAATCGGCAGCTGCATGTGATTCCGCATCACTAAGCCTCGGTTCGATTTTATGACGGGAATGCCTAATAAACAAGTGCGGCGCGGCGATTGTGGTCGCAAGGTAAGAGATCGCGCGAGGCGTGGGTGCAAAGCGGCATACCGCCTGTCGCCGGAGCGCTGCCGGCCGCCGCAGCGGTTCGGCCGCGCGACTTTGAGCCGTCGCCCCAGTCTCATCAACATTGTCGCGTCAGCAGGGATGGCCTATCGCGCAGAGGACGCGACACGCTGTGACCGGGAAGGGGTGCAATGACAGGACGATGCCGGAACGTGGTGGCCGAGCTTGCCCGGACAGCCCTGGCGGCTGTGGTGGTGCTCCTGCTGTGGGGTGCCCAGTCTTCCGCGCTCGCCGAGGACCGGATCATCACCGCGGTGACCCAGGCCGCCGACGCGGACGCCTTCACCGTCGCGTTCGACGTTATCGGCAAGCCCGAGGCGCGGGTCCTGCATCTGCGCAATCCCGAGCGGATCGCCGTCGATTTCGAGGACACCCTCTCGGCTGCCGCGCTGGATGCGCCGCCTGACAATGCGCTCGTCTCGACGAGCCGGCACGGCCTTGTCGCGGCCGACCGGTATCGCTTCATCTTTACGCTCAAGGGTGCGGCCAGCGCCGAGCTCGACCGCGCCGCGACGGCGAACGGCGAGACGCTCTCCCTGACCATCCGCCCGGCGACGTCCGGCAAGGTTGCTGCGGCGTCATCGTCGACGCCGGCGCCGCGGCAGGATGCCCCTGACGCCGGACCCGATGTGCCGGCGGCCGTGCCGCAGGGGCGTGTCCTCAAGGTCGTGCTCGACGCCGGACATGGCGGCGTCGACAAGGGCGCCGTGTCGAAGTCGGGCACGCTGGAGAAGGAGATCAACCTCGCCATGGCGCTGGCTCTCCGCGATGCGTTGCAGGCCCGCGGCGATGTCGAGGTGACGCTGACCCGCGACGACGATACATTCATTCCGCTGGAGGAGCGCGCGGCGATCGGCCGCCGCGAACGCGCCGACCTGTTCATCTCCATCCATGCCGACTCGATCCGCTACGCCGATCTGCGGGGCGCGACCGTCTATACGCTCTCGGAGACCGCCTCGGACGAGCTCTCGCGCGAGATCGCCGCGTCGGAAAATGCGGCGGACCGCTTCGCCGGCGAGGAATGGCAGCGCGACGAGCCGACCGTCTTCGACATCCTTCTCGACCTGACCCGGCGCGAGACCGTCAGCTTCTCCGAGCATTTCGCCTCGTCGCTGGTCCGGGACCTGCGGCGCGAGGACATTCGCCTGATCAACCGGCCGAAACGCTCGGCCGGATTCAAGGTCCTGACCGCGCCGGACGTCCCCTCGGTGCTGGTGGAGCTCGGCTTCCTGTCGAATCGCGAGGACGAGAAGCTCCTGACGGACGCGGCCTGGCGCAAGGACACCGCCGCGGCGATCGCCCGGGCGGTGATGGATTTCTTCGGGGAAAAGGTCGCCGAACCGCGCAAGCCCGGCTAATCGGGCACGCGCATCCGGGCGGATGTGGTAAATCGACAACGCTTGCCTGCATTGCGGGGCCGTCATGCACCCATGTCCATGGCCTCGCCGCATTTGCGCAGCAGGAAAACGTTAAAAGGACGTTCGCTGCGGCCCATGCGCGGCGGATGTTGCAAATTCCCGGCCAAGGCTCCTGCGAGCCGATGCGGGGAGCATGAACCGGACCGGCGCGGCGGCGCAGGGCGGACGGAGTTTCGATGATCAGACTGCTCGGCTATTTCTTTGCCATCGGTGCCGTCTTCTTCCTCGTGGTGGCCGGCGGCTTCGCCTGGTACATCGAGAAGATGGGCAGTGACCTGCCGGACTATCAGGTCCTGGCGGCCTACGAGCCGCCCGTCACGACGCGGGTGCACGCCGCCGACGGCTCGCTGATGGCCGAATACGCGCGCCAGCGGCGCCTGTTCCTGCCGATCCAGGCGGTGCCGGATCTCGTCAAGAACGCCTTCCTCTCCGCCGAGGACAAGAACTTCTACCAGCATCCGGGCGTCGACATCGAAGGCGTGGCGCGCGCCGTCATGGTGCTGGCCAAGGGCGGCCGCATGCAGGGCGCCTCGACCATCACCCAGCAGGTCGCCAAGAACTTCCTTCTGACCAACGAGCGCACCTTCGACCGCAAGATCAAGGAAGCGATCCTGTCGCTGCGCATCGAGCAGGCCTATTCCAAGGACAAGATCCTCGAGCTCTATCTGAACGAGATCTATCTGGGCCTCGGCTCCTACGGCGTCGCCGCCGCGGCGCTGGCTTATTTCGACAAGTCGGTAAACGAACTGACCATCGAGGAAGCCGCCTATCTGGGCGCGCTGCCGAAGGCGCCGGAGAATTACAATCCGTTCCGCGACCCGGACCGGGCGATCGAGCGCCGCAACTGGGTCATCGACCAGATGGCCGCCAACGGCTTCATCACCGCCGAGGCCGCCAGCGAGGCGCAGGAAAAGCCGCTCGACGTCAATCCGCGGCCGACCGGCACCTATCTGGCGTCGTCCGAGTATTTCACCGAGGACGTGCGCCGCGAGATCATCCAGCGCTACGGCGTCGACGCGCTCTACGAGGGCGGTCTGTCGGTCCGCACGACCCTCGATCCGACGCTGCAGGCGGAGGCGCGCAAGGCGCTCCAGCACGGGCTGATCAAATATGACGAGGAGCGCGGCTGGCGCGGGCCGGTGACCCGGGTCGAGATCGGCAGCGACTGGGGCCAGTCGCTGGCCAAGATCGAGCCGCTCGCCGACGTCCCCGAATGGCGTCTGGCCGTCGTCCTGACCGCCGAAGCGGGTCGCGTGGAGATCGGCCTGCAGCCGCCGCGCGACATGTCCGGCGCCCGGGGCGCTGAGCGCGAGTTGGCGAGCATCGCCAGGGACGACATGAAATGGGCGCTGCGCCTGAACACCGAGGATCGGAAGGGCAATGTCAGCTCCGCCGCCGAGGTGCTGTCGCGCGGCGACGTCGTCTATGTGGAGAAGAAGGAAGAGGGCGCCGGCTACCGGCTGCGCCAGCCGCCGAAGGTGCAGGGCGCACTGGTGGCGATGGAGCCCAAGACCGGGCGTGTCGTCGCCATGGTCGGTGGCTTCTCCTTCGCCCAGTCCGAGTTCAACCGGGCCAGCCAGGCCTATCGCCAGCCCGGTTCGTCCTTCAAACCCTTCGTCTACGCCGCGGCGCTGGACAATGGCTACACGCCGTCCTCGGTCATCATGGACGCGCCGATCTCGCTGCCGGACGGCAATGGCGGCGTCTGGGAACCGTCCAATTACGGCGGCGGCTCGGCCGGTCCCTCGACCCTGCGCCTCGGCATCGAGAAGAGCCGCAATCTCATGACGATCCGGCTCGCCAAGGACATGGGCATGGACCTTGTCGCGGAATATGCCGAGCGTTTCGGCATCTACGACAATCTCGGCAAATATCTGCCGATGGCCCTCGGCGCCGGCGAGACCACGGTCCTGCGCATGGTGTCGGCCTATTCGGTCATCGCCAATGGCGGCCGCTCGCTGGAGCCGTCGCTGATCGACCGGGTCCAGGATCGCTACGGCAAGACGATCTACAAGCACGACCAGCGCATCTGCCAGACCTGCGACGCGCCGGCCTATGACGGCCAGAGCGAGCCGGAACTGGTCGACGAGCGCGATCAGGTGCTCGACCCGATGACCGCCTACCAGATCACGTCGATGATGGAGGGCGTCGTCCAGCGCGGCACCGCCACCCGTGTGGCCGCGCTCGGCGTTCCCATCGCCGGCAAGACCGGCACCACCAACGAGGAGAAGGACGTCTGGTTCGTCGGCTTTACCCCGGACCTCGTGACCGGCGTGTTCCTCGGCTACGACAACCCGACCCCGATGGGCCGCGGCGCCACCGGTGGCGGCATGGCGGCACCGGTCTTCATCGACTTCATGGAGGATGCGCTGGAAGGCGTGCCGCCGGTCGAGTTCAAGGTGCCCGAGGGCATGGACCTGATCGCCGTGAACCGGAAGACCGGCATGCGCTCCGGCGGTTCGGGCGGCGACGTCATCATGGAGGCGTTCAAGCCCGGCACCGGGCCGTCCGACACCTTCAACATCATCGGCGCCGACGAGATGGCCGGCGGCTTCGGCTCCGGGCAGGTCTCGCAGGAGGCCGAGCAGGCCATCGTCCAGGGCGGTGGTGGCGGCGGGCTGTTCTAGCCAAGCCGGCCACGGACCGTTATAGAGCCACCCCGACCGGCAATCCGGCTCCGACGTCGCCCCGCGCGACGGCGAGGCCTGCGTCGCCGGTGCGAGACCATACCCTCAGGATTTAGGAGATTGCGGCTTGCGCGCCGAGATCGAGAACCTTGTCGACGAAATCAAGCAGGCCATAAGCCTGCTGAGGAGGCATCTTTGACTGGGAGAAATCTCTCAAACGCCTCGACCTGCTGAACAACAAGGCGGAAGATCCGACCATCTGGGATGATCCGGCCGAAGCGCAGAAGCTCATGCGCGAACGCCAGTTCCTGGACACCGCCATCGGCGCGGTGAACCGCCTGAACCAGTCGCTGCAGGACAATATCGAACTCATCGCCATGGGCGAGGAGGAGAAGGACGCCGAGATCGTCAAGGAAGCCGAGGCTGCGATCCGCGAGATCAAGGCCGAGGCCGACAAGCGGCAGATCGAGACGCTCCTCTCCGGCGAGGCCGATTCCAACGACACCTATGTCGAGGTTCATTCGGGCGCCGGCGGCACCGAGAGCCAGGACTGGGCGGCGATGCTGCAGCGCATGTACATGCGCTGGGCCGAGCGGGCCAAGTTCAAGGTCGAGGTCCTGGAAGAGCATTCCGGCGAAGAGGCGGGTATCAAGTCCGCCACGCTGCTCATCAAGGGCCACAACGCCTATGGCTGGATGAAGACCGAATCCGGCGTCCACCGGCTGGTGCGGATCTCGCCCTATGACAGCCAGGCGCGGCGGCACACGTCCTTCGCCTCGGTCTGGGTCTATCCGGTGGTCGACGATTCGATCGACATCGACGTCAACGAATCCGATGTCCGCATCGACACCTACCGGGCGTCCGGCGCCGGTGGCCAGCACGTGAACACGACGGACTCGGCCGTGCGCATCACGCATCTGGAAACCGGTATCGTGGTCCAGTGTCAGGCCGAGCGTTCGCAGCACAAGAACCGGGCGACCGCCTGGAACATGCTGCGCGCCCGGCTCTACGAAGCCGAGCTCGAACGTCGCGAGAATGCGGCGAATGCCGAGGCGGCCTCGAAGACGGATATCGGCTGGGGCCACCAGATCCGGTCCTACGTCCTGCAGCCGTACCAGATGGTCAAGGATCTGCGGACCGGCATCGAGAGCACCTCGCCGCAGGAAGTCCTGGACGGCGGGCTGGACCCCTTCATGGAGGGTGCGCTGGCGCACCGGGTTCATGGCGGCGACGCCGCGGTCGACGACATCGACTGACGACGCCATCGTCGCATGAGCATTCAGCGGGCTGCCGGAAACGGTGGCCCGTTTTGCGTTGCGCCCGGTGCAGACCGTTCCCCGTGTCAGGACGGCAGGCGGATCCTGTCGCGGATGCGCAGGAAGCGCATCGGATCGACGGCCTTGCCGTCCCGTCGCACTTCGTAGTGGAGATGCGGCCCGGTGCTGCGGCCGGTACTGCCGACGGCGCCGATGCGCGTGCCGCGGCCGACCTCGTCGCCGACCGACACGTCGATCCGGGACATGTGGCCATAGCGGGTGGTGATGCCGTTGCCGTGGTCGATCTCGACAAGATTGCCGTAGCCGCCGGCCCGACCGGCGCGCACGACCTTGCCCGGCGCGACCGCCGAGACCGCCGAGCCGCTCGGGCGGGCATAGTCGATCCCCGCATGCAGGGCGCGCTTGCCGAGGAACGGGTCGGAACGAATGCCGAAGGTGCTCGAGCGGGTGCTCGCCGGCATGGGCTCGGTCAAAGGCAGGCGCTCGGCAACGTCATGCAGCTTCTTCAGCGCATCGAGCGCGGCATCGAGCTCGGCGTAGGATTCCTCGAAATCGAAATCGGCGGGTGCCGGCTCGTACGGGCCGCCGACGGCCGAACCGACGGTGTCCGGCGGCAGGTCGATACCGATCGCGGTCAGGGCCGATGCGATGCGCACGGTGCGGGTGCGCGCCTTGGCGGCGAGGCTCTGCAGGTCGCCGATCTGGCGAAGCTCGGCCATGTCGATGGAGCGTCCGATCTGCCGGATCGCAGCTTCCGAAATGTCGAAGCGGCGCGGCCCGACCTTCGCGGTCGCTGCGGCCGTCATCGGCGCAGCGCGCCAGTCGTCGCCGGGAATCGCGCTGGTGCGGATCGTGTCGAGCATCGGCTCGTCCTCGTCCAGCGAATCGCCATGGGCTTCGAGCGCCGGCTCGGTCTCCGAGGGCGTGTCTTCGACCGACGAGGTGCGCGGGTTCTGCGTGGGCAGCGGGACGGCCGTCGTGATGATCCCGGTGGCCTTGGCGCGTTCGAGGAGCGGCTGCAGCTTGTCGTAGCGGGCGGTCAGTTCCTCCTGCTGGTCGAGCAGCACTTCCACCTTGGTCTCGACCATCTTCTCGGACAGGAACTGCCGGCTCGTGGCGGTGTCGAGCTGCGCCCGCAGCGCCGCGATCCGCTGTTCGTAGTCGCGCGTCACCTTCCACTGGCGCTCGGCATAGCGCACGGTGAGGTCGTCCTGCAGGAGATAGTAGGAGGGAATCGCGACGCAGGTGACCGCGACGAGGGCGGCGAGGGCCGAGCCGAGCATCAGGGCCTTGCGGCCGATGGTGAAGTAGCGAACCTGTTCGCCGCGCGCGATGATCACCGTATGCGGTTCGCGTCGATCGCCGAATGTTCGCCTGTGCTTCACCGCAGTCATTACCCATCCCCGGATACCGGGACGCGATGTCCCGTCGACCGCCTGATTACACTCGGGTAAGGTTAACATTCCTTTGATCGGCAGCGGATCGACCGCCTTCCGGCGGTGGCGACGGGCGTCCGGGCCCGCTTTGGCCGGGGTAATCGGCCGTCGACCTCAGCTCGAGAGCGGCGAGAGCGACCGGTAGAAGGTGGGCGTCAGGCCGGCCTCGGCGCGGGCGCGATCGTTGAAGGGCGCCTTCACGTCGCCGCGGAAGCTCGCCCGCACCAGCTCCTGGAACCGCTGCGCCGGGTTGCGGCCTTCGCGGGCGCACAGGAAGCGAAACCATTTGGCGCCGATCGCCACGTGCTTCTTCTCGTCCCGGTAAATGATCTCCAGGATCGCGGCGGTGTCTGCGTCGCCGACCTCCAGCAGCTTCTCCAAGAGGGACGGCGTGACGTCGAGCCCGCGGGCTTCGAGGATCAGCGGAACCACCGCCAGCCGTGCGCCCAGATCGTGGGCGGTCGCCTCCACCGCCTGCCAGAGCCCGTCATGGGCGGGCAGGGCGCCATAATGGCTGCCGAGTGATTCCAGTCGCCGCGACAGCAGCCGGAAATGCTTGGCCTCTTCCAGCGCCACGGTCATCCAGCCATCGAAGAAGGAGCGCGGCACGCGTTCGCTGGCAAAGCGCGCGACGATGTCGAGCGCCAGGTCGATGGCGTTGAGTTCGATATGGGCAAGCGCATGGATCAGTGCGATCCGGCCGGTTTCGGTGTGCACCGAGCGGCGCTTGACCGTGCGCGGCGAGACGAGCACCGGCTCGGCGGGGCGGCCCGGCCTGTCGGGTAGCGCCGGATCGTGCGGGGCGTGCAGACCGAGCCGGCGACCGAACCACAGCCGGCAGGCGAGGTTGGTGCGCTCGACCTTTTCGTCGAGATCGGCCGCCCTCAGCGCCTCGATCGCGGCCTGGCGCAGCGTCGCAGGGGAGCCGGCCTCGCGCGGTTCGCTGCTCATGTCGCGGCAGACAGCTGGCGCGCGGCCTCCAGAACCTCCTCGGCATGCCCCGGCACCTTCACCTTGGGCCAGAGCCGCGCCACCGTGCCGTCGGCCGCCACCAGCGCCGTCGTCCGCTCGACGCCCATGTATTTGCGGCCGTACATGCTCTTCTCGACCCAGATGCCGAAGGCCGACAGCAGCGTCTTCTCCTCGTCCGACAGAAGCCGGACCGTGAGCTCGTGCTTGTCGCGGAACTTGCCGTGCTTCTTCACCGGATCGGGCGAGACACCGAAAACCGGAACGCCGATCGCGTCGAAATCGCTCTTCAGCCGCGTGAACTCGATAGCTTCAAGCGTGCAACCGGAGGTATCGTCCTTGGGATAGAAATAGAGGACGAAGGGCTTGCCGAGGAGATCGTCGGACGCGACCACGGCGCCGTGATCGTCAGGCAGGCTGAATGTCGGACAGGGTTCACCGGCTGAAATCGGCATGGCGTGCCATCCTTTCGGGGAAATCGTGCGTCAGGAGAGGGTGACTGGACGAATCAGCCGGCGGCTGACGATCTGGTGGCGAAGATGCCGGATGAGATGCGCGGGCGAAAGCATGCTCCGCGCGACGTATTGTTCAACGCGCGGCGTCCGGTTCGAAACGGCGTCGGCAGGGGAGCGCCGAGACGCCATGTCTGCGCAGATTCCATTCCGTCCTGCGCACGAGGCTGGTCGCAGTCCGGAGGCGTTTCGCCGAAGATGAAGATTGTCGTCCGTATCCTGGCCGGCACGGCCAGCATCGCGATCTGCGCGGCCCTGCTGATCGGCGGGCTTGCCGCCGCCATCCTGTGGACCGATTCCGGCCAGGACCTGCTGCGGCGCAAGACCGAGGAACTCGCCTCGAACGCCCTTGGTCCCGGCTATGTCGTCGCGCTGGGCCAGCAGACGATCGGCATCGGCCCGAGCGGCCGGATCGGGCTCGGCTTTTCCGATGTCGCCCTGCGCGATCGCGAGTCCGGCGAAACGGTCGGCACGGTGGCGCTGGTGCGCGCCGGCATCGGCGTCTCCAGCCTGCTGTCCGGCAATCTCGCGCTGGAAACCCTCGCCGTGGAGCGGGTGCGACTGGACCCGGGCAGCCTGGATGGGGAAGGCGATGGCGAGCCCTTCGAACCGGACGAGATCTTCCAGACGGCCGATCGCATCTTCACGGCCCTCGATGACGCCGGCCTGCGCCTGCTGGAGGTGGCCGACGTCGCCAGCCTGAACGCCGATCCCGACACGCGGCTCGACCGCCTGACGGTCAGTCGCGTCGGCCAGGGGGAGACCGCCATCGACCTGACGGCGCACCTTGCAGGTCGCGACGTCGCGGTGACCGGGCGCGCCACCCTGGCCCCGAACGGCGACAGGCTGGCCGGGCTGTCGCTCGAGACCGCTCCACTGCCGCTGGCCTTCGGCGAACCGCCGCAGGACGCGGCGGACCGATCCGTCGCCTTCGAGGGCTCGGCTTCGCTGGCCGCCGAACTCGCCACCACCGAGGCCGGCCGGAACCTGCGCGTGCGGCTGGACGCCGGCGAAGGCCGCCTGATCGGCCGCATGCCCGTCGCGCTGCAGAGCGGCGTCCTGGAACTGACACTCGACGAGGGGCGCAGCTATGCGCGCGTCTCCGCCGCCCGTATCGAGACCGCGTCGGTCGAGGCTGAGTTTCGGGGCGGGCTGAACCTCGTCGCCGACGCCGCCGGCCATCACGGCTTCAGCCTTGCCAGTTCGCGTCTGATCTCGACCGCCGGGGGCGATGGCGCGGCGCGATCCGCCGAGCTGACGCTGGGCGGCTGGTTCGATCCGGCCGATGCGGCGGCCGACATCGAGCGTCTGGTCCTGGACACCGGCGATGGCGGGCTGGCCGGGGCCGCCGCACTGGGCGGGATGGAGCCCGAGGACCGCATCCGCGCCGATCTGACCTTCGACAATGTCGATGCGGCCACAGTGAAGGCCTTCTGGCCGATCATCATCTCGCCCGAGGCGCGATCCTGGGTGATCGACCATGCCGGCGATACGGGCCGGGTGGAAAACGGCAATTTCACGCTCGACGTGTCCGTCGACCGGCTGCCGAAGATCCTCGACCCCGAGATCAGCCCGAGCGCCGAGGAGATGCATCTCGCCCTCGCGATCGACGGCGCCGCCTTTGCCACGATCGGCGATCTGCCCGATCTCTCCGCCGTTACGGGCGATCTGGATTTTCGGGCCGGCAGGACGGTGATCTCGGTCGCTTCGGCGACGGTCGCGGCGGTTCCCGAGGTGACGATTCTGCCATCGTCGCTCGAGTTCGAACGCGAGGAGTCCGGCGTGATCGCGTCGCTCTCGCTGAACATCGGGGGGCCGGCCCCGGCGCTTCTGGAGATCGCCGACCGAGACCCGATCAATGCGCTCGACAAGATCGGCTGGAAGAGCGACGAGGTCTCGGGCGCGGCGACGGCCGGGGTCAATGCCCGCTTCCTGCTCGGGCGCCCGGGCGAGAAATCCGTTCTGCAGAACTGGACGGTGATCGCCGACCTCGACGATGTCGGGCTGAAACGCCGGCTGGAAGGGCGCCAGCTCGGCGCGATCACCGGCATGGCCAGCCTGTCCCCCGGCACGGTCTTCGGCGAGGTGGACGCGACGATCGACGGCGTCCCGGCCCGGATCGCCTTTGCCGAACCGCTGGAGCCGAACCCGGTCGGCGAGCGGTCCCTGACCATCACGACCGAACTGGAAAAGAGCCAGCTGCAGGCTATCCTGCCGACCTTGGACGACGTCGTGGACGGCGCCCTGTCGGCGACCCTGGTGCGGTCCGGCGACACTTACCGCGCCGCGATCGATCTGTCGGCCGCGCGCCTGCGGCTTCCGGCGGCCGGCTGGAGCAAGGGGCCCGGCGTGCCGGCCTCTTTGTCCTTCGACATGACGACGGACGACAACACGCTCAGCCTGACCAATGCCAAGCTCGAAGGCGAAGGCTTCCACGCCGAAGGCCGAGCCGAAGCCGATGGCGGTGGCCTGAAGTCGGTGACGATCGACAAGGCGGCCTTCAGTCGCTCGGACGACTTTTCCGGCAGCGTTCGGCGCGAGGATGGCGGCTTCAAGGTGGCGCTGACCGGACGCAGCCTCGATGCGCGGGCCGGCCTTGCGCGGCTGCGCGCCGGCGGCATGGCATCGGCGACCGATACCGGAACCCGCCAGGCGCCGCTCGACCTGTCGATCGCGGTGGATCGCCTGATCGGCTTCGGCGGCGAGGAACTGCGCAATGCCACCATCGCCTTTCGCCAGCAGGCGTCCGGCGCGCCGGTGGCCGACATCGCCGCCGTGGCCGCGGATGGCTCGCCGCTACGTCTGGCGATCCAGAAGCGCGGCGAAGGCCGCAGCGTCGAACTGAGCACCGACGACGCCGGCGCGCTGCTGCGCTTCACCGGGCTCTATTCCAACATGTATGGCGGCAGGGCGCGGCTCGCCATGGCGGGCAATCAGCCCGCCCAGTATGGCGGCAAGCTGGCGCTGCAGGACTTCACGCTGGTGAACGAATCGCGGCTGGCCCGGCTCGTCGGCACGACCCGCGACCGGGAGGCCAGTCTCGCCGGCGCCGTGGGTCAGGAACTGCAGACCTCTGATGCCTATTTCGACGCGGCCTCGGCTCAGCTCGCCTGGAACGGGTCGCGGCTGGTGGCCCGCGACGGCATCATTCGCGGGCCGATCTTCGGATCGAGCTTCGAGGGGGTGATCGTCGACGACGCCCAGCGCATCGCCATCGACGGGTCCTTCATGCCCGCCTATGGGGTGAACCGCCTGTTCGGCGCGATCCCCTTCTTTGGCGGCATTCTGGGTAATGGCCAAGAGGGCGGCCTGATCGGGATCACCTACCGTCTGGCCGGGCCGCTCGACGACCCGACCCTGTCGGTGAACCCGATCTCCGCCATCGCGCCGGGCATCTTCCGGCGCATCTTCGAGTACTGACGCCCCCGCAGCGCGGGCGCGTCCGGCCGCTCAGTCGGCGGGCCGGACCAGCACGTGCTTCTTGCGCCCGACAGACAGCTTGACGACGCCCTGGACGAGGGCGTCCGTGCCGACCGTCAGCCGCTCGTCGGTGACCTGCGCGTCGTTGACCCGCACGGCGCCGCCCTTGATGTGGCGGCGCGCTTCGCCGTTCGAGCCGGCGAGGCCCGCGGAGACCAGCAGCGACAGGAGGCCGACGCCTTCGGCCAGCGACGCCGCCGGAACCTCGATGGTCGGCAGGCTGTCGGCCAGCGCACCTTCCTCGAAGGTCTTGCGCGCCGTCTCGGCGGAGGCTTCGGCCGCGGCGCGGCCGTGCAGCATGGCCGTGACCTCGTTCGCCAGCACCTTCTTGGCGTCGTTGATCTCCGAGCCGCCCAGCGCTTCGAGCCGCGCGATCTCGTCCATCGGCAAGGTGGTGTAGAGCTTCAGGAAGCGACCGACATCGGCGTCCTCGGTGTTGCGCCAGTACTGCCAGAAATCATAGGCGCTGAGCATGTCGTCATTGAGCCAGATCGCGCCCGAGGCGGTCTTGCCCATCTTGGCGCCCGACGAGGTGGTCAGCAGCGGCGAGGTGAGGGCGTAGAGATCCGCACCCTCCATGCGCCGGCCGAGATCGATGCCGTTGACGATGTTGCCCCACTGGTCCGAGCCGCCCATCTGCAGCTTGCAGCCGGTGCGCTTGTAGAGCTCGACGAAGTCGTAGGCCTGCAGGATCATGTAGTTGAATTCGAGGAAGGACAGCGACTGCTCGCGGTCCAGCCGCAGCTTGACCGAATCGAAGGAGAGCATGCGGTTGACCGAGAAGTGCCGGCCGACATCGCGCAGAAAGGCGACGTAGTTCAGCTCCAGCAGCCATTCGGCGTTGTCGACCATGACCGCATCGGTCGGCCCGTCGCCGAAACGGATGTATGGCTGGAACGACCGCTTGATGCCGGCGAGATTGGACGCGATCGTGTCCTCGGTCTGCAGCTTGCGCGCCTCGTCCTTGAAAGACGGATCGCCGATCATGCCGGTGCCGCCGCCCATCAGCGCGATCGGCCGGTGACCGGTCTGCTGCATCCAGTGCAGCATCATGATCTGCATCAGCGAGCCGACATGCAGGCTGGCGGCCGTCGGGTCGAAGCCGATATAGCCGGTGACCGTTTCGGTGCGGAACAGCTCGTCGAGGCCGTTGTCGTCGGATGTCTGGTGGATGAAGCCGCGCTCGGCGAGTGTCGCCAGGAACTCGGACTTGAAGCGGGTCATGGAATGGTGATCCTGTTCTTTCGCCGGAGCGGCAGGCGCTCCGCAAGATGTGGGGTGCGGTTTATCAGCCCTGCGCCAGAATTCCAGTTGTGGAGCCGAAATTGCGCCAACCGAAGCTGCGCCGCGCCATCGGCCTGATGAGCGGCACGTCGCTCGACGGAATCGACGTGGCGCTGGTCGACACGGATGGCGATACCGTCGTCGAACGCGGACCGGCCCGGGTCTACGCCTATGACGCGGTATTCCGGGACCAGCTCGCGGCGGCGCTGGAGACCGCCAAGACGATCCGGCAGCGCGACGCACGTCCCGGGGATCTGGCGGCGCTGGAAGTCGCGCTCACCCAACGCCACGGTGAAGCGGTCACGCGCTTCCTAAAGGAATGCGGCATCGACAGGGCCTCGGTCGATGTCGTCGGCTTTCACGGCCAGACGGTGCTGCACCGCCCGGCCGAGGCGCTGACGGTCCAGATCGGCCGGGGCGATTTCCTCGCCCGGCAACTGGGCCTGCCGGTGGTTCATGACATGCGTGCGGCCGACATGGTGGCCGGCGGGCAGGGCGCGCCGCTCGTGCCCGCCTATCACGCGGCGCTGGCCGGCAGCCTGCCCGCGGACCGTGGGACCTATCCGGTCGTATTCGTGAATATCGGCGGCATCTCGAACGTCACCTGGCTCGATGGTGAAACCGATCCGGTCGCCTTCGACTCGGGGCCGGGCAATGCGCTTCTCGACCAGTGGCTGCAGCGCGAGGCGGGCATTCCCTACGACCAGAATGGCGCCATCGCCAGCGAGGGCGGTCTGATCGAAGGCATGGCCGAACGCTATCTGGCGTCGGACTTCTTTGCCCGACCCGCACCGAAATCGCTGGACCGTTTCGATTTTCCGGTTCCGCCGCCGGGCAGCGGCACGCTCGAGGATGTCGCCCGCACGCTGTGCTTCGTCAGCGCCGCGGCCATCCTGATGTCGGCCGAGCATTTTCCGGCCAAACCGAAGCTCTGGATCATCTGCGGCGGCGGGCGCCACCATCCGGCGATCATGGCCGATCTGAAAGCCGGCGCCGGGCCGGATGCGGTGGTCGTCTCGGCCGAGGAGGCCGGTTTCGACGGCGATGCCATGGAGGCGGAAGCCTGGGGCTATCTCGCCGTCCGGTCGCTGGATCGCCGTCCGCTGACCTGGCCGACGACCACCGGCTGCCGCGAGGCGGTGACCGGCGGTGTCCTGTCGCTGCCGGATGATGCCCGACAGGCGGAAGCCGGCACCGATCGCTGAGAGGCGTCTCGGTGCCGGGTTCTGAGGCCTAGCGCAGGCGCTTCGGCCGCGGGTCGCTGAGTTCGCCGGCCAGACGCCGGTCGAGATATTCGGAGCATTCGCCGAGCAGCTCGTCGGTGTGCTCGCTGTAGAAGTGGTTGGCCCCTTCCATGGTCTTCTGGGTGATGACGATGCCCTTCTGGGTCTTCAGCTTGTCGACGAGGGTCTGGACGTCCTTCGGCGGTGCCACCCGGTCCTTGTCGCCATGGATGATCAGGCCCGAGGACGGGCAGGGGGCAAGGAAGGAGAAGTCGTAGGAATTGGGCTGCGGCGAGATCGAGAAGAAGCCTTCGATCTCGGGACGGCGCATCAGGAGCTGCATGCCGATCCAGGCGCCGAAGGAATAGCCGGCGACCCAGCACTGCTTGGAATCGGGATGCAGGCTCTGCACCCAGTCGAGCGCCGAGGCGGCGTCCGACAATTCGCCCGAACCATGGTCGAACTCGCCCTGGCTGCGGCCGATGCCGCGGAAATTGAAGCGCAGGGTGGTGAAGCCGCGCTCCACGAACATGTAGAAGAGCTTGTAGACGATCTGGTTGTTCATCGTGCCGCCGAAGCGCGGATGCGGGTGCAGGACGATGGCGATCGGGGCGTTCTTCTCCTTGGCGGCCTGGTAACGGCCCTCCAGGCGGCCGGCAGGGCCATTGAAGATCACTTCGGGCATAATAATGTTCCTTGGCGAGCGGGATGGCTCGGCTGGCCTGACTTGACGAAGCCGAAGTGGCCTCGTAGGGTCCAGTTTAGAATGATTCAAAACTACGGGCGTCTATCAGGCGTCTTGTAGTCCGGGCGTCGTCGAAAATTCAAGATTTTTGCGCATCGCGCCCCGGACCGAACCGTTGCGAGAGGCAATGAGCAGAGACGAGCGTCTCTATCTGGATCACAATGCGAGTGCGCCGCTTCTGGCCGAAGCGCGCGCCGCGCTGATCGACTCGCTCGATGCCGCCAACGCTTCGTCTGTTCACAGCGAAGGACGTGCCGCCAGGAAGCTGGTGGAGAGCGCCCGTGACGAACTGGCGCGGCTGGTCGGCTGCGACGCCGAACAGATCGCCTTCACAAGTGGCGCCAGTGAGGCGGCCACTACCTGCCTGTCGCCGCGCTGGCTCGTGGACGGGCAGGAGACGCAGGTTTTACATCTCGCCGTCATCGACACCGATCACCCTTGCGTGCGTGACGGCGGTGCCTTCGCCCCCGCCGACGTGACGCGCCTGCCGGTCGATGCTGACGGCATCGTCGATTGCGCCGCCCTGGCCGCATGGGCCGAGACCCTCGAAGACGGCATCACCGGCCTTCTGGCGCTGACGCTGGCCAATTCCGAGACCGGTGTCCTGCAGCCCTTGGACGACATCCGGACGGCAATTGCCGATCGTCCGGTCCGGCTTATCCTCGATGTGGTCCAGATGATCGGCCGAATCGGTTTCGATTTTGCGGCGAGCGGCGCCGATGCGGCTTTCGTCTCCGGGCACAAATTCGGTGCGGCCAAGGGCGTCGGCGCCATGATGTTTCGCGATCCCGCGACGCGGCCTTTCGCGCTCGTGCGCGGCGGCGGCCAGGAAAAGGGGCGCCGCGCCGGAACGGAAGCCGTGCCGGCCATCGCAAGCCTCGGCGCGGCGGCCCGTATCGCGCGGCAACGGCTCGAGCATGCGCCCGACGATCTGATGGCGCTGCGCCGGTATCTGGAAACCGCGCTTCTGGCGCAAGTGCCGCAGGCGACCCTTCTCGGCGGCCATGCGCCGCGCCTGCCCAACACGGTGGCGATCGCAGCATCGGGTCTGCGCGCCGAAACCGCTCAGATCGGTCTCGATCTCGCCGGGCTCGCCGTGTCGGCCGGATCGGCCTGTTCGTCGGGCAAGGTCGGTCGCAGCCATGTGGTCGATGCGATGGTCCGTGGAGGCCTTCAGATTTCTGCCGATGACGGTGCCATCCGCATCAGCTTCGGCTATGACACCGCGACGCACGATCTCGATCGTTTCGTTCGCGAATATGCCGCCCTGGCTGGGCGCGCCGCACCGGCGGCGAGGGCCCACCGCGCGGCGTGACGATAAGAGTTCGCAGGACATCGGCTACGCCCTAAAAATCGGGGCGCTTCGTTGCTATCTACACCGCGCGGCCGGGCGCTTCGGCGGCGCGCCGACCACCGGACCTTGAATCCGGCGAGTATGGAGAATTGGAATGCCAGCAGTTCAGGAAACCATCGATCAGGTCCGCAAGATCGATGTCGATCAGTACAAATACGGCTTCGAGACGCTCATCGAGATGGATGTGGCGCCCAAGGGCCTCAACGAAGACATCATCCGGCTGATCTCCGCCAAGAAGGGAGAGCCCCAGTGGATGCTGGACTGGCGTCTGGAGGCGTTCGAGCGCTGGAAGACGATGGAGAGCCCGTCCTGGGCGCGTCTCGACTATCCCGAGATCGACTTCCAGGACATCCATTATTACGCAGCGCCGAAATCCATGTCCGGCCCGGCCTCGCTGGACGAGGTCGATCCCGAGATCCTGCGCACCTACGAGAAGCTCGGCATTCCGCTTCGCGAGCAGGAGATGCTGGCCGGCGTCGTCAAGCCGGCGGCCGAGCCGACCTATGACGAGGACGGCAACGAGATCGCGCCGCGCGAAAGCCGCGTCGCCGTCGACGCCGTGTTCGATTCGGTCTCCGTCGCCACCACCTTCAAGAAGGAACTCGAGAAGGCCGGCGTCATCTTTATGCCGATCTCCGAGGCGATCCGCGAGCATCCCGAGCTGGTGAAGAAATATCTCGGCTCGGTCGTGCCGGTGTCGGACAATTTCTTCGCCACGATGAACTCCGCGGTCTTCACCGATGGCTCCTTCGTCTACGTGCCGAAGGGCGTTCGCTGCCCGATGGAGCTGTCGACCTATTTCCGGATCAACGAGAAGAACACCGGCCAGTTCGAGCGCACGCTGATCATCGCCGATGAGGGCTCCTACGTCTCCTATCTGGAAGGCTGCACGGCGCCCCAGCGCGACGAGAACCAGCTGCATGCGGCCGTGGTCGAGCTGATCGCCCTGGACGATGCCGAGATCAAGTACTCCACCGTCCAGAACTGGTATCCGGGCGACAAGGACGGCAAGGGCGGCATCTACAACTTTGTCACCAAGCGGGGCGACTGCCGCGGCAAGAACTCGCGCATCTCCTGGACCCAGGTCGAGACCGGCTCGGCGATCACCTGGAAATACCCGTCCTGCATCCTGCGCGGCGACAATTCCCGGGGCGAGTTCTATTCCATCGCCGTGTCCAACGGTCGCCAGCAGATCGACAGCGGCACCAAGATGCTGCATCTCGGCAAGAACACGTCGAGTCGCATCATCTCCAAGGGCATCTCGGCGGGCAATTCGAACAACACCTATCGCGGCCAGGTCTCGGCCAACCGCAAGGCGACCAATGCCCGCAACTTCACCCAGTGCGACTCGCTGCTGATCGGCAACGACTGCGGCGCCCATACCGTGCCCTATATCGAGGTGAAGAACGCCACCGCGCAGTTCGAGCACGAGGCGACCACCTCGAAGATCTCGGACGACCAGCTGTTCTACTGCATGCAGCGCGGCATCCCCGAGGAAGAGGCCGTGGCGCTGATCGTCAACGGCTTCGTCAAGGACGTGATCCAGCAGCTCCCGATGGAGTTCGCCGTCGAGGCCCAGAAGCTGATCGGCATCAGCCTCGAAGGCTCGGTGGGATGATCAAACGGATCTGGCATGGATACACGACGCCGGAAAACGCCGACACGTACGAGGCGATCCTTCGCTCGGAGGTGATCAAGGGCATCGAAGGCAAGGCCATTCCCGGGTTCCGCCGCATAGAGGTGCTGCGACGCCCGCTTGCCGACGAGGTCGAGTTCATCACCATCATGGAATTCGATTCCATCGACAACGTGAAGGCTTTTGTCGGCGATGACCACGAGCGCAGCTACGTCCCCGACGAGGCGCGGCAAGTCCTGAAGCGGTTCGACGAACGCTCGCAACACTATGAATTGCGCGACACGCGCAGCTACTGATCGCAGGAACTGACATGCTTGAAATCAAGAACCTTCATGCCCGCGTGGCGGACGACGAAACCGAGATCCTGCGCGGCGTCAATCTGACCGTCCAGGACGGTGAGGTCGCGGCGATCATGGGGCCGAACGGCTCCGGCAAGTCGACCCTGTCCTACATCCTCGCCGGTCGCGACGACTACGAGGTCACCGAGGGCGATATCCTCTACAACGGCGAGTCGATCCTCGAGATGGACCCGGCCGAGCGCGCCGCATCGGGCGTCTTCCTGGCCTTCCAGTATCCGCTGGAGATCCCGGGCGTCGCCACGATGACCTTCCTGAAGACCGCGCTCAACTCGCAGCGGAAGGCGCGCGGCGAGGGCGAGCTGACCACGCCCGACTTCATGCGCCGGGTAAAGGCCGCGGCAGCCGATCTGAAGATCGACGCCGCCATGCTGAAGCGGCCGCTGAATGTCGGCTTCTCGGGCGGTGAGAAGAAGCGCGCCGAGATCCTGCAGATGGCGCTGCTCGAGCCCAAGCTCTGCGTCATGGACGAGACCGATTCCGGCCTCGACATCGACGCGCTGAAGATCGTCGCCGACGGCGTCAACGCGCTGCGTTCACCGGAGCGCTCGTTCCTGGTCATCACCCATTACCAGCGCCTGCTCGACTACATCGTGCCGGACACGGTGCACGTCCTCTACAAGGGCCGCATCATCAAGACCGGCGACAAGAATCTGGCCCTGCAGCTCGAGAACGAGGGTTACGGCCAGCTGATCGACGAGGCAGCCTGATCATGACGGTGCATCTGCTCAAGACCCGAAGCCCGGCCGAGGCGGCGCTGATCGACAGCGCCGAGCGGGCCGGCAGCGTCGCGACGGCGGCCTCCGCCATCGACGCCCTGCGCCGTGAAGGCCTGCCCAACCGGCGCACCGAAGCCTGGCACTACACCGATCTCCGCGCCCTGATGGGGCGCCTGCCGGCGGCCGAGGCGACGGCGAGCGAAGATTCGGCGCTGCTGGCGCCGCTCCTGCACAACAGCCATGTGGTCGAGATGAGCGATCCGGCTGCGACCAGTGCGCCCGAGGGCGTGCAGATCGCGGCGGTGAGCGAAGCGGCGGACTGGAACAAGTCGCCGAACCATCTCGATCGGCCGATTGATACGGTCCGCCTGGTCAATGCCGCCTTTGGCGCACCGGCCGTCGTGGTCAACGTCGCCGCCGGTACGGCGCTGGCGTCCGCGATCGAGCTGCGCGCCGGCACCGGTGAGCGTGGCCACGGCTTTGCCCGCTGCACGGTCGGCGAGGGCGCCCGCGCGACCTTCGTCGAGCGTATCGAGGGCAACGCCACCGGCGCGCCCTCGACCGGCGTGTCGCACCTGACCATCGCCGACGGGGCCGAAGTGCTCTGGATCATCGATCAGGCGAAGGGCATGTCGGCCGCCCATCTCGGGCAGCTGAACGTGACCGTCGGCGCTAATGCCGTGTTCAAGCTGTTCGTCCTGAACAGCGGCGGCGCGCTGGTACGCAACGAGGTTCACGTCGAATCCGTTGGCGAGAACAGCGAGATTCGAATCCGCGGCGTGAACCTTCTGACCGAGGGCCAGCATGTCGACGTGACGACGACCCTGCGCCACCAGGTGCCCCACACCACCGCGACGGAGACCTTCCGGAACGTGGTCACGGGTGGCCACGGCGTCTTCCAGGGCATGATCAAGGTTGCCAAGGACGCGCAGAAGACCGACGCGAAGATGGCCTGCAACACGCTGCTCCTGTCGGACCAGGGTGACTTCTCGGCCAAGCCCGAGCTGGAGATCTTCGCCGACGACGTGCAGTGCGGACACGGCGCGACGGCGGGCGAGATCAACGCCGATCACCTGTTCTACCTGATGTCGCGCGGCATTCCGGAGAAGCCGGCACGGGCGCTGCTCGTGAAGGCCTTCGTCGCCGAGGTCGTGGAAGAACTGGAAGACGAAGCAGCCGGAGACGCGCTGATGGAGCGCATCGACGCCTGGCTCGCACACGAGCGATAATGCGGTCCTGACGGGCGCGCCGACATTTCGGCCGCGCCCGTCTCGCCCCTCGGCCATGCCGAGGCGACCCGCGCGCAAACCGGAGTTCCCGTGCCATGAAGGCTGACGTGATGGCTGCGGCCAGTCCCGCCTACGACATCGACGCCATCCGGCGCGACTTCCCGATCCTGTCGAAGGAAGTCTACGGCAAGCCGCTGGTCTATCTCGACAATGGCGCCTCGGCCCAGAAGCCGCGGGCCATGCTCGACGCGATCCAGAAGGCCTATAGCGAGGACTACGCCAACGTCCATCGCGGCCTGCACTTCCTGTCCAACAAGGCGACGGAAGAATTCGAGGCGGCCCGCGGCAAGGTCTCGGACTTCCTCAACGCACCGAGCGCCGAGGAGATCGTCTTCACCCGGTCCGCCACCGAGGCGATCAACCTCGTCGCCTATGGCTACGGCATGAACGAGATCGGCGAGGGCGACGAGATCGTCCTGACGATCATGGAGCACCACTCCAACATCGTGCCCTGGCACTTCATCCGCGAGAAGAAGGGCGCCAAGCTGGTCTTCGTGCCGGTCGAGGAAGACGGCTCCATCGACGTCGCGGCCTTCGAACGGGCGATCACGCCGCGCACGAAGATGATCGCCACCACCCACATGTCGAATGTGCTGGGCACCGTCGTCGACGTGAAGGCGGTCTGCGCGATGGCTCATGCCAAGGGCATTCCGGTGCTCGTCGACGGGAGCCAGGCCGCCGTGCATCTGCCGGTCGACGTGCAGGATCTCGATTGCGATTTCTACGTCTTCACCGGGCACAAGGTCTACGGCCCGACCGGCATCGGCATTCTCTACGGCAAGCGCGAGATGCTGGAGCGCACGCGGCCCTTCAATGGCGGCGGCGAGATGATCGTCGAGGTGACCGAGGACGCGGTGACCTACAACGCGCCGCCGCACCGCTTCGAGGCGGGCACGCCGCCAATCGTCCAGGCCATCGGCCTTGGTGCGTCGCTGGATTACATGCGCCACATCGGCCGCGAGGCGATCGCCGCCCACGAGGAAACCCTGCGCGACTACGCCCATGAGCGCTTGCGCGCAGTGAACTCGTTGCGCATCTATGGCGAAGCGCCGGGGAAGGGGGCCATCGTCTCCTTCGACCTGGAGGGCATTCACGCCCACGACATTTCCATGGTCATCGACCGTGAGGGCGTCGCCGTGCGCGCCGGCACCCACTGCGCCCAGCCGCTCTTGAAGCGATACGGCGCGACTTCCACATGCCGGGCATCGTTTGGTATGTATAATACCACCGACGAGATCGATCGCCTGGCCGAGGCGCTCGAAAAGGCGCGGCGCTTCTTCGCCTGATCAGGCGCCCGCCAGAGAAGATTTTGAAGGCATGGCCCCGCAGCATCGCGATCACGCGAAACCGGGGCAGGCCGCAAGGATGATCGCATGACCGACCAAGCCGAACAAAAGCCCGCAGCGGACGACACCGCCGCCGCCAACGTCGCCATGGCGTCCGGCGACAACGGCACGCAATCGGCGATCCCGGCCGAGGAGCTCACGCGCCTCACCGACGACATCGTCGGCGCGCTGAAGACCGTCTACGATCCGGAGATTCCGGCCGACATCTACGAGCTCGGCCTGATCTACAAGATCGACATCGACGACGAGCGCAATGTCGATGTCGAGATGACCCTGACCGCACCGGGCTGCCCGGTGGCCGGCGAAATGCCGATCTGGGTCGAGAATGCCGTGAGCTCGGTCGACGGCGTCGGCCAGGTCCGCGTCGACCTCGTCTTCGATCCTCCGTGGACGCCCGAGCGGATGAGCGAAGAGGCGCAGGTCGCCGTCGGCTGGTTCTGACGCTGACGCCATGACACCGCCGCTGTCGGGATTGCTGGAGACCTGCCTCTATGTCGATGATATGGCGCGGTCGAAGGCGTTCTACGCGGCGCTGCTCGGCATCGAGCCGCTGTTCGAGGAAGAGCGCATCTGCGTCTTCCGCCTGCCCGACGGCACGGTCCTGATCCTGTTCGCCCGCGGCTCCACGCTGGAACCGGTGGCGACACCGGACGGGACGATCCCGCCGCATGACGGCCAGGGCCCGATCCACTTCGCGCTCGGCATTCCGTCGGGCTCGGTGGATGAATGGCGCCGCCATCTCGAAGCCTGCGGTGTCGCGGTGGAGAGCGAGGTGCAATGGTCGCGGGGACGGGGCCACAGCCTGTATTTCCGCGATCCCGACGGCCATGCGGCCGAACTTGCCACACGCGAACTCTGGTCGCGGTCCTGAGCAATGCTGCATCGCGCGCAGCCCGCATGCCGACGCAGCGTTCGCCTTGTGGCGCCTCGCGAAACGCCCCATCTTTCTGATAGTGTTCGCGTGACAGAATTTCTCGAAAGGAGGCCGCCATGGGCCGCTTCACCGTGATGAGCATGACCGACGCCGCCGCCGAGCGGGTCAAGGCGATCACGTCGAGCAAGGGCGAGGGTGCGCTCGGCCTGCGGGTCGGTATCAAGAAGGGTGGTTGCGCAGGGATGGAATACACCATCGACCTCGCAACCGAGGCCAATCCCAACGAGGACATGATCGAGAAGGACGGCGCCAGGGTGCTGGTCGCGCCGGAAGCGGTCCTGTTCCTGCTCGGCACCGAGATGGACTACGAGGAGACCGTCCTGCGGTCCGGCTTCACCTTCCGCAATCCCAACCAGACCTCGGCCTGCGGCTGCGGCGAATCCGTCGAGCTGAAGCAGGCCGATCTGGCGACGCTCGCCGGCCAGCCGGGATGACCGCCCGCCATCGCACCTGAGCGGTCCGATGGACGAGGACATTCTCCGCGAGCTTTTCGCCTCGGTTCCCGGATTTCGCATTCGCCGGATGTTCGGCGGGCAGGGGATCTATGCGGGGGATCGCATCCTCGCCCTGGTCGTCGACGGCGAACTCTATCTCAAGAGCAATGCCGAGACCGATGCCATCTACGAGGCCGAAGGTCTGCAAAACTGGCATTACGCCCGCACCGGTCGAAGCCCCGTGCGGATGCCCTATTACCGGATTCCGGATGCCGCCTTCGACGACCCGGACGAAGCGCAACGCTGGATCGCGCTAGCGGACGGAGCCTCCCGGCGCGCGGCCGAGGCGAAGGGCGCCGCGAAGCCCAAAGGCGAGCCGAAACGGCCGAGATCGGGCACCCGAACCCCGAAGGCCTGAGCGCGGCAGCCTTGACCTGCGGTATCCGACCAGACCCTCAGGACCGGCCCGGCCCCGTCAGGACGCCGCCGGCTGCTTGCGCGTCTTGGCTGCGATCCAGAGCGCTTCCATTTCATCGAGGCTGGCCGTTTCCAGCGCGCGGCCCGTCGCGGCAAGCTCTTGCTCTATATGGCGAAACCGGCCACGGAACTTGCGGACGCAACGCCGCAACGCGGCTTCGGGATCGATCTCGTGATAGCGCGCGAGATTGACCGCACTGAACAGGAGATCGCCGATCTCGCCCTCAAGCGCGTCGCGATCGCCGCTCTCCGCAGCCTCGGCGACTTCGTCGATTTCCTCGATGATCTTGCCGACGATCGGCTCCGGCCGGTCCCAGTCGAAGCCGACTTTCGCGGCTTTCTGCTGGATTTTCAGTGCCAGCGTCAGCGCCGGAAAGCCTGACGGAACCCCGTCGAGAAACCCCGATGCGGCCTGGTCCGCTGCCTCCGGGACGCGCGTGTCGGCCGTCAGCGCGACCGTGGCCGCTGTCGCGCGCAGAGCCGCGCGCTCGGCCTTTTCCTCGGCCTTGATGCGCTCCCACTGGCCCTTGGCCGAGCCCGCCGAACGCGCTTCGGCATCGCCAAAGACATGCGGATGCCGGCGGATCATCTTGCGGGTGATGCCGTCCACCACGTCGCCGAAATCGAACAGGCCGGCCTCGGACGCGAGTTGTGCGTGGTATACGACCTGCAGCAGGAGGTCGCCCAGCTCCTCGCGCAGGTCGACCGCGTCGTTGCGTTCGATGGCATCGGCGACCTCGTAGGCTTCCTCGATCGTGTAGGGCGCGATCGTAGCGAAGTCCTGCTCGACATCCCAGGGACAGCCGGAAACCGGATCGCGCAGCGCCGCCATGATCTCGACGAGGCGTGCAACGTCCTTGGATGGCGTCATGGCGAAACTCCGGAACAGTCCTGCGGATCGATCCCGCATAGCGACGCGCGGACCCGAGGGGAAGGGCCAGCCGATGACCGGCACGCATCGCGGCGTCTCACACGGCCTACAGTCGAGCCCGTATCCATCCACCCATGCACCTAAGTTGCATAAGATAGATTATGGAACCGAACGGATGGCGGCTGATGGGCAGCAGATATGCCGGACGTTGGGCGGCCTCGGTCGGGCCTGCGATCCGGTCGCAGCCGGCGCGGCTCCGGCTCAGGCGTCGAGCGGCCATTCCAGCGTCAGGCCGTCGAAGCCCGGACGCACATGGCCCGGCAGCTCGCGACAGAGTGTGGCGTAGTCCAGCGGAATATGCATGTGGGTCAGCGTCGCTTCGGGCACGCCGAAACGCGCGATCCAGTCGAGCGCCTGCTCGACCGACAGATGGCTCGGATGCGTCCGGTACTGGAGCGCGTCGATGACGATGTGCTGCGCGCCGGCAATGGCCGCGATGGCGGCGTCCGGAAAGTCGCTGACGTCGCTGCAATAGGCCAGCGGCCCGATCCGGTAGCCCAGCGAATGGATCGAGCCGTGTTCCTGGCGAAATGGCGCAAAGCTCAGCTTGCCGCCGGCGCCATCGACCGAGAATGTCTGGCCGGCGCTGATCTCGACATGCCGCGCCACCGGCGGATAGGCGCTGCCCGCCGGTGTCTCGAAGCAATAGCGGAAGGCTTCCAGCACACGGGCATGGGTCGAATGGTCGGAATGCACCGGAATGCGGGACTTCTGGGTCAGCATGTAGCCGCGCAGATCGTCCATGCCGTGAATGTGGTCGGCATGCGGATGGGTCAGCACCACGGCGTCGAGATGTGCGACCCTGGCCATCAGCATCTGCTCGCGAAAATCCGGGCCGCAATCGATGGCGACGACCGTCCGGCCGTTCGGTCCGATCCGCTCGACCAGCGCCGAAGACCGCAGACGGCGGTTCTTCGGGTTCGTCGGGTCGCATGCGCCCCAGTCGCCGTTGATCCGCGGCACTCCCGGCGACGAAGCGCAGCCCAGAATGGTCAGCCGTAGCGTGTCGCTCACCCTCAGCGTCTCCGCCTAAGCCGTTCTCGGATCGGGAACTTTCGAGAACAGCGCGAAGAAATTGTCCGAGGTCTGGCGCGCGATGGTCGCCAGATCGACTCCCTTCGTTTCTGCAAGGACCTCGGCGGTATGGCGAACGTAAGCCGGCTCATTGCGTTTGCCGCGATACGGCGGCGGCGCGAGATACGGCGCGTCGGTCTCAACCAGCAGGCGCTCCATCGGCACGTCGGCGGCGATGGCGCGGATCTCCTCGGACTTCTTGAAGGCCAGGATGCCGGAGAACGACACATGGCCGCCAAGCGCCACGCCGACCTCGGCGAGCCGCGGTCCGGCGGAGAAGCAGTGCAGGATGAAGGGGAAGGTCCCCTTCCCGCTTTCGTCCTCGAGGATCCGGATCATGTCGTCGTCGGCGTCGCGCGAATGGATCACCAGCGGCAGCCCGGTCTCGCGCGCCGCCGCGATATGCCGGCGAAACACCGTCTCCTGGATGTCGCGCGGCGCCTTGTCGTAGAAATAGTCGAGCCCGGCTTCGCCGATGGCGACGATCCGCGGGTCCTGCGACAGACGCACGAGTTCTTCGGTGCTGACATCCGGCTCGGCGGCGGCGTTGTGCGGATGGGTGCCGACCGAGGCATAGACCTCCGGGTGGTCCCGCGTGATCGCCTTTAAGTTCTCGATCTTCGAGACGAAGGTCGAGATCGTCACGAACAGGCCGACGCCTTCGGCCTTGGCGCGGACGATCAGGTCCGCGCGATCCTCGGCGAAGTCCGGGAAGTCCAGATGGCAATGGCTGTCGACGAGGAACGGCATCATGATGCGGCGTCTTCCGCCTCGACGAAGCGCGGGAAGATCGGCTGCGGCGCCGGCAGGTCGGCCCCCGGGACGAGGCGGACATCGGGTGTCAGTTCATTGAATGTCCGGCCGTCCGGGCCGACCCCGAGAATGTCGAGCAGCTTGCCGGCGCTCTCCGGCACGAAGGGCTGCAGCAGGATCGCCACGCGGCGCAGGATCTCGGCGGTGACGAACAGCACCGTCTCCATGCGCGCCGGATCGCTCTTGCGCAGCGCCCAGGGCTCCTGGCCTGCGAAATAGCGGTTGGCCTCGCTGACCACGGCGATGATCGCGGCGAGAACGCCGTGCAGTTCCTGCCGGTCGATCATCGTGCGGACCTTGGGCAACAGGTCGTTCGCCGCGGTCAGGATCGCCGTATCGGCCTCGGTGAACGCGCCCGGCGCTGGCACCTTCGCGCCGCAATGCTTGCCGACCATCGACAGCGACCGCTGCGCCAGATTGCCGAGATCGTTGGCGAGCTCGGAATTGGTTCGGTTGACGATCGCCTCGTGGGAATAATTGCCGTCCTGGCCGAACGGCACCTCCCGAAGCAGGAAATAGCGCAGCCGATCGAGGCCGTAGACCTCGACCAGGGCGGCCGGGTCGATGACGTTGCCGACCGACTTCGACATCTTCTCCCCGCGGTTGAACAGGAAGCCGTGGGCATAGACGCGGCGCGGCAGCGGCAGGCCGGCAGACATCAGGAAGGCCGGCCAGTAGACCGTATGGAAGCGCACGATGTCCTTGCCGATGACGTGCAGGTCGGCGGGCCAGTAGGCCGAGCGCTCGCCCTCCTCCGGAAAGCCGGTGGCGGTCAGGTAGTTGGTGAGCGCGTCGACCCACACATACATGACGTGCTTCTCGTCGCCGGGCACGGGAATGCCCCAGTCGAAGGTGGTCCGCGAGATCGACAGGTCGCGCAGGCCCGAGCGTACGAAGGACATCACCTCGTTGCGCCGCTCGGCCGGGCCGATGAAGTCGGGATTGTCCTCGTAAAGCGCCAGCAGCCGGTCCTGGAACTCCGACAGCTTGAAGAAATAGCTTTCCTCGGCCACCCATTCGACGGGCGAGCCCTGCGGGCCGTAGCGCTTGCCATCCTCGCGCAGTTCGGTCTCGTCCTCGCCGTAATAGGCTTCGTCGCGGACCGAGTACCAGCCCGAATAGGCGTCCTTGTAGACGTCTCCGGCGGCGGCCATCTTGGTCCAGATCGCCTGGCTGGCGGCCACGTGCCGCTCTTCGCTGGTGCGGATGAAATCGTCGTTGGTGCCGCCCAGAAGGGTCGCCATCGCCTCGAACTCGGCCGAGTTCCGCCGGGCGAGCTCGGCCGGGCTGATGCCCTGCTCGCGCGCGCTCTGCAGCATCTTGATGCCGTGCTCGTCGGTGCCCGTCAGGAAGAACACGTCGTAGCCGTCCAGCCGCTTGAAGCGCGCCAGGGCATCGGTCGCGATGAACTCGTAGGCGTGGCCGATATGCGGACGACCGTTCGGATAGGAGATCGCGGTGGTCAGATAGAAGCGTTCGGCCATGGGGCTGTCGTCAAACTCCGGTACGATAGGCGACGTGATCCCTGCGACATAGTGCATTGGCGCAGGCGGCTCAATCGATCGGCGCCCGAAACCTGCCGCAATGGCGTTCAGGCGGCGCTTGCGGCCCCGCGGCAGCGGTAGAACCGGTCGAAAAGCGTCAGCAGCGCCTGCTTGCGGTCGAGATTGTAGGCCGCGGCCTCGCGCAGCCTTGCGGTCTCGTCCTGCCAGAGCGCCGCGAGCGACGCGGCCCCGGCGCTGTCGCCGCGCGAAAGGCACGCCTCGCTCGCCTCGGCTGTTGCCGACAGAAGCGCCGTGATCAGAAACTCGTAGGCCTGCTCGCGCCCCTTCTGGGTCAGGGCGTCGGCCATGGAATGGATGCTGTTCCAGTCGGGCCGGTCTGCTGCAATGAGCGTCTGGAGCGACTGCCGGATCTCGATCCCGCCATAGGCGATCAGGGAGATCGCCTGCCGTGCGCTGCCTTCGCTGAGCGGTACGGCGGCGGCAATCTCATCCTGGCCGGCGCTGGGCAGCGCGGCGGCGGTCGCTGCGGCGAGGTCAGCGTCCTCCAGCGGTTCGAAGCGCAGGGTGCGGCAGCGCGACCGGATGGTCGGCAACAACCGGCCCGGCGTGTGGTTCATGATCAGGAAGACCGAGCGCGCGGGCGGCTCCTCGAGAATCTTCAACAGCGCGTTGGCGGCGCTGCGGTTCATGTCGTCGGCCGGATCGATGATCGCGATCCGCCAGCTGGTGCGCGAACCGGTGGCCTGGAAGAACCGGTTGAGCTTGCGCACGCCCTCGACGGTGATCTGGGTGCGAAAACCCGTGCCCTTCTCGACCGGCGGGCGGGTCACATGAACGAGGCCGGGATAGGTGCCGAGCGCGATCTGGCGCATGGCGGGGTCGGCCGGATCGAACACCGGCGCCTCGGTGCCCCTGGCATGGCCGGGCGAAAGCAGGTGCCGCGCGAAGGCGAAGGCGGTCGTCGCCTTGCCGACCCCGCGCGGGCCCTGAAACAGCCAGGCATGGTGCAGCCGCCCGGCCGCTTCGGCCGACGCCAGCTCGGCAAATTCGCTGCGGTGCCCGAAGAGCGTGGGTGTCGCCGCGGGCGGCGGCACGCCATCGAGATCGTCGTGGCTCGCCGGGATGTCCAGCGCCGCGTCGCTCATCGGGCGGCCTGCCCTGCCCCCAGCGACTGGCCGATCGCCTCGAACCGGGCCGCCCCGAGGCGGTCGTCGACGATGTCCCGGATCTCCGCCGCGACCTTGTCTTCGGCCTGCGTGCCGTCGACGATCACGCAGCGCTCCGGTTCGTCCTCGGCGAGCTTGCGGAAGGCCTGCCGGCGGAGCTCGTGCAGCGCTTCGTCCTCCTTCTCGAAACGGTCGGGCGAATGGTCGGCCCGGCGCTGGCGCGCCCGCTCGACCCCGACGCTCGCCGGCACGTCGAGGATGATGGTCAGGTTCGGCAGGAGATCGCCGAGCGCGGCCCGCTCCATCGCGTCGCGATAATCCTGGTCGAGATCGGAATCGAGGAATTGATAGACCCGGGTGGAATCATGGAACCGGTCGCACAGGACGATCTTGCCGGCATCCAGTGCCGGCCGGATCAGCGTGTCCACATGATCGGCGCGGGCAGCGGCGAAGAGCATCGCCTCGACCTCGACGCCCAGCCCCTCGGCGGCGCCGGACAGGATGACGTGCCGCAGTGCGTCGGCGCCGGGCGAGCCGCCCGGCTCGCGGGTGGTGACGACGTCGTGGCCCTCGCTGCGCAGATGGTCGGAAAGCCGGGCGATCTGGGTCGTCTTGCCACTCCCCTCGCCGCCCTCGAATGTCATGAAAAATCGGGTCAATTCGCGTCCGCGTGGATGATCAGAGCGTCCGGAGCCAGCCGACGGCGAGCTCCCTGACCGCGCCGAGTGCGCGGTCGGTGAAGCTTCCGGCAGCCACCGCGCTGGCAGCGTGGAGGTCGCGCGAAAGCACCGGCTCTCCTTCTACCAGAATATCCAGCGAGGCAACGGTCTGGCCTTCGGCGATCGGCGCGATCAGGGGTTCCAGATAACGGATCTGGAGGCTGACGAGCTCGGGCGCATCGGCGGGGACGAGCGCCTCGACGGGCTCCGTCGCGGCCAGCGCGACACTGCCGGATTCGCCCCCGAAGACATTGGCCGAACCGACGATCTGGCCGGCCGGAAACAGCGTCTCCGATTCGAACGATTCCCGTGCCCACAGCAGCAACTTGCGGGCTTCGCTGGCGCGGTCGCGGGCGGTTTCGAGCCCGCTCACCGCCAGAAGCGTATCGCGGCCGCCATTCGAGGTGGCTCCGACCAGGCTGAACCCCGAGGCCTCGGTGTAGCCCGTCTCGATCCCGTCCGCGCCGATCTCCATCGACAGCAGCGGATTGCGATTGCGCTGAAAGATCTTGTTCCACTCGAAGGCCGGCTCGGCATAGATCGCGTAGAGCTCGGGATAGGTGGACCGGAGATGACGCGCCAGCGTGATCAGGTCGCGGGCGGTGACATACTGGTCGTCCGCCGGCAGGCCGGTCGGATTGGCGAAGCGCGAATTGATCATGCCGAGCTCCCGGGCCCGGGCGTTCATGCGCTCGGCGAAGGCCGCCTCGGAGCCTTCCATGCCCTCGGCGATGACGATCGCCGCGTCGTTGGCCGACTGGATGATCGCCCCGCGGATCAGCGCCGAGACCGGCACCTGGGACTTCAGCTCGGCGAACATCGTCGAGGTCCGCGACGGTGCGCCGCCGGTGCGCCAGGCATGCTCGCTGACGGGAAATTCCGTGTCGAGGGTGAGCGTCCCGTCCTTGATCGCCGCGAAGACGATTTCCATCGTCATCATCTTGGCGAGCGACGCCGGCGGGAACGGCGCGTCGGCATTCTTGGCAAACAGCACCGTGCCGGTTTCGCCATCGACGAGCAACGCTTCGCGGGCCGTCGTCTCGATCCGCGGCACGTCCTCCTCCTGGGCCAGGGTGGGGCCGACGGGCCCTGCCAGCGGCAGCATGAGAGAGACGGTGACGACGAAGGCCTTGAACGGAAATGCGTTTGTCATCGGTATCCGCGTGCACGTGCCGGCGGCTTGGAGCCGCGGGCACTGGAAGATGAGCGGACTTTAGGCCGCTGCCGGACGCCGCCGCAACATGCGCGTCGTCACTTTCCGTCGGACTGGTTTCCGCTCTCTCGGGAGAGGATGCGCTGAGAGGCTGAACAAGCCCGTGGGCCGGCTCGGCGGCCGCCTGCCGGGCCTGTCGCGCAACCGATCAGTCGCGGATGACGAAAGCGTTTTCCGCACCGACCTGCCAGAGCCGACGCAGCACGGCATCGGTGTCGGCAACGGGGGCGACGACCAACGTCGCGACGCGGCCATTCTCGCCGGGAACTGCGTCCTCGACCAGTTCGCCATGACCGAATGCGACGCTGCGCACCCGCTCTGCCAGATCGCCGGCGATCGTGCCGATGGCAATCCGTTCCGGCTCCGCGGCGACCGCCGCCGACAGTGCATCGCCTGCACCGCCAGTGCTGTGTTCCGGCGCGTAGGAGCTGGCAAAAGCGGCGATCCCGTCCAGCGGCAGCAAGCTGCGCAGATCGAAGCCTTCACCCGATCCGGCGCCCCTGCCCTCACCCGCCCGGACGGCGTCCGGACGCACACCCGGCAATTCGCGGGTCTCGCCATAAGCGATGGCGCTCGGCTGGACGCCGCGCTGCGGGATCGGCCGATCGTCGGCCGAGGCCACCATGACGGCGTCGCCATACGGATCGGCGCCCTGGGCCGGCACGTAGCTCGCCATCAGCATCTGCGTGTCGTCGCCTTCCAGCGGCGCCCGGCCGATATAGTCGACCTGCACCTCGGCAGTGCCGGCATGCTGGAAGTCCAGCAGCTTCGCCGCCACGGCCGACAGGTCGATCTCGCGGCCATGGGCGAAGGGCCCGCGGTCGTTGACCCGCACCATGACGCGGCTGCCATTCTCGAGATTGGTGACCATCGCATAGGAGGGCAGCGGAAACGTCTTATGGGCCGCCGACAGGCCATGCATGTCGTAGACTTCGCCATTCGCGGTCAGGCGGCCGTGGAAGTTCGGGCCGTACCACGAGGCCGTGCCGGACTTGGAATAGCCCGGATCGTCCTTGGGATAGTACCACTTGCCGCGTACCTTGTAGGGCTTGCCGACCTGCGAACGGCCGCCGCCCTTGGGCACGCGCTTGGCAGTGGTGATGCGCGGACTGGCCGGAACGCCGAAGGTCCGGGAGTCGAATTTCACGGTAGTGCTGATGTCGGCCAGTTCCTCGACCGGGGACTGCGCCCCCGTGCAGCCGGCCAGAAACATTCCGGACGAAACGATCAGGCCGGTCATCAGCCCGTGTCGCTTCCGTCTCGCAGCGGCAATGCCCATGCTGCGCCCCTTCCATCACTCAATACACAGCCGGAAGATCCGCGAACGGCACTTCCGGCACCTGCGCCCCCATGCAGGCTGGAGCTTACCAAAGACTGAACCCGCCGGGCAAACCTTTGGCCGCAACGCGCCCGATCCGCCGGCCCTTTCGGCGCTTGACTTGGCCGCCGGCCGCGCGCAGCCGACACGCTCTTCACAACCGCCCGGCTCCGCGTTGCCACGCCCCCCAAACGCGGCGCGGCCCCTGCCGCGCCCGGCGATAAGGCGTTGAGTCCGAACAGCCTCTGCCACGCGAACACAGCACAATGCGCCGGCATGCCGACGGCTGCACGGCCCCGCCAATCAACGCCGGGCGCCACATTGCCGCCACGGTTGGACCGGTGGCCGCTATGCGGATAACGTCCGTTCACGAATTATTACAACGCTATCTCCCAACCCGGCCGCGCGTCGCGAACTGCTTGAACCACCGCGGCCGACACCGACGCGAAGGCCACGCCCACGATCGCGGCCAAGACACCACGCCCGCTTGCGCCGGACCGCCGTCGGCTTTAATCGGACGCTGTCGGATGGGTGGCCGAGCGGTTGAAGGCACCGGTCTTGAAAACCGGCGTGCGGGAGACCGTACCGTGGGTTCGAATCCCACCCCATCCGCCAACCCAGCTATCGATCACTTGGTATCGCGAATTCCTATGGTCCCGGGGTGCAGTGCGGTTCGCGTCAATGACCGAGTATCGGTTCACGCTTCTGCCCCGTCCGTTCGTCCTCGGAGGAAACGCCCCTCAGTCAAGGTGGAGGACGAACTTGCTGGCGGGTCGTGCGGAGCCGGGCTGGGCGAGCCGCGCGTCGAGAGCCTGCGGGTGAGGTGATCGCCAAGTCTCTGCGCAAGCGCGACTGCGGCGAGGGTCGGGTTGGCTTGTCCGGAGGTCGGGAAAACCGAGCTTCCGGCGATGGAGAGGTTGGCGACCCCGTGTACGGTGCAGTTTGTGTCGACGACCCCATCTCCCTGCCTATCCGACATGCGGGTCAGGCCGATTTGGTGGTAGCCGTCCCGGGCATGGCGGCGGATGCCCTCAAGGCGATCCCCGCTATCGTCCAGATATCGCAATCGGCCATATCCTTGAGACCTCAGCCACTCATCCAGCAGTTCATGGGCGCGTACGACGGACTGGAAATCCTGGTGGCCATAGCGGAAGCTCACCGATAGCCTGTGAAGCCCGAAATCGTCCTTGTCGGACGAAAGCGCGATCCGGCTAGCGTCGTTCGGCGCGTGTTCGGAGTGATAGTGGAGTAGATAGATATTATCGGGTGTCCGAAGAAAATAATGCGGATATCGGCTCCGCGGCGTCGCTTGCCGATAGGCATAGCTGGCTGCCCCGATCATCGCAGCGCCCGGTTTGCGGAGAATATTGAGGATGTGCGCGCTGGCGACTGTCGGGTCGGCTGGGCGCCCCGGTCGATGTCGCGCTCGTACGCGCAGCCGGCTCATTATGTGCAGCGCCGAAGCAACGCCGTCGCGATGGGACGCATCCTCCGGCGGCGGACTTTTTGGCCAGAAGGCGATATTAAGAAGCTCGTGGCGACGCTGGGTCTCGTCGGTCGGTCGAAACCGGTGCCGTATGAAGGTCCGCTGCCCGGCCCGCCGAAAGAAGAACGCTTCGGCCAGACTCGGGTCCGCGAATTCGATACAGGCGATTTCGCCGGCCAGATGGCCCATGTAACGGCGCCCCAGTGGGCCCCCTTCCCCGCCGAACATTGCGGAGAACCGCCTCTGCAGGTTGAGGAGCAAACGGGCGTTCTCGCGCCCCCCACAGGCGAGAACGAAGGCGCAGCCCCGGACGACAACCTCCTGCCCGCGAGACCGTATGACGAACGCTTCGACGGCGCCGCCCCCATTGCGCATCCGCACGTCGACCAGTGTGCTGTCGGTGCAGACGAGTATGCTTTTCGACGATTTCAGGACCTCGCGGTGGTAATGCGCCGTGTTTCTGTCGCGGGTCCAGCTTTCCAGCGACGTGGTCTGGAAGATACTCTGCTCCGGCACCGGGTCAATTGCGCCGAAGTCGCTGCTGAGGAAACGGCGCGCGGCGTCGTAGTACGGTCTCAGCGTATGATGGGCGATAGGCCAGCCCGATCCTCCCACATGGTCGCGCCTGACAAAGTCGATATCGTCGTACTCGACGCAGCGCCCGCCCCACATGGTTGATGTGCCACCCAGAACCCTGCGCACGGTCAGATGCGCCGGAGCATGAATGATGTCGTCGTCGCTGGTGAAATTCGACAGCAGCTGGTGCGTCTTGCTTGCGCGCTGCGTACCGGACTCCAGAAGGATCACCTTGAGGCCGGCCTGGGCGCATTGCAGTGCAACTGCGAGACCGACCGGGCCCGCTCCCGCCACACAGATATCCGCGGTTCCGAAATGCGAAGGAACACCATGCGAGATCATGATCAAGCCCCGATGCTGCATTGCACTTTGACCAAGCTGGCACGTTTCGCAACGGAAGGGGAGCGCGTCTGCGTTGTACCGGGACATATTACTCGCGCAAGGAAGCGAGAAAGCGCATTCAGGTGCCGCTCAGCTTGGCTGAGCCCAATCCGTTATTCGCCTCCGCCAGCCCGTAGAACCGGCGGGCATTGCCCCCAAGGATCGCCGCGCGCTCGCTCGCTGACAGAGGCGCGAGAAAGGCGTCGGTGATCTCGACCCAGCTGGAGTGAGATGCCGCCAGGGTCAGCACAGGCCAGTCCGAGCCCCAGACGAGGCGCCCGGGCCCGAACCAGTCCAACAGCTGCTCGAACACCGGCTGCAGGACGGCCAGCGCCGCCTCCGGCGTGTCGCGCTGGTCGGGACGCATTTCGGTCAGGAGACCGGACAGCTTGCAGGCGCAGGCCGTCTCGCTGGCCAGCTGGGCCATCCCCTCGGCCCACAGGGCATGGCGCGGATCATCCGACGGCGCGCCGAGCGCCGGCTTGGCGGCGTGGTCGATGATGACCGGCAGATCGGGATGGGCAGCACAGAAGCTCGCGAGCCGCGACAGATGCACCGGCAGCACCAGCGCGTCGAAGCGCAGGCCCGAGCGGTCCAGCGCGGCGAGTGCCGCGGGCGACGGCGCCGTCAGCAGCCAGTCGGGATCGGCAATATCCTGCAGCATTGGCCGCAGCGATTTCAGCGCCGGCTCCGCCGCAAACGCTGCGATCCGGTCCGCGGCCCCGGCCGAGGCCAGATCGACCCAACCGACGACGCCTGCGATCTCATCGTTCTGCCGGGCCAGCGCCAGCATGAAATCGGTCTCGGCGTCGCTTTCGGCCGCCTGCACCAGGACCACCTGCCCGATCCCGGCCGCTGCCGAAAGCGGGCGCAGATCGGCGGGACCGAAATCGCGCCGGATCGGCGCCAGCGCCGGATCGTCATTGTCCTGCAGCCAGTGATAGTCGCCTCGCGACAGCTGCCAGAAATGGCAATGGGCGTCGATCCGCTCCGACATCGCTCGCCTCAGCTGCTGGAACCCGGCGGGATCACGCCCTTGCGGATGATGAAATTGCCGTAGAAACGCCGCTCGGTCGTCTGGACGATCGCATAGGCCTCGCGCGCCTGATCGTAGAAATCGAACCGGTCGACGCCGGTGAGGTCTGCGCCTTCGGCCCGAAACAGCGCCTCGCCCTCCTGGATCACCTCGGGCCGGGCCTTGGGATCGCCCACGACATTCATGAAGCGCACGGCGTCCGGCTCGAAATCGTCGACCGGCAGCAGCGACAGGATCGCTTCGACCGCGCGCGGGGCCGAGCAGTCCATGCGCAGCGCGGTGCCGTGCACGGTGTCGCGTGCCACCGATTCGGACGGGAAGTTCGCGTCGGTGATGACGATCTCGTCACCATGTCCCATGGCGGCGAGGACGCCCAGCAATTCGGCGTTCAGGAGCGGGTCGATCCCCTTCAGCATGGGCGATGGTCCTTCTGGTGAGCGGCCCCGTTCCGGCGCCGGAAGTTCGTGACGAAGGTGCGGGCGGTGACCGTCACGGCCGCTGCGCCCCGCGGCGCGTGGTGTCGATGGCGTAGATCGAGCTCGTTCCGCAGATGAAGAGCCGCGAGCGATCCGGCCCGCCGAAGGTGAGATTGGCCACGACCTCCGGCACCCGCACGCGGCCGAGCCGTTCGCCGGCCGGCGTGAAGCAATGGACGCCGTCGGCCGCCGAGACCCAGAGGAGATCTTCCGTGTCGACCCGCAGGCCGTCGGGCACGCGGTCGACCTCGCAGACGACCCGGCTCGTCCCCAGCCGCCGGCCATCCACCACGGTCAGCGCCCGCACGTGATGCGGCCGGCTGTCGTCGGTGCCGAAGCCGTGGCCGCGGGCGCGGCCGGAATCGGCGACGTAGAGAACGGATTCGTCGACGGAGAAGGCCAGGCCGTTGGGCCGGTCGAAATCGTCGGCGACGAGGTCGACCGCGCCGGTGTCGGGATCGATCCGGTAGACATTGTTCGACCCGATCTCGCTCTCGGCGCGAATGCCCTCATGGTCCGAGATGATTCCGTAGGGCGGATCGGTGAACCAGATCGAGCCGTCGGACTTGACCACCACGTCGTTGGGCGAGTTCAGCCGCTTGCCCTGCCAGTGGGTCGCCAGCACCTCGTAGGTGCCGTCCATCCGGGTCCGGCTGACGCAGCGCCCGGTATGCTCGCAGGAGATCATCGCGCCGTCGCGGTCGCGGGTATGGCCGTTGGTGCTTTGCGCCGGCTGGCGGAAGACGCGCAGTCCGCCCTCCTGCGTCCAAGCCATCATGCGGTTGTTGGGAATGTCGGAGAAGCGCAATTCGCCGATCTCGTCGAACCAGACCGGCCCCTCGGCCCAGATGAACCCCTCCGCAATGCGCTCAAGCTTCGCGTCTGGCGGGAAGAATGCCGCAAAGCGCGGATCCTCCACGGCCACAGCCGACCCTGTTTCCCCCATATTCGGCCCTCCCGCCGGCAGTTCGTCCCGGGCGTTTGCAGCAGGAATGCCGCCGGCCCTCGCCTTGAGTGTCACCCGAAGGCGACGCAGATCAACCCGTTACTGTCAGATTTCGCATCGCAACATGGCTATACATGCAGCGCAAAGTTGAAATCCGCCGGCGGCAGCTCGGCCATTGACCGATCGCAGCACCGAAGCTAGCGTAGCATCGTTGCACACGTGTGCAAAGGGCGGTTTTACTTGGGGCGGTTGGCGCTTCTAATTGATTCCGCGACGATAAATACGGGCGTTCGACGCTGGGAGGCCGCGAACGCGCCGGATCTCGGGAGGATGGAATGAAGCCGTTTTCGAAATTGCTGGCGCCGGGCGTCGTCGCCGCGTCGCTGCTGGGCGCCATGGTGCCGGGGCATGCCCAGGACGTCACGCTGGCGACCTCCATGCCGGCGCTGGAGTTCCCGTTCTTCGTCCACATGCAGGACGCGCTGACCAAGAAGGCCGAGGAGGTCGGCGGCATCAGCCTGATCGCCACCGACGGCCAGAACCAGACGACCAAGCAGACCGGTGACGTCGAAGCGGCGATCATCCAGGGCGTCGACGGCATCATCATCAGCCCGATCGACGCGGTCGCGATGGCCCCGGCCCTCAAGCAGGCCGTCGATGCCGAGATCCCGGTGATCACGATCGACCGCCGCGTCGACGGTGTCGAGGGCATCCTGTCCCATGTCGGCGCCGACAACGTCGTCGGCGGCGAGGCCCAGGGCAACCTCATCATGGAACTGTTCCCGGACGGCGCCCGCGTCGTCAATCTGCAAGGCCAGCCCGGCGCGAGCCCGGCGATCGATCGCAACAAGGGCCTGCACAACGTCCTCGACGGCAAGGACAATTACGAGTTCGTTGCCGAGCAGACGGCGAATTTCGCCCGCGAGGAAGGCGCGTCGGTCACCGAGGCGATCCTCGGCGGCCTCGCCACCCCGCCCGATGTCATCGTCGCCGCTAATGACGACATGGCGCTCGGCGCCTTGCAGGTGGCGCAGGAGCGCGGCCTCGACATCCCGATCATCGGCTTCGACGCCCTGCCCGAGGCGCTGGCCTCGGTGCGCGACGGCGGCCTCGCCGCGACCATCGAGCAGTTTCCGGGCGGCCAGAGCGCCACGGCGCTGGAGGCGATGATAGCGCATCTGCGCGACGGCAAGGCACCCGAGCCGCTGGTCCTCTTGAACCCGATCGCGATCACCAAGGACAATCTCGACAAGGCCGAGCGCCTCGGCGAGATCCAGTAGCGCCGGGCGTTACCGCGCTGCCAGAAGAGCCGGCGTCGCCGCCGGCTCTTTCCCGTCCCTGTCTTCGGATGAGATCATGACCCCTGCGCCCCCGTCTGCGGTGCCGCACTCGCGAGCGCATCCCTTCGATGCGATCCAGTTCCTGGCCCGCTATGCCGCCCCGCTGTTCCTGCTGCTGCTCGTCGCGATCTTCGCCATCCTCGAGCCGCGTTTCCTGCACCCGCTCAACATCTTCAATGTCCTGCGGCAGGTCTCCATCGCCGGGCTGATCGCCATCGGCATGACCTTCGTCATCCTGACCGCGGGCATCGACCTGTCGGTCGGCTCGCTCCTGGCGCTCGCCGGCCTTGTCGGCGCCTATGTCGCCAAGGGCGGGCTGGACGATCGCTTCGCCATCGCCGCGGGCGATGCCGCCGGCAACCCGGTGATCTTCGCCGTCCTCGCCGCGCTCGCCGTCGGCATGGCGGGCGGTGCGCTGCAGGGGCTGGCGATCACCCGCCTCAAGGTGCCGCCCTTCGTCGTCACGCTCGGCGGGCTCACCGCCTTTCGCGGCGCGGCCCTGCTGTTTTCCGGTGGCGGGCCGATCTCCGGCTTCACCGCAGACTACGCCTGGTGGGGCCAGGGCCGCATCTCGATGGTGCCCGTCCCGGTCATCATCTTCGTCCTCGCGGCGCTCGTCGCCCATCTGGTGCTGCGCTACACCGCCTTCGGCAAGCACGTCTACGCCACCGGCGGCAATGCCCGGGCCGCCGCGCTGAATGGCGTGCCGATCCGCCGGATCGTGATGCTGGTCTATGTCATCAGCGGCTTCTTCTGCGGCCTCGCCGCCTTCCTGCTCTCGGCCCGCCTGAACTCCGCCGAAGCGGTCGCTGGCCTCAGCCTGGAACTCACCGTCATCGCCTCTGTCGTCATTGGCGGCACCAGCCTCTTCGGCGGCGTCGGCAGCATCTTCGGCACCGTCGTCGGCGCGCTGCTGATCGGCGTTCTCACCAACGGCCTGGTGCTGCTCAATGTCTCCTCCTTCATCCAGCAGATCCTGATCGGCGTGATCCTCGTGGCGGCCGTCGCCCTCGACCAGTTCGCCGCCACGCGGAGGCTTGCCGAATGACCGGACCGCTGTTCGAACTGCGCAACGTCTCCAAGCGCTTCGGCGCGATCCACGCGATCGACGACATCGACCTGACGCTAGGCCATGGCGAGGTCGTCGGCCTGATGGGCGACAACGGCGCCGGCAAGTCGACGCTGGTGCGCATCATCGCCGGCAATTTCCAGCCGTCCGAGGGCGAGATCGCGCTGGAGGGACAGCCGGTGCGCTTTGCCGACAGTGCCGATGCGCGCAATCACGGCATCGAGGTGGTGCATCAGGACCTGGCGCTCTGCGACAACCTGACCGCGGCAGACAACGTCTTCCTCGGCCGCGAACTCAAGCGCCGCATCGGTCCTTTCCAGGTGCTCGACTACCGCGCCATGTCGCGCCGCGCGGCCGAGCTCTTCGCCGAGCTCCAGTCCGAGACCTGCCCCGGCGACAAGGTGCGGATGATGTCCGGCGGCCAGCGCCAGGCCGTCGCCATCGCCCGGACCCGGCTGGCGCAATCGAAGATCGTCCTGATGGACGAGCCGACCGCCGCCATCAGCGTGCGGCAGGTCGCGCAGGTGCTGGATCTCATCAAGCGGCTGCGCGACAGCGGCGTCACCGTCGTCCTGATCAGCCACCGCATGCCCGACGTCTTCGCCGTCGCCGAGCGGCTGGTCGTCCTGCGCCGCGGGCGCAAGGTCGCCGACAAGCCCATCTCCGCCAGCTCTCCGGAAGAGGCGACCGGCCTGATCACGGGGGCGCTCGAAACGGCATGACGTCAGCCAAACGACCCTCGCGCCCGTCCCGCCGCCGCGTGACCGCGCTCGACGTCGCGGAACTGGCCGGCGTGTCGCGTTCGGCGGTGTCGCGCACCCTCACCGAGGGAGCCAGCGTCTCGGACGAGACCCGCCGCAAGGTGCTCGCCGCCGCCAAGGAGCTCGGCTATCACCGCAACGCTCTGGTCCGCGCGATGGTAAGCCGGCGCTCCGGCATCATCGGCATCGTCACCGGCCGGCTCGACAACCCCTTCATCGCCGTCGCGCTGGAGCGGCTGGCGCGGCGCCTGCAGGACGACGGCCTGAAAACGCTGATCTTTTCCGGCGACGCGGAAAGCGACCTGCAGATCGCCATGCCCTCCATGCTGGAATACCGCGTCGATGGCTGTTTCTTCCTGTCCAACGACATCTCGCCCCAGTCCGCCGCCCGCTATACCGAATTCGATATTCCGCTGGTCGTCGTGTTCAACTCCGATATCGAGGGCATTTCCGACCACGCCGACGAGGTGCCGGTGGGCGCGGTCACGGTCGACAATGTCGAGATCGCGGCGGCGGTCGCCGACCTGCTTCTCGATGCCGGTTGCCGGCGACCGGCCTATCTTGCCGGACTGCCCTGTGCGGCGACCAGCGGTGAGCGAAGGCGCGGCTTCACGGACCGGCTCGCGGCCCGCGGCGTCGCGCTGCTTGCCGAGGAGACGGGCAATTTCAATTATGCCGACGGTCTTGCCGCCAGCCGGCGGCTGCTGTCGGGAGCCGAACAGCCGGACGCAATCTTCGCTGCCAACGACGTCATGGCGCTGGCGGTGATCGACGTGGCGCGCAGCGAGTTCGGCCTGCAGATTCCCGGTGATCTGGCGGTCGTCGGCTTCGACGACATCGGCGTTGCCGCCCATGCGGCCTACGACCTGACGACGGTCCATCAGCCGGTCGCCGCGATGATCGACGCGGCCGCCGACATGATGCAGGAGCTTCTGGCCGATCCGAGCCGGCGCCCTTCGGACAGGCGGCTGGCGTCGCGTCTGGTGATCCGCGGATCGGCCAGACCGCCCCGGTCGCAAACGAACATGGAGAACGTCGCGTGAGCCTGCCGGCTGCCCCATCCGCAATTGTCGACGACCGGCCGCTGGTGATCAGCGTGCCGCATCCGCGCTCGCTCGCGCTGATCCTGACCGATGCGCGGCGCAGGCAGCTCTTCGACACCTATCAGGTCGTGGAATGCGAACCGGACGGTCTGGCCGCCCTGCCCGATCCGGTCCTGGCGGCGGCCCGCTACATCATCGGCCAGCCCCCGGTCGACGCGGACACGCTGGAGCGGCTGCAATCGCTGCGCTGCGTCTTCAATGTCGAGAGCAACCTCATCGACAACATGCCCTATCCGACGCTGTTCGAGCGCGGCATTCACGTGGTGACGACCGGCGCCGTCTTTGCCCAGCCGGTCGCCGAACTGGGCCTCGCCATGGCACTCGATCTTGCCCGCGGCGTCAGCACCGCGGCGCGCGCCTTCCGCGAGGGCCGCGAAGCCTGGGGCGGCGACGGCAACCACAGCGCCCGCCTGATCGGCGGATCTGAAATCGGCCTGATCGGCTTTGGCGATCTCGGCCGGGCGCTGCACCGGCTGCTGACGGGGTTCGGCGTCACCATCCGGGTCTTCGACCCCTGGCTTCCCGACGCGATCCTGCGCGGCCACGGCGTTGTCCCCGCCACGCTCGAAGAAGTCATGGCCGAGAGCGACACGGTCTTCACCGTCGCCGCAGTCACCTCCGAGAACCAGGGCTTCATCGGCGCCGCCCAGTTTGCGGCTATGCGCGCGGGCGCGTCCTTCATCCTGCTCAGCCGCGCCGACGTCGTCGATTTCGACGCCCTGATGGCGGCGGTGGGCTCCGGTCGCATCCAGGCCGCCAGCGACGTCTTCCCCGAGGAGCCCCTGGCGCAGGATCATCCGGTGCGCACCCTCGACGGCTTCCTCTGCTCGGCGCATCGCGCCGGCGCGCTCGATGTCGCGTTCAAGCGGATGGGCGACATGGTGCTGGACGATATGGATCTGATGGACCGCGGCCTGCCGCCGATGCTGTGCAAGCGGGCCGAGCGCGAGACCGTCGCCAGGATGCGCTCGCGCCCGGTGACGACAAACTAGATCGGCGGCTGCGGCGAGGCTCCGCCTGAACCAACAGGGAGGATCACCCATGCAGTTCGGCAAACGCGAGATCGGGCGCAGCGGCGTCCAGGTCACCGAATACGGCTTCGGCGGTGCGCCGCTGGGCAATCTCTACGCCCCGATCGCGGAGGACGAGGCGCGCGGCCTCCTGACCGACGCATGGGAGGCGGGCTTTCGCTATTTCGATACGGCCCCCTATTACGGCTTCGGCCTGTCGGAGCGCCGTTTCGGCGACGCCCTGCGCGGGTTGCCTTGGCAGGAGGCCGTCGTCTCCACCAAGGTGGGGCGGCTGATCCGACCGGATCGCGGGCCCAATCCGGACCGGGAGAAGTTCGTCGATGCGGCGCCCTTCCGCTCCGACTACGACTATTCCTATGACGGCGTCATGCGCTCCCACGAGGACAGCCTGCAGCGGCTGGGCATCGACCGGGTCGACATCCTCTTCCTGCATGACATCGGTCCGGTCACCCATGGCGCCGCGGCGCATCCGGCGCTGTTCAGGCAGGCCATGGAAGGCGGCTACCGGGCGCTCGACGAATTGCGCCGCAATGGCGACGTCAAGGCGATCGGGCTCGGCGTCAACGAGTGGCAGGTCTGCGAGGAGGCGATGGACCACGGACGCTGGGACGTGTTCCTCTTGGCCGGCCGCTACACGCTTCTCGAACAGACCGCACTCGACAGCTTCCTGCCGCGCTGTCAGCGTGAGAACGCCTCGATCGTCATCGGCGGGCCGTTCAATTCCGGCATTCTGGCGACGGGGCCTGTGGCGGGTGCCACCTACGACTACGAGCCTGCGCCGGCGGCAATCCTGGAGCGGGTGCGGCGGATCGAGAGCGTCTGCAAGGCCCATGACGTGCCGCTGGCCGCCGCCGCCCTGCGCTTTCCCCTCACCCATCCGAGCGTCGCCGCGGTGATCCCCGGCATGTCGTCCCGCAACCATCTGCAGCGCAATCTGCAACTGATCGGGCAGACGATCCCCGCCGGCCTGTGGTCGGACCTGAAGTCCGAAGGCCTGCTGCGCACTGAGGCGCCGGTCCCGCAGGACTGACAACGCGACCGCCGCTGGCCGGAGCCGCGGCGGTCGTGATCACGCGGATCGCTGGCGGATCAGATCAGGAGATCGGCGAGGATATTGTTGTCGGTGATGTCCTGGTAGCTGACGCCATTCTCGGCGAAGCGGGCCAGCAGCCCCTCGAAATTCGCCGGGTCCTTGGTCTCGATGCCGATCAGGATCGAGGCGAAGTCGCGGGCCGATTTCTTCAGATATTCGAAGCGGGCGATGTCGTCGTCCGGGCCGAGATAATCGAGGAAATCCTTCAGCGCGCCGGGGCGCTGGGCCAGCCGAAGGATGAAGTATTTCTTCAAGCCTTCGAAGCGGAGCGCCCGCTCCTTCACGTCCGGCAGGCGCTCGAAATCGAAATTGCCCCCCGAGACCACCAGAACGACGGTCTTGCCGCGGATCTCGTCCTTCAGGTCGCGCAGCGCGTCGATGGCCAGCGCGCCGGCTGGTTCCAGGACGATGCCCTCCAGATTGAGCATCTCCAGCATGGTCTGGCAGAGCCGGCCTTCCGGCGACAGCAGCACGTCGTCCGGCGCAAAGCGCGACAGCGTCTCGTAGGGCAGCGCGCCGATCTCGGCGACGGCTGCACCGTCGACGAATCCGTCGAGCTGCGGCAAACGCGTGCGCTCGCCCTTGGTCAGGCTTGTGCGCAGGCTGGGCGCCCCGAGCGGCTCGACGAAGCGGAAGTCGGGGCTGGCTTCGCCGGCGTAGTAGCGGGCCAGACCGGAGGCCAGTCCGCCGCCGCCGACCGGCAGCACCAGCATGTCGGGGCGCTCCCCGTCGAGCTGCGCAGCGATTTCCTGGCCAACCGTCGCCTGGCCTTCGACGATGTCCTCATGGTCGAAGGGCGGCACCATCGCCGCGCCGGTCTCGGCGGAATAGGCCTTGGCCGCCGCATAGCAATCGTCGAAGAAGTCGCCGATCAGCTCGATCTCGACGGCATCGCCACCGAAGACACGGGTCTTGTCGATCTTCTGCTGCGGCGTGGTCACCGGCATGTAGACCCGGCCCTCGAGACCGAAATGCCGGCAGGCGAAGGCGAAGCCCTGGGCGTGGTTGCCGGCCGAAGCGCAACAGAACCGCCCGGTGGCGGAGCCGTTGGCGATCCGCTTGCGCATGAAGTTGAAGGCGCCGCGGATCTTGTAGGAGCGCACCGGCGTCAGGTCTTCGCGCTTCAGGAAGATGCGCGCATCGTATCTGGCCGAAAGATGCTCGTTGAGCTGCAGGGGCGTCGCCGGAAACAGGGCACGCAGGGCCTCTTCCGCGACAGCGACGCGGCGGGAAAACTCGTTATCGGACATGGATCACAGACTTAGCTCTTGTGGAACCGGCTCCGGCTCCGAAGGAATGCGCGGCCGTCACATGCGGCGGCCGGATAGGCGGAAGCTGTCTAGACGACGCCGCCGCGGGCCGGACATGTCGGAGCACCGGATGGCTGCTGTGCAGCACGGGCGCCAGACAGGCCGGCGCCAATAATCAGGGACGTGGCTCCGCCGATCGTGATGTTCCATGCCATCGCGCGCCCCTTTCTCTGCTCGATTACCGTTGCGCCAGCCATCGGCCATCCGCGCGAATTTGTAAAGCCGCGCGGCCGATCCGCGTCACCCGCGTCGCTGTCGTTGCACGGGTTGAAGGCAGGAACGATAATCACCTCTCTTAAGCCTGCGCGGGAGAATGCCCGATGGACCTCGTCATGACAGTCGGCAGCGTGCTCGCGGTTTTCATCCCGGCACTGATGCTGCCGGGGCCCGATTTCGTCGCGGTCGTGCGCTCTGCGATGACGCGGGGATCGCGGGCCGGCCTGGCGACGGCGCTGGGCGTTTCGCTCGGTCTCGGCTTCTACGCAGGCCTGAGCCTGATCGGCCTGTCGGCGATCCTGACCCAGTATCAATGGCTGACCTGGTTCGTCCGCATCCTGGGCGGCGCCTATCTCGTCTTTCTCGGGCTGCGGCTGATCATCAAGCGCCCCGATCCCGTGGAGATCGCCGGCGGAGCGCCGCGCGAGCGCAGTGCGCTCCTGTTCGGCTTCTTTGTCACCCTGACCAATCCCAAGGCGATCGTCCTGTTCGCCAGCGTGTTTGCGACGGCGGCGTCCGGCGCCATGCCGTCGTGGGTCATGGTGCTGATGATCGGCCTGGTCGTTGCGAGCTCACTCGCCTGGTATTCCGCCGTCAGCCTCTTCATGGCTTCGCCACCGATCATGGCCCGGTTCCGCGATGTCCGTCACCGTATCGAGCGGCTGGCCGGCGCCTGCTTCGTCGCGATCGGGCTGAAGATCATGTCGGATGCGCGGAGCCCGGTCGCCGCCTGATGGAAAGGGCGCGACCGGGCCGATTGGCGGTCCAAGGCGTCAGACGAAGAGGTCGACCAGTTCGAAGCGCTCCACGTCGACGATGCCCTTGTCGGAGATGCGCAGGCTCGGAATGACCACCAGCGCCAGCAGCGAATGCTGCATATAGGCGTTGTTGAGCGTGCAGCCGGCCGCGCGCATGGCCGCGATCAGCCGGTCGGCCTTTTCCGCGACGATCTCGGCCCGTTCGCTCGACATCAGGCCGGCGATCGGCATTTCGACCAGCGCCTGCTCCTTGCCATCGGCGAAGAAGACCACGCCGCCGCCGACCTCGCCCAGCCGGTTGGCGGCCAGCGCCATGTCGTCCTCGGACGTGCCGACGACGATCATGTGGTGGCTGTCATGGGCGACGGTGGAGGCCATGGCGCAGCGCCCCGTGTAGCCGAAGCCGGACACGAAGCCGTTGACCAAGTCGCCGCTCGCCCGGTGCCGCTCGACCAGCGCGATGCGGCAGACGTCGTTGTCCGGATCGGGCATGGCGATGCCGCCCTGCACCGGCACCTTTGCGGTCAGCGCCCGGGTCGGCGCCTGGTTCTCGACCACCCCGATGACCCGCGCCTCGACCGTCGCGCCCGCGCCCTTCGGCGCGGCGACGCGGAAGTCGTCCGCCGTCAGCGCCCGGCCGAGCTTCACCGTGTCGATGGCGCTGTCCGGATAGGCATGGGCCGGCATGTCGGCTTCCAGCTTGCCGCCCGACGCCAGCCGCACGCCGCGGCCATAGACGGCGTCGATGGTCAGATCGCTCAGATCCGAGACGATCAGGAAGTCCGCACGGCGCCCCGGCGTGACCGACCCGATTTCGCGCTCCAGCTTGAAATGCTCGGCGGTGTTGATCGTCGCCATCTGGATCGCGGTCATCGGCTTCAGCCCGCGCGAGATGGCATGCCGCACGACGCGGTCCATGTGCCCCTCGCGGACCAGCGTGCCGGAATGGCAGTCGTCGGTACACAGGATAAAATGCCGCGAATCGAGACCCATCTCGGTGATCGCCCGCACCTGTTCGGCGACGTCGTACCAAGCCGAGCCCAGCCGCAGCATCGCCTTCATGCCCTGGCGTACCCGCGCGGCGGCATCTTCCATGCGGGTGCCCTCGTGGTCGTCCTCGGGACCGCCGGCGACATAGGCGTGGAACGCGCGGCCGAGATCGGGCGAGGCATAGTGTCCGCCGACCGTGCGTCCGGCCTTCCGGGTTGCCGCGATCTCGCCGACCATCGTCGGGTCGTTGGCCGCCACGCCGGGAAAGTTCATGACCTCGCCGAGGCCGATGATCGCCGGCCAGCCCATCGCCTCGGCGACATCCTGCGGGCCGAGGATCGCGCCGCCTTCCTCGAGCCCCGGCGCCGACGGCACGCAGGACGGCATCTGCACCCAGACATTGACCGGCTGGGCCAGCGCCTCGTCATGCATCAGCCGGACGCCCGGCAGGCCCAGCACATTGGCGATCTCGTGCGGGTCGATGAACATCGAGGTCGTGCCGTGCGGAATCACCGCGCGGCAGAACTCGGTGACGGTCACCATGCCGCTCTCGACATGCATGTGCGCGTCGCAGAGCCCCGGCATGATGAAGCGCCCGGCGGCCTCCACCACCTCGGTATCCGGCCCGATCATGTAGCCGGCGTCGGGCCCGCAATAGGCAAAGCGCCCGGCGGCGACCGCGACGTCGGTCTGCGGGATGATCTCGCCGGAATGGACATTGACCCAGCGCGCGTTGCGCACGACCAGATCCGCATGGGTCCGCCCCATCGCCACATCGACGAGTTGCGGTGCCACGGCCTCGAACGGGGGCACGCTGGTGGGTAGATCGGTCATGGAATGTCCCCGTGGAGAGAGCCCGGCCGCCGCTGCCAGTCCGTGATCGGCGGTCACACATTGTGGTGATCAGTGCCACTGATGGCCCGCATGAGGAGCCATCGTTCGCAAATTGCAGCAAGAACCGGCACTAAGTCGTTCTGTCTGCTGGTGCGGGCGGCGGGACTCGAACCCGCACGGGACGAAGCCCGAGGGATTTTAAGTCCCTTGCGTCTACCATTCCGCCACGCCCGCGCCGCCGCGACCTCAACCAAACGGGGTATCCGTGTCAAGATTCGTGGACCGAATGTCACACTGAAACAAAAAGCCATCGCGAATTGCGGCAAAAATGAGTAACGTTGCGTAACCGGCGGGCCAGAAGCCGGACCACACGAGCATGGGAGACCGACGCATGACGGAGCACTCCAGCCGTTTCGGAGACACCGCCCGATCCGCGCGCATTGCCCGCGTGGAAAGTGTCGACAGCGCCAGTACCGATGCTCACGAAGCGCAGGGTTTCCTCGTCCGGTTGAAGAAGCAGAACGCGGCCCTGACGCGCCTGCTCGATGCGCTGAATTTCGAGGGCAGCGGCTCGCTTCAGGAGACGCCGAACAACTGAGACGCGCGCGTTTCGGCACGTTTGGCTGCGATCCTGCGGGGGCAATCAGCCCGCAATCATGACGCAGGCAAGCGTCATCATGTCTTTGCGCCGTCTATCGGAGTAGCGGTCGCCCGAGCCATATCGGACGACCACCCTCGAGGGGCATCTCGTGTCCCTCGCCGTCCCCAAAAATCCGGCCTCGTTCAGGCCGCGACCTTCGCGGCAATCTCGGCGATGTGCCGTCCCTGGAAACGGGCGCCGTCGAGCTCGATCTGGCTGGGCATGCGCGAACCGTCACCCCTGGCCATGGTGGACGCGCCATAGGGCGTGCCGCCGACGATCTCGTTCATGTCCATCTGTCCGGCGAAGGCATAGGGCAGACCGACGGCCATCAGCCCGTGATGCAGCAGCGTCTTGATCACCGAGATCAGCGTTGTCTCGTTGCCGCCATGCTGGGACGCGGACGAGGTGAAGGCACCGCCCACTTTGCCGACGAGCGCGCCCTTCGCCCACAGCGGGCCGGTGCGATCCCAGAACGCCTGCATCTGCGAGGCCATGTTGCCGAAGCGGGTCGGCACGCCGACGATGATGGCGTCGTAGCTGGGCAGGTCCATCGGGTCGCATTCCGGATGGGCGTAATCCGTCTTGAAATGTGCCGCCGCCACAACTTCCTGCGGGGCCGTCTCGGGGACGCGCTTGATGTCTACCGTGGCGCCGGCGCTGGTCGCGCCCTCGGCTACGGCCTCTGCCATCGCCTCGATATGTCCGTAGCTGGAGTAGTAGAGTACGAGGACTTTCGCCATCGGTTCGCTTCCTTTCAGAAAATGTCGTGGAGTCTGGAGGCCGGATGGGCTCTGGCCCTTACCTAGTCGGATTGCCGGCATCCGAGAGGTGGAAATGTTGCAACGCACCGTCACCCCGCAGAAGCAAAGCGGCGCATTGCTGTTTCGCGCCGGGCCTTGCCTTGCGGCGCCGAACGCCCTCATTAGCGGTGCTGCAGCGCCGTCCGGACCGGGTGGTGCCGCTGAGAATCGATCGAGCTGTGGAGGGCGCGGACGCAGTCCGTGCCGTGGTCCCAGCGCAGTGCCGGAGCTTCGCCATGAGTGCCCAACCCGCCGCGACTGCCGCGATGCTCGCCATCGGCGACGAGCTCCTGTCCGGGCGCACCAAGGACAAGAATATCGGCCATCTGGCGGAATTCCTGACGCTCGCCGGCATCGATCTCAAGGAGGTCCGCATTATCGGCGACGAGCCGCATTTCATCGCGGACACGCTCAATACCCTCAGGCGCAGCTACGACTACGTCTTCACCTCCGGCGGGATCGGCCCAACCCATGACGACCTGACCGCCGATGCGGTCGCCGCCGCCTTCGGGCTGCCCATCGGCGAGCATCCCGAGGCGGTCGAACTCCTGGCGGACTATTATGCCGGCCGCGGCCTCGACTTCACCGACGCTCGCCGCCGCATGACCCGCACCCCGGAGGGCGCGACGCTGATCGACAATCCGGTGTCCAAGGCCCCGGGCTTTCGCATCGACAATGTCTTCGTCATGGCCGGTGTCCCGCAGATCTTCCAGGCCATGCTGGGCAATGTCCTGTCGACGCTGCCGGCCGGCCAGGCCATCGCCAGCCTCGCCATCCCCTGCCCGTATGGCGAGGGCGACATCGGCGACCCGCTGCGCACCCTGTCGAAGGCGCACCCGGCGGTGACGATCGGCTCCTATCCGAAATTCGACGGGGACCGCTATTCCACCGAGATCGTCGTGCGCTCGCGCGACGATGCGGCGCTGAAGAGCGCCGCAGCCGCGGTGACGGCGATGCTCGAGGATCTCGGTCGGGCGCGCTCCAAGGAGTAGGACCGAGCCCGGGGGACCGGCGATCTCCTCCCGATCCGACGGCGGCAACGTGTCCGTTTTGCCGCAGTGCTGCGGCCCTCGGCGGTTTTATGCGTGGAAACCGGCGTCCGTGACGCGTCCGCGGGCAACGCGGCTTGCATCGGCGGGATGATTCGATCTATCGCAACCGCTCCCTCCAGCAGCCCGGAAGCGCGTCATGTCCACGGTCGAGAAATCCTTCCCCGTCTCCTGGGACCAGTTTCACCGCGATGCACGGGCGCTGGCCTGGCGGCTGGCGAGCCAGCGCGACGACTGGCGCGCCATCGTCTGCATCACCCGTGGCGGCCTCGTGCCGGCGGCCATCATCGCCCGCGAGATCGGCACCCGCCTGATCGAGACGGTCTGCATCGCCTCCTACCACGAGTACAGCGAGCAGGGAGAGCTCAGGGTTCTCAAGGAGATCTCGCCGGAACTCCTGAAGGACGAGGGCGACGGCATCCTGATCGTCGACGACCTGACGGACACCGGCAAGACCGCCGGCCTGGTGCGCACCATGCTCCCCAAGGCGCATTTCGCCACCGTCTACGCCAAGCCGAAGGGCCGGCCGCTGGTCGACACCTTCATCACCGAAGTGTCTCAGGACACCTGGATCTTCTTCCCCTGGGATCTCGGCCTGACCTTCCAGGCGCCGATCAGCAAGAGCACCCTCGGCTGACAAACGCCACCCAGCGATAGAGCACCCTGGCCGGTCCGTTTCGGTGTCCGGCTGAAGGGGCGAGACGCGTCCGGGCGCCGATCTTCGTAGCCAGACACCGATTCGGCCGCCGCGCCCGGCAGATATGGCTTGGGCTTCCTATGCCCGCCTTCGCACCGTTGCCGGACCGCACCGGTGCGACATCAAGCGTCCGACGAAACAACCGGGCTCCGGCGCCTTCGCGGACTTGTCCCCGCTTTCAACCGCCGTCCACACTTGCGCTCGCCAGCCTCCCCCTGCGAGGTTGGCCGCGAAGCTGCGGACCCGCCCGAGTGCGATCCGGCGCGGGCTGGAGCGCCGGCCGGCAGGGCAGAACCGGCCGCGTGGCGCCAAGGCGTTAACCGCTGTCCACAGGCCCGTCGGGAATAGGTGGATAAGCTGCCGCCTCCGGTCGCAAACGCCCGATTCAGAGTCGCTTAACCACCCCGAATATACTATATCTAGTGTCGCCACCCGGGCCCCATACCACATGCGCCCGGTGGCGATTTTTCGAGACAACGCGCCGCGCGAAGGGGTTTCCCTCGCCCGCTGGCGCGATTCGTTGCGGCAAACACGGAATAGACGAGGACCGTCATGGGCATGAAGATCGAACGCCGGTACACGAAGGCTGGCGAGAGCGCCTACCATTCGGTCGAGTTCCGCAAGGCGACGAGCGAGATCAAGAACCCCGACGGTTCGGTGGTCTTCCGCCTCGCCGGCATCGACGTGCCGGCCCAGTTCAGCCAGGTCGCCAGCGACATCCTGGCGCAGAAATATTTCCGCAAGGCGGGCGTGCCGAAGGCGCTGAAGAAGGTCGAGGAGAACGACGTTCCCTCCTTCCTCTGGCGCTCGGTCGCCGACGAGGAGGCGCTGGCCAAGCTGCCCGAGGCCGAGCGCACCGGCTCGGAGATGGACGCGCGGCAGGTCTTCGACCGGCTCGCCGGCACCTGGACCTACTGGGGATGGAAGGGCGGCTATTTCGCCTCGGAAGAGGACGCCGCCGCCTTCAAGGACGAGCTCGCCTACATGCTCGCCACCCAGAAGGTCGCGCCGAACTCGCCGCAGTGGTTCAACACCGGCCTGCACTGGGCCTACGGCATCGACGGTCCCGGCCAGGGCCATTACTACGTCGACTACCGCACCGGCGAACTGACTCGCTCGACGTCGTCCTACGAGCATCCGCAGCCGCATGCCTGCTTCATCCAGTCCGTCGCCGACGATCTGGTCAATGACGGCGGCATCATGGATCTGTGGGTCCGCGAGGCGCGCCTGTTCAAATACGGCTCCGGCACCGGCTCCAACTTCTCCTATCTGCGCGGCGAAGGCGAAACTCTGGCCGGCGGCGGCAAGTCGTCGGGCCTGATGAGCTTCCTGAAGATCGGCGACCGTGCGGCGGGCGCCATCAAGTCGGGCGGCACCACCCGCCGCGCCGCCAAGATGGTCGTCGTCGACATCGACCATCCCGATATCGAGAACTACATCTCGTGGAAGGTCCGCGAGGAGGAGAAGGTCGCCGCGCTCGTCACCGGCTCCAAGACCGTGTCCAAGCACCTCAAGGCGATCCTGTCGGCCTGCGTGAACTGCGAGGGTCCGGACGGCGACTGCTTCGAGCCGATGAAGAACCCGGCGCTCAAGCGCGCGGTCAAGGACGCCAAGCGCGCCCAGGTTCCGGAGAACTACGTCAAGCGCGTCATCCAGTTCGCGCGGCAGGGCTACACCGACATCGAATTCCCAGTCTACGACACCGACTGGGATTCCGAAGCCTATCTCACCGTCTCCGGCCAGAACTCCAACAATTCGGTCTCGCTGAAGGACGACTTCCTGCGCGCGGTTGAGGAGGACGGCACCTGGGACCTGATCCGTCGCACCGACGGCAAGGTCGCCAAGACCCTGAAGGCACGCGAGCTTTGGGACCAGATCGGCTACGCCGCCTGGGCCTCGGCCGATCCCGGCCTGCACTACAACACTACCATGAACGACTGGCACACCTGCCCGGCGGCCGGCCCGATCCGTGCCTCCAATCCGTGCTCGGAGTACATGTTCCTCGACGACACGGCCTGTAACCTGGCGTCGCTGAACCTTATCCAGTTCCGCGAGGAAGGCCTCGACGGCCCGGAGGGCATCAAGCGCTTCGATACCGACGCCTTCGAGCATGCCACCCGCCTGTGGACCGTCGTCCTCGAGATCTCGGTGATGATGGCGCAGTTCCCGTCCAAGGAGATCGCGCGGCTGTCCTACGACTACCGCACGCTGGGCCTCGGCTTCGCCAATATCGGCGGCCTGCTGATGACCGCTGGCATCCCCTATGATTCCGACGAGGGTCGGGCGATCTGCGGCGCCATCGCGGCGCTGATGACCGGCGTCGCCTACAAGACCTCGGCCGAGATGGCCGGGCATCTGGGCGCCTTCCCGGACTACGAGCGCAATTCCGAGCACATGCTGCGCGTCATGCGCAATCATGGCCGCGCCGCCCATGGCATCGCCAATGGCTATGAGGGCCTGTCGGTCGACCCGGTCCCGCTCGACCATGCCTCGCTGCCCGACAAGCGCCTCTCCGCCCGGGCCAAGACCGCCTGGACCGATGCCGTCGAACTCGGCAAGAAGAACGGCTACCGCAACGCCCAGGTCTCGGTGATCGCGCCCACCGGCACGATCGGCCTCGTCATGGATTGCGACACCACCGGCATCGAGCCCGACTTTGCGCTGGTGAAGTTCAAGAAGCTCGCCGGCGGCGGCTACTTCAAGATCATCAACCGCGCCGCGCCGGAGGCCCTGCGCTCGCTCGGCTACACCGAGGCCCAGATCGCTGAGATGGAGGCCTATGCGGTCGGCCACGGCAATCTGAACCAGGCACCGGCGATCAATCCGGGCTCGCTCAAGGCCAAGGGCTTCACCGACGAGCACATCGCCGCGCTGAACGCCGCGCTCGGCTCGGCCTTCGACATCAAGTTCGTCTTCAACAAATGGACCCTCGGCGAGGCGTTCATGAAGGAGACGCTGGGCGTCTCCGACGAGCAGCTCGCCGACTTCGCCTTCGAGCTCCTGCCGTTCCTCGGCTTCTCGAAGAAGGACATCGACGCGGCCAACGTCCATGTCTGCGGCGCCATGACGCTCGAGGGCGCGCCGCACCTCAAGCCCGAGCACTTGGCGGTGTTCGACTGCGCGACCCCCTGTGGACGCATCGGCAAGCGCTACCTGTCGGTGGAATCCCACATCCGCATGATGGCGGCGGCGCAGCCCTTCATCTCGGGCGCCATCTCCAAGACCATCAACATGCCGAACGAGGCGACGGTCGAGGATTGCAACGCGGCCTACATGCTGTCGTGGAAGCTGGCCCTGAAGGCGAACGCCCTCTACCGCGACGGCTCCAAGCTGTCGCAGCCGCTCAACGCCTCGCTGATCGCCGACGAGGACGACGAGGACGAGGACGCCGTCGAGATGGCGACCGCGGCGCTCGCCTCCGCGACCAAGCCGGCCCAGGCCGCGGAAGTCGCCGAGCGCATCGTCGAGCGGATCGTCGAGAAGGTCGTCCGGGACCGCGAGAAGCTGCCGAACCGGCGCAAGGGCTACACCCAGAAGGCCATCGTCGGCGGCCACAAGGTGTATCTGCGCACCGGCGAGTTCGATGACGGCCGCATCGGCGAGATCTTCATCGACATGCACAAGGAGGGCGCGGCCTTCCGGGCGATGATGAACAATTTCGCCATCGCCATCTCGCTGGGCCTGCAGTTCGGCGTGCCGCTGGACGAATATGTCGAGGCCTTCACCTTCACCCGCTTCGAGCCGGCGGGCATGGTGCAGGGCAACGAGGCGATCAAGAACGCCACGTCGATCCTCGACTACGTCTTCCGCGAGCTGGCGGTCTCCTATCTGGACCGGCACGATCTCGCCCATGTCCAGCCGGAGGATTTCGGCGCCTCGACCCTCGGTCGCGGTGTCGAGGGCGACAAGCCGCAGCCGCTGCCGGTCTCCCACGGCATGGTCCGCGGGCAGACGTCGAAATTCCGGCTGATCTCCTCGGCCGAGCCCCAGGGCAACGCAGCCAACGCCCCGGCCGGCACCAAGCCGGTGACCACGGCCGCGCGGACGGCGGCCAACACCGCCGGCGGATCCCCTGCCCGCGTCACCGCTCGTCCGGCAACGGCTGCCGCCACGGCCACGGCTTTGTCGCCGACGGCGCTCGGCACGCCGGCGGCCGCCTTCAAGCGCGATTACGAGCAGGCGCCGCTTGCCGATCCGGCCCCGACGTCGGACACGACGCCGGCCCAGGGCCTGTTCGATCAGCCGCTGGCCTATGAGGCGAGCGCGAAGGACACCGCCAATGTGGCGGCGGCACCGTCGACCGCCGAACGGCGCTCCATCGCCATGATGAAGGGCTACACCGGCGACAGCTGCACCGAATGCGGCAACTACTCGATGGTCCGCAATGGCACCTGCCTGAAATGCGACACCTGCGGCTCGACCAGCGGCTGCAGCTGATCCGATCCGATAGATGTTGGGAATACCAAATTTGTGGAATCGGAAGCAAAGTTGTGAGCGCCTTCGACAAGGTAGGAACTGAAACCTAGGTTCGCGACGTCCTGAAAACGACGCCAATAGAATGACTTAACCTGCGCGGCACCGCCGCGCAGGAATGCAAGCAGGAACAAACAGGGATCACGGAAGCGCTGTCGGGGGACCGGCGCCCTGATGCGTCACCGGATCTCGCTCAGCGTCGCATAGGTTCGCTCGTGATCGCATGAAGCCCGCTCACCCCGCCGCCGCGGGGTGAGCAGTCGAGCATTACCGTCGGAAAATCCGGTTCTTCTCGACCATCGAACTTGTCAACACGCTCGAACAGGAGAAGGCCAAGGGCAAGGCCGGCTAACTGTCCGAGACCCTTGCCCGTCTCAACCTCGTGATCCCCGACGAGATTGGATACCTGCCGGAAGTGCCTCCGAAGGCGCGCTGCTCTTCCATCTGCTGAGCATTCCGGTTCGGGCCGAAAGCCAACCGGCAGCTTTCTGGACGGTATGGCCGATAGCTGTCGTACCGCTCGCGACCCGTTGCTGTCGACAGGGCAGACTTGCCTCGTACCCATAAGCGAACGCGGCCCTAACTGTCACCGGATCATCTCAGAACGGGCGGGAGGCCGTATGTTCGAAGGCTTCGAGCTGGAGCGGATCCAGCTTTCTAATGCGACACTAAGAGTTCGCATGGGTGGCAGTGGTCCGCCGCTCCTCTTGCTTCATGGTCATCCGCGCACCCATGCAACATGGCATCGGGTCGCCCCAGTCCTGTCCGATCGCTTCACGGTGGTTTGCCCCGATCTCCGTGGGTTTGGCCAATCCTCAAAGCCACGGGACACGCCCGATCATTCCGGCTCTTCCAAACGGGCCAAAGCACAAGACTGCGTGGAACTCATGCACCACCTAGGCTTTGATCACTTCGGGCTCGTCGGCCACGACCGAGGCTCCTACACGGCGTTCCGCACAGCAATGGACCATCCCAACGTCGTCAGCCGTCTTGCGATCCTGGACGGCGTCCCCATTGCGGAAGCGCTCCATCGCTGCGACGCACGTTTTGCCACCGCCTGGTATCACTGGTTCTTCTTCGCGCAGCCCGAGAAGCCCGAACGCGCGATCCTGGCCGACCCGGACGCTTGGTATGGCGGGACTCCGACTGCTATGGGCGAACAAGCCTACGCGGACTTCCATGCAGCGATCCACGATCCTGCAACCGTTCACGGAATGATTGAGGACTACCGAGCTGGACTTGGTATTGACCGGGCTCATGACGAGGCCGATCAGACGGCGGGCCGCAGGCTGGCCTGTCCGCTTCTGGTTCTCTGGTCAGCACGCGATGACCTCGAAGAACTTCACGGCGACATTTTGGGCATCTGGCGAGGTTGGGCCGACGACGTGATGGGTCGCAGCCTCGACTGCGGCCACCACATGGCCGAGGAAGCGCCGGAGGAACTGGCTGTCGAGTTGGGAGCGTTTTTCAGCCACACGTAGCCGTGTCCGCTTTGGCTCTTTAGCGTCGTCAACCGGACTGGCAGCAGCCCACCCGGGTCGGAAATGATTTCCGATTCCGGTTCGGGCCGAAAGCCGACCGGCGGCTTTCTGGACGGTATGGCCTGTAGCTGTCGTACCGCTCACGACCCACGTCAGGCACTTAAGCTATCGCTGCAAAATCCCGATTGCTTTCATTTAATTCGGCCATCGTCATCTCGTTTGCGGTCTCCGGTGACATCCCAACAGCGGGGGCGACGTTACCGAATGCACCTAGGCTGATCAGGACGAGCGAACGGAGCATGCGGTCGATCAGAAGCCCTGACATATGTGCCGACAAGGGCTGGGAGCCCAAGCCCAAGAGTAGCAGATCGACTTGGTCATCCAGCCCGCCGTCGGCGGCAAACGAGGCTTTTTAGTTCAGAGGTGTAGGCTGTCATCCAGGCTAAGATAACCATGAGGATAGTTGGAATCCCCGGTGTCCGAACACGTGCCCGTGCGCATAAGGGAGCGGTTCCAGTCCAAGATCCTCGGGCAGCATAGCTGTAATGGCAACAGGCTCGTTATGCGGAATACATGGCACCCAAGGCTTCATAACAGCCCTCCTATATTCAGCGCACGCCAGTCACATGTACGATCTGACATTACCGCAGTAGCTTCCCGATCTCAGCCGCTAGCTGCGCTTGGGTATACGGCTTCCCGAGCCTCGGCAGCTCGATTTCAGAACCGGACGGCATCTCTGCGAATCCTGTGGCCAGAAGCATCGGCAGGCTTGGACGAAGCTCATGAACCGCACGGGCAAGCTGACCGCCGTTCATCCTCGGCATCGAAAAGTCCGTGATCATCAGGTCAAACTGCTCACCGGCGTTCAGAATCTCAAGCGCTTTCGCTCCAGAACCCGCCTCGACGACTTCGTGACCGAGATCTTCGAGCATGTCGACAGTGCTCATCAAAATCAGCGGATCGTCATCTACTATCAGGATCCGGGAACTGACGGTCACCGCCGAAATTTCGAGATCTGGCTCGGCAGCCTGTACTTCGCCTGCGCCGGCGGCGACCGGAAGCCAGAGCTCCGCACGCGTCCCTATGCCAACCGTGCTTGTCAGCCGCAGCGATCCCCCGAGTTGTTCGGCAAGACCCTGAATCATCGACAGCCCGAGACCGGTTCCCTTGCCGACGCCCTTTGTTGAATAGAAAGGCTCGGTCGCCCGCTTCAGCGTCTCCTCGCTCATACCAGAGCCAGTATCGGAGACTGAAAGTCGCACGTAGGTGCCCGATGGCAGCACCATCGCTTCGAACGTATCCGGCACGTCCACCTCGATCGTTAGGCTGCCGCCGTCCGGCATTGCATCACGTGCATTCACTGCGAGATTGAGCAGAGCCAGCTCGAGCTGATTGCCGTCGACGAAAGCCAGAGGCATGCCTTCTGGAAGTACGACATGCTGCTCGATTGTCGAGCCGAGAGATCGGTCCAAGAGGTCCGCCATTCCCCTCACGAGCTCGGAGAGGTTCGTCGGAGCGAGGGTGAGCTCCTGCCTTCTCGCGAATGCCAGAAGTCTCTGGGTGAGTGCGGCGCCACGCTGCGCGCCCTTCACAGCTCCGTCGACCAAGCGTTCAGCCTTCGCATCGAGCGTCATATGACGATGCAGAAGTTCGAGGTTTCCCAGGACCGCCATGAGCAAATTGTTGAAGTCGTGCGCGATGCCGCCCGTAAGCTGACCGATCATCTCCATCTTCTGCGCCTGCCTCAGAAGAATTTCCGTCCGCTCCCGCTGCTCAACCTCCATCACCAGTTTTTCGTGAGCCAACTGCATTTCCGCCGTCCGCTCGGCGACACGCGTCTCCAAAGTCTCGTTTGCCTGCCTGAGCTGATCGTCGCGCTCGTGCAATTCGACGATACGGGCACGAGCCTCGAACTGCCTTTCACGACTTCTCGAAGCGGTCTTCGCAAGACTGATGAACGTCGAGGGATGGAATGGACGCTCGAGGAAAGTCACGTTCCGCAGAAGTTCGGCAAGCTGCGTCGTCGCAGGATTTCGCTGCGAACTTTCCGAACGCCGCGTCAGAATGATGAAGGGGTAGTCCGACCACGCATTCTGTGTAGTAAGGCGGTCGTGCAATGGCTTGAGATCGACGCCCCGAAAGGATTCCTCGGTCACGATCGCGAAGCCGCTGCCGTCGCCGATCCGGCAGATCAGTTCCTGGCAGCTCTCACATACGACCGGCTGAAGGCCGACATCCTCTATGATTCGCGCGGCAATGGCAGCGTCCCTGCCGCCGGGCGACAAGATGAGGGCAATCAGTGCCGACATCCCTACAGCATGCCCTCTGGAACAGACCTCGGTCCGCCTTCCGAGGTGCCGATGAAAGTAGGTACACCGCGAAGCACGCCTTGGAACTCCTTCAGCGGCTGTCCGAGGACCAGGCCAGTCACTCCGATCTTGTACTCACGGATGGTATCCTCATGTAGACCCGTTCTCTTCTTGATTACGGAGACCGCCCGACGGACATTGCCGAGAGCTTCAAAATATCGGAGTAGGATGACGGTGTCCGCGATGTACGTCAGATCTACAGGGGACTTCATGTCGCCGACGAGACCATGCTGCGCGACCGTCAGGAAGGTGGTTGCCCCACGCCGGTTCAGGTATTGGAGCAACTCGTGGATGTGCAGCGTCAGGGAACCTTCAGCCGGCATCGCTGCTTGATATCCGTTGAGGCTGTCAATGACGACGGTTTTTGCATTCGAACTGTCGACGCGATCCCGGACACGGTGAGCAAATTCGCCAGGGGAAAGCTCTGCCGCATCGACCTGCTCGATCAGCAGCAGCCCTGCATCCCTCATCGCCTCGAGGTCCATCCCCAAGGCCTTCGTCCGGTCGAACAACAGGCCGAGCTCTTCATCGAAGATGAACATCGCCACCCTCTCGCCTCTCGCGACGGCCGCGACGGCGAACTGGAAGCAGAAGGTGCTCTTTCCGGTACCGGCAGGGCCGAGGACCAATGTGCTAGAACCCTGCTCTAGCCCGCCGCCGACCAACGCGTCGAGTTCCGCAATCCCGCTCGTCAACTGCGTCCGGGTAAAAGGAATACGGTGCTCGGACGCGACAAGCCGTGGAAATACCTGCACGCCGCCATTCTTGATGACCATGTCGTGGTAGCCTCCACGAAAAGACTGACCGCGATACTTCATGACGCGAAGCCTTCGGCGTTCCGAACCGTATTCTGGCGCAAGTTCCTCCAGTTTGATCACGCCATGCGCAATCGAATGGACAGTCTTGTCCATCGTGTCAGTCGTAAGGTCGTCAAGCAGGAGGACGGTGACGTTCTTCGTGGCGAAGAAATGCTTCAGTGCCAAGATCTGCCGGCGGTAGCGAAGTGAACTCTGTGCGAGCAGGCGTATCTCGGAAAGGCTGTCGAGGACGACACGGGAAGGCTGGATGCGCTCGAAGGCGTCGAAGATTGCCTTCGTCGTCTCGCCCAACTCCAGGTCCGAAGAATACAAAAGGCTCTGCTGGGAATCCGGATCTAACAGGCTTTCGGGAGGGACGAGCTCGCTTACCTCGATCGTATCGCCGAGGTCCCAGCCATGCGATCTCGCGCCGGCCCGCAGTTCCTTCTCCGTCTCCGACAGTGTGATGTAGAGGCCCCTCTCACCGATCTCAGCACCGCTCATGAGGAAGCTGAGAGCAATAGTGGTCTTACCGGTGCCAGGACTGCCTTCCATCAGGAAGACGTGGCCGGGAGCCAAGCCACCGACGAGGATGTCGTCAAGACCCGCTACGCCCGTCTTCGCTTTGATAACTGCAGTTTCCATAAGAGCTCCATGCAGGGTATGGGCAATGCAGTTTCCAATCCGCATGGTTGATCGGTAGCCGCAGCTACGGATGCTGGCAATCGGTAAACCTGCGATGAAGCGAACTTGGACGCAAATCGACCGCGGGCTTCATATGTCGCGTGCAAGGCGGCCATTTCGTAACCGGGAGACGGTGTTCGCTACACGCTCGACGGCACAATCTGATCACGATCCGTCATCTCCGATGATCACCAATAATCGTCAGGGGCCTCACTTGGCAAAATGCCGCCTGATCAGAACAGCTTGAACGTGCAACTGGCAGGTTGAGACTATACCGGCCGCATAGCGTACGGATGGCTTCCACCCGGGTCGGAAATGAATTCCGAATCCGGGTCATGGTGGCGAATGAACCTCCTTCGCATCCGATGGCGGGGATCGGCGCGGCGGTGACTTGACTTTGACGGCCGCCCTGGCTGAATGCCGGAATGGGGATTGCGATCACCCCACGAGGCCCCGGCCGAAGCATCGCGTCCACTCATCCATTCATGGAAGGACGCGTCATGGCTTCTACGATCGCCATCACACACGCCAAGCTTGCACGCCTCGTCGGCACCCCGAAATGTCCGTTCGTCGTCGATGTGCGGACGGAGGAAGACTTCGCCGCCGACCCGCGGCTGGTGCCGGGCGCGGTGCGCAGGGATCATGCGACGGTCGCGACCTGGGCGGCGGACTTTCGCGCCAGAGCGGTCGTCGTTGTCTGCCATGCCGGCGCCAAGCTCAGCCACGGCGTCGCCGCCTGGCTGCGCCATGAAGGTGTCGCCGCCGAAGCGCTGGAGGGTGGCCACGAAGCCTGGTCTTCTGCGGGCCTGCCGGTCGTGCCGGAAGCCTCGCTTCCCCGTCGGGACGGCCAGGGTCGGACCGTCTGGGTCACCCGGGCCCGGCCGAAGGTTGACCGGATCGCCTGTCCCTGGCTGATCCGACGCTTCGTCGATCCGTTCGCGGTGTTCCTATTCGTCCAGCCATCCGAGGTCCAGGCGGTCGGCGAGCGCTTCGGGGCCGCGCCGTTCGACGTCGAGAACGTCTTCTGGAGCCACCGCGGGGAGCGCTGCACGTTCGACACGATGGTCGAGGAGCTCGATCTCGCGACGCCGCCGCTGCTCCGGCTTGCGACCCTGGTTCGCGGTGCCGACACCGCCCGACCGGACCTCGCCCCGGAAGCAGCCGGATTGCTAGCTGCATCGCTCGGCCTTTCGCGGATGTACGCGAACGACCTCGAGCAACTGGAGGCCGGACTGCTCCTCTACGACGCGTTTTACCGCTGGTGCCGCGACGCGACGGACGAGACGCACAACTGGCCCGTTCGGAAGGCAGGATTGTGAGATGACCGACTTGCCCGCCTCCCGCCATGACGCGTCCGGATCCGCCCGCACCCCAGACCATGGGATTCCCTTCAGTGAAGCGGTCCGCGTCTGGGCGAAGATCGCCTGCCTATCCTTCGGCGGTCCGGCGGGTCAGATCGCCGTAATGCACCGCATCCTCGTCGACGAGAAGCGATGGATCGGCGAGGAGCGGTTCCTGCATGCCCTGAACTACTGCATGCTCCTCCCCGGGCCCGAGGCCCAGCAACTCGCCACCTATCTCGGTTGGCTCCTGCATCGCACGAAGGGCGGCCTCGTCGCCGGGGCCTTGTTCGTCCTACCGGGCCTTGTCGCCATCATGGCGCTGTCGTGGGTCTATGTCGCCTTCGGCAATGTCGGCATCGTCGCCGGCCTGTTCTTCGGACTGAAGGCCGCGGTCCTCGCGATCGTGCTGGAAGCGGTCAACCGGATCGGCCGACGGGCGCTGCGCAACGGCATCATGGTCGCGATAGCCGGTGCGGCCTTCGCCGCGATCTTCCTCTTCGACGTGCCGTTCCCGGCGATCATCCTTGCCGCAGGGACCATTGGATACGTCGCCGCCCGTGCAGGACTTCCGGCCTTCTCAGGCAACGGCGGTCACGGACCATCGAAGGGAGCGACAGTGTCCGACGCCGACTCCGCGCTGGGCCAAGCGGTGCCGGATCACGCCCAGCCGAATGTTGCCTGGGCGCTGCGCATCTCGGGGGTGTTCCTGGCGCTCTGGCTGATCCCCGTCGCCCTGCTTTTGATCGTGTTCGGCACCGGCAATGCCTTCGCCGACATCGCGGTGTTCTTCAGCCAGATGGCCGTGGTCACCTTCGGCGGCGCCTACGCCGTTCTCGCCTATGTCGCGCAGCAGGCCGTCGAGCAATATGGCTGGCTCGGACCCGGCGAGATGCTGGACGGGCTGGGCCTCGCGGAGACGACGCCGGGGCCGCTGATCATGGTCACCCAGTTCGTCGGCTTCCTCGCCGCCTTCCGGGACCCGGGAAGCATGAACCCCTACCTCGCCGGTACCCTCGGCGGGTTGCTCACGACCTGGGTGACGTTCACGCCGTGCTTCCTGTGGATATTCCTCGGCGCGCCCTACATCGAGCGGTTGCGCGGCAACCGCGCGCTCTCCGGCGCACTCGCGGCGATCACCGCGGCGGTGGTCGGGGTGATCCTGAACCTGGGCGTCTGGTTTGGGATGCACGTCCTCTTCCGACAGGTTGATGAAGCCCAAATGGGTCTGCTTTCCCTCGATGTTCCGGTCCCTTCGAGCGTTGACCCAATGGCCCTACTGCTTTTTGCCGCAGCCGCTCTGGCGTTATTCCGACTTAACATCGGCATCCTGCCGACTCTCCTGGGAGCCGCGGGTGCGGGAGCACTCTGGCATCTAGCAGGAGGGTTGATCTGAGACGGCCCAGAAGCTCAACATGCGTCCGCTTTTCTCTCATCGACGCTGGAGAACTGCCTGGCCGCTTTCCACCCGGGTCGGAAATGATTTCCGGTTCAGCATTGGGCCGTAAAGAGACCGTCCACTTAGGTACGCAGATATGAGAGTTGTTGTTCAGCAGAGCCCGTGGCCCTCGCGCTCTGCCATTTGTTGCCAAACCAGTCCCGGACTTGGGAATTGGGCGCGCGAGCGAAGCGGGTCACGCTCATTAAGACCCAAATCCTCAGGATACTCGGAATCGGTTTCTGACGATTCGGACGGTGGATTACATCAGCAGATCGCATCCAACGGTGTAGCGGCGTCACGAGCTATTCGCGGAGCAGATGCAGCAGATCGCGCGCCTCAACGACGTCCCTCAGATTGTCACCCTCGATTACTGAGTCGAGGGCACTCACGAGCGCTGACAATGACACTCCCGAATTGTCGCCCCTCGCCATGCGGAGCGCGGCGAGGTCGCGGGCCGCTCGTAGCTTGAACCAGTGGGCGCCTTGCCAGTCCGCCGTAGCGCAAGCGCGGCCGAGGGCCTCTTCTGCGGCATCGACGTCGCCCTCATGGAGAAGCCTGCACCCATGAAGACGTTGAATTTCGGATAGCATGAACTCCTCACCTGCGTGCGCGGTGCAGGCAAACGCCTCTTCGACCAGTTCCACAGCGTCCGCCGTGCATCCCAGATGGAGCGCCGCGTCGGCGGCGACCGCATCCCAGGTCGCGACATGCAAGCGCGCGCCCGTCCGCTTCCACCTTTCGATGCCGTCGCGTGACTGTTTGAGGGCTGACACGCCTCCGCCCAGCAGCACTTTTGCCCAACCGATGAAGATGTTGTCGTGCGCGGCCCAGAAGACAAAGCCGTGCTTCTCGCTCAGCCGCAGGTTCTTCTCTGCCTGTTCCAGACAGCTTTCTGCATCCCGCCGCAAGAAGAGAACCAAGCTGCGAATGGCACCAGCGAAAACACTGGCGATCGGGAATTCCAGCGCATCGGCATCGCCGATGGCCGCCTCGATCCGGGCAAGGCCGGTGGCTGGCATGCCTTCGACCGTATCGATCCACCCGAGATAGAGATGTGCGATCAATTCCGGATTCTCGCCGTGGTCGAAGAGAGATTGCTCCGGCGACCATGGCGTGGGGTCAGAGAGCACGGCCTCCAACGCCGCACGCGCCTCCGGCAAACGACCTTCCGACTTGCAGTTGGAGCCGCGGGCGCGTCGGGCAAGCCGCAACCAGTCTCCCCGACCGCAGGTTTCGGCCAGATCGATGAGCTGATCGGCGAGCGCGGCGCTGCGCGTCAACTCCCCCTGATCGTAGACGCAGTTCCAGAGCGCGCGCAGCACCGTGAAGCGGCACGCATCGTCCCGAAGTTGCTCAGCGAGCGCGACGGCAGGCGTCAAGGCCGCCTCGACATCCGGCGAGGCATAGCCCCGCACCGCGATGAGCGGCACACTGAGGGCAACACGTGCGTCCAGTTCTCGCGTCGCGCGATCGGGTCCCTCGGGAAGTCTCTCCGTGAGGGCGAGTGCGTTGGAAATGGCGCTCACCGCCTCCTCATTGGCGCTGCGATGGGTGGCGGCACGGCCGGCGGCCACGAAGCGATCGATAGCTTGTGGCAGATCGCCAGCTTCGGCCGCATGGTAGGCGATCAGACTGTGGGGCGCCCCGTCGGGACGCGCGGTGAGCGCGGCCGCGATGACTCCGTGAATAGTTCGGCGGCGCGAATGCAACAGGCTGGCATAGGCGGCGTCACGGACCAGTGCGTGTTTGAAGACATGGTGAACGGCGGGAGCGGCGCCGCGGCGGAAGACCAACTGGGCTTCGGCCAGCCGATCGAGCGCCTCGTCGATTTGCGCCCCGGGCAGGCCGGCCACGGCCGCGAGCAGCGCGTAATCGAACTCGCGGCCGATGCACGCGGCGATCTGCGCGACTTCGCGAACGCCCGGCAGTCGATCGAGGCGGGCCATGAGGCTGTCGTGCAAAGAAGCGGGGATGGCGGCGAGCGAGGGGCCCTGGCTGCCGGACTCGATGACGGCTCTGGTCAGTTCCTCCATGAAAAGCGGCACGCCGTCGGTGCGGGCTATGATCTCTTCCAGGATCTCGCTCGACGTCGCGGTATCACTCATCAGTTCCCTGATCAGCTCTTGCGCGGCGGCACGGCTCAGCCGATTGAGCGCGAGCCGGGTGACATGGGGATGGGCCGTCAGCCGCGGCCCACCCTCTGGACGGCTGGTCATAAGGATCATCACTGGCCGGTCGCCGATCGCGTCGAGAACGAGGCCGTAGAGTTCCAGCGTGGAGGGATCGGCCCAATGCGCGTCCTCCAGCACCATGAGGACCGGACGGGCGCGAGAAAGGCCCACAGGTTGGGCAGCAAGCGCCTGCAGCGTAATCACACGGCGTTGCTGCGGACCGAATCGCTCGAAAATTTCGGAGTCTGGCGGGACCAGACCAACGGCGTCGGCCAGCGCCGGCAGCGCGCCGATCGTCTCCTCATCGCCCTTCGCCAGCAGTGCAGTCAGACGATTAAGGTTCTCTGGATTTCCGACATCGGGGTCGAGCCCAGCCGCGTGCCGTAGTTGCTGGACCACCGGCCAGAGCGGTGTATCGGCGTAGTAGGGCGAGCATTGCTGGCGAATCCGGAAGTGATGCGTGCCTTCCAGACGACGCAGCAATTCCGCCGTGATCCGCGACTTGCCGATGCCGGCCTCCCCGGTCAGGAGTACGCACTGCCCCTCGCCGCCCCTCGCCAGCTCCCAGCGCTCAAGCAGGAGCGACAACTCAATCGCGCGGCCGCAAAGCGGCAGCAGGCGATGACCCTCCCGCGCCTCGAAGCGGCTTACGAGCATCTTTTCGCGCAGGACGCGGAAGGCCTCGACCGGCCGGAGGTAGCCACGCAGCCTCAGCGCCGGCAAGGGCTCGACCTCGAAGTGTTCGCCTGCGAGATGACGCGTCATCGCCGAGATCACCATGGCGGAGGGGGCCGCGATCGATTGCAGCCGCGCGGCGAGGTTCGGCGTATCGCCGACGACGGTGCGCTCGCGCGCCTCGTTGTCGCCGATGAGGTCGCCGACCACGACGGGACCACTTGCGCAACCGACGCGAACGGCGAGCGGGATATCCGTAGGGGAAGCGAGGCGCCCGGCCGCCTCGACGACCGAAAGGCCGGCGCGCAACGCCATTTCGACCTCGTCCTCGCGCACGCGCGGCCAGCCGAAATAGGCTAGCACGCCATCCCCCATGAACTTGGCGACATGGCCGCCGAACCGAGCGATCTCGCCCGCGACCGTGTCCTGGAACCGACGGATCAGGGTCGCCATCTCCTCTGGGTCCAGACGCGCGCCGAGTTCGGTGGAGCCGACGAGGTCAACGAACATGACGGTGATCTGCCGCCGTTCGGCTGCACCGTCTGACGGCGGTTCGGCGTCGACAGGCCGCGCCGGCGTCGCCTCGTGCAGCGCCTTTAGCAAGCGCCGGCGCTGTCCGAGCGTCAGGCCGAGTTCCTGCAGGTCGGATTCGTCGAGCTCACGCAAGAGCTCCAGATCCAGATCCTCCTCAATCAGGCGCGGTGCCAGAGCTTCTAGGCCGGCCAGGCGCAACCAGGACTCGAGCCCTTCGGGACGGTCGTGGTCGGTCTCCGCACCATGATCGGTTCTTCGTTCCAAGTTCCCGCCATCCGAGCCTAGCCCCACGTCAGGCTAGCACGTTTGGGGCGGCCGTGCGGGTACGGCATGGTATGGCACCGCTGCAGGAGAGGAAGTTGACAATAGCGCTATGTGGCTTCACCCACTTCCAGCAGGAGTTGTATTTTAGCTGCCTGCAAATAGCGTCTTAGAAATCTGCCGACGCATACGATAATTCATAACGCTCTCGTCGCATGGGCCAATTTCAGTTCGCGTTCCATCGGCGGGATACTGTAGGCAAACTCGTTTAGCTTGCGCACCCACCGCTGACGAGATCAGCCGTTGAAGCCACTCGATGTCAGCTATAGACGATCGCGGAACTGGCTCTTATGCCTGAATTGGGCGCAACTAAGCCGTTGGCAGGGCTCGGCGGCAAGTTCCCCGGCTCCCTTGAACGTCCACGCAGAAGCTGTCCGTCGAAACATTCTGCTGCTCTGCGGGCCGACGTCCTCGATCCTTCGCCGCCCTCGTTCACAGAATCGTCGCGTGAGTGTCACTGCGGCTTCTCACCAGAGCGATAGACGCCCTTTGTCAGTAGGACTTAGGAGCGAACATGTTCGACAGGACGATCACAGCTTGCCTTGCTGCGGGGCTTGCCATGGGCGGTCTCGGCGCAATGCCGGCGCAAGCTGCCGACAGACCCGACATCGTCGTCGCCGTCGCAGACAATCCGCCGACGCTGGAGCCAGGCAAGGAACTCTCCAATGTCGGCACCCGGATCACCTACTCGGTATTCGACACCCTGATCCGCCGGGACTTCCTCTCGGGTGAAGGCGGCGGCGGCGCCAAGCTCGTTCCATCGCTCGCGAAGAGTTGGGAGCGGATCGACGACACAACACTCGAAGTGAAGCTCCGCGAGGGCGTCACGTTCCACAACGGCGCCGCGTTCAATGCCGACGACGTGGTCTTCACCTTTTCGCCCGAGCGCCTGATCGGTGAGGACTCGCCGCTGCCACAAGGTCGGGCCTATTTCGGCGTACTCGACCGGGTCGAGAAGCTCGACGACTACACCGTGCGCTTCGTCACCAAGGCGCCGGACCCGCTTCTCGAGCAGCGCCTCGCCTCCTGGGCCTCCTGGATCGTCGACAAGGACGACTGGCTGGAGAAAGCCGAAGGCAAGAGCTTCGCCCAGTTTCCAGTCGGCACCGGTCCCTACATGCTCGACGAGTACCGGGCCGATCAGTACATCCGGCTCGACGCGTTCGACCAGTATTGGGACGGCGAGCCGACCGCGGCGACCGTGACCTTCCGCAGGGTGCCGGAGCCGGCCGCCCGCATCGCCGGTCTCGTCAGCGGCGAGTTCGACATCGTGACCAATGTGGCGCCGGACCAGATCGCCCAGATCGACGCCTATGACGACATCGAGACGCGCAGCGTTGTCCTCGCGAACTCGCACGTCCTTGTCTACAACACCGACCATCCCGTGCTGGCCGACAAGCGCATTCGCCAGGCGATGAACCTGGCAATCGATCGCAAGCTGCTCGTTGATGCGCTCTGGAATGGCGATGCCGTGGTGCCGAACGGTCACCAATATCCAGAATATGGCGACATGTACCAGGCCGAACGCCCCGGTTTCGCCTACGATCCGGACAAGGCCCGTCAGCTCCTCGAAGAGGCCGGCTACAACGGCGAGGCGATCATCTACTCCACAGAGCCGCAATACTACCTGAACGCCTTGCCGGCCGCCCAGGCGATCCTGGAGATGTGGAAGGCTGTCGGCTTCAATGCCGAGCTAAACGTGATGGAGGATCTCGACTCCCTCTCGAACGACGAGTTGATGGTCCGCAACTGGTCGAATTCCACCCGCTATCCCGACCCGGTCGGCGGCTTGTGGAACACCTGGGGCCCCTATGGCTCGGCCCAGAAGACCTGGGAAAGCTGGACGCCCGACACGTTCAACCAGATTGGTCAGGAGCTTGAGACGACGCTCGACCACGACAAGCGTTTTGACCTCGCCGTCGATCTGATGGACACCTGGGAGGACGATGCGCCCGGCACGATCCTGTACCAGCCGCTGGAGACCTACGGCGTACGCAAGTCTCTGAAATGGCAGCCTTACACCTTCTATTACATGGACCTGCGGCCCTTCAATCTGGAGGACGGGGCCAAGGGCTCGTGAACCTCTCCCTCCCGCCAACGGGAGGCGCCGGCTTTGCCGGCGCCTCCCCCGTTTCGGATGTCTCGATCGCTCCTGCCGATACTGCGGCTCCGGTCCTTTCGATCGAGGGGATGACCATCGGCACGGATACGGTGGATCTCGTTCTTGACGCCTCGCTTCATGTCGCCGCCGGAGAAACGCTGTGCCTTGTTGGTGAAAGTGGCTGCGGCAAGAGCCTGACCTGCCTCGCCACGATGGGCCTGCTGGCGGATCCCGTGCACCTGAAGGCCGGTCGCGTCAGCCTTCTCGGCAACGATCTGACCGGCCTCGACGAGCGGACACTGCGGCATTTGCGCGGGCGCGACATCGCGATGATTTTCCAGGATCCAGCCGCCTCGCTGAACCCGGTGCAGCGGGTCGGCCGCCAGGTCGCCGAGGCATTGGTGGTCCACGAGGGGGCTTCGTGGAAAGTCGCGATGCGCCGGGCGGTCGAACTTCTTGACAAGGTCGGAATTCAGAACCCGCAAGCGCGCGCCGGTGCCTATCCGCATCAATTGTCGGGCGGCATGTGCCAACGGGTAATGATCGCCATGGCACTCGCCTGCAGCCCGCGGCTGCTCGTCTCCGACGAAGCAACCACGGCGCTCGACGTCACCACCCAAGCGCAGATCCTGAAGCTGATGAAGGCTCTGCAAGACGAGACGGGAACGGCGATGATCTTCGTCACTCACGACCTGTCCGTCGTCGCCGAGATCGCCGACCGCGTCGCGGTGATGTATTCTGGCCGGATCGTCGAGACGGGCACGGTCGACGACATTTTCGACCACCCTGCCCACCCCTATACGCAGGGCCTGATGAACTGCCGCCTGCATGCGCTGTCGGCGACGGACGGACGGCTCGCGGCTATCGGTGGAACGGTGCCGCGGCCGGCGGCGCGCCCCACCGGCTGCGCGTTTCGTCCGCGTTGCGACAAGCAAGCCGATCCATGCGCGACCTGCCCGCCTCCACGGCCCTATGCCGGGTCGCAGACCGTCGCATGCCACTTTCCGGGCCAGAGCTGATGAGCGACCCCATGCTCGCACTTCAGGCCGTGAGCCGGCGCTATGGCGGCAAGCACGTCTTGCTCCGCCGCGGCGATCCGGTCAGCGCCGTCAAGGACGTCACCCTGACGCTCTGCCCGGGCGAGACGCTCGGGATCGTTGGCGAGAGCGGCAGCGGCAAGTCGACGCTCGGCCGCATCGCGGCGGGCATCGAGGCGCCCAGCGAGGGCCGGGTCACCTTCGACGGCGAGCCCTATGCGGCTATCGACACGGCAGCATGGCGCCGGCAGCGCAAGACCGTCCAAGTCGTCTTCCAGAACCCGTCCCAGGCCCTCGATCCACGGCTGGCAATTGCCGCGCAGATCCACGGCGCCATGGCCGCTCATCGGATCGACGCGGTGGTGAACGGCGAGGACAAGACGCAGACCCTGCTCGCCCGTGTCGGCCTTGCCGGGCTCGGATCGCGTTTTCCGCACCAGTTGTCCGGCGGCCAGTTGCAGCGCGCGGTGATCGCCCGGGCGCTCGCTCTGTCGCCGCGGCTGATCGTCTGCGACGAAGCCGTCAGCGCACTCGACGTTTCGGTGCAGGCGCAGATCCTCAACCTGTTGAAAGACCTCCAGGTCGAGTTCGGCGTCGCTTACCTCTTCATTTCCCATGATCTCGGCGTGGTGCGCCACATCAGCCATCGCATCGCGGTGATGCAGCGCGGACGGATCGTCGAGACAGGGCTGGCGAGCGAGGTCTTCGCCCGCCCGGAAGATCCTTACACGCAATCGCTGATCGCGGCGCTGCCGGCGGCCTCTCCCGCCATGCGCCGAGCCCGCGAAGCGGCGGCCCAAGCCGCCTAGGAATCCTACCCATGCCTTTCTCCGTCATGAACAGACCGGCGATCGTCGCCCATCGCGGCTTTTCGGCCGCGCACCGTGAAAACTCGCCCGATGCCTGGAGGGCCGCATACGAGGCCGGCGCCGACTTCGTCGAGGCCGACATCCGCATGACCCGCGACGGGACGCTCGTGTGCTGCCACGACGGCGATCTTACTCGGCTTGCGGGCCGTCACGACACGATCGCGGATATCGACGTGGCAACCCTTGCCGCAATCGCTGCCAACGGTGCGGCGGCAGCACCGCCTCTGGCGCTGCTGTTCAGCGTTCTGCCGGCCGGGCAAGCCATCCTTTTCGACATCAAGGACGAGCGGCCCGAAGCACTCGATCGCATCGTCGCGGTGTCAGAGGCTTGCGGTCGTGACAGACCTGTCTTCGGTCTCCATGACATCGCCTCGGTGCGCCACGTCAGAGCCCGGACGAGCGCCGCCATATTGGGCCTTCTGAAGGACCCTGACGAAGAAGAGGCGTTCTTCGCGGCCGGCGGCACCATCCTGCGCCTGTGGGAGTGCGACGCGAGCCCGGAGCGCCTCGATGCCGTCAATGGCCGGAACCGCCGGGTCTGGGTCACCACGGGTCATCACCACACCGGCCGCGACGTCGGCGACTTCGTGCCTGAGGCCCTGCGCCGCATGGCCGCCAACGGCGTTGCCGGTTTCCTCGTCAACGATCCCGCCGCAGCGCGCGATGCCCTTGCCGGCCATCAGCCGGAGGCCCGCGCATGAACCAAGGCTCGACCCTTCTCGTCTGCTTCGACGGACTGCGGCGCGACCGGGCCACGGCCGAACGAATGCCGAATCTGGCCCGGTTCATCGCAGGCGGCGTCGACATGACCCATTCGCGCAGCGTCTTTCCGAGCGAGACCCGCGTTGCCTCGACCAGCACGGTCACCGGCTGCGCTCCGGGCCAGCACGGGCTCGTCGCCAACCAGTTCATCCATCCGGAGGTCTCGGCGGCGGGTCTCTTCAACACGGCGAAGCGTGACAATCTCCTGCGAGCCGACGCGCTCGGCGTCCTCGTCGATCGCGAGAGCCTCGGCCATCGGCTTGCGCGCGCAGGCAAGCGCTTCGCCGTCGTCAGCACGGCCACGCCCGGCGCTACCTTCATGATGAGCTACGGCGCGGGCAGTCTCGGACAGCCGGTGTTCTCGGTGCATGAGGGGGTCGGAACGCCGGACGTCATGCGGCAGGCTGAGGACCGGTTCGGTACAGTACCAGAAGGCGCAACGCCCAACTCGGCAAGGATTGACTATGCGACGCGAGTCCTGACCGACCTCGTCTATCCTGCGTATGGTCCGGATCTGGCAATCTTCTGGATGTCGGATCCGGACATCACCTCGCACGGGTTTGGGATCGACGGGCTCGAGACGATCGCCGCGCAGCGGGGCTGCGACGACGCCTTCGGGCGCCTTCTCGATTGGTGGGAGGCCGGCGACGGGCCGGAAAACATCATGGTCATGTCTGACCATGGCCAGATCACCGGCACGCGCCGGGTCGATCTGAGGGCAGCCCTGCCCGACCATGTGGACCATCTGGCGCCCGGTTATTTTTCCGGCCTCTATCTCCCCGAACCATCCCGCGAGACGATCGCCGCGACCGTCGAAAGACTGGCGGCCGAGCCGTGGTGCGGGCTGGTCTTCGTCAACCTTCCCGGCGAGCCGCAGGCCGCCGTGCCGGGCGCGATCGCGGCCTCGGCCATGGGCGGCGGCCATCGTCGCTCTGCGCCCGTCTCTTTCACGCTCCGAGCTTCGACGGGCCCCGAGCCCGGCTCGCCGGAAACCTGCCTGTTCGTCGGCGGGATCGATCCCGGCGGCGGCATGCATGGCGGCCTCGCCCGAGGCGAGCTCTCGACCGTTCTCGCTGCGGCCGGGCCGGCATTCCATCGCGGCGTGCGATCGGCGACACCATGCTGGCTGCCCGACATCGCGCCGACGCTACTGGCGGTCCTCGGTCTTGCAAGCGACGGAACCAGCGGCCGCATCATGCATGAGGTCCTGGCAAATCAGGACGGCGGCGCTGCGCGCGTCGAGCGCCGCAGCCTCATGGCCGCGGTCGGCGACCACCAACAGATCGTCGAGCAGTGGCTCGTCGACGGCCGGGCAATCACCGATTACGGCTGGTCGAACGGACCGGGAGACCTGCTGCAATGAGCCCGCGTTTCGTCCTCACGAAGCTGCTGCGCGCGTGTCTGACGCTCGTTCTGGCGGTGACCTTCGTCTTCGTCGTCCTGCGCATGTCCGGCGATCCGGTCACGCAGATGCTCCCCGACGACACGCCGGCGGCCGTGATCACGCAGTACCGCACGATGTGGGGTCTCGACCGTCCGCTCCCGGAACAATATCTGCGCTACGTCGCGGGCCTCGTCCGCGGAGATTTCGGCTTTTCGTTCCGCGACGACCGGCCGGCGCTCGAAATCGTCCTAGAGCGCGTGCCCCTGACGCTTGAACTAGGTCTCGCGGCGCTTGCCCTCACGCTGCTTCTCGGGCTCGGAGCGGGTATCCTGGCGTCCCTGAACCGTGGGAACGCGATCGATCACGCGACCATGGCCTTCACCATCTTCGGCCATTCGATGCCGAACTTCTTCCTTGGCATTCTGATGATCCTGCTCTTCGCAATGACTTGGCGGGTCCTGCCCAGTTCGGGTGCCGGCAGTATCGAGCACCTGATCATGCCGGCGGTGACGCTCGGCACCAGCTACGCCGCCACGGTCGGACGCTTTACCCGCTCGTCGCTGCTGGAAGTCTTGCATCAACCCTTCATGCGGACAGCCAGGGCCAAGGGCGTGCCGTTCGGGCGTCGGATCATGGGCCACGCACTGCCGAATGCCGGCATCCCGATCGTCACGGTCATCGGTCTTCGCATAGGGGCGCTGATCGGCGGTGCGGTGGTGGTCGAGTCAGTCTTCGCATGGCCGGGCGTCGGCCAGCTTCTCGTCAATGCCGTCGCCTTCCGCGATCTCGCCGTCGTCCAGACGGTCGTGCTGCTGATCGCCTTCACCATGGTCGTCGTGAACTTCCTCGTCGACATCCTCTATGGTTGGCTCGACCCACGCATCGGCGCTGGCCGACGGGAGGCGCAGGCATGAGCACCTCCGTCGATCCGATCCTCACCGAACCAGAGACGCAATCAACGCGGCGACAGCGCCGCCTGCCGGTGGTCGTCAGCCTGTGCAGCGCCTGGCTCTTCCTCGTTCTTATCACGGCCATCGGCGCAGACCTGATCGCGCCTTACGGCTACGCCGAGCAGAGCCTGCTCAATCGCCTTAAGCCACCAGCCTTTCTCGGCGGCGACCCGGCCTATATTCTGGGTACTGACGGGCTAGGTCGCGACGTCTTCTCGCGGCTCCTGTACGCCCTGCGCACAAGCGTCCTCATCGCGTTTTGCGGCACGCTGATCGGTTCCGTGATCGGCACAATGCTCGGCTTTCTCGCCGCCCATTTCCGCGGTTGGGTCGACGAAGTCGTCATGCTGCTGGTCGATTTCCAGGCGTCGATGCCGTTCCTGATCATCGCGCTGGCGATCCTCGCCTTCTTCGGCAACAGCTTCGAACTGTTCCTCATCGTGGTCGGTTTCTATGGTTGGGAAGTCTATGCGCGCCTGACGCGCGGGCTGGTCCTGCAGGCGAACGCGCAGGGCTACGCCTTCGCCGTCCGCACGCTCGGCGTCCACCCGTTCCGCATCTACGTCCGCCACGTACTGCCCAACATTCTCAGCGTCCTCGTGGTGCAGGTCACCTTGAACTTTCCGGAACTGATTCTCTTGGAGACCTCGCTGAGCTTTCTCGGGCTTGGCGTCCAGCCACCGGAAACGAGCCTGGGGTTGATGCTCGGCGAAGGGCGGAACTACATCGCGACGGCCTGGTGGATGGCAATCCCAGCCGGCGTCGTAATCTTCCTGACGACGCTGTCGGTAAGCCTGCTCGGTGACTGGCTGCGTGACCGTCTCGATCCAACCCTGCGTGACGCGGATTAGGCCACTGACTCATTAGCTGCGATCCATAGTCGGACGGCGGCGAGTTTGACGAGTGCGAGATAGCGTCGTGCTTTTCGTAGCGGGTCGTGATGGCGCGGCAGTGTTTGATGCGGTTGAAGAACCGCTCGACCACGTTCCGGAAGCGATAGAGATAGCGGCTGAAGGGGGCTTTTCGCGTCGGTTGGGCATCGGCTTTGCACAAGCCCAGCCGCCTTGCGCCTTCATTTGGCGACGCAAAGCGTCGCTGTCGTAAGCTGCATCGGCAAGCAGGGCCTGCCCCGGGCCGATTGTGTCGGGCATGCCAATGGCCGAGCGCCCGTCATGGGCCTGCCCGGCGGTGAGAGCCAGCTTCACAGGTAGCCCGTCGGCATCGACAAGGGCATGGATCTTCGTCGTCAATCCGCCCCGCGAGCGCCCCATACAGAGGGCGACGGATCGTGCCAGGCTGGCGGCTTCGGCGCCCCCTTTTTTGCCGCCTGACGTTGCTGGCATGCTGGTGAACCCTGATCGAGGAGGAGTCGGTCGACTGCAGATAACCATCGTAGGCCACCGAAACGGCATCGAAGATGCGGTCCCACACACCGACCTTGCGCCACCGCACAAAGCGATTGTAGCAGGTCGTCGCCGAACCGTAGCGCTCCGGAATGTCGGCCCATGGCGACCCAATGCGAAGCCGCCAATAGATGCCGTTCAGGACCTTGCGGTCATCGGCACGTGGAACCCCGCGCGGCTTCTTCGGCAAAAGTGGCTCGATGATCGACCATTCGAAATCGGTCAGCTCGTAGCGGCGCTGCGACATTGCAAACTCCTTTCGGAGCTTGAATCATCCCGCAGCCAAATCCGCTACCCGTTTATGAGTTCGTGACCTAGTGGCCGCGAGCGCTCCCTGCGATTTAGCTTTGCGCATTCCGATCCCGCTCGCTCTGCCCTGCCCCGGCACCTCCGGGAAGCCACCTCTCGCGATGGACGATCCAGCTCTCGTACGTGGGCGCCAGATCCGTCGGCGCGGCGTCGAGGCACCCGCGGCGGACCTTGAGCTCTCCGTTGCCCTCGACGCTGAAGAGCCACGAGCCGCGGGTCGGGCAGAAGTGACGGTGGACGAAGTCCCGCCCATCCCCGGGTATCGCCGGTGACGGTGACGACCGCTTCTGCAAAGACGGCGAACGCCAGGTAGGGTCCGCCTGTCTTCTTCCGACAGACGGTGCGGTGGCAGAGGCCGACGCGGATCGGGTCGCCGCGCATCTCGAGGCGGACCGCGCCGCAGTTGCATCCACATGTCCTGACCGTCATGCCGCCTCCCTAAGCAGCCTCTTCGTTCATTCCCTTTGGCACACGACCTCGATGTTATTGCCATCGAGGTCGTGGACGTAGGCGGCATAGTAGGACGGATGATATCGGGCGCGGATGCCGGGCCGACCATTGTCCCGGCCGCCGGCGGACATGGCCGCCGCGTAGAAGGCATCCACCGTGGCACGGTCGGGCGCGGCGAAAGCGAGATGAACACCACCAGGCGCGGGCTCGCCGTCGTGAATCCACAGGCGCGGGTATCCGTCGCTTCCCAGGCCATGCCGCTTGGTGCCGCTCGCCGAATGATCCGGCGAAACCGACACGATGCAGGCCACGCCGAGGGGTCCGAGCGCCGCCTCGTAGAACGCCCTGGCCGCATCCGCGTCGGAGACCGGGATCTCGACATGGTCGATCAGCATGGGACTTCCTCCGTCGCGCAGAGAACGACCTTTCCCGTGAGGCGGCCGGATTCAAGGTAGCGGTGCGCGGCCTGGACCTCAGTCAGTGGAAAGGTGCGGTCGATGACCGGCCGCAGCGCGCCTCGGCGAACAGCCTCGCGGATGTAATCTCTAGCGGCGGCGAAGCGCTCGGCATTCTCCGTCACCTCGAACAGTTCCGAGAAGGTCAGCGTCCTGCGATCGAGCGCGATCAGGGGCAGATTGACCCGGGCGGCCTTGAAGTCCGGAGAGCTCTGCGCGCCATAGGAGATGATGTGGGCGCCTTCAGCGGTAGCGCCGATGCATTCGGCGAGCGTGTCGCCACCCACCGCTTCGATGACCAGACCGACTCCGGCTCCCCCGGTGATCTCCTCGACGCCCTTAGCCAGATCACCGGCCGAGCGCGTGACGATGACCGCGGCGGCGCCGGTGGCCAACAGCGAAGTCTCTGCGTCCTTGCGGCGGGTGGTGGCAATGGCGCGGAGCCCCAGATCGCGCGCCATCTGCAAGGCCATCAATCCCACTGCCGAAGTGGCGGCCGTTACCAGAACCCATGTTCCTGCTGGTAGGTCGTGGCGAGCCATCATGTTCCATGCCTGCAAGGCTGCCATCCAAAGGCCCGCCTCCTCCGCCGACGTCAGTTCCGCGATGGCGGACGCGACCGCGTGAGCGGGAACATTGGCATCGGTCGCATAGGTCCCCGTCCCCATGATGGGCGAGACGACCGGGAGAACCGCGACCCGGTCGCCCGGCGCAACATGACTGACGTCGGCACCGACGGCGTTCACCACGCCGACAGCTTCGTTGCCCATCGCTGAAGGAAAGGCGGGCGCGATCACGTAATGGTCGCGCCGCATCAACGCGTCGAACCGATTGGTGCCGACGGCAAGGATCCGCAACTGGACTTCGCCTCGGCCCGGCTCCGGGAGATCGAGGGGTTCGAGCTTCAGGACTTCGGGACCGCCGAGTTCACGATAGACAACGCGTTGGGCAGTGGACATGGAAACCTCTAATGGAGTGAAGCCGACGCAGATCGTTTGGCGCGGCAAGATTGGAAAGGGATAGTGGGGGACGTCAGGTCCCCGGGGCTGCTTGAACCGAGCTACGCCGAGGAAGCTGGTGGTCGGTTCGTCGGCTCCGATCTTTGCCGGACAGACATCCTTGCGGCGAGCTCGGCGGGCCTCAGACCTGCGAGGCGCCGCCGTCGGCAAAGAGCTCGGCGCCGTTGACGTAGCTGGCCGCGTCGCTGGCGAGGAAAGCCACCGCGCGTCCGATCTCCTCCGGCTCGCCGATGCGACCGATGGTACTCTGGCCGTTGAGGAAGGCGATCGCGGTTTCGGCCTCTTCGGGCGTCGGAAACATGTTCCGAAGAGATGGGGTGTTCACCGGGCCCGGGCTGAGGAGGTTGATGCGGATGCCGCTTCCCTTGATGTCAAGGACCCAGGCTCGGACGAGCGCGCGAAGGGCGGCCTTTGTTGCACCGTAGACGCTGAGCCCCGGGCCCGGACTGATCGATGCGGTCGAGCCGACGATGACGATCGAGCCGCCCGGGCGCATCAGAGGCAATGCGTGCTGGACGGTGAACACCACGCCCTTGACGTTGGTGTCGAAGATCCGGTCGAACGATCCTTCAGTGATCGATCCCAAAGGCTCCAGCTCTCCCTTGCCAGCGTTCGCGACCAGGACGTCGGCGCGACCATGCTCGGCGCCGACCTGCGAGAACAGTCGGCTCAGGTCCTCCAGCTTCGAGACGTCCGCCTGCACCGCGGCGCTCATCTCGCCAAGCATGGCGACGGCTTCGTCGAGCTCCTTCTGGCGCCGACCCGTCACCACGACGCGGGCGCCCTGGCTCACCAGCTCCTTTGCAATGGCGAAGCCGAGGCCCGTCGCCCCGCCCGTCACGACGGCAATCTTTCCTGCGAATGTCATAAGCTCGTTCCCGGTACCGGAGGCATCATCGCCACCATTCATGTAGCGGACGCTATATGCACGACAATGCGCTGGCAAGCGTTTTATATACCATTCACTACATACAAGAGATGGTGTCGGCTTGTGCGTCGGTGTAGCGACCGTTATATCATGGGTCGAAACGGAGGGTTTGATGGAGGCACAGAAGCGCAAGCGGCGGCCGGCGTTCGATCGCGAGGAGGGTGTTGCCAAGGCGCAGGCACTCTTCCACCGACATGGCTACGACGCCGTCAGCATCGCCGATCTGACCAAGGAGCTCGAGATCAACCCGCCGAGCCTCTACGCTGCCTATGGCAGCAAGGCCGAACTCTTCGAGCGCGCGATGAAGCGTTACTCGTCGTTGCACGCGTTGCCGCTCGACAAGCTGCTCGCTCCTGGACGTCCTCCTGCCGAGGCGTTGAACGCGCTTCTTGTTGCCAGCGCCCGTCAGTATGGCGGCGACGCGGAACTCAAGGGTTGCCTCGTCACGGAGGGGATGCGGGCAGACGACGAGACCGCGCGGCGGATGGCCATGGAGCTAGGGCGGGGCGCCATGGATGCCATCCATGCCTATGTGGCGCTCCATCATCCGACCCGCGCCCGGGAAATCTCCGACTACGTCCTCGTGACCATGCGCGGCCTGTCGTCCTTCGCGTGCCTTGGCATGTCGCAGAAACGATTGGTCGAGGTTGCGCGGATGGCAGGCCGCACGCTGGAGGGCGAGTTCCAGAACGTTGGCGTACCGCCAGACGCCGCTTAAGTGCTCACCGTCAGAGGTCGGTGATCGTCGTCCCTGAGATTGTCTCGGCAAAGCCTGCTCCGAACACCCTGACCGGGGTCTGGAAGCCGGGTTCGTGTTCGCCCGCCAGCACCCGCCGCGCGGCTTCGACGGCAGCCAACGGCGTGTAGGAGTAGCCGTTCACGGTTTCGATAACGGAGCGGGCGGCCGTCCCGTCGGCCCCGGTGACCTCGGCCACCGCTCGTGCGCGGTGCGCATCGCGCTCCTCGGCGCTGGGTCCGTCCGGCAACGTCGATAGGTCGCCCTCGGGGAAAGCGTCACCAGATACGTGGACGAACATCTCGATGTTCGGGATCTCGGTGGAACGCCAGGCGGTCACCAGATCGCCGAACGACAGCGGCGCACAATCGACCGCGCCGTCGCCGAAGTTGAAGGATGCGAAGCTCGTGTCGGACTTGGTCACAAGGGCTCCGTCGACACGAGCCATCAACCCCGCACCGATGATCTCTCCCGCGCTGACTGCCGAACCTCGGGACATTGATCCGGCGACCTGGAGGGCGATCCGTAGCCGTCTCGGATCCTTCACCCGGCTCATCACGTGGGCGGCCAGGCAGTCCGTCGGCACCACGTCCCAGCCAACGCCCGGGAGCAGCATCGTTCCCGCGGCTTCGGCCTCACCGCCCAAGGCTTCGGCCCGGCGATAGACGTTGATCTCGGCGGTAATGTCGAGGTAGTGGGCACCGACCTTCATGCAGGCCCGCATCAGCGGCTCCGCGGTCTTGGCGAATGGACCCGCGCAGTTGAGCAGTACCGAACATCCGGCTAAGTGTTTGGGAAGTTCGCCTGCGTCATCGAGCGAGAAGACACGATGGGCAACACCCAGCTCGACCGATGCCGCGTCCAGCTTGGGGGCATCCCGCCCGGCGATCTCGAAGTCGAGCCCGACAGCCTTCGCCCGGTCCGCCGCCAGCCGACCCGTGTACCCGGTGGCGCCGTAGATCAGTAGTTTCGTCATGGTTTATTCCTTTCCGACGCACCGAGGGTCGGCGTTCGTGCGGGTGTAAGGTTCAGGTGTCGCCAAGCGTGGACTCGAGGCTGCGGCGCTCAGGCCGACGTCACTCGAGATCAGCGTCGATGCGAACGATGAACCCATCCTGATCGACCGAGACATCCAGCAGTCCGACCTCATGGCCGAAGTCGCCGGTGAAATCGGCCCGCACCCGGGTACGGTCCGTGGCCACTGCCTCGATCGACAGAAGACGCGTGACGGAGTGGTAGCCGACGAAGAACTGCGTGACGTAATCTCGGATACCGGGGTGGCCGTCGAAGCGCTGGCCTGTCGAGGGATCGTCGATCACCGCTTCCGGCCTGAAGAGTGCAACGGCCGCGTCAACGTCGAAGGCGTTGCACGCCGCGATCAAAGCCTCGGCCGCGCGATGCATCTTGCCTTGATCGGACATGGCATCAGCTCCCTTGCTGCCAGCTCTTGTGCACGAACTCGAGGCTGTAGCCGTCGGGGTCGAGGACGTTGGCGGCGTAGTAGCGTGGGTCGTAATAAAGCCGGGCCGAGGGCTTGCCGTTGTCGGTCGCCCCGGCCGCCATCGCCGCGGCATAGGCGGCATCGACCGCGGCGTTGGATTTTGCGACGAAGCCGACATGGGCGGCCCGCCCCTCGACTATCCCTGGGCGCAGCCAGAAGAAAATGCGGCCGTCGCAGCCGAACCCCTTCAGGTCGGGATGCCCGGGTGGACCGTCAGCGCCGTCGTAGTCGACGCGGTCCGTAATGCCGAGCGGCGCGAGGGTCGCGGTGTAGAAGGCGATCGAGCGGTCGAGATCGCTGACCGAGATGAAGACGTGGTCGAGCACGGGACTCTCCTGCGGCTGAGTTTGGACGGGTGGTTCAGATGACGTAGCCGCCGGCGACCTCGATGGTCTGGGCGTTCACCCAGGCATTGTCGTCCGAGAGGAGGCCGGCGATCATCCGACCGACGTCGTCGGGCTCGCCAACGCGGCCGAGTGCGGTTTGTCCGGCGAGGAGCGCCTCGAACTCGTCGTTCAAGCCGCCACCGAGGTTGGTGCGGATGGCGCCGGGCGCGACAGCGTTGGCCCGGATGCCGCGGTCGCCGAACTCCTTGGCCATGTAGCGGGTCAGCACCTCGAGCCCGCCCTTGAAGGCGGCATAGGGCGCGACGCCGGCGGTGGCGACGCGAGTGGTGGCGCTGGTCAGGTTGATGATCTGCCCGCCGCGCGCCATCAGCGGCAGCAGCGCCTGTGTCAGGAAGAAGGGCCCCTTCAGGTGCACGTTGAACAGGTCGTCGAAGTCGGCCTCGGTGACGGTCTCGATTGGGTTGCAGAGGCCGTAGCCCGCGTTGTTGACCAAATGATCGAAGTCGGCTCGGTCCCACGTCGCCGACAGTGTCTCGGCTACCTGGTCCCGGAAGGCAGGAAACGAAGCGGTGTCGGAGACGTCGAGCTTCAGCGCCACGGCCTTGCCGCCCTCGGCTTCGATCGCCCGGACCACCTCCTCGGCGCCGTCGGGATGGCTGTTGTAGGTAACGATGACACCCGCACCGCGCCGGGCGCAGTTGAGTGCGGTGCTCCGGCCGAGGCCGCGGCTGGAGCCGGTGATGATGGCAATCTTCATTGGTGTTCTCCGCGTTGTCCGTGGCTCTTTTCTACCGCCGCCACGGACAGGAGGTCGGGCCCGATCCTGTCCGGTTCTTGCCTATTCCTGCTTTCCGGCTTGCGCGCCCGGTCGCCGACTGCAAGCCTCGAGGTATGGAAGATCGCCTGAACGAACTGCGCGCGTTGGCCTCGCATGCCGAGAACAGAAGAACCGACACGGGTATCCCGCGCGTCGCCATGGTGCAGGGAAAGATTCCCGAGCACGAGCTCTCCGCCGTCTACGACCCGATGATCAACCTCATCCTCCAGGGGCGGAAATCGATGACGATCGGCGACCGCACGCTGGACTATGATCCCGCGAGCTACTTCGTCATGTCCATCGATCTGCCGGCGGTGGGGTCCATCCACGCGGCGGCGACGGGCGAGCCCTACCTTGCGGTCAGCCTGACGATCGATCCGCACGTTGTCGCAGGCATGCTGGCGGATGCACCGCCCCTATCCCATGCCAACCTGCACGTCGGCGGCTTCTCCGTTGCCTCGGTAACGCCCGACCTGCTGGACGCCTGGGTGCGAATGCTGCGCCTGATGAGGGTTCCGGGCGACATCCCGGTTCTCGCCCCTGCCTACGAGCGGGAGATTCTGTACCGGGTCCTGCAAGGGCCGCACGGGGCGATGCTGCGCGACATTGCCATGCCGGACACCGCCCTGTCCCGCATGCGCCTCGCGATCCAGTGGATCCGAGGCAACTTCCGCAGCCCGATGCGCGTCGAGGCATTGGCAGACATGGTGGCGATGAGTGCTTCCGCCTTCCATCGGCACTTCAAGGCGGCGACCGCGATGAGCCCGCTCCAGTTTCAGAAGCAGATCCGGCTGCTCCATGCCCGAACCCTGCTTATCGGCGGGGCCGAAAGCGCCGCCGCTGTTGCCTTCGAGGTCGGTTACGAGAGCGCCTCGCAGTTCAGCCGAGAGTACGCGCGGTTCTTCGGCCTTCCGCCGTCCCGTGACGCCGCCAAGGTTCAGAGCGAACTCGGACGCCCTTCCTGACGTCCAAGCTGCGGGGCGCCGTCCTGACCGCTTGTCCTCGACTCTGTAAGGCGCGGCGGCGAGCTTGTTATGCATCAGCGTCGGAAAGTTCGGTTCTTCTCGACCATCGAACTCGTCAACACGCTCGAACAGGAGAAGGCCAAGGCCGGCTAGTTGTCCGAGACCCTTGCGCGTCTCGACCTCGTGGTCTTAGACCAGCTTCGATGCCTGCCATTCAGTGCCTCCTGCGGCGCGCTGCTCTTCCATCTGCTGAGCAAGCTCTACGAGCGCACCAGCGTTGTCATCACGGCGAATCTGAGCTTCAGCGAATGGGCCACCGTCTTCTGCGACGCCAAGATAACCACCGCCCTACTCGATCGACGCATCCATCGCTGCCACATTCTCGAAATCGGAAATGACAGCTTCCGCTTCAGGGCGAGCACCGCGGCCACCAACCGCAAGAGGAAGGAAGGCGAACATACCTTGACCCAGACATGACCATCTCAACTCAACTCGAAGCCGGATTACTCCTCGATGGACAACCCGGGTCAGTTCCGCGTGGGAATCAACACTTCTGTCGGTCAAGTGAGAACCAAAAGGACGCAGTAGGCTCGAGAAGCCGGCAAGCAAGTTCGGAGCGGAGATCGTACTCGCCGATCGGGCCCAGTTTAGATGCAGGCACCAGGACGGCAGGACACCGACCGGGCCCTTCGACGCACGAGTTGGGAGAGTTCGCGAGTTCAGGCAGCAAGGGTAAATACCCCGACCAGGAACCATCTCTGACTGCGGAAACCGGGCCGAAAGAAGACCGTCCGCTTCTGGAGCGTTGTCGCAAATAGCCGTCATTCCGCTCACGACCCAGAAGAGCCGCTCGTGGTGCTGCCTCCCTTTGCACTACACAGACATCCGTCGTGCAAACCAGAAATGGGAAAACTCGCCTCATCAACTGGCCAGCAACGGTTCCGCCGCCGCTGCCACACGCTCCCTCGCCTCTGTCCCAAGCCGCTGGATCGGTCGCGGCAGCTCCATTTTTCCGAGACCTAGTAGATCAAGGAGCACGTACATGACGCGTAGGCTTCCGAAGATCTGGAAGACCTCCCAAAGCGGCGACAGCTCGGCATCGATGCGACGTAAGTCCTCGGCATTGCCCGCCCGCGCAGCGCGCGCGAGGGCAACGACCGGACCGGGCAGTGCGCCGCCGAGGACGCTGTAGAAGGCATCCGCCCCCGCCAGTAACGCATCCGCAGTGCCCCAGTCGCCGCTGTAGCCGACCGCAAGCTCCGTCCGGTTGCGCAGGGTGGCGAGCTCGCCAGCGTAGTCGCCGTCCGAGGGCAAGGGCATCTTCACGGCCCGGATCGTCGGGAGGCCGGAGAGCCGCTCCAGGAGATCGAAGCCGAAGGTGAAGTGGGTGGTGCCGGGATTGTTGTAGAGGCAGATCGGCAATCCGGAAACATCCGTCACGGCCCCGTAGTGCTCGAAGGCTTCGTCCTGCGTCAGTGGCGTGTAGGAGACCGGTGCCATGAGCAGCGCGTCGGCGCCTGCGGCCTCGGCGTCCCGTGCAAGATCCTGCGCCCAATCCGTGCGGAGCGCCCCGGCGCCGACGACGAGCGGTAGGCGCCCTCGTACGCACTCCACCGCGGCTTTCGCCGCTCGAAGCCGCTCTTCCCTTGTTAGGTAGGCGTAGGTGCCGGTGGAGCCAAGAAGGCCGATCGAATCGACGCCCGCTTCGCACAAGCGGTCCAGAAGCCTCGCGAGCATCTCGACATCGACGCGCCCGTGTTCGTCAGCAGGCGTGATCGGGAAGGCGCACAAGCCGTGGAAGGGAGAAGGACCGGACATCGTCAGCTCCGTTGCGATTGGCACACGCCGCGCATCAACTCATTAGCGCGGCTTCTAGCTCTTATCGGTTTCAGGGGTCTAAAGGCGAGGATGCGGAAAGGGTAACGGTCAGGCGAACCTTGAAAAGGACCGCCTGTTGATCCCCACAAGACCCCAAGCCGCCCTGGTCTTCGTCGTCACGGCCGCCATTACCACGATAGCGGCGGGGTGGCAGGTCCATGCCGAGCCCAATCGCGTGCAGTTCCCGGCACTGGAGGCGCTTGTGCACTACACGACCGTGCGCCGCGGCGACGTCACCGAACACATCATGACGACGCCGATGGCGATCGAGGCGGTTAAGCAAGGTGAGGCCATCCCTTCCGGCACCCAGTTCGTCCTGGTCGATTATCGCGACGACGAGCTCTACCGCTACTTCGTGATGGAGAAGGGCGACGGTTGGGGCGCCGACTACGACGAAGGCCGGCGCACCGACGACTGGCAATTCCAGTGGTTCTGGCCGGACCGCTCCATCAACACGGACGAGAACACGGCGCGCTGCCAGTCCTGCCACAGCAGCCAGGCTGACGCCGACTATCTGTTCACGGGTTACCGGATCCCGCGCTTCGACGGCACCCCGGTCGAGTGAGGGTTCTATGACCAGCATCCTCCGCCTGCGCCTCGTCCTCGACCTTCTTGCCTTCGGCCTGCTGCTGTTCGGCCTTTCCTACTGGTGGCTCGGCAACATCGCTCACGAGGTGGCGGGGACCGCGTTCTTTCTCCTCCTGATCGTCCACAACGCCTTCAACCGCCGCTGGTACGGTAGAGCCGCGCGCCCACAGCGCGACATGCGTTCGACCCTGAACGTCCCGGCCACGCTCGCGCTTCTCCTCGTCATGCTGGCCCTCTTGGCGACGAGCATCCTGATCTCCAATGCCCTGTCTCCGGTGATGTCGGCCTACGGCGGCTTCACAGTCCGCCAGATCCACACGCTGGCGGCCTATTGGGCGCTGGTGATCGTCGCGGTCCACCTCGGCTTTCGTTGGACGATGATCATGGGCATGGCGCGCAGCCTGTTCGGCATCACCGGTCGAAGCATGCTGCGGGCGACCGTTCTTCGCCTTGTCACGCTGGCAATAGCCGTGCAGGGCGTCGCCAGCTCGCTGGCGCTCGGCCTCGGCGGCAAACTGACGATGCAGGTGAGTCTCGACTGGTGGAACTTCGAGGAGTCGGTGCTCGGCTTCTTCGGCCACGCGGGAGCCATCGTCGGCCTTTGCATCGCCCTGACGCATTACGGCCTAAAGCTCGTGGAAGCCGGACGATCCGCCGTGCGCAGGCCCGCCTAGCTGCGGTAGCGCAGAGCCTCCACCAGGACGGAAAAGGCCGGCGAGGCGTGCTTTCGGCTCGGATAATAGAGGTGGTAGCCGGGAAACGGCGGGCACCAGTCCTCCAATACGCGGACGAGCCGCCCGGCGGCGACGTGCGGCAGCACTTGGTCCTCCGGCATGTAGGCGACGCCGAGCCCATCGATGGCCGAGAGAAGGCGCATGGCGAGGTTGTTGAAGACGAGTTGACCCTCGCCCCGAACCTTGATCTCCCGGCCGTCCTTCTCAAGGCCCCAGGGGAACAGTCCGCCGTAGGTCGGCAGCCGCGTGTTGATGCAACGATGGGCGGTCAAGTCCTCAGGTGACAGGGGAACCCCATGCTCCGCGAAGTAGCCCGGCGACGCCACCACGGCCATCCGCATCTCCGGGCCGATCTTCATGGCGATCATGTCGTTGGCGATCTGCTCGCCCATCCGGACCCCGGCGTCAAATCCCTCGGCGACGATGTCGGTCAGGCCGTAGTCGACGATGATCTCGATCTTTATGTCGGGATGCTCGGGAAGGAAACGAGCAAGGGCGGGTTGCAGGATTGAGATCGCCGGATGCTCACCGGCTGTGATGCGAACGGTCCCCGCGGGTTTGTCCCGCAGGACGCTCAATGCCGCGAGCTCGTGATCGATCTCCTGAAAGCGCGGCGCGACAGTCTGCAACAGGCGCTCGCCCGCCTCGGTCGGAGCGACGCTACGGGTCGTCCGGGTCAGGAGACGCATTCCGAGCCGGGCCTCGAGACCTTTGATCGTTTGGCTCAGTGCCGATTGCGAGATGCCGAGCTGGGCCGCTGCCCGGGTGAAGCTCCGCTCCCTCGCCACGATCGCAAACGCGGCAAGCTCGTTGTAGTTCTCGAGCGCCATTGATTAGCGTTCCTTCTGAGGCTTTGCCGATTACGCCTCTAACAGAGGCGTTCAGCCAGCGCTACGGTTCGGGCGTCGCTCATCTTCGTCACGGACATCAACGATGAACTGGTCCAGCACCGCTTCCGCCGTCTGCCTGACCGTTGCCTCGCTCGCCCTGGTGGGGGCCACATCCGCTGACTCCCCCGTCGACGGGGACGAAGGCACCACAGAAGTCGAGACGATCGCCGCGCCGACGAGCGACCATCTGTCGGCCGACGACACCATCGGCGACCTGCTGTCGCACCCGGCATTCGAAGGCTTCGCGCCATCGATCCTGCCGTGGGACGGCCGCCCGTACGATCCCTCCATGAGCCTGCGGGGGATGCGGTCGCTGATGCCCTACCACAGTGAGGTCGATCCCGAGGGTGCCGTCGCGGCGCTCAACCGCATGATCGACGACGTGAACGACGGAAACCGGGTGTTCTACGATTTTTACGAAGGAACCCGGCCGAAGAACGGCCCGACGGTCGATAGCACCGGCCTGTTCTACTTCCGCAGCGTGCCGGGAGCACCTTTCGCCATTGTGGCGCCCGGAGGCGGATTCTCCTATGTCGGCTCGTTGCACGAAGGCTTTCCCTACGCACAGGAGATCAGCCGACAGGGGTACAACGCCTTTGTCCTGCGATACCGGGCCGGTTTGGGCGGCAGGCTCGCCACCGAAGACCTCGCGGCTGCCCTGTCCTGGATCGTCGACCACGCAGAGGAACTTGGGGTCGCAAGGAAGGGATACGCGCTGTGGGGCAGCTCCGCCGGCGCGCGCATGGCGGCCTCGATCGGATCGCACGGCGCCGCAGCGTTCGGCGGCCAGGATCTGCCGAAGCCATCGGCGGTGGTCATGGCCTACACGGGCCATTCGGACCACGCGGCCGATGAGCCTCCGACATTCGTTGTCGTCGGTGAAGCCGACGGCGTCGCTCCCCCTTCGAGAATGCTTGAGCGGGTCACCGCCCTGCGCGAGTTGGGCGCCGAAGTCGTTTACCGGGAATACCCGGGTCTCGGCCATGGCTTTGGTCTCGGCACGGGAACGCGGGCGGCGGCCTGGATCGACGAGGCGATCGGGTTCTGGGAGCGCTTCGTGGAGCCGAACCGACGTCCGTCGAGAAGGGCTGCGACGCCCGTTGACTGATTAGGGCTGCTTCTAAGCGTTAGAACATTCTTCCGGCTAATCCGCTGTCCGCCGCGGGCCTACATCACCCCCAACACCAACACGGACTTCACCCTGCGGGTCGCGGTCGGCGGCTTCGATGCGCGTGCTCGCGGTGAACCAGAAGGAGATCCGCCATGCGGAAGCGTCAGTTGGGAACGAGCAGCCTGGAAGTATCCGCGATCGGATACGGCTGCATGGGCTTTGCGCCGGTCTACGGCACCGCTCCCGATGCGAAGGTGGGCGTCGACCTCATCAGGCAGGCCGTCGATCTCGGCGTCACGTTCTTCGACACCGCGGAGGTCTACGGGCCCTTCACCAACGAGGAGATGGTCGGCGAGGCACTGGCCCCCGTTCGCGATCGCGTGGTGATCGCCACGAAGTTCGGCTTCACGTTCGGCGAGGACGGCAGGCAGCAGATCCTCAACAGCCAGCCCGACCACATCCGCTCGGTCGTGGACGCCTCGTTGAAGCGCCTGCGGACCGACCACATCGACCTTCTCTACCAGCATCGTGTCGATCCCGACGTGCCGATCGAGGACGTCGCCGGGACGGTCCGGGACCTGATCGCCGCCGGCAAGGTGGGCCATTTCGGTCTGTCCGAGGCGAGGGCAGAGACAATCCGCCGGGCCCACGCGGTCCAACCGGTAACCGCCCTCCAGAGCGAGTACTCGGTGTGGTGGCGCGAGCCGGAAGCGGAGATCCTGCCGATGCTCGAGGAGCTCGGCATCGGCTTCGTGCCGTTCGCGCCGCTCGGAAAGGGCTTCCTGACGGGCGCGGTCGACCGGGACACTAAGTTCACCGAAGGCGACTTCCGGGCCAGCGTGCCGCGCTTCTCCGACGACGTTCGCGAAGCGAACCTCGCAGTCGTCGACCTCCTGAAGGAGATCGCCGCCGCCAAGGCGGCGACGCCCGCCCAGATCGCCCTGGCCTGGCTCCTCGCGCAGAAGCCATGGATCGTCCCTATCCCCGGCACGACCAAATCGCATCGCCTGAAGGAAAACATCGGCGCCGATGCCGTGCTGCTGTCCGCCGACGACCTCGCCCGCATCGACGGAGCGATGTCGCGGATCGCGGTACAGGGCGACCGTTACCCGGAGCACCTTCGCGCCCGCGTCGGTCGCTGAGGCTGGAGGCCATCATATGAGCTCGACCCGTTTATCCCGCCGAAGCCTGCTGGCCGCGTCGACCCTGCTGGCGCTTCCAACGTTGGTCGCGACAAGTCCCGGAAGCGGCGCACGCGCACAGGGGTCGGCCTCGCGGGTTCTCGTCGCGTACTTCTCCCGCTCCGGCAACACGCGGGTGATCGCGGGCCAGATCCGCCGGGCAACCGAAGCAGATGAATTCGAGATCCGCCCCCGTCAGCCCTATCCGGCCGACTACGAGGAGACCGTCGCACAGTCGCATCGGGAGCGGGACGCCGGTTTTGAGCCGGAGCTGGAGAGCTCGGTATCGGACCTGTCACGATACGAAACCATCTATCTCGGCTTTCCGATCTGGAGCGGCACCGCCCCGCCGGTGATCCGCTCGTTCCTCTCGCAGCACGACCTGTCCGGCAAAACCGTCCTGCCGTTCATCACGCATGGTGGCTATGGCCTCGGCAACAGCGAGGAACTCCTCGCCGAGCGCGCCGAAGGTTCGCGCCTGGCGAGAGCCTTCGCGCTCGAGGCCGACCAGGAACGTCGCACCCTCGAGGAGGTCACTGACTGGCTCGAACGGTCGCCGCCGGTTCGCTGACACGCCTTTCCGCTCTCGAACTTGGAGAGCCTCCTTTCAACGCATTCGGAAGCAAGACCATGACGATCAAGCATCGCACGCTGGGCAATGGACTGGAGGTCTCCGCCCTGGGCCTCGGCTGCATGAGCATGACCAGCCTGTACGGCCCGGCTGCCGACAAGACGGAGATGATCAGCCTGATCCGCGCGGCTCATGACGAGGGTGTCACGCTGTTCGACACGGCCGAGTCCTACGGTCCGTTCAAGAACGAGCGCCTGCTCGGCGAGGCGCTTGCGCCGATCCGGGACCGCGTCGTGATCGCGACCAAGTTCGGCTTCGACATCGATCTCGAGACGGGCCAGCGGACCGGCGGAACCAACAGCCGTCCCGACCACATCAAGGCAGTCGTCGACGCCATGTTGAAGCGGCTGCGGACCGACCGCATTGACCTCCTGTACCAGCACCGGGTCGACCCGGTGGTCCCCATTGAGGACGTCGCCGGGGCCGTCAAGGAACTGATTGCCGCAGGCAAGGTCGGACACTTCGGCCTGTCGGAGGCGGGCGTTCCGACGATCCGCCGCGCTCACGCGGTCCAGCCTCTCACGGCCGTCCAGAGCGAGTACTCGCTGTTCTGGCGTGGCCCGGAAAGCGAACTGCTGCCGGCGCTGGAGGAACTCGGGATCGGGTTCGTTCCCTTCAGCCCGCTCGGCGCCGGCTTCCTGACGGGCAAGATCGACGAGGCCACGCAGTTCGATCCGACCGACTTCCGCAACAACGTTCCGCGTTTCTCGCCAGAGGCACGCAGGGCCAACCTTGTCCTCGTTGAACTGCTGCGCTCGGTGGCGGATCGCCGGGGAGCGACGCCGGCTCAGGTGGCGTTGGCGTGGTTGCTCGCCCAGCGGCCCTGGATCGTCCCGATCCCCGGCACGACCAAGCCGCACCGGCTTCGGGAAAACCTCGGGGCGACCGAGGTGGATCTCACCGAGGCGGATCTGTCCGAGATCGAAAGCCGCGCCGCCCAGCTCGACCTTCAGGGTGAACGCTTGCCGGAAGCCGCGCTGCGGATGACCGGACTCTAGCAACGCGCCCAGAGGCGCCGGCACGACCGGCCCCTGGCATCCGACCGCGCAGGCGGAACACGGCGCAACCACACGAACTCTCACGAAAGGATCTGACATGACGAACAAGCGAGGACTTCAAATTGGCCGCCGCGGCCTCCTTCTTGCGGCAGGAGCCGCCGCCGCCGCGCCGCTTATCGGACGCGCCCATGCGCAGGCTTCCGTCGAAAGTGGCGGCGGCAACGGCGGCGCTGCATCGACGGCCGAAGTAGCGGGGCGCAGGCGGCTGGGCTCGCTGGAGGTCTCCAGCATTGGCCTCGGTGTCCAGAACATGCACCGGACCTACACGACGCTGGTCCCGTATCGGCCGGAGATGCTGAACATCATCCGCGCCGCCTACGATCACGGCGTGACCTTCTTTGACACGGCCGAGGCGTATGGCCCGCATGAGGATGAACGGATCCTCGGCGAGGCGATCGAGTCGTTTCGCGACAAGGTGGTGATCACCTCCAAGTTCGGCTGGGATGTCGATCTTGAGACCGGCGAGCGGCGTCCGGGGCTGGTCAGCAAACCGGCGCGCATCAAGCAGGCCGTGGAAGGCATGCTCAGACGCCTTCGCACCGACCGCATCGATCTTCTCTACCAGCATCGCGTTGACCCGGACGTGCCGATCGAGGACGTCGCGGGGGCGGTCAAGGACCTCATGGACGAGGGCAAGGTCCTCCACTGGGGCCTCTCCGAAATGGGTTTGGACACGCTGAGGCGGGCGCACGCCGCCTTACCCGTCACCGCCGTTCAGAACGAGTACTCGATGCTGTGGCGCGGGCCGGAAGACGAGGTGATCCCGCTATGTGAAGAACTCGGCATCGGCTTCGTGCCGTGGAGTCCGCTCAGTGTCGGCTTCCTGACGGGGGCCATCGACGAGCGAACGCGCTTTGCCGAGGGTGACATCCGTGGGATCGAGCCCCGGTTCTCGCCGGAAAACCTGCCTCACAACCTTGCGCTCGTCGAACTCGTGAAGAGCTGGGCGGAGCGGAAGGAAGCCGCCCCGGGGCAGATCGCCCTGACATGGCTGATGGCGCAGAAGCCTTGGATCGTCCCCATCCCGGGCACGACGCAGATGGCGCACATGCTCCAGAACGTCGGCGCGACGGCAATCGGGTTCACGCCGCAGGAGTTGGAGGAACTGAATGCCGCGGTCGCGGCCATTGAGGTTCGGGGCGCGCGGCTTCCCGAAGCAGTGCTCGCCTTCTCAGGCGTCGAGGCGCCGCCGAAAACCTGATTCTGGACCAGGAGCTCCCTTCAGCGGGTCGGAGCCTCCTGACTTAGCGATCCTGACGGAACGTCCGCAGCCAACTTGACTGCGGACGTTTTTGGGTTTGGGCGCGCGAGTCCGCGAGATGTAGCGCCCCGTGATGGACCACTCAGTCGGGATACTGATCGTTAGTAACGAGTTCGAGCCACTCGACTGTCGAGCCGTCGACACTTTCGGAAAACGCGATATGGCTCGTCGCGTTATCGGGTGAGGCACCGTGCCAGTGCTTGACCCCGGCGGGATTCAAACGGTGTCACCCGCCCGGATTTCCTGAACCGGTCCCTCCCAACGCTGGACCAGGCCGACACCTGAAAGGACGATCAGGGTCTGGCCGAGAGGGTGTGTGTGCCAAGCTGACCACCGCGAGCGAATTGTGGGGATAGTCCCGTGGCGCACTATTGCGCTACACGAGTCTCACTCGATGATGTTGTCCCACCATGGTTTCAGACCGCCTGTCTCCCAATCTCGGTCGACCCTCCTCGCCGTTGCCCACCGGGGTGTCCTGATGGGGCAGCTTCCTCCGGCGGCGGCAGGGAGGCAGGCCGACTTGTTCGCGGAGACCGCAGCGAACGACGACGCAGTCGCCCCGCCCCTGCCCTACCCTTCCACTCGCCGTCCCCAGGTGGCCGCCTTCCCCGCGGACGAGGAGATGGCCAGCCGCCTTGAAGAGACCGGCCGCTACCGTGTCCTCCGGCAACTTGTACCGCGACCCGTCGAGCCGATGCCGTGCCCGTGGCCGAACGGCTTGAAGCTCGGCGTCCTCCTCGATACGGAAACGACCGGACTGAACCACGCGACGCACGAAATCATCGAACTCGGTATGGTAGCCTTCACCTACGACGACGGAGGAATCCGTGACGTCGTCGGCGTGTTCTCTGGCTTGCGCCAACCGAGTCAGCCCATCACCGCCGAGATCACCCGGATCACCGGCATCACGGACGAGATGGTCCGCGGGCAGGTCATCGACCTCGACGTTGTGGAGCGCTTCATTGAGCCCGCCGACTTGATGATCGCGCACAACGCGCGCTTCGACCGTCCGTTCTGCGAAAAGCTCGCGTGCGGCTTCGATGTGAAACCGTGGGCATGCTCGGTGTCCGAGATCGACTGGACGTCACTCGGGTTCGAGGGAACCAAGCTCGGCTACCTCGTCGGGCAAGTCGGGCTCTTCCACAACGGCCACCGTGCCGTCGACGACTGCCACGCGCTGCTCGAGGTCCTAGCGGGCCCGTCGCGGGTCGACGGTGCCGTTGCCCCCTTCGCGCAGTTGCTGGTATCAGCCGGGCGCGCGAGGCTGCGCGTCCATGCGGTCGCCTCGCCCTTCCACACGAAGGATGTCCTGAAGGCGCGCGGCTACCGCTGGGCGGACGGTTCGGACGGTCGCCCCAAGTGCTGGTGGCGGGAGGTCGACGAGGACGCCTTCGACGACGAGGACTTGTTCCTGCGCGAAGAAGTCTACGGCGGGCACTCGGAGGCGATTGTCCAGCGGCTGACGGCTTGCGAGCGTTTCAAAGCCTGAACTGTCTTAGCCATAAGCCGACCGTCATCACCGCCTCCGTCGGGCACGAGCGAAATCGGACACTCAGGTCGCCCCCGTTCCATAGGTTTCTGCATAGTCTGCCACCGCCGACCTGATCAGGGGGCGCATGACGGTGACATAGCTGTCCACGCGTTCAGCGAGCCAACTGAACGCGCGTGCCTTGTTATCGGGGTGTGAGAGCGGTCCGAAGGATGCATGCTCGCCGATGCGGTTTCTGCCGTACGTATCCTTGGTCACTTCGGCCGCTCCACCGAGTTGCGGACCCACGGCAGCGAAATCTTCGACCAATCTGTCGGAAGCGTATTCCCCCGCGCTGTTGCGGGTCGCTGACAGGAACAGCCCGACCTCGTTCTTCCGCATGTCACGGTAGACGGTCAGCCAACTGCTTCCACCGGGCGCGGGCATCATGACATTCAGGTATCCCTGCCTGGGGGCCCGTGGGATCGGCTGTTCTGGATCACGAATACGAAGGACAGGGAGGAACTCCTTCCAGAACGCCTGCTGTATATCACCGAGGGCTTGGCGGTCGGGATCGACCTCGTGGCTTTCCCCGTCCGAGGCGACGTCCTGTACGACGTGACCGTCGGGTACCCCAACAACATTGCGCGTCACAATCGCCGTCCGGACGAGCACGCGCGGAACGACCAACTTGTCGCCGTTCGGCATTACATAGACGGGCATCTCCACAAGACCGAGTGAGAAATGGAGGCCCGCGTGGCGTTGTAGGTATTCGGCGATAGCCTCGACCCCCTCGCGAATCCCATCGCCGACGATGAGGAGGAGGAACCGCCCGCGGCGTAGGTTAAGGGAAAGGGCGTCGTTGAACTCTATCTCGTCGACGGACGCGTCCGCCGACCGCACAAGATCGAGAACGGCGTTGCCCTCTCTACCAAGCCGACGCCCTACCTCACGCTGGAGATCGGCAGACGTCCAGCGGCTGAGCTCCTTGGCATAGTCTAGGATTTGTCCGACGACCTCGCGACGTCCTTCCGGATTTCGCCAGAGTTTGCATTCCACGAGGATCGGCAACCCGGACGGGGTAACCAACAAGTTGTCGATCGCGCCCGCAGGAGTCACCAACTCTCGGCAAATGGAGACCGCACCCGCGAACATCGGGTCGATCTCCGCTGTCATTCGGCGTGCAATTTTGGGTCTGACGCACTTTCGATGACGATCAGGCGGCGCCTAGCAAGCGGGCCTCAAGAAGATCAAGCTTGGCGCGCCCGTACATTTGCCGCTTCACGAGCTTGAGCTTGTTCACCTGGCCTTCCGTC
>NZ_JAGDDZ010000007.1:0-191685 GCF_049132005.1 Aurantimonas sp. NFXS3
CTTCAAACTGCTCGACCGAGAGCCCGGCCGGAATGAGCGATGACAGCGAAATGGCGTTCGACATGGCGATCTCCTTCATGAATCGCCAGTCCGCTCCTCAACTGCATCAGATATGAGTCAGACCCAAAATTGCACGCCGAATGACAGCCTGCGCGTCTTCGAGCTGCATCGCGAGCTGGTCGAGGAGACGCGCCTTCTTCTCGGAACGCGTCCCGTAGAGCTCGCGCTTGAGCTTCTCGATCTCCAGCGTCAGATGCGAGATCAGGGCTTCGGCGTGCGAGGCCTTCGCCCTTCTGTTGGCCACTTCGGCTTCCGCCCGATCGGCACGCCGTTCGGCCGCCGCGAGGGCGGCCTTCAGGGTGGGGATGTCGTCCGGCGCGGCGGCCATGGCGGAAGGCCCGAAGCAGTTCGTGGCAAAGCCGATTCTGCCATAGAACTCCTGCAACACAGGGAGTTTGTTCTATCCCACCGCGCTCGGGCGCCAGGTTCTCTGCGGATGACGCCAGTCCATCCCCTCGAGCAGATAGCCGAACTGCGCCGGCGAGATCGTCACTGCTCCATCCGCCGGCGTCGGCCAGATGAAGCGGCCCCGCTCCAGCCTCTTCACGAACAGGCAGGCGCCCTGGCCGTCATGCCAGATGACCTTGATCAGGTCCCCGCGCCGGCCACGAAAGACGAAGAGACGGCCGCTCGCAGGATCACGCTTCAGCGTCTCCTGCACCAGCAGCAACAGGCGGGGAAAGCCCTTGCGCATGTCGACATGCCCCGTCGCCAGCCAGACCCATACCCCCTCGGGACCGGGATCATCGGCGCCGATCCACAACGGCGATGACCCGCGCCAGAGCCTCGGGATCGACACCGGCGTCGACAACGATCCGCCGACCGTCCGTCAGGATGATCTCCATGCGAGAGGATGTCGCCACGCTCTCTTGCGTCGGCAACTCCGGTGCCGGTGCGAGCACCGCGGGGACGAACGTCGGCACGGGATCCGGACCGGCTGGCTCGTCTCAAAAAGTCCGCCGCCATGTCGCCAGTTGCGATCGCGATATCCCGTAGCGACGTGCCGTCGCCGACACGAGCCGCGGGGCCGCCATGCTCTCGACGACGATCTTCAGCTTCTCCTCGTCGCTCCAGCGACGACGCCGACCCATCTCGACGATCTCAAGCCGCTCAAAGGCTCTGTGCGTATTCCTGTCCATCCGCACTGTTCTCAGGCCGAAAACATCTCTCCCGCAAGGCGGCCTTCACCGCAGGCGTACGGTTGACGTGATCACTTCTGTGCAGTGCCGGCGGCGATGGTCGAGAAGATCGCGTCCCAGGGCGCGGTGTAGCTCACGGCTTCGCACGGCGCTTTCCGGCAAGACCGGGCTGATGAGTGTGCCGTTGCTGACAGGCTGACGAGAGTATCATCGCTCAGGGTGCGGATTCCGACGAATCCGGCCATGCATTCCAAGATGAAGCCGACCACCTGTTCCGATTTCATTCCGGCCGCCGTTCCGATTTGAAGCCGGCCACCTCCTGATCTGATCCTGGGTCAAATTCGATGATGGGTCGGTGTCAGGTTTCCGGTCAAGGTGTCGCTGCGGCCGTCGTCCGTGGAGCTCGTTTCCGTAGGCTCTCGCCGGACAATTCGATGCGATAGGCGTTGTGGAGGAGCCGATCGAGAATGGCATCGGCGATGGTCGGATTGCCGATGATGTCGTACCAACGGTCGACTGGCACCTAGCTCGTAACGATCATCGACCGGCGCTCGTCACGGTCCTCGACTGCTACGACAGCAACGCGATCCGTGCCATGGCGGCAGAGCGCAAAGCCTGGGCAAACATCCCGCCGAAGGCAAACCGCAAGAGCACCTTCGCCTTCTCCGCCTGGGTCTATCGCCAGCGGAACCCCGTGGAGCGCTTCTTCAACCGCATCAAGCACTTCCGAGGCATCGCAACGCGCTACGACAAGAACCCGGCGAACTACCTCGCCGCAGTGAAACTCGTCGCACCCCGCATCTGGTGCCAACCATTATGAGTCTACGGCCTAGTTTCTCCTTACTATGAACCGCATGGAATGAAGCTTAAGAGCACACTTAATCGTTCACTCCCGAGCCTCAAGTAAGAGTCAACAGATGCTAAAAATTCACTTCTCTTTCCTAATTCCGCTCAATGCCGAAACCGTCGACCCTCCTTTTCTGTAACCTATGGAATCCGGCATTCATATTATACTGCGATACCACCGGTTATTTGCAACAATATCCAGCACAGCCAAACCGACGGTGCGAGGGCCATGGCGAAGGGTATCCTGCGTGAGCGTACCCAACCTTGTGTTCTCAACTGAACAATCGCGACAGCGATGAAACAGCAAATCGCCGATAGCAAAATGGCATACCAAAACATTTCCCACCCGAGCCATATGCCTGCGGTTGCACTCAATTTTACATCCCCGAGACCGAGACCATCTATTCCACGCGCACGAAGGAAGAACTCCCGAACAGCCAGCATCGAAGCGCCACACGCAATCGCCGATGCTAAGCAAGCAATGATCGCATCCGCAACACTCTGACCTTCGGCAATGGACATTTCTATTGCGACGATCATCCCGACGAATCCCGCAGCACCATTTATCCACGCGGGAACCCGGAGATGCCTTCGATCCTCATCCGCAATTAGGCACATAAACACAGCCAATATGATGGCTTCGGCCACGCGAACCGCGTTCTCTAAAATTATACTACTAACCAAGCCGCTTAAGCAGGCGAACAAAAGGACTACTGCGATCCTCACCCTGTGACCTTTTACTTCATGGATCCCCCGCTCATATTCCACATTTGCGCCCGCAAACTTTCCGCTACATTCTGAGCGTCGCGCCCGTCGCGAATAACTGAGGGACGAATTAGAATTAAAAGCTCCGTTCGGGCATCCGTTCGGCTCTTGCTACCGAACAGATTTCCGACAACCTTCAACCGGTTCAGGCCGGGTATGCCATCCCGCCCTAAATCGCTTTGCTCGCTAATCAACCCGCCTAACAACACTGTCTGTCCATCGACCACCGAGATTGTACTGGCTACGCTCCTGTTGGAAATCACCGGCGTTAGCGAGCCAGCATTAGCAGTCACCGAAGATATTTCCTGCTCGATTACCATTGTAACGACACCGTTCTCGGCGATGCGAGGTCTTACGTTCATTATGATACCCGTATCACGATACTCTACCTCATTACTTACGGGTGCATTTGCGTCCTCAACTGAATTCACAGTACGGGTTACAATTGGGATTTGGTCACCCACCCTGAACTTCGCGACCTCGTTTTCCATCACAACAAGAGATGGCGAGGATAGAACGCGGACGTCGGTCACCGCGTCCAATGCATTGAGGACGATATCAGGCGCACTCTCGGACCCCACGACGAAATTGAAGCCGGGCACCTCACGAGCAATACCGTCCGCAATAGTACGAAACAGACCAACGGAACCCTTGTCCCGCCCAAGCCCGATATCCCCACTCTTGATGAAGTACTGCACCCCGTGGCGCAACTGATCATTGAGGCGCACCTCCGCCATCGTAACATTCACTGCTACCTGCATCTGCGGCACGTCGATGTGCGCAAGAGCCTGCAAAACTTTTCCGCGAATGGCGCGGTCACCATAAATCACCAGTGAATTGTTCGAGAGATCTGGCTCGATGCGTAATGAATTCCCGCCTTCAAGCGATTTGTTGGCATCCCCGAGAAACAATGATGTCGCTACGTTCGCCTGGGGCGCACTGAACGCAGCCTCCACCAACGCGGAAGGATCCGAACCTTGCGATGGTGCGCTGTCCGCCACCGACGAGGAGGACGGGCCAACAGAATTTGACGAAAAGAGTCGTGCTAGTAACTCCGATAGCTTCTGAGCATCACGGTACTTAACGCGATATACGTGAACGTTGCTATCTAGATCCGGGTTCTCTTTATCAAGCCGAACAACCCACGTTTTCGCTCGCTCAACGAGGCCACGGCTTTGCGAAACGGCGAGGATAGCCTTAAGGCGCGGCATAGCCATGAATTGGATTACGTCTTCGCTTGATTCGCCACTCCGGGATCCAAATATCCTCGTGAGCTCTGGGATGATTGTCTCGGGTTTGGTGGCGCGCAAAGGCAAGATGGCAACCGATTGATCCTGCATCCAGTCAGTATCGAAAGATAGCGCAGTCTCAACAGCCGTCTGCCTCGCTTGTCCGTTTCCGGCGATGATAAGGAGATTGCGTGTCTTCTCGACCCGTACGGAGCCTGGCCTAATTGCAAAACCGTCAATCAGTCGTGTAAGGGTTTGTGCTGATACATACTTAAGAGGGATTATAGAAAGGCCGTGGCCAGCATCAGCTTGCCCACGGTCCACGGCAAGAGCGGCGGTGGATGCATCGCTGGTAATGCGATAAATCTCGCCAGCTTTGACCAGCGCAAGATTGTTGCTTATGAGCACGCTTTCTAAGATCGCCAAAAGATCGTCACGCCGCACGGGCCTTGCAGTCGATAGCGTCACCTCGCCTGAGATTTCCGAGTCTAGCGTATAACCGACCCCCAAAGCGTCCCCCAAAATGGCTTGAACTACCTCGGAAACTTCAGCGCCTTGAAAATTTAAGTTAACTTCTCCGTCTGAACTGGTCGACACACCAAGAGGAAGAGTAGGCCCGCTTCTGGCTCCAGGCCCAAAAAAAGCGCCCCCAATGTCCTGTGAATTCGCTCTCCGCGCAACACCGTTCGAATCTGCCAGAGGTTGCCTAGCGGTAAAATCCGGCCCGAAGGCGGCACCGTAGATACCGGAACGATCAGTCGTCTGCATGATTCCGTCGAGGCCTGCGCATCCTCCCAGTACTAGTAGAGCTCCGACACGAACTACAGCAAAAACTCCAGAGCGCATAATCTCCCCTTCCCTAAAGGCGAGCCCGCCCCCATCGGCGCCATGGTTTGCACTGCTCCTGCGATACAGTGCTTCTGGCTATCCGCCCTCGCAAATGACACCTCTTCTCGGCGTCCACCTGCGCTTTATCTGCTTGGTTTCATCGTATAAATTCTAAAGACTGAGGCGCTAGATGTCGAATGGAATCGAGCCATGGCCGACAATGATAAGATTGGTGCTGATTTTGCCACAGGGAACGGCCAAATCGAGGAAAACACGCTCACGCTCGGATCCGAAGGGAACCTCACATATCGCGATTATTGGGAGCAGCGAATACTGTCCGCTGATGCGCTAGCTGACGCAATAGCTGCGTTGCACAATTTGCCCAGAGCGGAGCTTGGATCGATCGAGTACGAGGAGGAACTATTCGCGGATCTATCTCTGCGTTTCCTGAGGGAGTCCTGGGTTTTTCCATACCGGTTGAAGGATGAAGCATTTCTTGCCGTGGCAGATCCGACCAAATCGGAAGCCATTCGATCGGCAAGATTGGCGACCGGCGCCAAGTCAGAACTCCGCATCGCGGCATTCGACGAGTTAGAACTGCTCTTCGAGCAAGCCTTCGCATCCGGACGAGCAGCAGTGTCCCTAACCGCGAGTTTGACAGCGAAGAATGCGAGATCCGAAGACGACCTGCAAACGCTACAAGACCTCGCCAGCGGAGCTCCAGTGGTACGAGCCGTCGACGAGATCTTCGAGGCAGCCATGACGCTGTCAGCGACAGATATCCACATCGAGTCCCAGGAGGACGGTCTGGCGATCCGCCTCCGCGTGGACGGCCTCCTCCGGTCCTACGGCGTTCTCCCCGCGGCGCAGTCTCGCTCCGTTATCTCACGTGTAAAGATCCTGGCAGGGCTAGACATCGCAGAACGCCGGCTACCGCAGGACGGTCGGACACGTATTCGCGTAAGCGGCGCCGACGTCGATCTCCGGGTCGCCACAGTTGCCGGGCTCCACGGAGAAACGGCAGTCATCCGGTTGCTGAGCAGAGATGCGAAGTTCTTGGATCTGAGCGCCCTAGGCATGGCAGGGGATGATCTTGCAACAGTGAATGCGCAGATTAGGGAACCGCATGGCTTGATCATTGTCGCGGGTCCAACCGGCAGCGGGAAGACTACCACGCTCGCCTCGATCCTTTCAGCACTGAACACGTCTGATCGAAAGATCATTACAGTGGAAGATCCAATCGAATACCAGATACCCGGTCTTGTCCAGACTCCGGTCCGGCCAGCAATTGGCTATACATTCGCCTCAGCAATCCGCTCCTTCTTGCGACACGATCCCGACGTACTTATGGTCGGTGAAATGCGTGATCACGAGACCGCTGAAATCGCCGTTCAAGCGGCACTCACGGGTCATCTGCTCCTGACGACGTTACATACTAACAATGCTGCGGAAGCAGTGGTCCGCCTTGCAGACCTGGGCATCGACGCTTTTCTACTACGGTCCACTTTGCGTTGCGTCGTCGGCCAGCGTCTGGTACGCCAACTCTGCCCCCGCTGCCGCAGACCCAGCAGGGAATGTTCCGCCGCAGCATCGGCACTGGCAGATGCTGGTCGATTTCAGCCTCGGCCGGAAGACACATACTACGTCTCGGTGGGATGCAGTTGGTGTGGCGGAACCGGATTCAGGGGCCGTGTTGGGCTTTTCGAAGTAATCCGGCTGGACGAGGATCTGCAAAGTCTCATCCGCAGCGATGTCGACGCAAAGACGTTGGCAAGCGAAGCCCGCATCCGCGGCATGCGAACCATGCTAGAGGACGGAATGGAAAAGTACCGGCATGGCGTCACTACCGTAGAAGAAGTCCTGCGGGCGACGATCTGACCAAACAGGCTTGACCACCTACTTCGGCTCAAAGAGCCGGAATGTCTGGCTTCGCCCTCCCATATGAAATCCGATGGTTTTCGAGTCAGGGATCATGACTGTCCAGCCTTGATAGTCGTCACCGGTCTTCAAGCGCACGGTTCCTACCCCAGGGGCGGCAATTAGCGCTGTCCGTTCGCCCCGAATGGCGATAACGCCGAGCAGATGGATACTAGGTAGCTGTGGCGTGTCTGGCGGATCAGCTCGGCGAACGGTTACGGGCCGGGAAACCGGCGCGGCGGGAGGCAATGGCTGCCGCCGAGATGGCGCAAACAAGGGGCGGACCCGGGTTTCCGTTAGGTCGCTAAGGTTTGTGTCGTCCAACGGAAGTCCCAGTTCGACCTCGTCGCCTCCCCCTGCGTCATCGGCAGCGAGCGTCGAGATTGGTTCGATAAGGCAGAACAAGAGTGCCAACAGGCAGGCAACAGAGCGCATTCAGCCACCTTCCGGCCGAAGGTAGCCATCGACGGCCATCACAGCCCGAAGCATGTCACCGCTATGTTCAAGCGAACGTCCCGTGGACTCTGCTTGCAGCGATAGCGAGCTGATTAGCATCAGAGGCTGCCGGCTTTCAATGTCGAAGAGAATGTTCTGCACATTCTCCAGCTTCGCGAAGAACGAGAGCTTGAGCGTTGCGCGGCGGGCCGTATTCTCCACCGTTGGAATGAATTCGACCTGCGATAACGCTCCTCCGCGCTCTTCGACGATCTGGGTCAGGATATTCTGCAGGGTCGCTCCCGCAATGGGAACCGTATCGCCGGCAATATAGAACTCAGGCCGCTCCCCAGCCTCTTCGGCAAGTTTGGACATGCGTGCGGACGCAACCTGTTGCTGCAAATCCGCAAGGATGACCGACTGATCCGCGAGCGCCGCGTCTATGTCTCTTGACGAACGGTACTCAACCAAGGCCAAGGCAAGCATGACTGCAGCCAGACAACTTACCGCTGCTGTTGGCCACCGGCGCATTTTGGATCGAGCTGCGAATAAGGCCATTACTCCATCTTCCTCTCGATGATCGTGGCTTCGATCTCGAAGCGATCCCGGCCCCCGTCTCGATCCCGCGTGACCGGAGCAGAGAACCGCACGTCCACCAGCAAGCGGGAACCGTCGAGGATGGAAATCAGATCGGATGGCGCACTTGAGAGACCCGATATGCGAAGCGTCCGATCGTCTACCGATAGGTCGGTCAAATATGTGCTGTCTGGCAGTACGACGGACAAATCCTCGAGTAGCAGGACCAATGGCCAACTCCGTCGTTTTTGAGCAAGCACTTCAACGGATTCCTTTGTCCTCGGTACATCTCCAATACCACTGACAGCTCCACGCAGATGATCAATTTTCTCGGCCATCATAGAGGAGTGCGCTTGACGCTGCTGGTTGCTCCAAGCCAGATGAGCAAACGCAATGCTCGCCGCGACGGCCATAACGGCTGCGGTCAATTTAACATACCACCCGCGTGTCACTCGTAGCGTTTCCACGCCGAGGCTCAGGTCGAGGGTACTCGGACAATCAAGGGGATCGTCGCTGATCCCGATCAACGCTGGCCGAAGGCCCCTTTCAATCAAGGGAGCCATTCGCGCGGTGAAGATGGCTCGCGACATCACGGTCAGACGAACCGTCAGCTCGCTCGGATCGCCGGATGGGTCGCTCTCCAAAATCACGTGCCCGTACACAGCCTTCTCCGGCGCCCAAGGCGTCAATCGTTCCACTTGGTGACGAACGATCGAAGCAATGTGTTTCCGGCCGGCCGCCGGAACACAGACTGACGTGGTGACTGTGTTCGCGGCGTCGAGCCTCAGGTCGAAAGCATGACGCCGTAGTACGCGCGCCGTTCGTCCGGACGGGGCCTCCTCGAACGCCCAGCTGCCGATCGACGCCAGTTGACCATTGCGACATCTACGAAAGCATTCGAACCGACCTTCACGTTCAACCAGAAGAAACGACGGATGCCCGGCCTTGGAAACGACAAGCCGCAACAGCGAGCTCGCGCAGGCCTGCAGGAAGCCCGACGGGGTGATTTTCGCTTTGCCATCGGCCAGTGAAGCCAAGCTCATGATTTGCCATCCCTGGTTCCGGGACCGTCGTGCAGCCGTGACCACGAGAGCACGGCAAATGGCCTAGAGGCTTCTGTCCGCCGTGCGATCACCGCCTCGGAGACCCCCACCGACCCGCCTGCAGTACGCGCCGTCAGGCGAATCCGAAACACACCGGACGGCTCGTTTGCTTGTCCGCGACCGTCTACCAAATTATCGTCGGTGAGTGACACAGTTGGCTTTCGAAGCGCGGCCCTGACGGTGGCCGACGCGCCATTTTCAAGGACGCGTGAACTTGGGCTGAAGACGGTTAGGAAGGGGCTGAGCCGCTGAAAATCCTGTATGTTCAAACCGTGCAGAAAGCGGAGCTCGTCGACGGAGCGGAAGGGCTGGTTAGGGGGCATTCCGACCCGACCGGCGGCGCGATAGTCGAACTTCTCGGCACCGTAGATAGAACTTAGGTCATCCTCGTCGCGCCAATCGATCACCCTTTCTGCGAAAGCCTTCGGGTCCAGCGATGTACCGCCCGCAGCTTCGAAGAGGCTGCTGAGCAGCGGAGGGGTGGCCTTATTGAGATCGACGCGGATAGCTTCGTCGATGACCGCAATTGAAACAGATCCCTCGCCCAGAGACAGAACGGTGGCATTTAGGTCTTCAGGATTCAGATTTTCTACAAACAGGAGATATCCCGCGCCCGTCAGACCGCTATCAAGCAGGGATTCAATCTGCAGCGCCTGACTACCAATCGACGTTCTCTGAACGCCCTGCCCGGTCAGATGGATGAGGCCGATAACAACCGCCGACATGAGCCCCGCAAATCCCAACACCGCGAGCGTAATGTATCCGTCATCGTCGCGCATCTTCGGCCCCATCCAGTGGGTGATTTTTCTCGCCGCGACACACCCCTTCCGGAGTGATGCAGTCGAAGATGGCGTCGACATGCGTGGGAGCGATCATGCTGCTCACCAGACCGCGTGTTTCAGCATCAACGACATCAAGTCGAAGCAATGCGGGCAACGCACTCCGACCGTTCCATCGGTTGTTCCACCGCAACGCTTTGTCGGTACCGCCTTGGGCATAGGCAAACTCGAAGATCCAAGGCCCGGACATAAGAACCGCGGGTTCGCTCCGATGCACACGTGCCTGCGTCGGTTTACCCGGAACAAGCGGTGTCTCCCACCGCAGCAACGCGCCAACACCTGATTCATAGTGGCTCTCGATCCATACCACTGTCTCTGGCACTTGGCCGTCGGCGGCGACAGCGTAGTTGATCGACGTCCGAGATCCGCTGAATAGCAGCGGGCTGTCCTTCGCAGGTCCAGCGCGGACGGCGATAATGCCGGAGACGTCCCGTTTCATCGCCGTTATGCTCGCAGCAAGCACCTCCATCTGGTTGGTCTTCGTGTGGGCGGCCTCCGAATGGCGAACGACCACGCTGGTAGCCAACGACAGCGTCGCCATCACCAAGGCAGATAAAAGCAGAACGCAGATCGCTTCAATCAGCGCGAAGCCTCTATCGTGGGCGGATCGCCGGCGCATTACTGCAAAGCCCCAATACTTAGCGCCTCAAGGACGATCACATGACCGGGCCTCGCCTCGACTGATACCCGAATGGCGAGAAGACTCTGGACTTCGTGAACTTCGTCATCCCCGCTAGGTTCTCGCCCTTCCCTGTACAGACGTGTTTCAGCTATCCATCTTATCCCATGCATCATTCCGCTGCGGACGCCAGCTCGGAACGAGGTGTTTTGCTGACTTGCGGACAGCACCGCCTTCGCTACGATCTGCGCCTGGACGATGTCTTCGACCCGCTCAATACCAGCGCGAGACGATACGATCGCTCGTGGCGTCAATGAGACGAGACCGGCGAGTATAGCGACTGCGACGATCATCTCGAAGAGCGTGGTCATCGGCCCCTCCTCGCTCGCTCTAAGTCGATGGTGACGCTCGATGTCAGTGGATTGATGATGACCTGCGCTGTGGCCTGCTGCCACCTAAGGGTCAGAACACCTCCCGAAGACCGTCCGTCGGGCGCAAATCGAATGACGGCAGTTCCGTCCCGGATCATGCGATCTGCCTGCCCCAACTCCAGAACGATGCCGTCCGGGACGTGGATGCTTGTGGGCTGTAGGCCTGAGCTGACTACGCCGGAGGAAAGGTCCAGCGCGGTATCCACCCAAGTGCCTGTTCTGGCCGCGCCATGCCGGTCGATCAGCAGAACAGTTGCGATCCCAGAAGCCGCTCTCCGCAGATCGCCAAGTCCTTTCATTGGAAGGGCATGTGGCAGGGCAACCACTACCATAAGGGAGGCGATCGCTAACGCGAATACGACTTCCAGGAGACTGAAGCCACCGCAGGGGTCAGCGGCTAGTGATGTCGACCGCCCCACCACCGCCTCCACTTCCATCCGGCCCTAGCGAGCGAATTTCGAATCCGATGCCGGTCGCCGTAGATTGGTACTGGTAGGGTTTCCCCCACGGGTCGATGGGGACTTTCGACTGCTGCACGTAGGGCCCGTTCCAGCCTGGTATGCTGCCTTTTTCGACCAAGACTGCCAGTCCTTCCCGTTCGGTCGGATATCGTCCGACGTCCAGAAAGAAGAGATCGAGCGCTGACGACAACGATTCGATCTGCATCTGCGCGGTCTTAGCACGAGCATCTCCGAGATAGTTCAGGACACGCGGCCCCACTAGACCCATCACCAGGCTCAAGATGACGAGGACAACCAACAGTTCGACCAGAGTAAATCCGCCATCGCGATCCCGCGGTTTTGAGCGAGTCGTATTGTCCAATCCGCGATGGGCAACGGCAAATTGCGGGATCATAGGATTATCTCGTTCATCGAAAGCAGCGCAGTCATAACCGAGATTATAATCCACGCGATCAGGAAGCTAACGAGCAACAGAATGGTCGGACCGAGAATGGCGACCGCACGGGTCATGCCGCGATCCAGCCTTCCTTCGTAATACAGCGCCGTCCGCGTCGCAGCAGCGCCTAACCCGGAATCTTCTCCGACGCGCAGCATATGGACGGCATATGCTGGCAACAAAGATCTGGACTGCAGCGAATCGGTCAGCCTGCGGCCTTGCCTAACATCTGCCAATACCGCGTCGATTGATTGCCGATCGCGTTCAAAGTCCATTGTGTCACGAATTAGTCGAAGGGCAGAGGAGATGTCGACATTGCTGCGGGTAAGCAAGCCAAGATTGGCGCAGAACGTTACGGTGCGCGCATCGGACGCTAGCTTCTTCAGTCCGGGAAGGCGGCAGAAGAGTTCATAGCCGCGCGCTCTCAGCGCTTGCCTGCGAGCTCCCCACAGGCCAACTGAAAGCGCTAGAATAGTCACGATCGCGATCTCGATGCCATTGGCACGTAATGTGCGGGACAGCAGGAATATCGCTTCAGCCGGACTATCGGTTAACGCACTTCCTGATAGGGCGCGATCGAACTCCGGGATGACCACCGTCAGCACAAACGCCAGTACGCCGAAGGCGGCAGCGGCGAGGAACCCGGGGTAGGCCAGAGCCGAAGAGATCCGGCGCCGAAGCTCTTCGTTGCGCTGCCGCTCGTGAGCGAGCACCGCCAGTGTCTCCGGCAGGGTGCCGGCGGCTTCTGCGACTTCAACAATCTTGACATAGTTTGCAGGGAAAGCAGCGGGATGATCGCCAGTCGCCTCGGCAAGGCTCTGCCCCCTTGATATCGCTTGATGCAAGTCCCGCAGCAGACCTGCAATGATCGTCTTCGTAGCCGTTTGGGATATGATCAAGATGGCACGATCCAACGCCACGCCGGCCATTAAGAGAGCCGATAAATCCTCGGTAACGCGGGTAATATCGCCGGCGTCGGGTCGTTTTGCAAAGAGCTTGGTTATACCAAAGCCATTCGGCTGAAGGCGTTCCGCCCCTTCGGCGATTTCGATAGGCAGCAGCGACTGGCGATCCAACTCCATACTTATCGCGGCTCTAGTCGAACCTTCAAGAGTGCCAGTGACGACATCGCCGGCGGAGGTGAGTGCCTGATAGGCAAAACTCGCCATGTCATCTCTCCTTCGACCGGGAACACCCATTTGCATTAGCGACTATTGGGTTCGACGTTCATTGCGATCAGTCGTGATGTGAAAGCCGGGCCCGACCATGATCGCTGTGTTCGGTTGCGCCGTTGTGGTGGTGTTGCTGCGCTGCTGGCTGGGACCTCCCGTGATCGTGGGAAGGATTGCGGAGCGCCTCGAGTTCTCGCTCTTTGAAGAGCCTGGAACCAACCGCATCGATATAGGCAATGAGGTCAGCAGCATCGTTGTGCGACAGACCTAGCGTGGGCATGCGAACTCCCGGAAAGCGCGCCACAAGGGCTGCTAGCTCCGCGTCGGCATTTGCGCGCTTCCGAGCCGGGTTACGGATAAACGAAATCAACCACTCATGCTCACGCCGCTCCGTCGTCCCAAGAAGATCCGGACCCGCCCGATCACCGGCGCCGATGGTGTGGCAGCCCGCACAGAGCTTCTTGTAGAGTGCCTGTCCCGGTTGTTCGCTAATCTGCCCGGCGACCGCTTCTCGGGACATTGATCGGTCTGAAAGTGCTTGGCCCGACTGGCGCCATTCAGGATCCATTGCAAGGATATCGACAACTAGGCGTTCCAGGTCGCCGAAGGTACTGTTTCTAGCCCATTCCCCGGTCCGGTCGTTGCCGAGCACAACCTCATTGCGATGTTCTGACAGCGAACGGCTTCTGTCGCCCAAAGCATGATTGATGACCTTCATGTTTTCCGGCGTGCCGGTCACGAAAGTCCAACCGGGCCCTATATCGAAAGCCTCCGCAAAACCTTTGAGGCGCTCGGGCGTATCCCGCTCAGGATCAACGCTCAGAGAAACGAACGAAACTTCCGTTCGACCCCGTTCGACAAGGCGCCGCTGCACTTCCGCCAGACGTGCAGTTGTCAATGGACAAAGATCAAGGCAACTTGTGTAAATAAAACTAACGACGACGATACGGTTTTTGATGAGGTCGTCGTAGAACCGCAACTCGTTACCGTTCTGGGTAACGACCAGGCGATTGGTAAAGTAGTCGGCATTGTAGCGGGATGACGCGGCCTTTGCCTCAAATGCGTCCGCAACAACCACACTGCTAAGCACGATCATGAATAGTCTTGCGTAGAACATATTCATAGAATGACCTCAATATACTGTAACGCAGATCGACTTCTATAGACGATCAATCATCATCCTCGCTATCACCGCCGACCGTTGGCATCAGCTGTGCGGAGCGAACGGTTTCGTCGCTCCAGCCGCGGGGGAGCCCCTCGGGTAATATCTCAGGGTCTGTAAAAAATACGCCGTCGGGCGTTGGGTTGGGCGTCGGAGTGATTGATGTTTGCGGCGACCCGGCGACGCCCGTCAGCAGTTGGATACGTGCAAGCATGGCGAAATCTTCGTGAACCGTATTGTGGCAGTGGTTAACGTACGAGCCGCCAAACTCTCCGAACTGGACCTGAAAGGTAACACTACCGCCTTCGCCGAGGCGCCACACATCTTTTCGTGCTAGACGCTCAGTGTCTGGCATTTCCATGCCATCCCGACTTATAGTAACTCCCTCCTCGAAGTGTAAATGGATCGGGTGATCCCAGCCACCTCCCCCGTTTTCATACGTCCAGTGTTCGATTTCGCCCGGCTCAGGAATAAGCATCGAGATACGGTTGGCGTTCATTGAGTGATGATCTTCACCGTTAACACGAATTGTCCAAGGGAAGGTTGCGTATTCCTGGCAGTCAGGAATGCATTCGCCGTCCGGGCCACGGGAATCTCCCCCCGATTTCTTGAATTCCACATGACGCGTCCGAACCGGCGCGACGATTGGAATCTGTTCGGTCAGCAATGGAGGAATCTGGCTTTTGTCTGGATCGCTGGCCTTATGGAACACACCCGGGACGTCGACGCTCTCCACTTTGTTGACAATTCGGAACTCCATAAACGCGCCGACTACAGGATCCTTGTCGTCGCCGCGAATCGCTTGCTTAAGGGGCAACTCCTCCTTCATACGTCGGCCATCGCGATGCAGGGCCTGGTTGACTAGGTATATTCTGTCGCCCTTCCGGAATTGTGAGAAGTCGACGATGATATCGAAGCGTTCACCCATCCCCTGTGGCCCGAGGGTCGGGATCTGGAGGGGAGAAACGACGAGGTTTCCGTCGTTAGCAATAAAATGAACAGGCACCGCCCGCCCCAATTGGTCAGCGAGCCCGATCTTCCAAAAGCGAGACATACTCGCGTTTAACAGGCGGAAGCGGTATTTCCTCGGAAGAACCTCGAAGAATGGCGCATAAGACCCGTTGACTGCTGGTATATCTCCCAGCATTCCTTCCGTATCGAATATATCGAAGAACAATTGCCCGCTGGCATCATAGCAACAGTCCCAAATCACCAAATTGACATCGAAATCCGTATTGCCCCAGTCGAGCAGGGATCCGCTAGGCAGTCTTAAGTTGACGCCATCGTCCAGCTCTTCATTGCCACGGTCAGGACCGCTGTAATAGTTGATCGCTCCGAAATTTCCCTTGTAACAGTTTTCTGCTGTGAAGAAGAACCTGTGATCGTGCGCCCACATAGACCCTTGAATTTCACGGAAATCACCCGGAACAAGATTGAGGCCGCCATTGCCATCGGGCCCCGAAGCCCGCCGGTCGGAAGCATCCGTGTTGGTTTTGTCGGCACGGGCAAGTGTCGTGCTCCACCGATAGTCATAGAATGTACCCGGGAAATGATGGACATTTGCAGCACCATCGCTCTCGGCGCCGTTGTGAGCGTTGTGGAAATGGAGCTGTGTCTCATTGCGGCCAAAGCCGGCATTCTGCGCTCGGTCTATCGGCAAGTTGTTGTAAACCCGAGTCAGCATCGGCTCACCATACCGTGCCTTGATCAAGAACGGCGGCATACTCCCAACCGCGTTTCGACCTGAGCCGTAGCACCAGAAGCTGTCTGGGTTTTGGTACGGAAAGCTCTCGTGCATGTAGGTATCGCCGGCGCATTGGCCGAGCGACAAGAGGTAGCCGACCTTGGGGAAGTATTCTTCCCAGCGCTGATGCGCAAAGATTTCACCCGGCGGACGACCTTCGATCGGGCCCCTGCCAGTAAGCGGATTACGGAAGCGGTCATTCTCCGGATTCTTCGAGAACTGAGTGTGGTAGGATTTTCGGCGTCCCGGCAACTCGCCTAGCTCGTTCGGGAATTTGGCTCTTGATTCACCATTGTTTGCCACCTTCCGCTTAAGGGGGATCGGCGTCTGCAACTGGCAGCGATGCAATTCCGTCGTGAACTTTCTTGCACCGAACAGCGGGCTCCGCGGCGCGCCGGTGGGAATGTCGGCAAACGCACTACGAGCAAAAGGACTCAGGCCGTTGACCAGCGCTAGCGTTCCGACGGTTGTGAAGAGGCCCCATTTGAAGAGTTCTCTACGGGTAACCTGCTCTTGATTGAGCGCCATAACGATCTCGGCACGGTTCTCGCGTGCCTTCTCGGCTTCGCGGCAGTGCGCTTTCGAGGCGTTAGCTGGCGTATACATAGATTCGCTCCGGTTTCGAGTATCGCCTGAGGCGAATGCCCTCTAGCGGACCCTTTTTGGGAACATATCTAACTGGCCTACGTACCGTTAGGGCATTTGGTCCTATAATACTTTCGACCTTCCGCTCCAGATCGTTTGGACTAAGGTCCGGTGACCGTCTGCGGGACTTCGAGGTGGATTTTAGCGTAGATTACAACGTTGTTTTTTGGCAACGGACACTGATGTCCCCGCCAAGTTCCTAGAAAACGCCTGTCAAACGGCGTTCAAGATCGCCCGATCGGCATACGGCGTATCAAGAGGTAAGGGGGGCGTTCCGGGGGATGAAGCATACGCCGTGACGCTTTGGGCTCGTCTGAGTTCAGGCGCAGGGCAGCATAGCATCAGTGCGATACGGGATATCAATCGCGGCATTCAGGGATTCGGGCCTTAGCCCCGCCACGCGCCAGCTCTCGGCAACCACACTTGCAATGGAGCTGCGAAAGCGGCTGCTGGAGAATTGTTCGGCATGAGCCCTGATCACAGTGGGCTCGAACGTATCTTCCCGCGCCTCGAACTCGCCTATGGCATCGAGCACCGCCTCGACGGTCTGATCCTGGAAATGGACCCCGACGGTATCGTCAATCACGGTTTCCAGCGCGCCGCCGGACGCGTAGGCGATCACCGGACGTCCGCAGGCCATCGCCTCGACCGGCAGGATTCCGAAATCCTCCTCTCCGGGAAACAGCAGCGCCCGGCAGCGCGAGAGATGATCCTTGAGGACATCAAAGGGCTGGAAGCCGAGAAACCGCACCGTCGGCCCGGCGATCGCCTTCAGCTGTTTCGTCGCCTCACCCTCGCCGATGATCACGAGAGGCTTGCGGGCACGGGTGCAGGCCTCCACCGCCAGATCGACGCGCTTGTAGTGCGTCAGCTGGCCCGCATAGAGATAGAAGTCGCCGCGCTGCTCGCCGATGGCGAAATCGTCCACGGCGACAGGGGGATGCACCACCGCAGCCGGCCGGTTGTAGTAACGGGAGATGCGTCGCGCGACATGGGCGGAGTTGGCGATGAAATGGTCGACCCGTGCAGATGTGGTGACGTCCCACATCCGCAACATCGGCGAGGTCACCGACATAGCCAGCCGCCCGGCAGCGTTCAGGTTGTTTCGGTAGACGTGATAGTGGTCCCAGATATAGCGCATCGGCGAATGGCAGTAGCACAGATGCAGTGCATCCGGCCGGGTCACGACACCCTTGGCGGGTCCCGATTCGCTGGAGATCACCAGATCGTATTCCTGCAGATCGAACTCCTCGATCGCGAAGGGCATCAGCGGAAGCAGCTTCTGGTAGTGGCGCCTCGCTCCCGGGATGCGCTGGAGAAAGGATGTCACGATCCGGCGTTCGCGCAGCATCGGGGATAGCTTCTCGCGATCGCAGACCAGCGTGAAGATGTCGGCCTCGGGAAACATCTCGCAGAGGTTTTCGACCACCTTCTCCCCGCCACGCATGCCGACGAGCCAGTAATGAATGATCGCGACCCTGGCCGGACGATCGCGGCGGGCGATCCGCGGGCTGGGGATCCGCCCAGCGGAAAGGGAAAATGCTGCCGGTTGCACCGGCGGAGACGCGCGAACATTCATCGCTTTATACCTCCAGAGCGGTGGCAAGCCGTCCGATGCCTGCGCGCGTTTCAGCGAGGATGCGCGCTCGGCGCCGTTCCGAGGGAAAGACCGCCGCTGCTGCATCGAGCCGGCGCGGAATTCCGTCGGGAGCAGCTTCACCGATAGCCACAACCTGTTCCGACAGGCCGACCGACGCCATGAACGCGTCGAGCTTCGGGTCCCAGCGCAGGGCCAGCGCCGGGACCCCGTAGGAATAGGCGACGATGATCGCATGCATTCGGAAGGCGATCAGCCGGTCGAGCCCCGCGATGGTCTCGCAGAGTTCGGCCGGCGTGCGCGGCTCGACGAAAGCGACCGATGGGGCGGCCGCTTCGAGGCGCTCGGCGATTGCCGCCAGCATTGCCTTGTCCTCGGGGCTGCCATTGGTAAAGGCGACGACACTGGCGCCGTCCTGACACAGGGCAGAGGCGACGGCGACGTACCAATCGGCCAGTTCGCCGGGCCGCAGCACCACATCGGAATGGTAGCGCACTGCCGTATCGCTCATGATGCCGAGACCTACCCGGCGCCCGACGGATATGGGCCGCGCGGCACGATAGGTCTCGCTGGCGAGAAGACCCGGATCTCGGACCAGTTCGGCGGGAACATGCAGGGCATGACCGAACAGACGGTTCCAGTTGATCCTTGAAGCGTCGTCGCGGACGAACACTGCCTTCAGATCGGTACGCGCCAGCATTCTCGCCAGCATTTGCCGGCCGGTGTCCGACCAGCGGGCGGCGCAGCCAACGCCGTAAAAGGCGACGGGCAGATCGCGGCGGGCCGCCTCGTCCAGCGCCAGGGCGAGCTTCGTGGGAAAGTTGAGGTCGAGATCGGCGAGAAGATTGCCGCCGCCGATGACCACCGCATCGCACGGCTTGACCCCGGTCCTGTAGTGCGGTCGCCATTTGCGCCGCGACTGCAGCACCAGCGGCAGACGTATGGCGGCCCGGCGGACCGATTGCGGGAGGTTGTTCAGAACGGACAAGGCCAGATGACGCCCGGCGCCGGACCCGCCATAGGCCTCTCGCCCGGCCAGATCGATCGACGCGACATCAGCGCTGCCCAGCTCCTGGGCCAAGGCCTCCTCCAGGCACTCCGACAGGACGCCGTCCCCCAGATTCGGACTGTATTTGACATTGAACAGGCGGATGCTCCGCCCCGCGACCGACGCCTCGCTTTCGCGGGCCACGGCTGCGGAGGAGAGAGTCAGCGTGTTTTCGTCGAGGGCGTTCAACGTCATGGCCGCAGCCCGTCCGCCGGCATCGTTGCAAGCACCTCTCGGTAATGTCCCAGAAGCGCGTCGCACCAGGCATCGGGCGACTGAGCGATATGCCCGGCGCGCGCGAAAGCCCGCAGGCTCATCGCCTTCGTCTCCGCTTTGGAGAGCGCCGCGAAGCTTGCCATAGCCTGTTCCAGAGACGTGGGATCGTCGCCGCGATAGGAAAACCCGATCCCGGCCGCGTCCACATCGGCCGCAAGCAGAGCGCGATCGGACAGGATGACGGGAAGACCGCTGAACGAGGCCTCGGCCGCCACCAGGCCGAAGGGTTCGGCATATTGTGTCGGCATGACCAGTGCGCGCGCTTTGGTGGCCATGGCCGCGATATCCTCGCGCGCAAGCCACCCGGTGAATTTCGCCGACGGGTGGCGCTGTTCCAGCATCTGCCGCAGCGGTCCGTCGCCGACGACGATTGCTTCGAGGTTCAAGGCGTCGGCCGCGGCCAAAAACGCTTCCACTCCTTTTTCCGTCACCAGGCGGCCGACGAAGAGAAACGTCACGTTCGCCTCCGACCGGACCCGCTCCGAGGTGAAAGGCCGGACTGGGTTACGCACCGTATGCAGCGCGCTCCCCGGATAGCCGGCCCGCTCCAGAAAGGGCTGCATGCCTTCATGCAGCATCAGGATGCGATGTGCGGCCTGCTTGGGAAAACTCGATGCGAGGGACAGCGATCGGGCGCTGCGCCAGAGCTTTTGGGCATAACTCCGCTTGTCGCAATGGGTGCGCATGCACGACAGACCAAGCGGCTCGCGCTCGCAGACCTCGCCGGCTTGATAGTCATGATACGCGCCGTTCGGGCAGGCGAGGAAGAAGTCGTGGGCATGGACGATCATGCGCCCGGACACCGGGGCCAGTGCACGAAACAGCGTCGGTGAGAGGATCTTCGACCAACCATGGACGTGATAGACAGTGCCCGGCGTGTCGTTGGCCCGGATCCACTCTGCGACGAAGCTTGCAACTGCGCCATTGTGAATGCCGCTCACCGCTGCCCTCAGGCCCTGGTCGAGGATATGGGCCTCTCCCATCGCGACCAGGTCGACGCCGCTCGTGGCGAGTTCGCCGTGATCTGTCTCACCGCCCGAGATGAAGGTGACGGGAAACCCGCGTCTTCGGATCATCCTGGCTGACAGGAGTGCGAGGTCGGTCGCCCCGCCCTTGGCTGTCGAGACGTCGTTGAGAATGACGACACGGTCGATATCCCGACTGGCCGCGCCCCCGCACCCGTTGCCGGCGTTGGCATAGGCGAGCGGTCGGTCTTCCCGGTCTTTGTCCCGCAGGACATCACCCTCCATCGCGTCCATCCGTGTCATGACACTTTCCGCGCGAAGAGTGGCGTCACCACATCCCGGACCGACGCGGAGGGAAGGCCGTTCGCGGCCCGTCTCGATCGGCGAACGCCCCTCAGCCCGCCCACGCTGCACCATTGCACCCGTTGCGGTAATCAAGAGCGGTCGGACCGCTATGGGAGTTCGACGGGGTCGTGGTATCGGTTCCCTTCGGAACCGGATCGCAGAAAGCGAAGGATGCAAGCGCGTCCCGCCTGAGGACCGTGATGCACCCCATCCCAAGCTCGATAAGCTTCCTCTCCTCCCAGCTGTGCAGGCAGCGATTCACCTTTTCGCGGGAAGCGGGCAGCATGCAGGCGAGATCGTGCTGGGATATCGTGACCGTATCGCCGGCCTCGCCGTCGCTTCGTTCAGACTGGGCCAACAGCCGCAACAGGCAGGATGCAAGGCGTGCGGGCAGGCTCGGTGTTGCACCGCACACGACCTTGGTCTTCAGAGTGGCGATCTTTGCGAGCGCCTCCGCCCACATCGCCTGCCGGAATTTGGGCCAGATATCCATGGCTTCAAGCAACGTTCGGCGATCGATAAGCAAAGCTGCACATTGAGTCTTGGCGACCATTTCCATCGCCACAGCTCTCGTTTCGGAAAGATTACTCCAACCGAAAAGCGATCCCCGTGACAGGACATCGATAATGAACACACGCCCATCCGCGAGATATGACGTTGTGTAAGCCGTTCCTTCAATGAGTATCGCCATACCGCCAGTGGAATCCTCCGAGGAGCTGATAACCGCCCCTTTGGCAAAGACGCGAACGGTAGAAAGATTGACGAAATGCTCCGTGGCATCCGTTTCTATATCAGCTAGAAACGGGACGCGCTGCAGCAATTCTGCGCTATTGTATCGGATTTTCTCGGGGTGCATTTCATCGCCCTTCATGAAGAAGACGAACCGGCTTACAATGCTCGCACACCCTCTTATGTACGTAGAATTTAGTCATAAATCACAACCCATCGTTGTGCATTTTTCTGGTATTCTTTGATGTGCGTCGCACAAGGGCACTATGCACATCATACTAGCGCGATTGTTCTTTACGGCTATCACAATTATTTTTTTGCACCTATGACCTCGGTCACAGACTTCCTGACCTGACCTGACGTTAGTTCCCGTTATCAAAGCGTTAACGGAATTGTGCGTCGCACAATCGCCTTCTGGAGGTCTCAATGCCGTCCGATCCGTCGCACGCCTCTTTGCTGACGAACACAGCCAACTTTTCTGATGCCTCACCATCACGACGCAACGTCAGCGAAACCGGACCTTACGGCGGCCGGGCCAAGCGTGCCGTCGATTTCCTGCTGGCGCTGGCCGGGCTGATTCTGCTCGCTCCGCTGTTCGTGCTGACCGCGATCGCGGTCAAACTGTCGGATGGCGGCCCCATCTTCTTTTCGCATAAGCGAGTGGGGTTTCGCGGCAACTCCTTCGGTTGCCTGAAGTTTCGCACGATGCGCGTCGATGCCGCCGAGCGGCTCACCGCCTACCTCCAGTCCGACCCGGACATCGCGAAGGAATGGAACGCCACGCGGAAGCTCAAGGACGATCCGCGGGTCACTGCCATCGGAACGATGCTGCGCCGGTCGAGCATCGATGAGTTGCCGCAGCTCATCAATGTCCTGCGGGGCGAGATGAGCCTTGTCGGGCCGCGGCCCGTGGTCGTCGACGAGCTGACAAGATACGGGGCCCTCGTCAGCCTTTACCTTTCGGCCCGCCCGGGCCTGACCGGCCTGTGGCAGGTCAGCGGCCGGAGCGACACGTCCTACGACCAGCGGGTGCGGCTCGATGCCGACTATCTGTCCCGGTTTTCCCTGGTCGCCGACACGGAAATCATCCTCAAGACCGTACCAGCCCTGTTCTCCCAGCGTGGCTCCTACTGAGCTGCCTCCAGCCCGCTTCGGCGGCTTCCGGGCCGCCGATCCGTGCCAGTGACAAGTGCAGCCTCATCACGGGGCGCCGCGGGCTTGCGCAGGAACCGCACCTTCCCGTGACGCCTTGACGGAGTCCCGATGCAAGTTGAGTTGATTGGCCTGATTGTCGCGATAATGGGCGCCCTGACAGTACATCGGGGCCTTGGCTTCGGACTCGCCGCTCTGTCCCTGTTCAGTCTGCTCGGCGCCTCGGCAGCCCTGATCCTGCCTGCCCTCGGCGGCGCCAGCATCCAGCCGGCCCATCTGTCACTGGCCTTCCTCTGCGCCGCCCTGGCCCCGCGTCCAAAAACCTTCGGCATCGGATTCTCTGCCTTCAACTATCCCAGCCCGGGGTTCTGGTTTGCCCTGTTCACCATCTATGGCGTCGTCACGGCGATGTTCCTGCCGCGCATCTTCGCCGGCTCGACCGTGACCTACTCGCTCGCGCGCGGCAACGACCTCCATTACATCCTCGCCACCCCGCTGAAGCCGACGGCCACCAACCTCACACAGGCCGTCTATCTCCTTGGCAACCTCGTCTGTTTCGGGGCCGCCTTCGCCTATGCCCGGCTTGGTCGCGCAACGACCCTGGCAAAGATGCTTCTCGCCACCGGCGTAGTCTGCGTGGGCTTCGCTTTCCTGGATCTGGCGACCTACGCCACCGGCACGCAAGGGTTGATGGATCTCATCCGCAACGCCAACTATCGCATGCTCGAGGATGGCGAGATCCATGGGTTCAAGCGGATCGTCGGCTCGTTCAGCGAGGCCGGCGCCTATGGCTACGTTGCGCTCGCCTTCTACGCCTTCTCGCTGATGCTCTGGCTGGAAGGCGATCGCTCGCGGCTCGTCGGGCCCCTCGCCGCGACCTTGCTGGCGACAATCCTCCTGGCGACCTCGACCACGGCCTATGCCGCGACGGCCGTTCTCTCGCTCGGCGTCCTCGGATATTGCGTGGCGGCGGTTGTACGGCGCCGCGCCAGCGCCCGCCACCTCGTCTACATCCTGGCCTTCGTCGTGGTCGTACCGGTCATCATCGCCGGATCGACGCTGCTGCCGGCGGTACGCGACACCGTCACAGCTCTCTTTCAAGAGACTGTCATCACCAAGCTGGACAGCCAGTCCGGCGTGGAGCGCATGCGTTGGAACGAACGGGCGCTGATCTCCTTCGCCGATACCGCGGGCCTGGGCGGCGGGCTCGGCAGCATCCGCACGTCGAGCTTCATCGTGGCACTCCTGTCGAATGTCGGCATTCCGGGCGCCCTTCTCTTCCTGACCTTCTTCGTCTCGCTGCTGCGCCTCGCCATCGCCACCACCAAGCAGGCCGACAGTGATCCGATCGTGATCGCGGCGCTGACGGCCTGTTTTGCCCAGATCACCGCCGCGTCGATCTCCGCCGGTTCGGTCGATCTGGGCATCGGCTTCTGTCTGATGGCGGGCCTTGCCACGGGGACAGCCCAGGCTTCGAGCGAGCGGCAGGCGATGACCCTGCCCTTCGCGCCCAGCTGGTTCGGCGGCCCTGCGCAGGCCCTCCGCATCCCGGGCTCCCCCGCAAGGCAGCCGCTTCCCTCGGCTTCGTTTGGAGGATCACGGTCTTGACGTCGCATCGCAGTCCCCTGGCCACGATCCCGGTCGGCTATCCGCTCACGCCCCACCACCCCGAGCGCGAGCGTCCGCTCGATCTGCGCAGGATCTTCGAATTTCTCATCGGCAGCTGGTTGCCGATCCTCGGGATGGCTGCTCTGTTCGGCGGTGCCGCTGCGACCTACGCGCTGACCACGCCCCCCACCTATTCGAGCACCACGCAGCTGATGCTCAATCTTGGCCAGACGCGCGGTCCCGACGGCGCGTCTTCGATCGCCGAACAGGCCATGATGGAGGGCCAGATCGAGGTCGCCCAGTCCAACAACGTGCTGGCCGCGGTGATCAGGCAGCACAATCTGCTCGAAGACCCGGAATTTGCCGACAACAGCGTGTCGATCGTCGGAGGTCTGCGCGATCTCCTGGCGATGGCGACCGTCGACCCGACCCAGCCTGCCACGCCGGCTCCCGCAGTGGAGGCGCCGGCTGTTGGCGAGGAAGATGCCGCTCCTGGATTGGGCGGTGTACGGTCACAGGATCGCGTCATGGCGCGCCTGCGCAAGCAGATCTGGGTGCGCCGTGTCGGCCAGTCGCCGGTCATCGAAATCGCCGTGACCTCCGTCGATCCGGTCAAGGCCGCGACGCTTGCCAACGCCTTTGCCGCCAATTTCATCGCCCACAACATCGCGATGAAATCGTCGGCTGCCCGGCTGTCGGCCAACTGGCTCGCCGAGCAGGTCAAGGCTCTGCAGCAAAAGGTCTTCGACGCGGAGCGGGCGGTCGGCGCCTTCCGCTCGTCCGGCGCGCCGACCGACCAGTACAAGCTCGCCGAGCTTGAAGCGGTCGCCGACACCACCCGCGATCTTTACAAGACCTATCTCCAAAGGGCGGCTGAGACCCGCCAGCAGGTCTCCAACCCGCTATCCGACGCGACCGTCCTTTCCGAAGCCACCGTGCCGATCGGCAAGAGCCATCCGCGCAGCAGCCTTATCGTCGCCCTCGCTCTGGTGCTGGGCGCCGGTGCGGGAACCGCCGGCGCCATCGTGCGCCGCGTCATCAAGCGCGAGATCACCTCGGCCGAGCGCGTGCGCGACAGCACGGGCATCTACAGCGTCAGCACGGTCCGGCGCCTGCGCCGCCGCACCCTGCTCCGCCGCCGCAGCCTGCCTTTCCCGACCCTGTGCGACAGCAGCAAGACCGCCCGCGTCAAGAGCCGCTTCTTCCGCAACGACATGGACGAACTGCGCGCCAGCCTCGACGGACTCCGTCGCCGCCGTGACGCCAGGATCATCGGCTTCGTGGGGGCCGATGCCGATGTCGGCGCCACGACCATGGCGTTCAACCTGGCGTGGCTGTGGTCCCGATCGGGTGCCCGCACCTTGCTGATCGACGCGGACAGCGAGCATCCGACCCTCAGCCAGACCCTGGGCATGCCGGACGGACCGGGGCTGTCGGATCTCTTGGAAGGGACCGCTCAGGCGGAGGCGACCCTGCGCGGTGTCACCCCGTCCTTGTCGTTTCTGCCGATCGGGCGCACCGACGACGTCACGCCGGCCGCCCGGATCTCGTCGCAGCGCACCGCGTGGCGCTTCTCGGATGTGGGCGATCAGTTCGATCTCATCATCGTCGACCTGCCGGCCATGGCCCATTCGGCCGATGCCCGATCCATCGCGCCCCATCTCGATGCGCTGGTGCTGGTCACCCGCTACGGCACGACGCTCGTCGACCATGTCGTGACCCTCGTCGACTCTCTTCAGGAAATCGGCACCGAGCCCATCAGCATCGTCATCAACCAGGCACCGTCCGTATCGCAGCAGAGGTGATCCCATGAGCATTGCACAGATCGTCCAGAGCCCGGACCTGAAGGAAAAAGTCCGACGGACCTTGAAGTCGATCGGCTACGAGACCGACGACTGGGTCCGCGTCATGATGTATCGCGACGCCTTCGCCTTCATTCGCGAACTGGGCCCGCAGACACTCGACACGCTGGAGATCTCCGGTGGGGTGCAGTGGCGCCGTGAGTTCGATTTCCGCAGTTACCGCGCGACCGAATATCCCGGCTTCGACATCTGCGCCGAGACGCTCGAAGAGCGCTTCGACCTGCTCATCGCCGATCAGGTCTTCGAGCACCTGAAGAAGCCGGCAGCCGCCGCGCGCAACGTTCATGCGATGCTGCGTCCCGGCGGCTATTTCATCATCGCGACTCCGTTTCTCCTGCGCGTTCATGCCTCGCCGATCGACTGCAACCGCTGGACCGAGACCGGCCTCGCACAGCTTCTGGAGGATGCGGGCTTTCCCGCCGACCACATCACCACGCGATCCTGGGGCAATCGCAGCTGCGTGAAGGCCAATTTCTCACGCTGGGCCAAGCCCGGCCTGTTCGGCTCGCTGAAGAACGAACCCGATTTCCCGGTCATGGTCTGGGCCTATGCCCGCAAGCCGCTGGCCGGTGCAGAGGATCATCCGCAATGAGCCCCGCCGGCGCGTGCCCGTTGCGGATCGCCATCGGCATCGCGACCGCCGGCCGTCCGGACATACTGGAACGTGTCGTCGGCCTTCTCGACGGTCAGGCCCGGCCGGCGGACGCAATTCTCGTCTGCTCGCCAAATCAGGGCGACATCGACCGCATCGCGGCCGCCTTTCCGCAGGTCCGCGCCATACAGGGCGAACGCGGCCTGCCGCGGCAGCGCAATCGCCTTCTCACCGAAGCGCGCGATGTCGATATCCTGCTTTTCATCGACGACGACTTCCTGCTGGCGCCGGACTATCTGGTCACGCTGGAGCGCATCTTCGCCGGACACCCCGATATCGCGATGATCACCGGACGGGTGGTCGCAGACGGCATCAAGGGACCGGGCATGACTATCGACGAAGGCTTGGCGCGGCTTGCCTCCGCCGTGCCTGCGACCGGTGCCGACCTGGCCGAGGTCTACAATGGCTACGGCTGCAACATGGCGGTTCGCATGGATCCCGTCTGTCGGCACCGGTTGCGCTTCGACGAAGCGCTGCCGCTCTATGGCTGGCTGGAGGACATGGATTTCAGCCGCAGCGTTGCGCCCTACGGGCGGATCATGCGCGCCCGTGACGCGGTCGGGGTTCATCTGGGGGCCAAATCCGGCCGCCAGCCGGGGTTGCGGCTCGGCTACTCCCAGATCGCCAATCCGGTGCATCTTATGCGCAAGGGCACCTGCTCCTGGCAGAAGGGCTTGGCGCAGATCGGCCGCAACCTGCTTGCCAATCTCTACGGGACGCTGCGCGGCGAGGTCGGCATCGACCGACCTGGGCGCCTTGCCGGCAACGCGGCAGCGATCGCGGACCTCGTTCGCATGCGCCTCAGCCCGTCCAGAATCCTGGCGATGTGAGGCGGTCATGAGCAAGCTCGCGACGCTTCAGGTGCTGCGCGGTCTGGCTGCGGTTACGGTCGTGGTCGATCATGCCATCCTGCGGCAGGCCGAGTGGTCGCAGACGTCGGAAACCGTCATGCGGGCAGCCGAGTACAGCGGCGCGCTGGCGGTTGCGGTCTTCTTCGTGATCAGCGGCTTCATCATGCTCCACACCAGCGCGCGCAACTACGGCGCCCCCGGTGCGGTCCGGGGCTTCCTCGTCAAACGCCTGTGGCGGATCGTGCCGCTCTACTGGATCGCGACGTCACTCGAACTTGCGCTGCGCCTGCGGGCCGGCTCGGAGGTGACCCTCGACCGGGTTCTCGCCTCCTATCTGTTCATTCCCTACCCGGTCGCACAGGGCGAATACATGCGCCCGCTTCTCGGTGTCGGCTGGACGCTCAACTACGAGATGTTCTTCTACCTGCTCTTCGCGGCCTCTCTCGCCCTGCCCATCCGCCGCGGCCTGCCGCTGCTGTTCGCCGCCCTGGTCTCCATCGTCGCGTTCGGCGCGATCTTCATCGCACCGCTGACCGACGTTTCGGCGCCTCACACGATCCTGAGCTTCCTGAGCGAACCGATCATCCTGCTGTTTCCCGCCGGGATGCTGGTCGCGCTCCTGCACAAGGCCGGTTGGTTTCCGATCGTTCCGGGTGCCCTGGCGATCATCCTGCTGCTGCTCGGCGAGAATCTGCTCGGCTTCTCACTCTTCGTCGATCGGATGCCCGCCCCGTTCGTCTGGTGGGCTGCGACCTGGATTGCGTGCGCGATCGCCGTCGGCCTGAGCGTCGCCGCCCGCGAGCCGCAACGCCCCACGCCCATCCTGAGGTCGGGCGTCTGGCTCGGTGATGTCAGCTACGCCCTCTACCTCTTCCACTTCTTCAGCATTGTCGCCGCCGAAAAGATCTGGTGGTCGCTGTTCGGCGTCGCGCACAGCCAGATCGCCTTCGTCGCCTTCGTCGCCTTTGCGTCCGCGACCTCGATCGCCGCGGCCGGCGTGATCCACGTCGCCGTCGAGCAGCCGATCATGAGGCTGTCGCGCGGTCGCAACGTCGCATCCGGGCCCATCCATCAGACGGCTCTCGCCAGCTTCATGCGCAGTTTCGGGGGCTCCTGATGCGCGGCCCCCGTCTCCTCTTCCGATGCAACAAGGGAACGTAGCGATCATGCGTCATGCCACCTGGACCGCCATCGAAGGCAATTCGCTCGCCATGGAAGCCTACCGGGCCTATCGGCGCCTGCCCGGCTTCGTGCGCACGCCGGCGCGCTGGCTCGTCGCCCCGCGTTGGAACGCGGCCTGCACCTATGTCGTCGGCCGCTCGGGTGGGCGGGTCGTGGATGGGCCCTTCGAGGGCATGAAGCTGCAGCTCAGCGCCGTATCGAGCCGTCACCTCCTCGGCTATATCCTGGGAACGCAGGAACTCGAACTGCACGGGGTAGTTGAGGACATCATCGCCCGGGGTTACGGCCACATCATCAATATCGGCGTGGCCGACGGCTATTACGCCATCGGCTTTGCCCGCCGCATGCCGGCCACCCGCATCATCGGCTTCGAGGGTCTGCCGGAGCATCATCCGCTGGTGCGAAGCGCGGCCGAGGAGAACGGCATCTCCGACAGGATCGTCTTGCGCGGCTTCTGCGAGACGCGCGACCTCGATCGCGCGCTCGACGAGACCGGACCGGGCAGCCTCATCCTCTGCGATATCGAGGGCGGCGAAAAGGCGCTCCTCGACCCGAGCCTCACGCCGGCGCTGGCCCACGCAGATCTCCTCGTCGAGACCCATGACGACCTCGTGGCCGGCTGCACCCGAACGCTGATCCAGCGCTTCGAGAAGACCCACGACATCCTCTCCATCTTCGCCGAACCGCGGACGGCGGCGGATTTCCCATCGGAGAAACTGCCGGCTCTGGCGAAACTGGCGCCGGCGACGGCGGTGGAACTGATGAACGAGCGCCGAACCGGGCTTCAGGAATGGCTTTACATGACGGCCCATGCGCGCGCCGGCGTTGCCGACAGCTACGGGGAGCCCATGCCTTCATGAACCTGCTCCTCGCTAGCGGTACCCCGCATCTGCCCCAGCTCTCGGGCGGGCTGGAAGTCAACTCGCATCTGGCGGCCCTGGAACTGAACCGACGCGGCCACCGGGCCTCCGTGCTCGCAAAGCTTTCGGTGCGCGACGGCTTCGGAATGACCCGCTTCATGGCGAACTGTCTTGCCCGGCGGGACGTCTCCCGCGACCGCGAGCTCGGCTACGACGTCTATCGTTCGATCCGCCCCTGGAGCGATCTGCGCGGCCTCGACCGGCCAGACATCGTGGTCGTGCAGAACGGCAACATGGTGGAGATGGCGCGCAATTTCCGCCGCGAGGGGATCGCCAGCGTTGCTTATCTTCACGGGCTGGAATTCGAAAGCGGCCCCCGCGCCTGGCACGGCACGGCCGCCGACCTGCCATTCTCGCACTACATCGCCAACTCCGAATTCACGGCCGACAAGTTCCAGCGGCGGTTCGGCATCCGGCCAAGCGTCATCCCGCCGATCTTTCCGGCGGACGAGTACCGGACGGTGCCGCGGTCCCGCAACGTCACCTTCATCAATCCGGTGCCGGTCAAGGGACGCGATCTCGCCTTCGCCATCGCCGAACGCTGCCCCGAGATCCCTTTCCTCTTCGTGCGTGGGTGGCCCGTTTCGGGCAAAGCCGAAACGGCGCTGCGCCGTCAGGCGGAGGCGCTGGGAAATGTCCATCTTCTCGACCGGCAATCGGCGATGAAGCCGGTCTACGAGCAGACACACATCCTTCTCGCGCCGAGCCAGTGGGAAGAGACATGGGGCCGCGTCGCCAGCGAGGCGCAGTTCAGCGGCATTCCGGTGCTGGCGAGTCTGCGGGGCGGCCTGCCCGAAGCCGTGGGCCCCGGGGGCCGGCTTCTCGCCCATGACGCCTCGCCCGACCTCTGGGCCGAGACGCTGCGCCATATGTGGCATGATGAGCGCGAGCATGCGCGTCTCAGCAAGGCTGCCCTTGCCCATGCGGCGCGCCCGGAGATCGATATACGCGAGCAGACAGACCGGCTGGTCGCCATTGCCGAAGCGGCTGCCGCATGACCCTCCGGCCGGCCCCTCACGGTGCTCGGCAGGACCGCGCTCCGGCGCGCGGGCTGGCCACGGGCCGCCTACTACTCGGCCGCCAGCCGCCAGGCCTTCACGTAGTCGACCTCCATGATGGAGGGATTCGGGGCGTCGTCGATGGGCCATCCCGCCCCGAGACCGAGGTCGACCAGCATGTAGAAGGTGCCATCGCCGAGTTCGACGGGCGTCGGCTGCGACCAGACCTTCCGGCCATCGAAATAATAGTCGATGTTCATCGGCCGGATGGCCACTCCGTAGGTGTGGAAGTCCGAATAGAGGCTACCCTCGGAAACAGGGACATGCCCGGTGGCGCTGCGGCTGTTTTCCGGAATCTGTCGATCCCAGACATGCAGCGACGCGCTGTAGCGGGCCGGCTCGTGCCCGTAATGTTCGACCACATCGACCTCGATCGTGCGCGCATCGTTGCGGTTGATCAGCCAGAAGGCCGGCCAGGTGCCCGCGCCTTCCGGAAACCGCGCCCGCATCTCGAAATAACCGTAGGAAAGGCTGAACCCATCGCCGTTCGGATCGACGGACGCGAGAAGGCCGGATTCCCACTCGCCGGCCTCGTCGCGGCGCGCCTCGATACTGAGCACGCCATCCTGGACGGTGAACGGAAATCCCTCGCGCGGATCGACGAATTTGGCGTCGCCGAAATCCCCGTTCCAGGGCGTGTGAGCGATCCAGCGGGTGCCCGGTCCCCAGGCGGACACATCCAGGGCATTGAAATCGTCCGCGAAGACCAGTTCCGCACTGCCCAGATCGATGCGCTCGCCGAAAAACCGGTCGAGCGCGCCCGTATAGGCGGCGACGCCCGCAGCGGCGGCAAACCCAACAGCTGCGATGGAAAGTACGCGGACGAGCAACGCCATCAAATCCGACCTTCCATTCCCGCGCATCGTTGTGCGCGAAGAACCACTACGCCAATCCTGAGTTATTTTCAACAACTTTCATGTATTATTTTCCATCAATACTTCGACTCTTCTAGGGTATTGGCCAATGTCTGATGCCCTCCTCAAGAAATCGACGGGATCGGCTATTGCCGGAGCGGCCACTTTGCTGGCAGGCTTCATCAGCACGGTGGTCGTCGCCAATCTGCTCGGCGTCGAAGGTGCCGGTCTCGTCGCCTTCGCGGTCTGGCTCTCGGTGGTCCTGGCTCCGGTCATCGACGGCGGGACGTCGCTCAGCGTGCTGCGCTTCTTCGCCGACCGGACGGGGCGCAAAGATCATCAGGGGGCGCAGGCCCTCGCCGGCTTCCTGCTGCGCCGCCTTCTCGGCTTCGCGATCGTCGCGGCGATCGCGGCAGTGGCGATCGCCGTCATCGCACCGGGAGCGGCGCGCGATGCGGTAGGAACCCTGTTCCCGGCAGTCGACATCGCGACCGCCACCGGTCTGGTCGCGCTGGTCGTCGCTCTGACCCTCGCCCAGGCTCTGGCCACCTTCACCATCAGCTATCACCGCGGTGCGCAAGCCTTCGGCTTCCTCGCCAAGATCGCCGCTGTCGCCTTCGTCCTGCAGGTCGCCGCCGTGACGATCGGCACGCTTTTCTACGGCGCAACCGGCGCAGTCGCCGGCTACGTGCTCGGCCAGACGACGCTCGCCCTCTTCGCGTTGCCGCTCGTCCTGCACCGCGCCCCCCTGGAGCCCCTCCTGAGACGCGAGATCTGGCAGTACGGCCGCTACGCCTGGGCCGCGAACATGTGCAACATCTTCGTCTGGTCGCGGATGGAGATCCTGTTCCTGCAACTCTACTGGGGCGCGGCCGAAGTGGGGCTGTTCAGCGTCGCGGTCGCCCTGGCAGCACTGGCCTCACAGGGACCGCTGCTGCTCACCGGCGCCTTTCTCCCGGTCCTGGCCGCCCACAACAGCCGCGGCGACAAGGACGCCGTGCAGAAGGTGTTCTCCAACGGGACGACGATCGTGGCGCTCCTGGCCCTGCCCGCCTGCTTCGGAATGGCGGCCATCGCCCAGCCGATGATCGTGCTGCTCTACGGGCCGGATTTCACCGCCGCGGGAACGGCCACCGCGATCATCCTTGTCGCGGCTGCGATCTCGGTCTCCTCGACAATCGGCACCCATCTGGTCAATGGGCTCGGTCGCAGCGATTTCATCTTCTGGTCGTCCATCGCCGGGGCAGTCGTGGCGGTGGCGCTCGGCTTCCTGCTCGTCCCCAAATTCGGTCTCGTCGGTGCAGCGCTGACCCGCGCCTTGGTGCAGATCGCCGCCGTCATGCTCGGCATCTGGTTCATCACCCGGCGCCTGAGATACGCCTATCCCTTCGCCCGCCTGATCCGCCTGACCCTGGCCGCCGCTGCCCCGGCCGGCGCCGCATTCGCGGTCACCCAACTGGTCGCCGGACCACTCGGCCTTCTGGAGGGAATCCTCGCGGGCCTCGTAGTTTATCCCCTTTCGCTTCGGCTCTTCGGGGCCCTTGGCCCGGATGAACGCGCGGCGATCATGCATTTCGCCGAGCGCTTTCCGCCCTTCTCCCGTCCCGCGGCCAACGCCTTCGTCTCGTTTCTCGCGCCCGCCCATCAATCCTGACGCCACGCCTTCCGGCGATCGATCAAGAGGTGCCCCCATGTTCACCCACCGTTCGACCAAATGCAGCGTCCGGGCCAGCAGCCGGATGCGCTGGCTCTCCGGCCTTCTGGTGCTTCTCGCAATCATCCTGTCCGCTGGACATGCAGCTCAGGCCGAATCGCGCTCCGCCTACAGCCTCGTTGGCGACGACAAGGTGAAGGTGACCATCGTCGACTGGCGGTCGGGCGAAGGTGAGTACCGGGAATGGGAGGCACTGGGCGGTGTCTACCGCATCGACGCCGTCGGCAGAATTGCGATCCCTCTCGTCGGCGAAGTGGACGCGGCGGGCGTGACGACCAGCGAACTCGCCGATCGGATCGCCGGCAAGCTCGCCGGCCGATCGTCCACAGGCAAGCCGCCGTCCGTATCCGTGGAGATTTCGGAATACGGCCCGATCTACGTCACGGGCGAGGTCGAGAAGCCGGGCCAATATCCGTTCGCGCCCGAACTCACCGTGATGAAGGCTGTGAGCCTGGCTGGCGGCTTGCGCCGTCCCTCGGATTCGGCTGAATCCCGCGTCGAGCGCGAGCAGATCCAGTCGGCCCGCACCCTGAAGGAGGGCCAGATCGACCGGAGCGATCTCCTCGTCCGGCAGGCTCGCTTGCGCGCAGAACTCGCTGGCGAAGACGATTTTGCCGTGCCCGAGGCGATTGTCGGCGCACCCAACATCGAACAGATCGTGGCCGACGAACGATCTTTCCAGAGACTTCGCTGGACCGAGTTTCAGGGTAAGCTCGAGGCTGCGCGTAGCCTGAAGGCGCTCTTTGCCGAGGAAATCGACTCGCTCGTCGCCAAGATCGAGTCGCAGGAGGAACAGGTCGCGCTTGTCGGCCGTGAACTCAAGAGCATCAGCGATCTCGTCCAGCGCGGACTGACGGTGTCGTCGCGTGAATTCGGTCTGCAGCGGATCGTGGCGGAATCACAGAGCCAGCTTCTGGATCTTCGCGTAGCCCTCACCCGCGCGCGGCAGGCGCAGGAACAGGCCGAGCGCAGCCTGACGGAACTGGCCAACGAGCGCAATTCCCAGATCCAGTCCGAACTGGGCACGATCGCCACCCAGCTTCGGAAGGCCGAGCTCGCGATCCGCATTGCGGGATTGATGATGGACGAGACAGCCTACTTTTCCGCTCGCCTGGATGCCGGCGACGATGAGGACAGCAGCAGGATCGCCTACCGGATCACGCGGAAGAACGCCGCAGGAGGACAAACGGTCATCGCCGCCGATCCGCAGACGATCATAGCGCCCAGGGATCTGGTCGAGGTGATCACGATGCCCCATGGGGCATCGACGTCCGCGGTCGATGGAGGAACGGGAAACAGCCCTCAGGCAGCCGACAGGCTCGCGAGACCGAATTCCGGCGCGGCCGGGCCGAGCTGACCGCGTTTTGTCAGTGCGTGGGTTGTTCGGACTTGGCGTCGGGACGGGGCGTTGCAGCCTTGCCTGGAAACCAGGAACCGGAATCCCTGCGCGCAGATCTCGATGCGCTCTGCTTGCTTCGCATCCGATCGGTCAAACCGGCATGCACCAGGAGGCCGGCGAAATAAGCGATCTGCCCGGCCAGATAGAAGATCAGAACGGCGAAGAGACTGGTGCCCATGGCCAGGGTGGCGACGAGCTTGGCGGCCAGCAGAATCGTGAGAAAGATCGCGAAACCACCGATACGCAGTTTGAAGCCGGCTGCAAAGCAGACAGCACTGACTGCAATCAACTCCCAGGGCACATCTTCCTCCAGCGGCTTGGTGCGGCCCGGTTCTGCCGGGCACGTGCCTTATTCCCCACAGCATACTATATTTCTTCAGATACCGTTACAATTCTGAACCGTTGTCATAATTGTCGGCACTGTTCCGTTACGTCGCAGGGCTCCAAACGCAACGTCGAACCGCTGCATCTGCGGCACAGACGTCTGATCCAGACGAAACCCGATTTGCGCGATCCACCGGCATCAACCAAGGATTCCCCTCGCGCAAGATGCTTGCTCCCGCATGGCGCAAACAGCCATGCGTTTCCCGCCACGTCGTCGGACGGAAAGACTCCATTTCCCGCATCACTTCGCCGAAGAACCGACCATGGCACCCAAGCTTGGCGCAATTCGGGCCAAGGCTTGACATCATCGCGATCAAATGATTCGCACACAAGAATCAGCACACGGACAGGTGGCATTCTGTAGCGGCTCGAGCTTCTCGACATCTGGGGAGCGTCCGGCTGGTCTGGTCACCGACGGATCGCAGAAGGCCAACGTCGTGATCTTTGCGCAGCCAGTGGCGCGGGTATCCGATAACCGCGCAATGCCGGAACGCATATCGAACGCGATCCCAAGACCGTCGCTCAGGTTATTCGATGATACGAGGATCTGTCGGCGCTGCTTCCACGCCGCGCAACTCGCTGGCGCTGCTCAGAGCGTACTGCGTAATGCGCCAGCCGCCAGGAGATTGCTCTTTGTGTGCCAGCGCCATGCGCTCTCGATGCTCGAAGCAAGATCGTGTTGCGGCTGCCAGCCAAGAACGTCCCGCGCGCGCCGGTTGTCGGCCAAGAGGATGGGAGGGTCCCCTGGACGCCTTTCTGCCCTGCGGGTCTTGACCGGACGGCCGGAGACCATCGCCACTGTCTCCACGAGTTCGGCGACCGAGGTTCCGGTCCCCGTGCCCAGGTTCAGGGCGACGCTTGCTCCATCGTTCAACAGATATTCGACGGCGCGCACATGGGCATCGGCGAGATCGATGACATGAACATAGTCGCGAATGCAGGTGCCGTCGGCAGTGTCGTAATCGTCGCCGAAGATCGTGAAACAGTCACGCTGGCCGAGCGCGGTCTCGATCACCAGCGGCACCGCATGAGTCTCAGGGGTATGCCATTCACCGATGCGCGCCTCGGGATCCGCTCCGGCCGCATTGAAATAGCGGAGGATGGCGCAACGGATCCGGTCCAGCCCGGAAAGATCACGCAGGATATGCTCGACGAGGAGCTTGCTCCACCCATACGGACTGATCGGGGCCTGGACGTGATCTTCGGTCAGCGGAGTGAACTGAGGAATGCCGTAGGTGGCGCAAGTCGAGGAGAAGACGATCTTGTCCACGCCCGCCGCTTCGGCCGCGGTGAGGAGCGACAGCGTTCCCGACACGTTGTTGTTGTAGAATGCGAGAGGATCGCGCACTGACTGTGCGACCTCAATCAACCCGGCGAAATGAATAATGGCGTGTGGCTGATACTGCCTGAACACGGTGCGCAGGCGGTCCGTGTCTTGAATGTCGCCCTGTTCGAATGGCCCCCATCTCACGAACTCAGCATGCCCGTTGGACAGATTATCGTACACGACGGCCTCGTAGCCACGCTCGGCGAGCAGCAGGCATGTGTGGGCACCAATATACCCGGCGCCACCGGTGATCAGGACTCTCTTGGTCATGCCGAACGCATCCTGCATGCTTGCTAATCCACGGACTAGTCAGCCGAACTGGCGGGTCTTACGCGATACCATCGGGCAGACGGGAGCAGATTGGAAGCAATTTCGCTTCCCCCGACAAGCCGAACTGGGCTCTTCCATATCTCATGCGAACATTCGGGCTGGCTTGCGGAAGCTGGCGACACGGGACGGGAGCGTTGCGCGAAGGGGCGTCCACTGAACATCGATACTCCGGAGATCCTTCAGCCGCAGTGTGCCCCCGAGAAGCGGCTCGGCAGTCCCTAAGAACCGCCGAGCCGACTTCGCTACGGGAGCCTCAGGCAAACCGCTTCTTCAAGACATCAGTGATGCGTTCGCCCTTGCTGATCTCGTCATGCGCGCGCTGAATCACAACGCGCGCCTCGGCCGTGAGGTCCTGATGGTCCAAAGCCGCTCGGAACTTCTGTTCGATGTAATCCTCGCCTTCTTCCACCCGTTCGGCGGCCGCTTCATTGCTGTCTTCGAAGGCATCAGCCAAGCTGGTGAAGGCACGATGCGCAGCGCCCATTGTGCTGCCACTCTCTCGGGGTTCGCCACCCAGTCGCACAATCTCGGCATTCAACATGCGGACGGTGTCGCGCCGCTTCCCCGCCTGCTCCCGAAGTGTCTGTTTCAACCCGGCGTTATCAGCTGACTCGGATGCTGTTTCGTAACCGAGGGCGCTGTCGACTGCGGTATCGGTCAGGGTCTCGATGATCGAAAGCTCGGTAGCCATCGGCGTTCTCCATGTATGTTTCCGCTCGGCAAACTGACGACGAGCGAAAAGGATGCACCGGCCGACCCGACTTAAGTCTGCCTTAAGCTGAGCGTCCGACCAGCCGGTCCGAGAAGTCGACCGGAGAGAATGATGGCGATCACACGTGTCCTGGCCGCGGTTGCTTTTGCGGTCACCGCCGGAACCCCGAAAGCAGCCACCGCCCAGTCGGAACCGCTCCCCGTCGATCAGGCCTTCGCTCTGACCAGCACGGCGACTGCCACGGGCGGAGTTGAACTCAACTGGGCGATCGCAGGTGGCTACTATCTCTATCGGGACAGGATTGCGGCCGCGACGCCGGCCGGGGAAACCGTAGAGCTCGACATACCCCGTGGCGAGCCGAAGAACGATCCAAGTTTCGGCGTCATGGAGGTCTTCCACGATGCGGCGACCGCGACGCTCGCTTCGGTGCCAACCGGGACCAGCGAGGTCGCGGTTTCCTTCCAGGGGTGCCAAGAGAACGGTATCTGCTACCGGCCAGTCACGCGGACGATCGAACTGGCGGCGCAAAGCGGGCGAGGCGCACCGGGGCAGCGTCTGGCACGCCCAACCAATGGTGGAGGCGAACGGCGGACGTTGACGCCTTCCAGCTTCCGCAATGCCTTCGAGGCAGCCAGCGGTCCCGCCGGCACGGCGAAGAGCAATCTGCCCGTGACGAACCCGGCACCGGGCACAGGGATTCAGGTGGACGCCGCGTCCGGAGGTCTCGTCGCATCTCTCCTAAACGATGGCGGGGCGAGTTGGGCCATTGGTACATTCTTCCTGCTCGGCCTCGGCCTCGCTTTTACCCCATGCGTCTTCCCGATGTATCCGATCCTGGCGGGGCAGCTCGGCCGGCAAGAAGGCCGCACCTCGACCAGGCACGGGCTCCTGCATTCCGCAGTCTATGTGCTGGCCATGGCAACGGCCTTTGGCCTGCTGGGCGTCGCTGCGGCCTGGTCCGGCCAGAATCTCCAGATGGCCTTGCAGTCGACGCCAGCAATCCTCGTCGTGTCGCTGGTCTTCCTCATTCTGGCCCTGTCGATGTTCGGCCTGTTCGAGTTGCGGCTGCCGAGTGCCTGGACCAGTGCCGTTGCCGGCGTCACGGCCGGGCGTAGCGGAATCAGGTCGACGGCAGCGCTTGGCTTCACGTCAGCGCTCATCGTTGGTCCTTGTGTCACGGCACCCCTCGCGGGCGCGCTCATCTATATCGGTCAGACAGGCGACATCAGTCTCGGTGCCGCTGCGCTCTTCGCCCTCGGCCTCGGACAAGGCGCGCCGCTCGTCGCATTCGGCACCTTCGGTGCGGGTATCATGCCCAGATCCGGACCCTGGATGCAGACGGTCACTCGCGCCTTCGGCATCGCCTTCCTGGTGCTCGCCATCTGGATGATCGCGCGCATTCTGCCGCCTTTCGTGGCTTTGTGGCTCTGGGCCGCGCTGCTGATCGGCGTCGGTTTCGAGTTGGGCGGGCTTGGAGGTCGGAGCGCCCCCCGGGGTCCGCTTCAGCGAATCGGACGGACGGTGGGCGTGCTGTCCCTCATCTATGGAGGCACGCTTGCCGTCGGTGCGGTCGCGAATGCCGACGATCCCCTGCGCCCACTCGCACCCTTGACCGCGAACGGGGGTGCGCGCGGCACCGCGAAGCTCCCTTTCGAGAAGGTTGATGCGCCCATGGAGGTGGCCGATGCCATTACCTCTGGAGACAAGCCTACACTCCTGTATTTCACCGCCGATTGGTGTGTCAGTTGCGATGTTCTCGAGCGCGAGGTGTTCGAGGATGAGAGGGTGCAGGCGCGGCTCGTCGGCTATCGGCTCCTGAAGGTTGACGTCACGGACGAGCGCCCCGGGTCAGCCGCACTGACGTCGGAACTGGCGGTTGTCGGGCCGCCGACCATGTTGTTCGTTGACCATGAAGGCTTGGAGATACCGGGATCGCGGATCGTAGGCGAGATTCCCGCCGAGGCCTTCATCGAGCGCATCCGTCTTGCGGAGGGCAACTGAGTTGGCTGCCCTGACGCTGGGTCCCCTCGTCTTCGCCGGAGACCGTCTTGCGGCCATCGTGGCAATTGTCGTGTTTCTGGGCGTCGCTGCCATTCTGACAGGACGTGTCGACGAGCGGCTGGGCAACTGGTCGCTGACGGTCGTGCCGATTGGGATCATCGCTGCCCGGCTGGGGCATGTCGTCCTTCACTGGGAGACCTTTGCACCGGAGCCGCTCCGCGTTTTCAGCATCTGGGAAGGTGGTTTCGCAGGGTTGGCCGGGCTTGCGGTTGCCCTTCTCTACACCCTCTACGTGTTTCGGGACGTTCGTCTCCGGGTCTGGTCGATCGGCGCGCTCGCCGGCGCTTTCGTTGCCTGGAACATTGCCTGGCAGCTGGTCGCGAGCACGAAGGCAATCGCGGCTCCCAGCGAGAGCTTTGCCATGCTGGACGGTCCGGACCGCTCACTGGCCGATTTCGGAGCGAGGCCGATCGTGCTCAACCTCTGGGCCTCCTGGTGCCCACCATGCCGCCGCGAAATGCCGATGATGGCGACAATGGCTGCAAACCGAGCTGATGCGGTGTTCGTCTTCGCCAACCAGGGTGAAAGCGCGCAAACCGTGTCTCGGTTCCTTGCCGGAGCCGACCTCGAAATCGACCATATCGTACTCGATCAAGGGTATGCGCTCGCACAGCATTACGGCGTGTCCGGCTACCCCGCCACGTTGTTTCTCGACGCGACCGGAACGCTCCGTTCGCTGCATTTCGGAGAGATCTCGCGCGAAACAATCGCGGCGGGTATCGATAGAGCCAAGGCGGAATGGGACTGACATGACTTTGAGGAACGCTCACCGCACAGGCCTGCTGGCCGCGGCTCTGCTTACGATGGCGGGTTGCTCGTCTGTCGGCGAACTGCCCCGGACCGTGCTCGGTTACGCTGCGCCGAGCCTGATCGGCGATCCGCGATATGCCACCTTCGAGGACAGTGGCCGCACCATCCCGGCCATTCCCGCTGCCCATCTTACCGATGAAAACCGGCGCCAGATCGTTGATTTCGCCGGCTCCGAAGCTCCGGGCACCATCGTCGTCGATCCGGCCGCGCATTTCCTCTATCTCGTCGAGGAAAACGGCAAGGCCATGCGCTACCGTGTCGGCGTCGGCAAAGCCGGCTTCGCGTTTACTGGCAACGCGACAATCGCCCGCAAGGCTGAGTGGCCGGGCTGGACGCCGACACCCAACATGCTGAAGCGTGAGCCCGAACGGTTCGGCCCCTACGCGAGCGGCCTTGAGGGCGGGCTCGGCAACCCGTTGGGAGCCCGCGCTCTCTATCTCTATCGCGGTGGCCGGGACACTTACTACCGGATTCACGGTACCAACGAGCCCTCAACGATCGGCCGATCAGTGTCGTCAGGCTGCATTCGTATGTTCAACCAGGACGTCATCGATCTGGAAGATCGTGTTCCCGTTGGAGCGAACGTCGTTGTACGAAGTGCGCTCGGCGCCGCTGCGTAGGGCATTCCGAAAAACGGACGCCAGGAGACGCGGACTGGCGATCTGACGCCGAGTTCGTCTCAACGCTGATCCAGTGCCTGATCGCTGTGTATCGCCGCGTCTCCGGAGGCGAGTGCTTTGAATTACGACACGCCTCATGTGCGGATTGCCGATCCCGCCTTGACCTTCCAGTAGCTGGAATCTCCATCTAATAACGACGATCGGCGAACGAACGAGTGTTCGCTGACCATCGTTGCAGGAGAAGCGGCATGAGTACGATATTGCCTTCACCAACACGGAAGACGGCCGTCCTCTACCGGATGGTCATGGACGAGCATGTCTGCCCCTACGGGCTGAAGTCGAAGGATCTTCTCGAGCGCGAAGGGTTCGCGGTCGACGACAATTGGCTGACCACCCGCGTGGAGACCGACGCCTTCAAGGCAAAACATGGCGTCGAGACGACACCCCAGACCTTCATCGGCGGCGATCGCGTCGGCGGCTATACGGACCTGCGCGAACATTTCGGCAAGTCGGTCCAGTCGGAGGACGAGACCACCTACCAGCCGGTGATCGCCATCTTCTCGGTCGCCTTCCTGATGGCGCTCGCGGTCTCCTTCGCTGCCTATGAGACGATCTTCACCGTGCGGGCGATCGAGTGGTTCTTCGCCATCTCCATGTGCCTGCTCGGCATCCAGAAGCTGCAGGACATCGAGAGCTTCTCGACCATGTTCCTGAACTACGACCTTCTGGCCAAGCGATGGGTGCGCTACGGCAAGATCTACCCGTTCGGCGAGACGCTGGCCGGCGTGCTGATGATCGCCGGCACCCTCACCTGGCTGTCGGCGCCGATCGCGCTGGTCATCGGGACGATCGGCGCCGTGTCGGTCTCCTATGCGGTCTATGTGCAGAAGCGCGAACTCAAATGCGCCTGCGTCGGCGGCGGCTCGAACGTGCCCCTGGGCTTCGTGTCGCTGACCGAGAACCTCGTCATGATCGGCATGGGCCTGTGGATGCCCCTGCGCATGATCTGGGGAGGCTGAAGCCTCCTCGTTCCAACCATGTGCCAACACTGCGGACAAGGTTCGGGGACGCTCCTCGTCTTCGACAAGAACTCCGACGTTGGCTCGCAAGACTACCCGACGGAAAAGCCACCTTTAGCAAGGAGAACAACGATGATGGGCGAACACTCTGGCGATATGGGATGGATGCCCTTTGGCATGGGACTCTGGGGCATTCTGGTCCTTGTGGTCTTCGTGCTGGTGATCGCGGCGCTGGTGAAATACCTGCGACGGTGATCGTGGGGAGTTCAGAAGATGCCGTTGGCCTTCTGGACCTCGCGAACATAGGCAACGATATCGGCGACCTGGCGCTCGCTCACGCCCCCGACAGGCGGCATGTTTCCGAAGCCCCAGTGGTGGGCACGAACGCCCTGGGTCGCGGCGATCAGGAATGCCTGGTCGCCATGGTGGTTCGGCTCGTAGATCCGATGGATCAGCGGCGGCCCCTGTTCGGTGCCGCCGGCGTTCTGCCCGTGACAGGCAGCACAGTTCGCGGCGAAGAGTTCCTGTCCACGCTCCGCCCGGACGGAGAGCTGAGGAACTGTCACGGCCACGATATGCGCGTCGGATGGCGTTCCCTCGGACAAGGCCCACCAGACAAGGAACACGCCGATTGCGAGCGCGCCGGCGATGGCCGAGATGGTCGCTTTCGATGCCCTCATCGACGTCTCTTCATGTCACGTCGAACCAGGTCATCATGCCGCCGGCGGCATGCTCCAGCATGTGGCAGTGGAGCAGCCATTTCCCCGGATTGTCGGCGATGAAGGCGATCTCGATCGTCTCGTCGGGCATCATCAGCTCGGTGTCGCGCAGGACCGGGTTCGCAACGGGCTTGCCGTCGCGGGAGACGACACGGAAGTGATGGCCGTGGACATGCATCGCATGGGGCCATCGGGTGGCGTTGCGCAGGGTGAAGACGATCGGACGGCCGCGCTCCACACTCGCGAGCGGTTCGTCCATGTCGCCTGCCACCCCATTGAACGACCAGACCCGGCTCTTCGAGACGAGTTCGCGCATGTCCATCCAGCGGCCCTGATGCGTGGCGCCCTGCATGCTGCCCATGGCGCCGCCCTCCATCACCAGTTCGGTTCTGAAGGCGTCCGACAATTCGGGCAGAGCGGCCGGGCCGGACAGCGGCAGCCCGACGGGGTCGGGATATCGCGATCGCACGGGTTCCCCTTGAAGCGCGAACGTGGCCATCTCGAAGGGCCCATCCCGCGTCTGCAGCGACAGCGGGATCGTGTCTCCATCCGCTCCGGCAAAGTCGACGAGGAGGTCGGCCCTTTGTGCGGGGGCAAGCTGGATGGTTCCGCTTAGCGCTTCGATCGTCGTCGGCATGCCGTCGAGCGCCAGGAGGTGCACCGGCAGATCCGCAAAGGCGATCTCCATGATCCGGGCATTGGCCGCATTGATCAGGCGCACCCGGACCCGCTCGTTCGGCCGGACGGCGATCTTTGAGCCCAGGCGTCCGTTGACCGTCGGCGTGTTGCCGATGCGGCCGCCATGTGCCCATTCCATCATCTGGCCGAAGCCGTCTGCGATGGCGCCGTCCCGGGCGAGACGCCAGTCGTCGAGGACCAGAACGAGGTTGCGGTCGGCACCCCGCCACGGCTCAGGCTCCTCGACGATCAGCGCCCCGTGAAGCCCGCGGGCATTCTGCTCCCAGGATCGATTGTGGGAGTGGTACCAGTAGGTCCCCGGATCCGGCGCGACGAAATCGTAGGAGAATTGCTCGCCCGGCGCGATCGCGGCCTGCGTCAGCCCGGGCACGCCATCCATCGCGTTGTCGATCCGGATGCCGTGCCAGTGCACGCTGGTCGGCTCAGCAAGGCCGTTCTCGACATCGACGGCCAGGCGTTCGCCTGCGCGCACCCGCAACACCGGCCCTGGCGCGGTCCCGTTGAATGCCCAGACTGGCGTTGGGCCTGCGAATGTTTCGGGCACGATCTGCGCCTGGCCTACGGCAGCGACGAGACGGTGCCGCGTGGCGGCGGAGGCGCTCGATATTCCGCTGGTTGCAAGCAGCGCGCTCGATCCGAGCAGGAAGCTCCGGCGACTGATCGGACATGTCATTGCGGGCTTACTCCCTTTCGAGATCAGCGATCAGAGCCTTCATCTCTCCGATCTCCCGGCGTTGCGCCTCGATGATCGCGTCCGCGAGCTTGCGGACGCGCGGATCGGAAATGTTGGCACGCTCGCTGGTCAGAATAGCGATCGAATGATGCGGGATCATCGCCTTCATCCAGGCAACGTCCGCGACCGTGTCCTGGCTGCGCACGTGATAGACCGCGCCGGCGAAGGCGATGATCGCGGCGGCGAAGATCGCGATATTGGTCGTCCGGTTCCGGTACATGCCGAGCATGAAGGCCAGCATGATGACGGCCATCGCCGCCCCCATGACGATCGCCATCCATGCCCGGGTTTCGCTGAAGAGGATATGATCGAGGCTGTAGGTGTTCAGATACATCAGTCCGAACATCACGATGGTGGAGGTCGCGATCATCGCGCCGAAGGTCGAGTACTTCATGGGGCGGGCCTGTGGTGATGGTGGTGATGTTCGGGACCTGCTCCCGCCGAGCGGTTGGCGCCGCCCGGCGGGAAAGGCGCCTATTTCATCTCGACGACGGTCAACTTGCCGCGGATCCGTTCCGCCACGAACTCGATCGCCTGGCCTTCCTTTGCCGTTTCCAGCATCGCCGGATCGGCGACGACGAACACCATCGTCATGGCCGGCATGTCGAGATTGGCCAGTTCCTCATGCCGGATCGTCAGCTTCCCGGCCTTGGTATCGACCTTCTGGACGGTGCCTCTGGTGTAATCGGCGGCAAGAGCCGGCAGAGCCAGGGGAAGCGCAACGAGCGCCAGCGCGAGGGTTTTCACGAATTTGGACATGGTTCTCTCCGGAGGATCGTTCGGTCGGGGGCTATTCGGCGGCAACGGTCAGCGGACCGTGCATGCCGGATTCGTAGTGGCCGGGGATCAGGCAGGCGAACTCGAAGCTGCCGTCATTGGTGAAGGTCCAGGCGATCTGGCCGCTCTCGCCGGGGGCCAGACGCACGGCGTTCGGATCGGCGTGCTCCATCTCCGGGAACTTCTCCATGAGCACTTTGTGCTCCTGGATCATCTCGTGCCCGTCCATGACGAATTCGTGCTCGATCTCGCCATCGTTGCGGATGTCCAGAAGCACGGTCTCGCCCCGCTTGACCGCGATGGACGACGGCTCGAACAGCATCGCGCCGTCGTCGGTCTCCAGCATCCGCACGGCAATGGTTCGCCCCGCCTGCGCGGGCTCCGCCGGCTTGCCGAGCATCATCTCGTCGTGGTGCCCCCCCGAATGGCTCCCGGCCGCCAGGGCGGTGGCTGGGGCAAGCGGCAAGGTTGCGGCGAAGAGCAGCATCGTGAGTTTGCGCATGAATGGTCCTCTTTGATTGTGGTTGGTGTTCCTTGCGTCCCGGCCTCAATGGCCGGAATGATCGCCGCCGGCCGGCATGACCCGTCTGGCGGATGGCGTGTGGGGCAGTGCGGCACCGTCGGCGCTGCCAACTGGCGCGACAGGTGCTTCAGGGAGCGATCCGGTCCATTCGTAGGCCACCGTTCCGGCGGGAAACTCGTAATCGCCCGGATCGGCGTAATCGTCGGCCGCAAGCCCGTCCCGAACCTTCATCACGGTGAACATGCCGCCCATTTCGAGGGCGCCGAACTGCCCCCAGCCGGCCATCATCGGGATCGTGTTGTCCGGCAGTGGCATCGCCATCTCGGCCATTTCGGCCATCCCGGTTTCGCCCATCGGCATGTAGTCCGGTTGGATCTGGCGGATCTTCGCCGCAACCCTGGCTTTGTTGGCATTCATTGGCGTCGGGATGTCGTGTCCCATCGCGTTCATCGTGTGGTGCGACTTGTGGCAATGCAGGGCCCAGTCGCCCGGATAGACCGCGTCGAACTCGTAGGCGCGCATCGCCCCCACGGGAATGTCGATCGAGACCTCCGGCCAGCGTGCCTCGGGCCTCACCCATCCTCCGTCGGTGCAGGTCACCTCGAAGTCGTAACCGTGCATGTGGATCGGATGATTGGTCATCGTCAGGTTTCCGACCCGCACCCGGACCCGGTCGCCGGTCGCCGCGACGAGAGGTGCGACATCCGGGAAAACCCGGGCGTTGATCGCCCACAGATTGAAATCGGTCATCTCCATGACCTTCGGCAGATACGCACCGGGATCGATGTCGTAGGCCGACAGCATGAAAACGAAGTCGCGATCGACCGGCATGAAGGCCGGGTCCTTCGGATGGATGATGAACATGCCCATCATCCCCATGGCCATCTGGACCATCTCGTCGCCATGCGGATGGTACATGAAGGTCCCGCTCTTCACGGCGTCGAACTCGTAGACGAACGTCTTGCCCGGCGGAATTCCCGGCTGGGTCAGGCCGGTCACGCCGTCCATGCCGCAGGGCAGGATGACGCCGTGCCAGTGAACGGTCGTGTGCTCCCTCAACCTGTTCGATACGAAGATCCGCACCCGGTCGCCTTCGACGCATTCGATGGTCGGTCCCGGCGCCTGGCCGTTGTAGCCCCACAGATAGGCGGTCATGCCCTCGCCCATCTCCCGCTCCACCGGTTCGGCAACGAGATGGAACTCCTTGATGCCGTTATTCATGCGAAAGGGCAGCGACCAGCCGTTCAGCGTCACCACGGGATTGTAGTCCGGCCCGGCCGTCGGCATCAGCGGCGGCTGGGTGGCCGCCGTTTCCATGATCGGCGCTTCCGGAAGCCCCATGGCCGACGTCTTCGACCAGGCGGCGACGCCTGCAAGAGCCGCTCCGGCCCCGATGAATTGTCGTCTCGAAACCATCGTTCGGATCCTTTCGATCAATCGTCGCCGGAGGCGGACGCCATCTCGGCGCCACCAGCGGCTTCGGACGCATCTTCGCCGCCGCCGTAGACGGCCGCGGTGAGAGCGGCGTCGGCGAGGTGGAATTCGCGCTTTGCGTTGAGGGAGAGCAGGATCGCGTCGAGCTTCGCCTGCGTATCGGCGAGGAGATCGAAGGTGCTCGTGATCATCCCGTTGTAGGTGAGAAGAGCTTCCTTCTCGATCGTCGTCCGCAATGGCACGACGCGAGAGCGGTAGTGGCGGGCGATCTCGCTGCGACCGCGATAGGCCTTGTAGGCGGCGCGTGCCTGCGACCGGATGTCGACGGCTTTGGCCGCCAGCTGGTTGGCGGCCTTCAGGTACTGGAATTCCGCCTTTCGCAGCCGGGCCTGCCCACTGTCGAAGATCGGGATTTCGAGCCCCACCTCCACCGATGCGGAGACGACGTTGCTTGCCGCTTCGGATCCGTCGTCGCGTTCCTCGACCTCGCGTTCGACTTCCACGCCAGCGGCCAGTTCGAGGTCGGACACATATCGCGTGGCCTTCGTCAGGCCGTAGGACCGCGCCAGCGCCTCGAGTTCGAGACGCGCGACCTGAAGGTCGACCCGGTTGCGAAGGGCTTCGGCCTCGATGGCCTTGAAGCCCTTCAGCGTGCCGGGCAGTGCGGGCAATGCGTTCGGAACCTCGAAATCGAGATTCTTCCCCCATACGCCCATCACCCGGTAGAGCTTCTCCTTGGCCAGTTGCGCGGCCAGTCGCGCTTCGGCCGTCCGCCCGGTGAGCTCGGCATAGAAGGCCTGTTCGCGGGCCTGCTCGACCTTCGGCATCGCTCCGGTCCGGCCCAGTTCGCTGGCCAGTTCCGCGGCAGCGTCCGCGGCGAGTTTCGCACGGTTCAGATAGGCGACCGTCTCCCAGGCCGCGACAGCCTCGATCCATGCCTCACGCGTTCTGGCCGCAAGCGCCAGCGTTGCGTCGACGGCCCGCATTTGCGCCTGGAGGACCCGCACCTCCGCGACGTCGAGGCGCCGGTCCCGGGTCATCATCCGGATGATGTTGGCGGCGATCAGCCCCTCGATCGTCCGTCCGACTCCAATCCCGCTGTAGGAGAGCGAAAGCCTCGGATTGACGGCGAGCCCCTCCTGCCAGAGCTCGGCAACCGACAGTCCGACCTCTGCATAGTCCGCCTGCAACGTCTTATTGCTGAGAAGCGCGACCTGCACGGCCGCGTCGGCGCCGATATATTTCGCCGCGAGCAGGTTCCGGACCTGCTCGTTGGCCGCCGCAGCCTGCGCCTGATCCTGGACCCAGACCGTCTGCTTTCCCAGGCGCCGTCCGGCGTCTGCCGACACGGCACCGAAGCCGAGATCCGGCTCGAAGGTCTCCGATGCCGCGACGCAGCCGGACATGATCAGCGGCAGGAGAAGGACGCTGCTCACCCTGAACAGCGGCCTCATCGTGTCGGCTCCTGGCCGGCAACGGGGGATATGGACACGCCGGTACCGCGCCAACCATCCGGCTCGCGGACCGTGCGATGGGTATAGGCGCCGACGACGGAAGCACGGCCGGGTGTTCCGCCGGAAGTGCTCGGGTCATCAGGCGACGGGAATAGGGTTGTTTCGGGCAGACCCCGAGCAGCGTCCGCGCAGCCCGCCAGAAGCAGGCCGGGCAGGATGCCGGCAATGATGGAGAATCTCATTGTTGAACCTGAACGCCATACCGCTCGCCGCGAGATACGCCTCGCGGAACCGGTCATGGAGGAAGAGGATCAGGCTTCGCCGTAGGCAAATTCCTGACGTCCACGCTTGCGACCAAGGGATGGCCGGAAGACGCAATAAGGCTGGAAAAGCCCTGGACGATCAGATTCGAGGAGGACGCTCGGTAGTGGGGCCGGACTGTCCGGTCAGATCCGTCGTGAGGATCGGATAGGACAGATTGCGACTGACCGGCATGGCGTCGGTCGGCCCGACGGCCTGCGGGACTGCCGTCAGGCAGTGCGTCGCACAGTCACTTGCGCCGGCGGCCTTGTGATCATGGGCTTTCGCGGGCGCATGGTGGCCATCGTGCGCGTGCCCGGGTTCGCCGGCCATATCCGCCTCAGCGACCACCGCCATGGCGAGGGGCTGCGACGACATGATGGGGGTTTCCGCCCCGACCGACCCGACGGATGCGAACAGCATGCTCAGCATGACCGCGAGAGCAGTCAGCAGCCGAGCAGGCGTGCGAGCGTGGGATCGGTGAAACATCATCGGGTTGTGGATATCATGAACTCGAAGAGGCGTCCATTCTCAGCCCCCCTGCCCTCGTGGGACGCGCCTGGTCCGACGCGACGATCTCCGTACTCCTGAAACCAACCCGTCATCGGGGCAAGTCGAGGGTCACCCGCCGGCGGTGCCGGTCGGCCAGGTCGCGTGGTGGTCGTCGATCACCAGAGCGTGCCGATGGCGGATCGGCTGGTGGCGATGCGGATGGCGGTGTGGCTCCGGACCCTCCCAGCCCTCGTGTTCATGCTGATGGTGATCGTCGTGGACATGCAGCGCATCGTGCGCCAGCGCCTGATGGACGTGCTCGACCTCGACCGGATCGTTCGCGGGCCAGAAGACCAGCGTGATCGCGGCGCCCCCGGCCGCTCCAGCAGCCATGACCAGGAAGGTCGGGCCAAGGCCGATCGTCGCGCCAAGCCAGCCGGCGGCTGGATAGGTGACGAGCCAACAGGCATGCGAGAGAGCGAACTGCGCGGCGAAGACGGCGGGCCGGCTGTCGGCATCGGAGGAGCGGCGCAGGAGCAGCCCCCCGGGGGTGCCGATCGCCGACGCGGCCGCACCGAGCAGGGCCCACAGGATGAGGCTGCCCATCCATCCGGGGCCCGTGCTGGCTATGACGAGGAGACCCGCCATGGCGCTCGCGCCCGTCAGCATGACGGTGCGGGCCGGAACCCGGTCGAGAAGCCGCGAGAGCAGGATGGCGACCGCCATCGAGCCCAGGCCATAGGCGGCGAAGAGGAAGGCCACGTCGTTGTTGGTGCCGCCGAGATCGGCGCGCACGAAGACGACGGTGTTGACGATCACCATCGCCCCGCCCGACGACGCCGCGAAGGACAGGGCCAGGAGACCGCGCAGCCGCGGTGTCGCGAGGTAGACGCGGATACCCCGGGTCAACTTGTCGACGAACCGACCGCCGGTGGCCGCCTTCGCGACCGGAAGCGCGACCGAGACGACCAGCGCCGCGGATGCGAGGAAGCCGAAGACCGTGCCGAGAAACAGCCAGTGGAAGGAGATCACGGTGAGCAGAAGCCCCGCCAGCAGCGGGCTGAAGAGCGACTCGAGGTCGTAGGCGAGCCGCGAGAGCGACAGGGCGTTCGTGTACGCCCGCTCGTCCGGCAGGATGTCGGGGATCGTGCCCTGGAAGGTCGGCGTGAACAGGGCCGACATCGACTGGAACGCGAAGACGAGGGCGTAGACCTGCCAGATCTCGGTGACGAAGGGCAGGACGAGCACGAAGGCCGCCCGGGCGAGGTCGAGGCCGACGAGCAGCGTCCGCCGCGGCAGGTAACCCGTCAGGACCCCGGCGAACTGCGAGACACCCACATAGGCGATCATCTTGATCGCAAGCGCCGTCCCGAGCACCGCGCCGGCGTTCGCGCCGGCAAGGTCGTAGGCCAGCAGCCCCAGCGCCACCGTCGTCAGGCCGGTCCCGATGAGCGACAGAACCTGCGCTGCGAAGAGATGGCGATAGGTGCGATGGCGCAGGACGGTCAGCATGGTTGTGTTACCTCGACCCCGGCGTTGCGGCTGCCCAGCCGGAAGAAAATGCCGACCGACGGCACGGGACCATCGGTCGGCGGTGATTGGAAGGCCTCGTCAGACCTTGCGCTCGAAGGCGGTGTAGGTGCCGCTCGTGCGCAGCGTCAGGGACACCGGCGCATCGCCGCGGTTACGCCAGAACCAACCGTGGTTGCCGGTGAAGGCCGCCTGGATGGTCCCCTCGTCGGAGGAGACCGAGCGCCCCTTCTCGTAGGAGATGTTCTGCCCGCCGCCGTCGCCATGGGTGTCGTAGTTGACTGCGCCGCCTTCCGAAACGACCCAGGCGAAGGATGCGATCTCGCCCTCCTGCATGGTCAGCTTGATCTCCGCACCCTCCCCGGGGGCGAGCGTGATGGTCATCTCGTCCTGGCGCATCTCCTGAGCGACGGCGGACGAGACAAAGAGACCGCCGATCGCACCGAACAGGCTGGACTGCCGCTCCGGGGCGGGCGGGGCCGGTGGCGCGGGCGGGGCCAGCGGGGCGACGGGCGGCGGCACCACCCCGACGGCGGCAGGCGGAAGTGGCGCAGCGTCGTCACCGGTTGCCGGGGCAGCGCGGGCGGCCGCGTCCCTCGTGGCATCGGCTTCGGCTTCTGCCGCGAGCTGGGTCTTGATCTCGCCCATCTCGGTGAGGTTCAGCGCCGATCCGACCCCGGTCGGATCGATCCCGTACTCGGCCGGGAGCACGACGGCGACGAGGATCGCAGTGGCGGAGACCGCCGCGATGACGGTCGAGCGCACCAGCTTCCGCGTGGAAGGAAGCTCGGCGCGGGTGGGCATGTCGGTATTGTACATGTGTCGATATCCTTGCGTTGAGGGGTCGTCAGGTGACGAGATAGCCGGCGACCTGGTAGCCGAAGAGCACGAAGCCGGTGGCCATCATGACGACGTTGACGGTGTAGGCGTGGCGGAAGAAGCTCGGGGTCCTCCGCCAGAAGCCCATGACGATGAGGATCGCGCCGAGGGCGAGGAGCTGGCCGATCTCGACGCCGACATTGAAGGCGAGGAGGTTCGGCACCAGGCCGTCCGGCGAGATGTCGTATTCGAGGATCTTGGTCGACAGACCGAACCCGTGGAAGAAGCCGAAGATCACGGTTGCGGCCTTGGTGTTCGGCTGGAAGCCGAACCACCGCTGGAACGCTCCCATGTTGTCGAGCGCCTTGTAGACGACCGACAGGCCGATGATCGCGTCGATGATGTAGCTGTTGATCCCGACGTCGAAATAGACGCCGAGCAGCATCGTCGTGGAGTGACCGATCGCGAAGAGGGTCACGTAGATGCCGATGTCCTTCATCCGGTAGAGGAAGAAGATCACGCCGAGCAGGAACAGGATGTGGTCGTAGCCCGTCGCCATGTGTTTGGCGCCGAGATACATGAAGGCGATGAGGTTCACCCCGGTGATCTCCTGGATGTAGCCCTGGTCGCCGGCGGCAACGCCGTGCGCGAGAGCTGTCGTGCCCCATGTCATAGCCAGGAGAAGCGCGAGCATGGGGGTGCGAAGCGTCGACCGGATCGCGTGGCGCGACCCGAGACGACCTTCGACGGAAGGGTCTTGCATGGTTGGTTCCGATTGTCCGTAAGGTGCCATGCCGTCGCGGGGACGGCGTCTGATCACGCGGTGACGGACGGTCTCGGCGGTCGATCGAGGGTCGAAGCTTCGCCCTCCAGGCCGCGGTCCTGACGAACCAGAGCATGCTGCACGGCACCGGGCGGCACGGGCGCGTCGAACCTGGGCAACGTTCCGGGCTTGTCGTGGGAATGGTCGAAGGGGTTGTGCTTGTGCTCGTGATCGCCGTGCCCGGATGTGTCGGCGAGCGGCTCGTCGTCATGCGAGTGGCCGTGGTCATCAAGGGCGGCGTGCAGCGTGGCGACCGGGTCGTGCGAAGCCGACGGCCCCTGAGGCGCCGCGAACATGGCGAAGGCGACCGCCAGGGCGATCGTCAGATGTCCAAGGAGGGTTCGACTGAACGTCAGCATACTGTCGGCGGTTGGTTCCCTCGGCGGAGACCGCGATCCTGATCCCCGATCCCGGCGCGAAACTTGTCGGCGAAGAACATGGCATGGTCATGGTGGCGAATGAACCTCCTTCGTGCTCGACGCCACCAGCTCGCGATTGCGACCAGGCCATCGCGACGATGGACCTGTCCAGCGCGATTGCGGCGGGCCTCCACGACATGATGGCCGCAGCTTCTTCCATCGCAGCCGAGAGCAGATGATTGATCGGCAGGCCGCGCAAAGCGACGTTCCAGTCGCCCAGCGGTACAGGCCATCGAAAATATTGCATTGCGGAAAAATCCTGCGTGCGCACACTGCGCGGCATGGACGCCGATCTTTCCATCCTGGTCTTCGACGAAAATGCCGTTCGTGCCGCCATCATCGAGGCGGGACTGCGCGAGGCCGGACATCGGCGGGTCGCCGTCGTCAGGGAAATTCTCGGCCTGGTGAAACGCATCGAGACGGTTCAGCCGGACGTGATCGTCGTGGATCTGGAAAACCCCAACCGGGACCAGCTGGAACACTTCTTCCAGGTCTCCCGCTCGGTGAAAAAGCCGGTGGCGATGTTCGTCGACCGCTCCGACGCCGGCGCGATCGAGGCGGCCGTCGATGCCGGCGTCTCGGCCTATATCGTCGACGGGCTCAGGAAGGAGCGCGTCAAGCCGATCCTCGACATGGCGATCTCGCGCTTCAATGCCTTCTCCCGGCTGTCCAGCGAACTGGCGGAAGCGCGCTCGGAACTGGCCGAGCGCAAGGTGATCGAACGCGCCAAAGGCATCCTGATGAAACTGAAGAAGCTGGACGAGCCTGCAGCTTACGCGCTCCTGCGTCGAACGGCGATGAACGAGAACCGGAAGATCGCCGACGTCGCCCAAGGCCTCGTCAGCGCCTATTCGCTGTTGGGAGATGCCCGTGACGAAGCTTGAGAGCGTGCGCCTCGGCTATCTGCCGCTGCTCGACAGCGCCGTGCTGCTGGTTGCGGCGAAGCTCGGCTTTGCCGAGGAACGCGGCCTCGACCTCCCCCTCTTCCGGGAAACCTCATGGGCGACGATCCGCGACCGGATGGGGGTCGGCCAGTTCGACGCCGCACACATGCTGGCGCCGATGCCGATCGCGGCCAATCTGGGCATTGGCCCGCTCGCCGTTCCGATGATCGCGCCGATGGTGCTGGCGCTCGGCGGCAATGCCGTCACTGTCTCGACCGCCCTCGCCCAGGCGATGGCCGATTCGGCCGGCGACGATCCGGATGGACCTGCGGCGGCGGGTGCCGCGCTGAAATCGGCCCTTGGCCGGCGGGCGCAGGCGGGGCGCAGCCATGCCCGGCTTGCTGTCGTCCATCGGTATTCGAGCCACAATTACGACCTGCGGTACTGGCTTGCCGCCTCCGGGATCGAACCGGACCGGGACGTGGAGATCACCGTCGTCCCGCCGTCACTGGTGCCCGCCGCCCTCGCCGCCGGGGAGATCGACGGCTTCTGCGTCGGCGAACCCTGGAGCACGGTGGCCGTGCGGCGCGGTGTCGGGCGGATTGTCACCAGCAAGGCGGAGATCTGGCGACGCGGCCCGGAAAAGGTGCTCGGCGTCTCCGCCGCCTTTGCAAGGGACCGCCCGGAAACCCTGTCGCGGCTCATCGACGCCCTCGGCCAGGCCGCGCTCTGGTGCGCTGATCCCGCCAATCATCGCGCTCTCGCGGACTTGCTGGCCTTGCCGCAACATCTCGGCGTGCCGTCGGACGATCTCATGGCGGGGATAACGGGTCGCATGGAAGTCGCTCCCGGACGATTCCGGTCGATCGAGGGCTTCATGATCTTCGCGGGTGGGGACGCCAACCGTCCCGACCGGAGCCATGGCAGATGGCTTTATCGTCAGATGGCACGATGGGGCGATGTCCGCTTCTGCGAAACCGGTCTGGCCATCGCCGGCCGGACATTCCGCCCGGATCTCTTCGACGAGGCACGAGGAGATCCAAAGCCCACTGCCGCACAAGATGAAGATGCGGACATGGATGGACCGTCCTCCATCACGAACCGTCCGGCGGGCTTTTTTGATGCAGAAACCGGCGATCCGCATGAGACATGAGCACATCGCCTGATCGGATGGGCGGCGATCTGCACAACAAATATACAGACTTTGGAAAAGTTCAAAAAAACCGCAAAAACGTGTCCTGCCGCGTTGCAACATCTCCGCCGCGGCAGTAAGAATGGTCGCCAGAGACCGGATTACTGATCCGTCTCCCATTATCTCCCGGCAACGCTTGCCGGCATCATAGGCGCCCAATGGCGGGCGCACCGGCAAGGCTGCCGACTTCGTTTTCATGCGCTTCCGAGGCTTCGGAGCGACAACGGGTCGGGCAGCCTTTTTTCATTTCAACGATCAGCAACGCCGGCGCGGCATGCCCGGCGAACGGGGACGCCTACGCCATGGCCAGCATCATCGCAGTCTCTCGCCGAACCCTTCTTGGCTGCACGGGAGCGTTTGCCGTCCTGGCCGCCTCGCCTGCGTCGGCCGGCATGCTGCCGGTCGAGAAGGACGAACTGACCTTCGGCTTCATCAAGCTCACCGACATGGCGCCGCTCGCCATCGCCAAGGAGATGCACTTCTTCGAGGATGAGGGCCTGTACGTTACGATCGAGCCCCAGGCCAACTGGAAGGTGCTGCTCGACCGCACCATCACCGGCGAGCTCGACGGCGCCCACATGCTGGCCGGCCAGCCCCTGGCGGCAACGATCGGCTACGGCACCAAGGCGCATATCGTCACGCCGCTCTCCATGGATCTGAACGGCAACGGCATCACCGTATCGAACGACGTCTGGGCGGAGATGAAGACGCACATCCCGGCGGGGGCGGACGGCAAGCCCGAGCATCCGATCTCGGCTGCCGCGCTCGCACCGGTGGTCGAGCAGTACCGCTCGGCCGGCAAGACCTTCAACATGGGGATGGTCTTCCCCGTCTCGACCCACAATTACGAGCTGCGCTACTGGCTTGCCGCCGGCGGGCTCAACCCCGGCTATTACTCGCCGAGCGATACCTCCGGCCAGATCGACGCCGAGGTGCTCCTGTCCGTGACCCCGCCGCCGCAGATGCCGGCGACGCTCGAGGCCGGCACTATCCAGGGCTATTGCGTCGGCGAACCTTGGAACCAGCAGGCGGTGTTCAAGGGCATCGGCGTGCCGGTGATCACCGACTACGAGATCTGGAAGGACAATCCCGAGAAGGTCTTCGGGATGACGGCGGCCTTCGTCGAGGAAAACCCGAACACTGCGATCGCCATCACCAAGGCGCTGATCCGCGCCGGCCAGTGGCTCGATGCCGATGGCGGCGCCAACCGCCGGCAGGCGGTCGAGATCCTGTCGCGGCCCGAATATGTCGGGGCCGATCCCGAGGTCATCGCCAACTCGATGACCGGCACCTTCGAATACGAGAAGGGCGACACGCGCGAAGCGCCGCACTTCAACGTCTTCTTCGACAAGTTCGCCACCTACCCCTTCTACTCGGATGCGGTCTGGTACCTCACCCAGATGCGCCGCTGGGGCCAGATCTCCGAGGAAAAATCCGATGCCTGGTACGCCGAGACCGCCGCGTCGGTCTACCGGCCCGACATCTACCGCCAGGCTGCGGAATCACTCGTCGAGGACGGCTATCTGGACCCGTCCGCAGTGCCCGACACCGATGGCTACAAGCCGGCGACGGCCGAGTTCATCGACGGCGTCGAATACGAGGGGCGCAAGCCGAACGAATATCTCGCGAAGTTCGAGATCGGGCTGAAGGGCTCCGAGGACGTCGCCAGCGTCGTCTCCAACTGAGCGCAGCCGCTCGCGCCGGGCAGCCCCTGCCCGGCGCCCTTGCCGCCGAAGCATTCGACGAAGGAACGCCAGCGATGAGTACCGCCTCCGATTTCATGGGCGACGAGCTGTCCCCCGCCGAGCGCCGGATTCTGAAGCGCGAAAAGCGGATGTCCCGGATCACCCGCGCCACCGGACCGCTGACCGCGATCGGCCTTGGCTGGTCCGTGCCGGTCATGAAGATCGCTGCGGGAGACGATGCCCGCAGCAATCTGCGCGCCTTGTGGCAGAGCCTGATCGTGCCGCTGATCGGCATCGTCGCCTTTCTCGCCGCCTGGGCCGCCCTCGCCCCGCAGGTCCAGACATCATTGGGCACGGTGCCCGGGCCGGTTCAGGTCTGGCAGCAGGTCGGCTCGCTCTATGACGACTATCAGCGGGGCCGGCAGGACCGGGTGGCGTTCTACGAGCGACAGGAGGCGCGCAATGCCAAGCTGGTCGAACAGGGCATGGCGGACCGCGTGAAGACCCGCAGCTACACGGGTGCCCCGACCTATCCGGAACAGATTCTCACCAGCCTCAAGACGGTGTTTCTCGGCTTCGTGCTCGCCACCATCATCGCCATTCCGGTCGGCATCGCCTGCGGCTTGTCCGCGACGATCAACGGCGCGCTCAATCCGCTGATCCAGATTTTCAAGCCGGTGTCGCCGCTGGCTTGGCTGCCGATCGTCACGATGATCGTCTCGGCTCTTTACGTGAACGCCTCCGACGCCGTGCCGAAGTCGATGGTGGTCTCGGCGATCACGGTCACCCTCTGCTCGCTCTGGCCGACCCTGATCAACACGGCGCTCGGCGTCGCCTCGATCGACAAGGATCTCGTCAATGTCGGCAAGGTGCTGCAACTGCCGACGCACAAGACCATCACCAAGCTGGTCCTGCCCTCGGCCATGCCGCTGATCTTCACCGGGCTGCGCCTGTCGCTCGGCGTCGGCTGGATGGTGCTGATCGCCGCCGAGATGCTGGCCCAGAACCCCGGCCTCGGCAAGTTCGTGTGGGACGAGTTCCAGAACGGCTCGTCGGATTCGCTGGCCCGGATCATCGTCGCGGTGATCACCATCGGCATCGTCGGCTTCATGCTCGACCGGATCATGGCTGCCCTGCAAACCGCCTTCACCTTCACCTCGAACCGCTGAGACGGCCTTCCCGGGCGCGAAAGGACACGACCATGGCCACCTCCCCGATGATCGAACTGGCGAATGTCTCGAAGGCCTACGGCGAGGGCCCGGCTCGCGCCGAAATCCTCGACGGCATCGACCTCAAGGTCGCGGAAGGCGAGTTCGTCGCGATCGTCGGCTTTTCCGGTTCCGGCAAGACCACGCTGATCTCCCTCCTGGCAGGGCTCATCCGGCCCGATGCCGGCCAGGTGCTGATGAGGGGCGCCCAGGTGACGGGCCCCGGCCCGGAGCGCGGGCTGGTCTTCCAGTCCTATTCGCTGATGCCGTGGCTCACGGTCCGCGGCAATGTCGCGCTCGCGGTCGACACCGTTTTCGCCCGCGAGACGAAGGCCTCCCGCAAGGCGCGTGTCGACCGATACATCGAGATGGTCGGCCTCGCACACGCCGTCGACCGCAAGCCCGCCGAGCTCTCCGGCGGCATGCGCCAGCGTGTCTCGGTGGCGCGGGCTCTCGCCATGAGCCCGCAGATCCTGTTGCTCGACGAACCGCTCTCGGCGCTCGACGCCCTGACCCGCGCCAAGCTGCAGGACGAATTCGCCGCGATCAGCCAGGTCGAGAAGAAGACCATCATCCTGATCACCAACGATGTCGACGAGGCGATCCTGCTCGCCGACCGGATCATCCCGCTCGACCCTGGCCCAAGGGCCAGTCTCGGCCCGTCCTTTCCGGTCGAGCTGCCGCGCCCGCGCGACCGCTCGGCAATGAATGCCAATGACGAGTTCAAGCGCCTGCGGCGCGAGGTCACGGGCTATCTGATGGATCGGGGGCGCCATGCCTCCGCCGACACGGATGCAGCGGTCTCACTGCCCAACGTCGTCCCGATCACCCAGAAGTCGGCGAAGGGACCGATGCCGGAGCTTCCGGCGGCCTATCGCCGCGCAGCGCAGTCCGCCATCGGGCGCGGCTATGTCGAGTTCTTCGAGGTCACCAAGACCTATCCGACGCCGAAGGGGCCGCTGACCGTCGTCGACGGCTTCGACATGAAGATGGAAAAGGGCGAGTTCGTCTCGCTGATCGGCCATTCGGGCTGCGGCAAGTCGACGGTCCTTTCCATGGCCGCCGGACTTAACGACATCTCGTCAGGGGGCATCATCCTCGATGGCCGCGAGGTCAGCGGAGCCGGCCCCGAACGCGCGGTGGTCTTCCAGTCGCCATCCCTGATGCCCTGGCTGACCGCCCGGGAGAACGTCGCTCTCGGAGTCGACCGGGTCTATCCCGACGCGACGCCGGCCGAACGCCGCGATGTCGTCGAACATTATCTCCACCGTGTCGGGCTCGGGGATTCCATGCACCGACGGGCCGAAGACCTGTCCAACGGCATGAAGCAGCGGGTCGGCATCGCCCGTGCCTTCGCCCTGTCGCCGAAACTGCTGCTTCTCGACGAGCCGTTCGGCATGCTCGATTCACTGACCCGCTGGGAGCTCCAGGACGTCCTGATGGATGTCTGGAAGCGAACCCAGGTAACCACCGTCTGCGTCACCCACGACGTCGACGAGGCGATCCTCCTCGCCGACCGGGTCGTGATGATGACCAACGGCCCGATGGCCCGGATCGGCAAGATCATGAAGGTCGACCTGCCGCGCCCGCGCACGCGCAAGGCGCTGCTCGAACATCCCGATTACTACCTCTATCGCGAACAGCTGCTGAGCTTCCTGGAAGAGTACGAAAAGGGTGGCCCAGGCACACAGGCGGCCGGCGCAGAGACGACCGCCGACGACAAGGCCGCGGGCGCGGAAAGGGAAGCGGCATGAGCGTGATCGCGCCCGAACTCGCCACCCGCGCCTTTGTCGAGGTGACGGAAGTGTGGGTGCCCGATGGCGACCGTCTGGTCTGGTCGAGCGGCAATTATGGCACGCTGGACGCCTTCGCCGCCGTTTCGGCAGAACAGAGCTTCGCAAGGGGCGAAGGCCTGCCCGGCCGAGCCTGGGACGAGGCCCGCCCGGTGGTGCTGAAGCAGTTCGACGGCTCCTATTTCCAGCGCGCAGAAGCCGCGAGGGCGGCGGGACTGACCTGCGCGGTCGCCGTGCCGATCTTCGCCGGAAGCGCCCTGAAGGCCGTCATCGTCGTGCTGTGCGCCGACGACGAATCGCGCACCGGTGCCATCGAGGTCTGGCGCGAGAGCGACGGCCTCCTGATGCTGGACGACGGCTATTACGGCGCGGCGCGGCACTTCGAATGGGTCTCGCAGCATACGCATTTCCCCCGCGGACAGGGCCTGCCCGGCGGCGTATGGGCGGCGAACGCGCCGATGCTGATGCGCGATCTCGGCTCGGGCTACCGCTTCATCCGCGCCGAAAGCGCCGGCAGGGCCGGCCTGACCACCGGTCTTGGCCTGCCGATCACCGTGCCGGGGGACCGGACCTATGTCCTGACGCTGCTTTCGGCCCGCGGCACGCCGATCGCCCAACGGTTCGAGCTGTGGAATGTGCGCGCCGCCGGAACGACCGGCGCCAGGGAAGCGATCCTCGCCGACGGCATCTGCCAGCGCGAGGGACCGCTCTGGGACGACGAGACCGAGCGGCGCGTGGCGGCCTGGCAGGGACCGATCGGCGAGGTGCTGGGCACCGGCATCCCCGCCGTCAAGCACGGCAATCCCGCTCTGACCGCCGGTTACGCATCGATGGTGGCTGTTCCGATCTATCGCGACGGAGCGATCAGCCACGTCGTCGCCTGGTACTATTGAAAGGAACGTTCATGCAGAAACTGGTCGTCATCGGTGCCGGCATGGCGTCCGGCCGGGTGCTCGAGACGCTGTTCGAGGCCGATCGGGACGCCTACGCGGTCACGCTGTTCAACGCGGAACCGCGCGGCAACTACAACCGCATCATGCTGTCGCCGGTCCTGTCCGGCGAGAAGAGCTATGACGAGATCGTCACCCATGACGAGGACTGGTACGGCGCGCACAACGTGACCTGCCGCTTCGGCGAGAAAGTCATCGCGGTCGACCGCGAGCGCAAGATCGTCATCGGCGCCAAGGGCGAAGTGCCCTACGACAAGCTGATCATCGCCACCGGCTCGGTCCCGTTCATCGTACCGGTGGAAGGCCGGGACCTGCCCGGGGTCATCACCTACCGCGATTTCGACGACACCCATGCCATGATCGAGGCGTCCGCCACACCCGGCAGCCATGCGGTCGTCATCGGCGGCGGCCTTCTCGGCCTGGAAGCGGCGGCCGGGCTGCGGCTGCGCGGCATGGAGGTCACCGTCCTGCATCTGTCGGGTCACCTGATGGAGCGCCAGCTCGACGAGGCGGCCGGCTATCTCCTTCGCAAGGATCTGGAAAAGCGCGGCATCACGGTGATGACGCGGGCCTCGACCCAGAAGATTCTCGGTACGAACCGTGTCGAAGGCGTGGAACTGGCGGACGGGACGACCCTGAAGGCGGATCTGGTGGTCATGGCGGTCGGCATCCGCCCGGCGGCGCAGATCGCCAGGGATGCGGGTCTCGACGTCGGCCGCGCGATCGTCGTGAACGCCCAGATGCAGACGTCGGACCCCGACATCTACGCCGTCGGCGAATGCGTGGAGTTCGACGGCACGCTCTTCGGCCTCGTCGCCCCGCTCTACGATCAGGCCAGGGTGCTGGCGAAGTCGCTGCTCGGCCAGCCCGACGCCTTTGCGGTCAGGGAATTGTCGACCAAGCTCAAGGTCACGGGATGCGACCTCTTCAGCGCCGGCGACTTTGCCGAGGGCGAGAGACGCGAGGAGATCGTCCTTCGCGATCCGGCGCAGGGTGTCTACAGGCGCCTGGTGATCGAGGACGACCGGCTCGTCGGCGCCGTGATGTACGGGGATACCGCCGACAGCAACTGGTTCTTCGACCTCATTCGCGACGGCGCACCGGTATCGGACATGCGCGAAACCCTGATCTTCGGCCAGTCCTTCCAGGGGGGCGCCCCCCTGGACCCTATGGCGGCCGTTGCAGCCTTGCCGGATGATGCGGAAATCTGCGGCTGCAACGGCGTATGCAAATCGAAGATCACCGGCGCGGTTGCCGCGGGCGGGCTGACCAGCCTCGACGAGGTGCGGGCCCACACCAAGGCGTCCGCCTCCTGCGGCTCCTGCACCGGGCTCGTGGAGCAGCTGATGGCGCTGACCCTCGGCGCCGCCTTCAATCCCGCCGCGGTCAAGCCGATGTGCCCCTGCACCGATCTCGGCCATGGCGACGTGCGGCGGCTGATCCGCGCCAAGGCGCTGAAGTCGATCCCCGAGGTCATGCAGGAGTTGGAGTGGAAGACCTCCTGCGGCTGCGCGAAGTGCCGGCCGGCGCTCAACTACTACCTGATCGCCGACTGGCCGGGCGACTATGTCGACGACAAGCAGTCCCGCTTCATCAACGAGCGGGTCCATGCCAACATCCAGAAGGACGGCACCTATTCGGTCGTGCCCCGCATGTGGGGCGGCATCACCTCGGCCAACGAACTGCGGGCGATCGCCGACGTCGCCGACAAGTTCGCGATCCCGACCGTCAAGTGCACCGGCGGCCAGCGCATCGACCTCCTCGGCGTGAGGAAGGAGGACCTGCCCGCGGTCTGGGCTGATCTGAACGCCGCCGGCATGGTCTCCGGCGCCGCCTATGCCAAGGGCCTGCGCACCGTGAAGACCTGCGTCGGCACCGACTGGTGCCGCTTCGGCACGCAGGATTCCACTGGCCTCGGCGTAAGGATCGAGAAGTTCATGTGGGGCTCATGGACGCCCGCCAAGGTGAAGATGGCGGTGTCCGGCTGCCCCCGGAACTGCGCCGAGGCGACCTGCAAGGATGTCGGCGTGATCTGCACCGACGCCGGCTACGAAATCCAGTTCGCCGGTGCGGCGGGGCTCGACATCAAAGGCACCGAGATCCTCACCCACGTGAAGACCGAGGACGAGGCACTGGAGATGATCGTCGCCCTCGTCCAGCTCTACCGTGAGCAGGGTCATTACCTGGAGCGCATGTACAAATGGCTGAAGCGGGTCGGCATGGACTCGATCCGCGCCGTCATTGTCGAGGATCCTGCGCGGCGACGCGGCTATTACGAAGCCTTCGTCCACAGCCAGACCTTCAGCCAGACCGACCCCTGGTCGGAGCGGGCCTCGGGTGCGCGCGCCAGCCACGAGTTCCGGCCGATGGCCGATCTCACCCTGGAGGCTGCCGAATGACCGGCTGGCATCGCATCGGAGCGGTCACCGACATCCCCCGCCGCGGCGCGCGCTGCGTGCTCACGCCGTTCGGTCGGGTTGCGGTGTTCCGGACCGCCAATGACGGCATCTTCGCCACCGAGGACCGCTGTCCGCACAAGGGCGGGCCGCTCAGCCAGGGCATCGTCCACGACGCCTCGGTCACCTGCCCGCTGCACAACATGGTGTTTTCGCTGGAGAGCGGGATCGCCGCCGGGCCGGACGAAGGTCGGGTGCGGGTCTTCGCCGTGCGGGTCGACCCGCCGACCGGCGCCATCGAACTGTCGCTGGACGAACCCTCCCTCGTCCTCGCCGCCGAATAGCCGGGACCCGCGCGATGGACGAACGACCGGCCGACACCACCATCCGGACCACATGCCCCTATTGCGGCGTCGGCTGCGGAGTCCTGGCAAGTCCGCGTCCGGGTGGCAGCGTGGCGATCGCCGGCGACCCCGCTCATCCGGCGAATTTCGGCCGCCTCTGCTCCAAGGGCTCGGCCCTCGGCGAAACACTGGGGCTGGAGGAACGGCTGCTGTTCCCCACCATCGCCGGCGCACGTGCGACCTGGGACGACGCGCTGTCGCGCGTCGCCGAACGCTTCACCGCCACCATCGCCGAACACGGCCGTGACTCCGTCGCCTTCTACGTCTCCGGCCAGTTGCTGACCGAGGATTACTACCTCGCCAACAAGCTGATGAAGGGCTTCATCGGCTCGGCGAACATCGACACCAATTCCCGCCTGTGCATGGCCTCCTCGGTCGCCGGCCATCGCCGGGCCTTCGGCTCCGACACGGTGCCGGGCACCTATGAGGATCTGGAACAGGCTGATCTGATCGTCCTCGTCGGCTCGAACCTCGCCTGGTGCCATCCGGTGCTCTACCAGCGGATCGCCGCGGCCAGGGCCGCGCATCCGCAGATGAAGATCGTACTCGTCGATCCGCGCCGCACGGCGAGCGCCGATCTCGCCGATCTGCATCTGCCGATCGCCGCCGATGGCGACACGGCGCTCTTTGCCGGATTGTTGCCGTTCCTCGCCGAGGCCGGTGCGATCCATTGCGACTATGTGGCCCGGCATACCGACGGCTTCGTCGAGGCGCTGCGCCGAGCCCGCGGGATGCGGCTACCGCATGTCGCGGAGGCCACCGGCCTCGACATCCGCCAGATCCAGGCCTTCTACGAGCTCTTCGCCAGGACCGAAAAGGTCGTCACGGTCTACAGCCAGGGCGTCAACCAGTCGGTGTCGGGCACCGACAAGGTCAACGCGATCATCAACTGCCATCTGGCGACCGGCCGCATCGGACGGCCCGGCATGGGTCCCTTCTCGGTGACCGGCCAGCCCAATGCCATGGGCGGGCGCGAAGTCGGCGGCATGGCCAACATGCTCGCGGCGCATATGGCGATCGAGGACCCGGCGCACCGGTCCCTGGTGCAGGACTTCTGGGACGCCCCGGCGATGCCCGACCGCGCCGGCCTGAAGGCGGTCGACATGTTCCGCGCCGTCGCCGACGGCCGGATCAGGGCGCTCTGGATCATCGGCACCAATCCCGTCGTCTCAATGCCCGACGCAGATTCCGTGAAGGCGGCCCTCGCCGCCTGTCCCTTCGTCGTCGTCTCCGATGTCGTCGCACGCAACGACACCCTGCCCTTCGCCGATGTCGCCCTGCCCGCTGCGGCCTGGGGCGAGAAGGACGGAACGGTCACCAATTCCGAGCGGCGGATCTCGCGCCAACGCCCCTTCCTGACGCTGCCCGGCGAGGCCAGGCCCGACTGGGCGATCATCGCGGACGTCGCCCGCCGCATGGGCTTCGCCGACGGCTTCTCCCACGCCAGCGCGGCGGACGTCTTCGACGAACACGCCCGGCTCTCGGCCCATGATAACGCGGGAGAGCGCGACTTCGACATCGGCGCGCTCGCCGGGCTCGACCAGTGCGGCTACGACGCGCTGCAGCCGGTCCTGTGGCCGCAGCGCCGCACCGTCCCCTCTCCCGATTCCGGCGACGCCTCGGCCGAAGCGGGTGCGGCTTCGGCGAAGGACGGAAGCCGCTTCTTCGGCGACGGACACTTCTACCACCCGGACGGGCGCGCCCGCTTCGTGGCCGTCGATGTCGAACCCCGTCGCCGGGCGGACAAGGGCCGGTTCCTGCTCAACACCGGGCGTGTGCGCGACCATTGGCATACGATGACCCGCACCGGTCGCTCGGCCCGGCTTTCGGCCCATGTCGCGGAGCCCTTCGTCGACGTCCATCCGGCGGACGCCGCAGCGCAAGGGATTGCGGAAGCCAGCCTCGTCACCGTTCGATCCGGCTTCGGCGCGGCGATCGTACGCTGCCGCACCACGGACCGGCAATCGCGCGGCTCGGTGTTCGTGCCGATGCACTGGAGCGACGAATTCTCGGGCAGCGGGCGCATCGACGCGGTGGTCGCACCGGCCGTCGATCCGGTCTCCGGCCAGCCGGGTCTCAAGGCCACCGAGGTGTCGATCGCGCCGTTCCCAGCCGCCTGGTTCGGCTTCGCCGTCACGCGGTCGCGGCCCGATCCGCAAGGCCTCGACTATTTCGCGCTGGCGCGAGCCGAGGCTGGCTGGCGCATGGAACTGGCCGGCCTGGCGCCGCTGGCCGACCCGAGCGCTTTCGCCATGGCGTTGCTCGAGGCGCCGGACAGGGCACAGATGCTGGCGTTCCACGACACGACGACCGGTGCGCATCGCTTTGCCGCCTTCGACGGCGAAGCACTGATCGGCGCGCTCTGGATTGCGCGCGATCCCGTCGCCGTGTCGCGCGTCTGGGCCGCGGGACAGCTGGGCGACGCGCACAACGCTGTCCGCGACCGCTTCCGGCTGCTGGCCGGGCGTGGGGGAGCCGACCGCCCGGACCCGGGCGCGATCGTCTGCTCCTGCTTCAGCGTCGGCGTCAACGAGATCGCGGCGGCGGTGACCACCGGCCGGGCAATCACCGTCGAGGCCGTCGGCGCGGCGCTGAAGGCAGGAACCAATTGCGGCTCCTGCCGCAGCGAGATCAAGGGGATCATCGATGATGCACGGCTCGCGAACACGGCGTAAGCCGCCCCTCGCCGTGAACGACACCGAACAGCTCCCGCAGCGCTTCCAGCGCATGGGTCCGCTGGCGAGCCTGCCGGTGTTCTTCGATCTGGCGGGCAAGCGCGTCGTCATGGCGGGCGGCGGACCGGGTGCGGCATGGAAGGCCGAGCTCCTGGCCTCGGCGGGCGCCCATGTCGATCTCTACGTCCCGTCCGACGGGATCAATGGCGAGATGGCCGAGCTTCTCGCCGTGCCGCCGGAATCCGGCGTCATCCTTCATCACGACCGGCCCTGGGCGACCGATGTCTTCGCCGGCGCGGCGATCGCCGTCGGCGATACCGAGAGCCTCGCCGAGGGGCAGGCCTTCGCCTGCGCCGCGCGGGCGGCCGGCGTGCCGGTCAACGTCGTCGACAAGCCGTCCTATTGCGACTTCCGCTTCGGCACGATCGTCAACCGTTCGCCGGTGGTCATCGGCATTTCCACCGACGGCGCCGCCCCGATCCTTGGCCAGGCGATCCGCCGCCGCATCGAGACCCTGCTGCCGCCGGCGCTCAGCCAGTGGGCGGCCCTGGCCGCCAGGGTCCGCGGCGCGGTGATGGAGCGGCTGGCGCCGGGCCCGCTGCGCCGGGCCTTCTGGGAACGCTTCGCCGACAGCGCCTTCACCACGAAGCTGCCCGACGCCGCGGCCGAGGCGGCGGCCGGCGGCTTCATCGACGATCTGGCCCGCTCACCCGAGGCGGGCGGTCGCGTCACCCTGGTCGGGGCCGGCCCCGGTGAGGCCGAACTCCTGACACTGAAGGCGGTGCGCGCCCTGCAGGCGGCCGACGTGATCCTCTTCGACGACCTCGTCTCCGACGAGATCCTGGAACTCGCCCGCCGCGAGGCCCGGCGCATGCTGGTCGGCAAGCGCGCCGCCCGCGACAGCTGCCGCCAGGAAGACATCAACGCCATGATGGTCAGCTTCGCCAAGGCGGGCAAGCACGTGGTGCGGCTGAAATCCGGCGACGTGTCGGTGTTCGGCCGGGCCGGCGAAGAACTGGACGAGCTGGCGCGCGAGAACATTCCGGTCGCTATCGTGCCGGGCATCACCGCCGCCTCGGCGCTGGCGGCGAGCTTCGGCGTGTCGCTGACCCATCGCGACCGGGCCCAGCAGCTGCGTTTCGTCACCGGCCATTCCAAGAAGGGCGGCCTGCCGGAGGACCTCGACTGGCATGCGCTGGCCGACGATCACGCCACCACCGTCTTCTACATGGGCGGCCGGATGGCGGCGAAGATCGCCGAGCGGCTGATCCATCACGGCCTGCAGGCCACGACCCCGGTCGCCGTCGCCGCCAATCTGTCGCGCGAAGACGAGACCCGCGCTGCCGGCACGCTCGCGGACCTCGGCGCCATCGTCGCCCGGATCGGCGTCGACCGCCCGATCCTGATCGGCGTTGGCCGGGTGTTTGCGGAGCGCGCACGGTTTGCCAGCCCCATTGCGCATGCGCGCGGATGCGCGATCACCGGAGAGGCACACCGCGCTTGGCGCGGACCTCCCAACGCAACTGACGATCTGGAGGCTCTCGTCGACGCGTGCTGATGATCGCTCATTTAGAATGGGCCGGTTGCAGCCGGGCAGCTCTCCGGGAGAAGAGGTGACGAAGCCGACGTTCGACTGGCAGCCCTATTTGGTCGCAGAATGGAAGTCAGCAGGCTTCTTGGCGACCCATTTTACGAAGCGCGCGACCGTCTGATTGTCCGTAAGGGGCGTCCCGCTTTCTGCGTGGCGGACCAGTTCGCTCGCCGTGAAATTGGCGTCGATGGTCTCCCGGCAGATGGGATGGACAGGAACGGTATCTCGGCCACCCCGGCTTTTGGGGATCGGGTGGAAGCGATCCACGGTCTCACCCAGCAATCGGCCGCATAGCCAGCACGGTTCCGGAGGCTCGGCATCGGCTGTCTGGTTCTCAAGCCAACTTGCGTCCCGAATTTTTCGCGCCATCTCACAGCTCCTATTGCGCAGAACACGGTGCGGCATTGTGCTGTGGCACTATCTGCATTCGGCGCGAGTGATGGGCCGACTTCACGCGGTCGGTCAAGTCTCGGCGCCATCTTTGACTAACGCAAAGGGGCCGAAAGCGGACTGGCAGCATTGGGGCGTTGCACGCGGAGAGCTGCCGTCCCGTTCTCGGCCCAGTCTTATCGACGCCGTGAAGCGTCCACCAGAAGCCGACTTAGCGTTGTGAGTGCCTCTCGAGGTTCGTGCCGGGCCCGGGTGCGCACTCGTTCGGCGCCGGCGCGCAGGCCTTCGGCCATGACGCGAAAGGCCCCGAACACCTTCGGCAGGACTTGATGGGATTGGTCGCCGGTTACATCGACTCCTGCGACCCTCAGAAAACGAAATCGACCGACGTGAGCAGCCAGCAGCCGGTGCCCCATTCGATCCGGTTCCCCGCCGCGTCGCCATTGACGGCGCTGGTGCGGAAGACCGGCGTGCTGGGCGTGAGCTCCAACTGGCTCGCCTCCTCGGCAGTGGCAAAGCCTCCGCTGATCCGCGTCTCAATCCGCCGATACTTGCCGATGCCATGTGCGACGAACACATCGGTGACCGATTGCCGCCGCGCATAGACGGCGGCGAAGTCCGGCAGGAGCCTTGCGGGCAGGATCTTGGTGCTGGCGTGGATCGGCTGTCCATCGGCCGAGCGCACGCGGCGCAGCCGGATGACCGGAGCGCCGACGGGGAGATGCAACTGCGCGGCGGCTGCCGCGTCGGCCTCCTCTTCCTCCAGCACGAGCGTGCGCGTCTCGACCAGCTTGCCGTCGGAGCGCAAGCTGTCGAAGAATCGGCTGCCGTCGCGCACCGACAGCACCGAGGGCGGGCTGCGCACGAACACGCCGACGCCCTTCCGTGAGGTGAGATGCCCTTCCTGCTGCAATTGCAGCAGCGCCTGGCGGAGCGTGATGCGGGTGACGCCGAATTTCTCGGCCAGATGGACCTCGCCCGGCAACTGGCTGCCCGGGCGCAGCCGCCCATCCTCGACAAGCGCCAGGACATAATCGTGGATCTGCTGCCAGATCGGCATGTCGCTGCGCGGCCGCAAAACCAGATCGCCGAAATCCGGCGTCGCGGCGTCGTTTTCAATCTTCTGCGAGGCGATGCTGCTCATGGGTCCTACCCCGCCGCCATCTCGGGGGTCGCCGCGACCGGTGATGCCGAAGGCAACTCCTCCAGTGCCCGCCGTGCATACACGATGCGCCCGCCGACCATCGTCGCCACGATTTCCGGATGCCGCATGTCAGCCATGTCGACCAGGACGAGATCCGCCCGCTTGCCATTGGTCAGACTGCCGCGATCCTCAAGCCCCGCGGCGCGCGCAGCGTTGGCGGAGACGAGCGGCCAGTAATGCGCCAGCGCGTCCACATCGCCATCGGCCAGAGCGAAGGCCGCATGCAGCGGAGACGGATAGTGATAGTCGCTGGTCAGCACCGTGCAATGGCCCGATGCGACCGCTTCGCGCGCATCCATCGCCTTGTTGTGGCTGCCGCCGCGCACGACATTCGGCGCGCCCAGAATAACGTCTTCCCCGCCGGCACGGGCCGCCGCCGCGGTCTCGGCATTCAGCGGAAACTCGCAGGAGCGCGCGCCGAGCGCCCGGAACCGGGCGCGCTCCTCGGGCGTCGCCTCGTCATGCGCCAGCAGGACATTGCCGCCTGCCTGGGCTGCCGCCGCGAGCTCGGCGATGGCGCCCGGCACGTCGTCACGCCGCGCCCACACGGCGTCGAGCAGCGCCATGTAGTCATCGCGCGACAGGCCGGAGCGCTCGGCCATCTGGCCGATCTTTCGGGCGATGGTTCCTTTCAGCACCGAGCCGGTCGTGTGGTCGTTGAAGGCGAGGATCGGCGAAGGCTCCAGCGACAACCACCCGGTCACCTCGGCAACCGCGTCGAGCGCGAAAGTTTCCCAGCGCAGATGCAGCCGCGTGTCGCAGTTCAGATGCGGGCGCAGGGCCAGGAGCGAGCCGATGAAGCTGCGCGCCGCGTCGAGCGAGCGGAGCCCCGGCTCCCAGGAGATCGTCACGCCATGAAACGCCGTGGTGATGCCGTTGCCAACGAGCTGGCGATCGGTGTCGCGCAGCGCCAGACCGACATCGAAGCGCACGCCGGGCCGCGGCATGATCTGCCGCTCGAAGGCGTCGCCATGGATGTCGACGATGCCGGGCAGCACCAGCAGCCCTTCGGCATTCAGTCGCCTCGGCTGCTCGGCCCGGTCGACAATGTGCTCGCCCGCAACGTGCAGTCCGCGCTCATGCCAGCTGTCGCCGGCCAGCGTCCTCGCGTTCTCGATCAGCCACGCCATCTCGGCCCCTCGTTCTTTTGTCATTCATGCGTCACCTGCTGTCTATACAGGTAGCTGCGAACCCGCTGCCCTGTCTATACAGAAGGACAAACAGAATGCTTCGTTCGCTGGTTTTCGCTCTCGCCGCCTCGGTCGTCTCCTCGGTGACGGCTATCGCCGAACCCGTCCGCTTCGCTGTCACCGACATCGAGGGGCTCGAAGCCCTGCAGCAGGAGTTCGGAGGCTTCCAGGAAGCGCTCGAAGCCGAGACCGGCCTCGATATCGAGCTCATTTCCGTCAGCTCGCGCACGGCGGCCGTCGAGGCGCTGAACGCCGGACAGGTCGAGCTGGTCCTGACCGGCCCCGCCGAATACGTGGTGATGAAGGAGTTGAGCGACCCGCGCATCGTGGTCGCCTGGCAGCGCCCGGACTATTTTGCCCAGCTCGCCGTTCTCGCCGACGGGCCGATCCGCACTATCGAGGACCTGAAGGGCAAGAAGATCGCCTTCGGTTCGGTCGGCTCCACCTCGCAGCATCTGGGACCCGCCCAGGCGCTCGCCGATCAGGGCGTGAACTACGGCGTCGACTACGAGCCGGTGATCATTTCGCGCAACGTCGCGGCCGAGGCCCTGATCCGCGGCGACATCGCGGCGATGGGGCTCAATTTCGACCATCTCAACTCGATCCGGGCCGCTTTCCCCGACAAGGCCTTTGCGGTCGTCGCCCGCGGCCGCGATCTGCCCAATGACATCCTCGTTGCCCGCAAGGACATCCCCGAAGACGTCTACGAGACGATCCGCGACGCCTTTCTCGAGAACGGCAACGAACTGATGAACGCCGTCCTCAAGGGCGAGGACAATCAGAAGTTCAAGGGCGGCACCTTCCTGACCGACATCGATGACAGCGAGTACGACTATGTGCGCTCGATGTATCGCACCATCGGCGTCGACACCTTCACCGCCTTCGTCGAATGAGCGTTCTCCTGGACCAGACGGCGGCCGCGAAGGCCGGTCCGTTTCACGCGGCCCTGTCGGCTCCCCCTTGCGGGGAGCCGGAACGATTGGATGTCCCGCCGGCCACGGCGCCGGGGGCAACGATCATCAGCACCCGTGATCTCGGCAAAGCCTACGCCAACGGCCGCCATGTCTTCACCGGTGTGAAGATCGACATCGGGAGCGATCAGCGTGTCGCGCTGATCGGTTCGAACGGCGCCGGCAAGTCGACACTGCTCAAATGCCTCGTCGGTCTGCTGTCGCTCAGCGACGGCGAGATCATGACCTTGGGCGAGACCTTCCGGTCGGCCCCGAGCGGCGCGCAATTGCAGCGCCTTCGGCGGCAGATCGGTTTCGTCTTCCAGAACCACGGACTGGTCGGGCGCCAGTCGGTGCTCACCAACGTCGTCCAGGGCAAGCTCGGCCTGCCCGGCGGATGGCGGGCCTGGCACCATGCCCTTGCCCGCGAGGACTGGCGCGAGGAAGCGATGCAGGTGCTGGCCGACGTGCGCCTTGCCGACAAGGCCTGCGCCCGCGCCGACCAGCTTTCCGGCGGCCAGGCCCAGCGCATCGCCATTGCGCGCGCGCTGATCCGAAAGCCGAAGCTGCTGATCGCCGACGAGCCCGCCGCGAGCCTCGACCCCTGGGTCGGTCGCGAGATCATGACGATCTTCTCCGACCTGGCCTCCGAGCACGGCATCACGCTGGTCTATACGACGCACGATATGGAACATGCGATGCACTATTCGGACCGGATCATCGCCTTGAAGGCCGGTCGGGTGCATTTCGATCTCCCGACTCCGATGGTCGACCGGCAGCAGATGGAAGACGTCTTCAATGGGTGACGCGCCGGCCCGGATGCGCGCGCCCTCGCGTCTGCCCTCGATCTCGCCGATCAGCTTCACGCTGCTCGTCGCCTTTGCAGCGGTCTTCCTGGTCTCGCTCGGCCAGGTCGCCCCGTCGCCCGAGCGGCTCGCCGCCGGGGCGCCGCAGATGGTCGAGCTGATCGGCCGCATGCTGCCGCCCAATCTGGAACCGACCTTCCTCCAGCGCATGGGCTGGCGCATTCTCGAAACCCTGCAGATCGCACTCGTCGGCACGGTCATCGGCGTCGTCATCAGCCTGCCGATCGGCTGGCTCGCAGCGCGCGGCATCTCCCCGCTCGGGGCGTTCCGGCAGCTGCCACGGGGCATCATCTCGCTGTTTCGGACCATTCCGGATCTCGTCTGGGCACTGGTCTTCGTCTCGACGGTCGGGCTCGGCGCAATTGCCGGCACCATGACGATCGTCGTCGACACGATCGGCTTCTGCGGCCGGTTCTTCGCCGAAGCCATGGAAGAGGCCGACAAGAAGCCGCAGGAGGCCTTGCGGGCGATCGGCGCCTCGCGGGTCAGCATCCTCTTCGGGGCGACGCTGCCGAGCATCATGCCGACGCTGATCAACAGCTCGCTCTTTGCGCTGGAGAAGGGCGTCCGCTCCTCGGTCGTCCTCGGCCTCGTCGGCGCCGGCGGCATTGGCCAGGAGTTGAAGGTTGCCTTCGACCTCTTCCAGTACCGCAACGCCTCGGCGATCATCCTCGCGATCTTCGCGATCGTGCTGGTGATGGAATATTTCACCGACCGGCTGCGTGCCCGGTTCGAGTGAGCCGGTAATCGCAAGCCTGACGACCGACACCGCCAAAGCGGGTCCTGTCGGGATCCGCGCTGAGTGCCTCAGCCGACTGACGCCATCAGATCAGACCACAACGGATAGAATGCCATGCCCTCCTCGGACAACCACTCCTGCGATCCCAGCCGGCCCGCGCGCCGCCGCGCCATGGAAGCCTTTGCAGCCAGCGATGCACACTCGCTCGCAACGGCCTGGGACGCGATCGCCGGCGAAGTGCCGGTCACCAGCCTGCGCGGCCCCGAGGTCGGGCTTGTCATGCTGCAGGGCCGGATCGGCGGCAGCGGCGCGCCGTTCAATATCGGCGAGGCCAGCGTCACGCGCGCCAGCATGCGCCTCGCCTCGGGCGAAGTCGGCCACGCGATGATCATGGGGCGGGACGCCGACCACGCGCGCCTTGCCGCGCAACTCGATGCCGGCTGGCAGCGCGACGACTGGCGAGCCGCGATCGAAGCCATGGTCGTCGGCCCAGCATTGACGAAGCAGGAGGAGGCCGACCGGCGCTCCGCCGAGGAGACCGAGGCGACACGCGTCGACTTCTTCACGATGGTTTGGGGCGACGAATGATGACCGGCACAATGACGACCGCATCCCTCGAAGGTGGCTTCGCCGACCCCGTCTTCGATGCCCAGGCCGCCTTTTCCGCGATCATGAATGCCTTTGCCCGGCCGGGCACGATGCTCGATCTTGGCGCGTTGGCCGCGCCGCCATCGGCTGCCCCACCGGCGGCGGGGGCGATCCTTGCCGCGCTGGCCGACTACGACACGCCCCTCTGGCTCGACCCTGCGGCTCTCGGCGCCGGTGTCGCCGAATGGCTTGCCTTCCACACCGGTGCGGCGATCGTTCCCGAGCCGCAGGCTGCCGCCTTCGCCCTCGTCTGCGACCCGACCCAGCTGCCAGCCCTGTCGCATTTTTCGGCCGGCACTGCGGCTTATCCCGATCGTTCGGCAACGCTGATCCTTTGCCTCCCCGCTCTTCGGGGCGGCGAGAGACTGCAGCTGACCGGCCCCGGCATAGAGACGACCGCCTCCGTCAGCCCGCGCGGACTGCCGGACTTCTTCCTCGAGGATTGGGCAAACAATCGCGGCCTTTATCCCCGCGGCATCGACATGCTGCTTGTTTCCGGCAGCGAAGCCCTGGGCCTGCCGCGCACCACCCAGATCGGAGATCGCTGAGATGTATGTCGCCGCCAAGGGAGGCGAAGCCGCAATCGCCAGCGCCCACCGTCTTCTCGCCGACCGTCGTCGCGGCAACCGCGACGTCCCGGCACTGACACTGGAGCAGATTGCCGGTCAGCTGGCGCTCGCCGTCGACCGGGCGATGGCCGAGGGCTCGCTCTACGATCCCCAACTCGCCGCGATGGCCGTGCGTCAGGCACGGGGCGATCTGATCGAAGCGATCTTCCTGATCCGCGCTTATCGCACCACCCTTCCCCGTTTCGGCAATTCGGAGCCGCTGGAGACGGACAACATGCGGATCGAACGGCGGGTATCGGCAACCTACAAGGATCTGCCGGGCGGCCAGTTGCTGGGCCCGACCTTCGACTACACCCATCGGCTGATCGACCCGGACATGGCGGGCGACCCGCCGGTCGAGGCGGGCGCGCGTCGCGACTGGCCGGGCGAAGCCTGTCCGCGTGTGACCGACATTCTCGGCGCCGACGGCCTGATCGAGCCGGACGGCGACGCACCGGACGGCAAGCCGGGTGATCTGACCCGCGAGCCGACGGAATTTCCTGCCGGCCGCGACCTGCGACTGCAGGCACTGGCGCGCGGCGACGAGGGCTTCCTCCTGTCGCTCGCCTATTCGACCCAGCGCGGCTTTGCCCGCTCGCATCCCTTCGTCGGCGAAATCCGCATCGGCCTCGTCGATGTCGTGATGGACATGCCCGAAGTCGGCTTCCCGGTGACCATCGGTCGGGTCCGGATGACCGAGTGCCAGATGGTCAACCAGTTCCGGGGCTCGGCCAAGCAGCCGCCGCAATTCACCCGCGGCTACGGACTGGTCTTCGGCCAGTCCGAGCGCAAGGCGATGGCCATGAGCCTCGTCGACCGGGCGCTCAGGGCCGACGAGTTCGGCGAGGAACGCACCGCCCCCGCGCAGGACGAGGAGTTCGTCATCGCCCATTCCGACAATGTACAGGCCACCGGCTTCGTCGAGCACCTGAAGCTGCCGCATTATGTCGACTTCCAGGCCGAGCTCGATCTGGTGCGTCGCATGCGCCGGGAGCACGCCGCGCGAGACGTCGATGAGGCCAACGGAGACACCGGCGACGACGAAGCCGCCGCGCGGGAGGCCGCCGAATGACCGCCGCCCTGCCCGCCTACAACTTCGCTTATCTCGACGAACAGACCAAGCGGATGATCCGCCGCGCGATCCTCAAGGCGATCGCGATCCCCGGTTACCAGGTCCCCTTCGCCTCCCGCGAAATGCCGATGCCCTACGGCTGGGGCACCGGCGGAGTGCAGGTGACCGCAGCGATCCTCGGCCCGAACGACGTCCTGAAGGTCATCGACCAGGGCGCCGACGACACCACCAACGCCGTGTCGATCCGCGCCTTCTTCGAAAAGACCGCGCGGGTTGCCACCACGACGCGGACGAGCGAGGCGACGATCGTCCAGACCCGTCACCGCATTCCCGAAACGCCGCTCACCGCCGGCCAGATCATCGTCTACCAGGTACCGATCCCCGAGCCCCTGCGGTTTCTCGAACCGCGTGAGACCGAAACGCGGGTGATGCACGCGCTGGAGGAATACGGGCTGATGCATGTGAAGCTTTACGAGGACATCGCCCGCCACGGCCACATCGCCACGACCTATGCCTATCCGGTGAAGGTCGAGGGCCGCTACGTGACGGATCCCTCGCCGATCCCGAAATTCGACAATCCGAAAATGCACCGCTCGCCGGCCCTTCAGCTCTTCGGTGCTGGGCGTGAGAAGCGGATCTACGCCCTGCCGCCCTTCACCGACGTCGTGTCGCTGGATTTCGAGGACCATCCCTTCGCCGTTCAGGCTTTCGACCGCCCCTGTGCGCTGTGCGGCGCCGAGAACGTCTATCTCGACGAGGTCGTGACCGACGACCGCGGCGGGCGGATGTTCGTCTGTTCCGACACCGACCATTGCGAAACGCGGCGCGAGGCCGGCCATGCCGGCGACGGTGGTCCGGCTCTACGGCAAGAGACCAGGCAGGGCGAGGCATGACATCGATGGACCAGGCATCGCCGCTTCTCACCGTTCGCGACCTCACCCGCCGCTATGGCCCCCGGGTCGGCTGCGAAGCCGTTTCGTTCGACGTCTGGCCCGGCGAGGTCGTCGCTATCGTCGGCGAGTCCGGCTCCGGCAAGACGACGCTGCTGAACTGCATCGCAGCGCGCATGGCCCCGACGTCGGGCAGCGTCTCCTACGCCATGCGCGATGGCACGATGCGCGATCTCGCCAGCCTCGGCGAGGCGGAACGGCGCCTTCTGATGCGCACCGACTGGGGCTTCGTCCACCAGCATGCCGCCGACGGCCTGCGGATGCGGATGTCGGCCGGCGCCAATGTCGGCGAACGGCTGATGGCGGTGGGCGAGCGCCATTATGGCGGCATTCGCGAGAGCGCCACCGACTGGCTGGGCCGTGTGGAGATCGCCGAGGATCGGATCGACGACCGCCCGGACGCGTTCTCCGGCGGCATGCGCCAGCGCCTGCAGATCGCCCGCAATCTCGTCACCCGGCCGCGCCTCGTCTTCATGGACGAGCCGACCGGCGGGCTCGACGTCTCGGTCCAGGCGCGGCTTCTCGACCTGATCCGCTCGCTGGTCGCCGAGATGGGCCTGTCGGTGGTGATCGTCACCCACGACCTCGCCGTTGCGCGGCTTCTGTCGCAGCGCATGATCGTCATGAAGGCCGGCCGCGTCATCGAACAGGGCCTGACCGACCGGGTCCTCGACGACCCGCACCATGCCTACACCCAGCTCCTTGTTGCCTCGATCCCGGAAAGCTGAGCCATGTCCGTGCCTTCCCAGCCGATCCTCACGGTCCGCGACGTCGCCAAGTCCTTCACCATGCATCTGCGCGGCGGCATTCGCCTGCCGGTCGTCGAGGCGGCCTCCTTCACCGTCGCGCCCGGCGAATGCGTCGTGCTGGGCGGCCCCTCGGGGGTCGGCAAATCGTCGATCCTGCGCATGGTCTATGGAAACTACGCCGTCGATGCTGGCGAGATCCTGATCCGCGACGGGGCCACTGGCAACGAGACGGACCTCGCCAGCGGCGACCCGCGGCGGATCATCGCCCTTCGCCGCGACGCGATCGGCTATGTCAGCCAGTTCCTGCGCGCCATCCCGCGCGTACCAGCGCTCGACGTCGTCGCTGAGCCGCTCGTCGCCCGCGGCACCGCGCCCGAAGCCGCGCGCGAACGGGCCCGCGTTCTGCTGGCCCGCCTCAATCTGCCCGAGCCGCTGTTCGAGCTGCCGCCCGCCACCTTCTCAGGCGGCGAGAAGCAGCGGGTGAACATCGCCCGCGGCTTCATCACCGACCAGCCGCTGCTGCTGCTCGACGAACCGACCGCCTCGCTCGACGCGCAGAACCGCGAAGTGGTCTGCGAGATGATCGAGGCCAAGACCGCGGCGGGCACCGCCGTGCTCGGCATCTTCCACGATGCGGCGGTGCGCGAGCGGATCGCGACGCGGATCATCGACGTCTCCGCCTTCTCCGCCCGCAAGGCGGCCTGAATGCCGAAGCTCTCCCTATCCCCGCTGGTCGACCCCAGCGCCGAGATCGAGGATTGCGCTCTCGGGCGCTACACCGAGATCGCCGAACGCTGCCGCCTGACCGAGACCGTCCTCGGCGACTATTCCTACGTGATGGAAGACGGCAGCATCTGGTGCACGGCGATCGGCAAGTTCGTGAACATTGCCGCTTGCGTCCGCATCAACGCCACAAACCACCCGACATGGCGCGCCACCCAGCACCATTTCACCTACCGGGCCGGTGATTATTTCGACGGTGAAGAGAACGAAGCGGGCTTCTTCGACTGGCGCCGCGCGCACCGGGTCGTCATCGGCCACGATGTCTGGATCGGCCATGGCGCGACGATCCTGCCTGACGTCACCATCGGCAACGGCGCTGTGATCGGCGCGGGCGCGGTCGTCTCGAAGGACGTGCCGGCCTATACGATCGTCGGCGGCGTTCCCGCCCGGCCGATCCGGCCGCGTTTTGCCGCCGAGATCGGCGCGCGCATGGATGCGCTGGCGTGGTGGGACTGGCCGCACGAGACGCTGCGCGCCGCCCTTGCCGACTTCCAAAACCTTGACGCACAGGCGTTTCTCGACCGTCACGGCGGATAATCCGCTGCGCTTCGATGCCGCCGAGCGGCTGTCATCGAACGTTTAGAAAGTCGTCATCGCACCCACATGGAGCGCTCATAAGAGTCACCCGTCGAGACGCCGGACGGGGGACCCGCATGAGCGCCATAGCGATCAAAGACCTGTCCAAGCGCTTTGCCCTGAAGCAGGCGCTCGACAAGGTCAGCCTGACCATTGCCGAAGGCGAAATGGTCGCGCTGATCGGCGCGTCCGGTTCCGGCAAGTCGACGCTGATCCGCCATATCGCCGGCCTCGAACGCGCCGACCGCGGCACCGGATCGAGCATCGCGCTGTTCGGCGCACCGATCCAGTCCGACGGCCGGCTCGGCGCCGGCGCGCGCGCCATGCGCCGCGAGATCGGCGTCATCTTCCAGCAGTTCAATCTCGTCTCGCGGCTGCCGGTCATCACCAATGTCCTCCTCGGCAATCTCGGCCGGATTCCGCGCTGGCGCGGCACGCTCGGCTGGTTCTCGCGCGATGAGAAGCTTGCGGCCCGTGCCGCGCTCGGCCGCGTCGGCATTCCGGAAGTCGCCTGGCAGCGCGCCTCCACCCTGTCCGGCGGCCAGCAGCAGCGCGCGGCCATCGCCCGCTGCCTCGTGCAGAAATCCCGCGTCATCCTTGCCGACGAGCCGATCGCCTCGCTCGATCCGGCCTCGGCCCGCCGCGTGATGGACGTGATCGCGGAGATCAACCGCACCGACGGGATCACCGCCGTCGTGTCGCTGCATCAGGTCGAATATGCCCGCCGCTACTGCCCCCGCACCATCGCGCTGCGCGGCGGCGAGGTCGTCTATGACGGCCCCTCCCACGCACTGACCAACGCCTTCCTGACCGAGCTCTACGGCGCGGATTCGGAAGAACTCGTCCTTCCGGACGCACTGCCGGTCGACGCCGACAGGCGCGTCCGGGCGACGAAGCAAGCGCCGGTCAACGCACCGGCGCTGGTGCCGGCCTGAAGTCACCACGACAACCAAACGCAACAGGGGAACAACGCCATGAACATGGTTCTTCGCACACTCGCCGCCGCCACGATGGTCGCCGGCATCTCGACCACGGCGCTTGCCCAGGACGAGCTGGCCTTCGGCATCATCTCCACCGAGAGCCAGCAGAATCTGCGGCCGAAATGGGAGCCGTTCCTCGCCGACATGGAAGAGAAGACCGGCCTCGCCGTGAAGCCCTTCTTCGCGTCCGACTATGCCGGCGTCATCGAGGGCATGCGTTTCGACAAGGTGCAGCTCGCCTGGTACGGCAACAAGTCCGCCATGGAAGCCGTCGATCGCGCCAATGGCGAGATCTTCGCGCAGACCGTCGATATCTCCGGCAATCCCGGCTACTGGTCGCTGGTGCTCGCACCGAAGGACTCGCCGCTCGAGAAGGTCGAGGATCTCCTGACCTGCGACCAGTCGCTGAATTTCGGCCTCGGCGACCCGAACTCGACCTCCGGCTATCTCGTCCCGATGACCTTCGTCTTCGCCGCCAACGGCGTCGACCCGAAGGAATGCTTCAAGAACGTCACCAACGCCAACCACGAGACCAACGCCATGGCCGTCGCCAACGGCCAGGTCGATGCGGCGGCGAACAATACCGAGAGCCTTGCCCTCATCGAGAAGAACAATCCGGACGCCTTCGCCAAGATCAAGGTGATCTGGAAGTCGCCGCTGATCCCGGCCGATCCGATCGTGTGGAACACCAACCTGCCGCAGGAGAGCAAGGACAAGATCAGGGAGTTCTTCGTGACCTACGGCACCGACCAGTCGACCGGTGACGTGGCCCACGAGAAGGAAGTCCTTGCGGGCCTCGAATGGGCGCCTTTCGTCGCATCCACCAATGACCAGCTCCTGCCGATCCGCGTGATGGAACTGTCGAAGACGATCGCCCAGATCGAGGCCGACGAGTCCCGGAGCGCCGAGGAGAAGACCGCCGAGATCGAGAAGCTCGAAGCGGAAAAGGCCGGCTACGAGGAGAAGATCAAGAGCGCTCCGCAGAGCTGACGCGTCACGCGGCGACGGGCCCTGCCCGCCGCACATTTCGCCACATCCCTCCGGCCGGCACCGCATCCAGGCGCCGGCCGGTTTCGCCGATCACAGGATGCCCGATGACCGACGACGCGGTTTCTCTCTCGCGCCCCGCTGCCCCCGACCTGAATGCCGGCCGCGACTGGTCCCGCAGTGCTTGGAACGCGGTGATCTGGATCGGGCTTGCGGCCGCCCTTCTGTGGAGCTGGGCACCGGCCGAGATGGGACGCTGGACCTATCTCTTCACCGATGCCGACAATATGGCGCAATACGCCGCCGGCTTCGCCAATCCCGACTTCACCGACTGGCGCTACTACGCCGAGGAAATGGTCGTCACGGTGCAGATCGCCCTGTGGGGCACCGTCCTGTCCGTGCTGCTCGCCATCCCCTTCGGCATCCTGTCGGCGCACAACATGGTGCCTTGGTACATCCTGCAGCCTTGCCGCCGGCTGATGGACTTCTTCCGCGCCATCCACGAGATCGTCTGGGCGGTGCTGTTCGTCGTCGCCGTCGGCCTCGGACCGTTTGCCGGCGTCATGGCGCTGTTCATCCACACCACGGGCATTCTCGCCAAGCTGTTCTCGGAAGCGGTCGAGGCGATCGACCCGCGGCCGGTGGAAGGCATCCGCGCCACCGGCGCGTCGAAGCTGCAGGAAATCGTCTTCGGGGTGATCCCGCAGGTGCTGCCGCTGTGGATTTCCTATGCGCTCTACCGCTTCGAATCCAATGTGCGGGCCGCAACGGTCCTGGGGGTCATCGGCGCCGGCGGCATTGGTCAGGTCCTGTTCGAGTCGGTCCGCGGATTCTACTATCCGCAATCCGCCGCCATCCTGATCATCATCGTCCTGTCGGTGGTGCTGACCGACCTCCTGTCGCAACAGCTCCGGCGTTTCGTCACCTGAGGGGTCGACGCCGCGCGTCCCGAAAAGGCAGCGGCCGGCGCCATTCTCCTCCCGCAAGCCCTCAGCCCAGAAAATCACCCGACATGCCGCACGAAACAGTCCTGACCAACGCCCGCATCGTCACCGCCGATCGGGTCATCCACGGGCACCTGGTCCTGCACGGCGAACTGATCGCGGAGATCGGCGAGGGCCCGGCAAGGACTGGGCAGGACATGGACGGCGACACACTCATCCCCGGCCTCGTCGAGTTGCATACCGACCATATCGAGGGGCATCTCATGCCCCGGCCGAAGGTGCTGTGGAACAAGATGGCCGCCATCCAGGCGCACGATACCCAGATCGCCGGCTCGGGCATCACCACGGTCTTCGACGCGCTGCGGGTCGGCACCGACGAGAACGCCACGCTCAATGCCGACGAAATGGCCGAGATGGGAGAGATGATCGGCAGGGCCGTCAACGAAGAACGGGTGCGCGCCGACCACTACATCCATCTGCGCTGCGAAGTTTCCTCAGCGGATGTCCTCGCAGGCTTTGCCGGATTGGCCGGCAATCCCCTCCTGAAGCTCGTCTCGCTGATGGACCATGCGCCCGGCCAGAGGCAGTTCGCCGATCTCGGGGCGTACCGGACGTATTACCAGAAGAAGCTCGGCCTCTCGGACGCCGCGTTCGAGAGCTTCAGCAGCAAGCGGCTGGCGCAGTCGACGGAATTTTCCGACCGACACCGCCGCGAAATCGCCGAGATATGCCGGGAGCGCCGCATCGCGCTGGCCTCCCATGACGATGCGACGATCGCCCATGTCGACGAGGCCCTGGCGCTGGGTATGAGCATCGCCGAGTTCCCGACGACCCTGGAGGCGGCGTCCGCTTCGCGCGCCGCTGGTCTGCACGTCCTGATGGGCGCGCCGAATATCGTGCGCGGCGGCTCGCATTCGGGCAACGTCTCGGCGATCGAACTGCTTCGGCTCGGCCTCCTCGACATCTTGTCCTCGGACTACGTCCCGTTTTCGATGCTGCAGGCAGCCTTCCATCTCGTCGGCATTGGTGCGGCGGGCTTGCCGGAGGCGATCAGACTGGTGACGCTGAACCCGGCGGAGGCGGTCGGCCTGACAGACCGCGGCACCATCGCCGTCGGCCGGCGCGCCGATCTGGTGCGGGTACGCAGCCATCCCGGCGAGCCGCCGGTGGTCCGCTCCGTCTGGCGCCAGGGCAACCGTGTCGCCTGAGGCGTGCGCGGGCATCCCGCTCCGGCCCGGAAGAACGACCGGCCCCTCGCGGCCTGTGCGGACTCCGAATTCGCCTAATTGCAGGCAACTGCAAATCGCTTGATTAGAAGATGGTGGGGCCGGCATGCCTCGATCCACGCCAGATTTCCATCAGCAATGACAGTGACTTGCCGGCATGTACTAAGTCCATGTTATGCAGGCGGTGCCTCTGCACCCGGAGACCTGAAGGTGCCACTTGTCGTCGTTCTCTGATCCCGCCTCGGTTGCCCGATATGCAGAAGGTCCGGTGCGAATGGTGCCGGGCTTTCACCATTTGCAACGCATGGCAGCGCTGCTTCTTGCGGAGCGCGTGGATGCGGACGGTCGTGTGCTCGTCCTGGGGGCCGGTGGCGGGCTTGAACTGAAGGCATTTGCCGAGTTCCAGCCCGGCTGGCGGTTCGACGGCGTCGATCCCTCGGCGGAGATGCTGCATCTGGCGAAGAGGACGCTCGGCCCCCTCGCCTCGCGCGTTCGGCTGCATGAAGGCACCATCGATGTCGCGCCGGACGGGCCCTTCGACGGTGCCACCTGCCTCCTGACCCTGCACTTTCTGCCCCGGGAGGAGCGCCTGCGGACGCTGATCGCCCTCCGCAGGCGGCTCAGGCCCGGTGCGCCCTTCGCCGTTGCGCATCACAGCTTTCCGCAGGACCCGGAGCGCAAAGCACTCTGGCTGGAACGCTTCGCCGCCTTTGCAGTCATGTCGGGCGTGCCTGCAGCGCAGATGCCGGGCGCGATCGCGGCGATCGGCGACCGTCTGCCGGCCTTGTCGCCGGAAGACGACGAGGCCTTGCTTCGGGAGGCCGGCTTCGAGGACGTCGCGTTGTTTTACGCCGGGTTCACGTTCAGGGGCTGGACCGCCTACGCCCCCTGACCCGGTGCCGAACGTGGGCGGGAAAGACGCTTTCTAGATGCGGCGCCGGCCATGGAACGGCGCGCACAGACAATGTGCAACGCACGGGGGCCTCTGCCGAGTGCAGCGGTCCCCCATGCGCCTGTTTAATCCATCGGAAAGCCTGGGCCCTCACGCTGACCGTGCGAGACGGATCACTGCGAGGCGCCGCTGGTCCTCGCCTGCCGGGCGGGGCACAATGAGAGCCGCAGTCCTGGCGGCAGAAGCCCGAGGTCTGCGATCGGAAGGAGACGGTCCTTGAAGATTCTCGTTGCAGACGATCACGACCTGGTTCGCGATACCATCGCGCTGTTCCTGCAGAATGAGGGCGGGATCGAGGTGACGGTCGCAGCGACCCTCGACGAGGCGCTGGTGCGCATCGACGAGGTGGGCTCCTTCGATCTGGTGCTCCTCGATTACGGCATGCCTGGAATGGACGGCCTTGCCGGCCTCAAGCGGGCCATCGCGGCCAATCAGGACAAGCCGGTGGCGCTGATGTCGGGGGTGGCATCGCGCACCGTCGCCGAAGACGCGCTGGCGGCCGGGGCGGCCGGCTTCGTGCCGAAGACGCTGGGCGCGAAATCCATGGTCAACGCGCTGCGTTTCATGGCGTCGGGCGAACAATACGCGCCGGTCAAATGGATGACGGAGATGGAGGCGAAAGCCGCCCATCCGCTGGCGGACAAGCTGTCGGCACGGGAAATGCAGGTCCTGGAAGGGCTGTGCGACGGCAAGGCCAACAAGGAGATCGCCCGCGATCTCGACCTGCAGGAGGTCACCGTCAAGCTGCACGTCAAGACGCTGTCCCGCAAGCTCGACGCCCGCAACCGCACCCACGCCGCCATGATCGCCCGCGACGCCAAGCTCTTCGAGCAATAGGCGACTGGCCGCCATCGACAATGTTCTTTGCCCGGCGCCGTCCCCCCCCCCCCCAAACGGCGGGAGCCGAGCCATCCCGGTCATAGGGAACGCAAATCGGCGCCCCCGGAAGCAGTCCACGTCGGGCGGTTGCAGCGGTTGTTTCGCTGCGTTTCAGACATGTCGCGCGCGCCTTCGCTTGTGCGAATGAATCGGTGCCGAGGACGATGTTCGCGTCTTCGGCTCCAAGTCGGTCGCGCCGTTAGACTGCAGGTAAGCAGCCGGATGGATTGGGCATCGAAGGCGCTAGATCGCCGTACTTAAGCTTGCCGAGATGGCGATGATTCCGGAAGGTTTCCGAAGCCTGATCTGAAGAGCCATGTAGCCCCTCGGCCACCCGCGCGGAGCGGCTGAGAGGCCAGAAGTTAAAGGCCTTTCTCTGCTGCCGCGGCTCGCCTTTCTCACGCATGTCGGTGATGCAAGGCAATCGGAACTCCCGGGCCCGGAGGCCTTGAGACCAGCTCCATCCGAGGCAGACCGAACGTCGCCTGGATCGTTTGCGGCGATTGACGCCCGCGAAGCGAACGAATAGCGATGCGATAGTCGGTGCCGCGCGACACGTATCGTTTCTCTTCCAATGATACGCCGAAAACACGAGGCCTCGACGTTGTGGCAGGAAGCTTGATCGTCCCTGGGAGGGGCTCCGTCTTGGCAGGGCTCGCCAACGCAAGAGCCGATGAGAGCCTTCGGGGGAAGGCCATTCGATCATGACGATGCAGTTGGAGAGGAGACGGCTTTGACGGCATTTCAGCGGCACAATGTGACCTTGGCCGGCACCGGGACAATGTCGATGGTGTTCGCGCACGGCTTCGGCTGTGACCAGAACATGTGGCGGTTCGTGGCTCCTGCTTTCGAAGACCAGTATCGGACCGTCCTGTTCGATCATGTCGGCGCCGGGAGATCTGATCTGACGGCCTACGACCCGGAGAAATATGCCTCGCTCGACGGATATGTCGACGACGTGGTCACGCTCTGTCGGGAAGCCGGCGTCGAGCACGGCGTCTTCGTGGGCCACTCGGTCAGCGCGATGATCGGCGTTCTGGCTGTCAACAAGGCGCCCGACCTGTTCGATCGATTGATCATGATCGGCCCGTCACCGCGATATACGAACGATGGAGACTATGTCGGTGGCTTCACCGAGCCTCAGATTGCCGAGTTGCTGGACTTCCTCGACAGCAATCATCTGGGATGGTCGCAAGCCATGGCCCCGATCATCATGGGGAATCCCGACCGGCCAGAGCTGGGTGAAGAACTCACGAACAGCTTCTGCCGCACGGATCCGGATATCGCCAAGCGCTTTGCCCGCGTCACCTTTCTCTCCGACAACCGGGCGGATCTTGCGCACATCAAGGTCCCTGTACTGATCCTCCAGTGCTCTGAAGATGTCATCGCGCCGACCAGCGTGGGCGAGTACGTTCACAGCAATATTCCGAACAGCAAACTCGTGACCCTGGATGCCGTCGGACACTGCCCGAACCTCAGCGCGCCCAACGAAACGATAGCGGCCATGAGAGCTTTCCTCTGAGGGTGCGAGGGTGAGCCGGGCCAACAACTTCGAAGAGGATGATCTGGAAGATCTGGAGGACCTTTTTGAGAGTGCGCCGTGCGGCTATGTGTCGGCGGATGCGAAAGGCCGGATTACCAAGGTCAACCAGACCCTGCTCGCATGGCTGGGGCATGAGCGCGCGCAACTTCACGGGCAACGGTTCCAGGACTTTCTGAACATCGCGGGGAAGATCTATTACGAGACGCACTTCGCCCCGCTGTTGAGAATGCAGGGCTTCTTCAATGAGGTTGCGCTCGACCTTGTGCGCGCGGACGGCACCGCCTTCCCCGTCCTGGTCAACGCTGTCGAGCGACGCGACGAGACCGGCGACGTGCGGTTCATCCGCATGACGGTGTTCAATGCATCCGATCGCCGACGGTACGAGCGGGAGTTGCTTGAGGCGCGCAACGCCGCAGAACAGGCGAGTGCAGAATTGCGCAATCTCAACCTGACACTGGAGCAGCGGATCAACGATGCCGTCCAGGAGCGTCTCAGGGCCGAGGACCAGATCCGACAGATGCAGAAGATGGAGGCCGTCGGGCAGCTCACCGGCGGCATCGCACACGACTTCAACAACATGCTGGCAATCGTCATCGGTGGATTGAACCTCGTTCAGCGCAGGCTCGCCAAGGGCGACACGGATGTCGGCCAGTTCATCTCGGGCGCGATGGAGGGAGCCAACAGGGCCGCGACGCTGACGCAGCGCCTTCTCGCCTTCTCGCGCCAGCAGCCCCTGTCGCCGCAGGCTCTGAAGGCGAACGACATGGTCTCGGACATGTCCGAGCTTTTGCGTCGGACGTTGGGCGAGACGATCCAGATGGAGACGGTGCTGGCAGGCGGGCTTTGGCAAACCTATGCTGATGCTGGTCAGCTTGAGAATGTCGTGTTGAACCTGGCGGTCAACGCACGCGACGCCATGCCGGATGGCGGGCGGTTGACGATCGAAACCGCGAACTGCCACCTCGACAGCGCCTATGCCGCCGAGCACGGCGTAGCGGAAGGACAATACGTTCTGGTCGCAGTGACGGACAATGGCAGCGGCATGCCGCCCGAGGTTGCCGCCAAGGCGTTCGACCCCTTCTTCACGACCAAGGGCGTCGGCAAGGGCACCGGCCTCGGGCTGAGCCAGGTCTTCGGCTTCGTGAAGCAATCCGGCGGGCACGTGAAGATCTATTCCGAGCCGGACCATGGCACGTCGGTGAAGATCTATCTTCCCCGGTACTACGGCAACGCCGAGGCTCCGGCTCGCACGTCCGCCCGTGGCGTTGCATACGGGAAATCGTCCGAAGTCATCCTTGTCGTGGAAGATGAGCGGCGGGTCAGAGAACTCGCGGTCCAGATGCTTCGTGATCTCGGCTACGGTGTTCTCGAAGCCGAAGACGGTGCCTGCGGGCTAGAGATGCTTGACCGGCATCCGGAGGTTTGCCTGCTCTTCACCGACGTCGTCATGCCGGGCATGAGCGGGCGCCTGTTCGCCGATGTAGCCAGGCAGCGAAAGCCCGAACTCCGGGTTCTGTTCACGACAGGATATTCGCGCAATGCGATCGTGCACAATGGAGTGCTGGACCCGGGTGTGCATCTCTTGCCAAAGCCGGCCTCGCTTGAGCAATTGGCTCTGAAGGTCCGCGAAGTTCTGGATGAGTAGGTCGTCTCGACGTTCGGGTTCATGCGAGCGTGGATGCGGATACCCGCTATAGAAGTACAGGGCCGAAGCCGGCCTGGCAGCCTGTGGGACGAGATTGCGGAAAGCGGCCATTTCCTTCGACCGCTCCAGGTCAATCAGATGCCCGAGGCGACGCGAATGTCGATCATGAGCCGCTTTGATGCGATCAACTCGAGGAGCCGACAAATCCCCAAAGCCCGCTGGCAACTGCGATTGCTGCGCCGACGAATCCCAAGAGCATCAGGAGCCCGTCGCGGTAGAGCAGCCCCAGCCCGAAAATCGAAATGACGATCATCGGCCCCGTCGTCGCGAATGGCACGAGTTCGAGCGGCGGGATTGTAAGAAGCAGGAACAGGATCACGATACAGGCCGCGCGTCGCCCGGTCGAACCGGCAAAGCGCGACAAGCGCTCGTGCAACTTCGCATCGATCCGGAGCGACACCGGTTTCAGCCATTCCACCGCCCTGATCACCCGGTCGGACTTGAGCGTCCGCCGGCGCAGCCAGTTCGGCGCCCAGAAATGCTCATAGCCTATGATAAGGCGCACCGTGATTGCTGCGAGCGTCAGCGCAAGGATCGTCGGGAAGCCGGGAATGCCCCCAAGCGGGGAAATCTCGATCAGCGGCAGGACGGCCAGGGCTGGCCCGTAGCCGCGATGATCGAGCGCGTCGATGAGGTGTCCAGCCTCGACCTCGTCGCCTCCCGACTCCGAAGCAGATTCCTCGAGTTCGGCTATGACGTCAGTGAGCGCGCCCTCTTCCTTCTGCATGCCGGCTCCTCGACGGTGACTCCAGCGTGACCAACTCCTGCTTCTTCGGTCCGTTCCGTGCCGCCTGATCCATCTGTGGGCCCGGCTGACAGAAAGAAGCGACGCTCAGCCGCGATGGGAGCTCCCTGAATGTCTCGGTCAGCGTGTCGGGTGGCTTCAACGTCCCGAGGTTCAGCGGCAAGCGTGAAGCGCGCGCCCTTGCGCTGAAGCGCCTCGGCAAACTGTGCCCGATATCGGCGTCGATCCGCGCTGCCCGCTGGCGTGCTTCGCTGGAAAGACGCGTTTCGAGGGATCGCTGAATCCGGGCGCCGGCAAAGACGTCCGCGACATCATCATCCCGCACGTGACGGACGTACTGCCCCCCGTTTCGCAGGGTGACGTCACTCGGCAAGAGCACCGTATGTTGCATCTTATGCAGCTCGGGCTCCGTCGAGGCCGAATTCGCGCAAACTGGCAAGAGATTGCAATTACTTGAGCAGGAAATTGTGGGCCCGGCAGGACTCGATCCACACCAAACTTTTACCAGTGATTACAGAGACTTGTCGGCCTGTGCAATGTCCATGTTATGCAGTTTGTGCGACAATCGCAACTCCTCGCAATCCGCCGAGGAAACGAACTTCTGTGTCCGACGCCACGACTTCCAATTTCCCCATTGGATTGGTTCTCCTGTCGGCCCCAAGGGCTACTCCAGCGTATGCAACAGGCAAGTGTCGGCGCCCGGCCGAATGCGTTCGCGCCGGCTTGCCGAGCGAGCCCCTAGCTTACTGCCAACCTGTCGATACTCAGGAAGTGCCGTACCTGGGGTGGCAGATCGCCTTGATGGAAGCGGTGCAGTTCCGCCTGAACCTCCGCATCGGCCTTTGTCACACGCCCGTGCTGACGCAAATGCTCTGCCCATGACGGCACCATGAACCACTCGAGGATCGTGGCCGGCTTGGCGGCATCCTCCGTGACACCCCAGGCGAACGCGCCATCCCTCCGGCGCTCGGACGCGAGCCGGAAAAGAACTTCGAGGAATGCGCCGCGATTGCTCGGGGCGACGCAATATTCCACGGTGATCATCACCGGGCCGCGATCCTGCGCTACTGGTCCTGCGACGAACGGCTCGGGCCAATGATAGGAGGCACCGAGATTGGCCTCACCCATTGGCAGTTTCGCACGGTGCATGGCGAGAGCGCTCGCAGTCAGCCCGGCAGCGGCGGCGAGAAGTGCCCCCGGCACACCGATTTCCTGCGCGACCAGCCCCCAGGCCAGGCTGCCCGCGGCCATCGCGCCGTTGAACACGGTCAGGTAGACCGCCAGCGCCCTCCCCCGGACCCAGTTGGGAAGAACGGCCTGAGCCGTACCGTTGAGGGTCGTCAGTGCCATGATCCAGGCTGCGCCGAGAACCAGGAAGAGTGGCAAGGCCGCCCAGCGAGGCGGAGCAAGGGACAGGAGCGCCATGACCGCCGCGGTCAGCAAGGCCGCGAGAAGCACCAGCCCGTCGACATCAAGCTTGGCCTGGATCCGGGGCATCAGCACGGCGCCGAGGATCGCCCCTGCGCCGACGGTCCCCAGCAGAATGCCGTAGAAGCTCGCATCGCCGCCCAGCAGATTGCGTGCGATGAGCGGCAGCAGCGCCCAGACCGAACTGGCCATGGCAAAAAACACGAAGGCGCGCAGCAGGACGCGATGGACCTCCGGGCTGGCGCGGACGTAGCGCAGCCCTGCGCGGAAGGCGCCGTTGAAGCTTTCGGAGAGATCGTCACGGGTGACGGCGGGACGCTTCCACCACAAGAGCGCCGCGATCACGAACAGATAGCTCGCCACATCGGCGCCATAGGTCGCCGCCGCCCCGGCACTTGCGAGGATCAGTCCGCCCGCCGCCGGGCCGATGGAGCGGGCAATGTTGATGCCGAGCGAGTTGAGTGCGACGGCACGCTTGAGTTCGTCCCGGGGCACGAGGTCCGGCATGATCGACTGCCAGGCAGGGCCGATCAGGGCAGCGCCTACGCCGCCAAGGAACGTCAGCGCGACCAGCGCTTCGATCGTCAAGGAGTCGGTGGCCGCAAGCATGGCCAGCGAGAGGCTGACGCCGGCTAGGAAGACCTGGACGCCGATCAGGAACCGGCGCCGGTCGAGGATGTCCGACAGCACACCCGCCGGGATGGCGAGCAGGAACACCGGCAGCGTCCCCGCCGCCTGGATCATGGCGATGGCGGCGGGCGATGCCGTGAGGTCCGTGACGAGCCACGAGCTTGCAACGTCGCGCATGAAGCTGCCAACATTGCCGAGGATCGTCGCCGTCCACAGGACGGCGAAGACAGGGTGGCGCAGAGGCGCAAAACCTCCGTCGGCGGCGACGGGTCGGGACGCCGGGCTCGCCACCGCGGCTCAGCTCTTCACGAAGGCAAGGAGGTCGGGATTCAGGACCGCCCCATGCGTGGTGAGCATGCCGTGCGGGAAGCCTTCATAGACCTTCAGCGTCCCGTTCTTCAGGAGCTTGATAGACTTCAGCGCTGAATCCGCGATCGGCACGATCTGGTCGTCATCGCCATGCATAACCAGCGTCGGAACCGAGATGGCCTTCAGATCCTCCGTCTGGTCGGTCTCCGAGAAAGCCTTGATGCCGTCGTAATGCGCCTTGGCGCTGCCCATCATGCCCTGGCGCCACCAATTCTGGACGACGCCCTGGTGGACCGTCGCGCCCTCGCGATTGAAGCCGTAGAACGGCCCGGAAGCCACGTCGAGAAAGGTCTGCGCCCGGTTCTCGGCAGTGCCTTTCCGAAATCCGTCGAACACTTCCAGCGGCAGGCCTTCGGGGTTGGCCTCGGTCTTCAGCATCAGTGGTGGCACCGCGCTGACGAGAACCGCCTTGGCGACGCGGCCGCTGGGCTCGCCGTGCCGGGCGACGTAGCGGGCGACTTCGCCGCCACCGGTCGAATGGCCGATATGGACGGCATTCTTCAGGTCGAGTGCTTCGACCACCGCGAAGGCATCGGCCGCATAATGATCCATGTCGTGCCCGTCGCTGACCTGCGCCGAGCGTCCGTGCCCGCGCCGGTCATGGGCGACGACACGGTAGCCATTATGAAGGAAGAACAGCATCTGGCTGTCCCAGTCGTCCGAGGACAGCGGCCAGCCATGATGGAACATGATCGGCTGGGCGTTCTTCGGCCCCCAGTCCTTGTAGAAGATCTCGACGCCGTCGCTGGTTTTCACGGTAGCCATAGTGTGGGTCCTTTTCGGATGCGGGGTGGTGGTCGTGGACAACGCCATGCCGGGAAGCATGGCCGTGGCCGCGAGGCTGGCGCCGCCGATGAGGGCATCGCGACGCGATACGGACGAAGTCGGGAATGGGCCGGTCATGGAACGTCCTCTCGCTTGAACCGAGCAGGCCGATCGAGACCGGCGACGATGACGAAGCCGACGACGAGACCGAGGTGCTCGAAAAAGGCGTTGGCGGTCATCTGGCGTGCCGTGCCCTGCTCCATCTCCCAGAAGCGCAGGGCCAGCATTGTCGCGGCGAGCGTGAAAGCGGCCAGGGCCAGAGCCGCGGCGCGACGCTTGAGGCCCGACACGACCATGCCGGACGCGACGAGCTCGAACGCGATCACACCGACGGCGAACAGCGCGGACGGGCGGAGACCGAAATTTGCCATCTCGTCCACAACTCCGGGAAAGTCGGCGAGTTTCGAGATCGGCCCCTGGATGTAAGCGCCGCAGAGAGCGACCAGTGCCAGCCTTTCCGGCAACGTGCGGAACAGAGCGTCGTGTCCTGGAGAAAGCGAAAGGGCCCTCATCTTCAGACCGCCCAGCATGCGCAGCCGAGCGCACCCCAGAAGCCCTTCAGGTCGGAGATCGGCAGGCTCGACGACCATGCCGTCGCGTGGTCATGGCCATGCACGCTGCAATCATTGGCACAGCCGCAGGACGATATCGCCGTGCGACGAAGCGAATTGCGTCCGGCGCCCTCAGCCTCCCCCCAGGCGGCATAGCCGCCGAAGCTTCGCACCGGCGACCAGTCCGGCATGGCGGGAGGGATGTCGGTCTCATCTTCGGCGGAAAAGTCGCCCGCACCATACACCACGCGGCCACCCACCATGGTGAGATCGGAGGTGACGTGCGAGATCTCGTCCTCGGCACAGGCGAAGAAGTCTTTCGACGGAACGACGAGGTCGGCGAACTGGCCCGCCTCGATCCGGCCCTTCCTGCCCACCTCGTTCGAGAACCACGTGACGTTCTCCGTCCACATGCGGAGCGCCGTTTCGCGGTCGAGGCAGTTCCTGGGCGGCGTGATCCGCAAGCCGCCGACCGTGCGGCCGGTGATCATCCAGGCGAGCGAGACCCAAGGATTGTAGGAGGCAACGCGCGTGGCGTCGGTTCCCGCCGAGGTTCGAGCCCCTTTCTCCAGCATGCGGGCGACGGGCGGCGTGGCTTCCGCCGCACCGAAACCGTAGCGTTCGACGAAATATTCGCCCTGGTAGGCCATGCGGTGCTGGACCGCGATGCCACCGCCGAGTGCCGCGACGCGGTCGATCGACTGGTCGGAGATGGTTTCGGCGTGGTCGAAGAACCAGTTCAAGCCCTCCAGCGGAATGTCCTGATTGACCTTCTCGAAGACGTCCAGCGCTCGCGAGATCGTCTCGTCATAGGTCGCATGCATGCGCCACGGCCAGCGGTTCTCGGCGAGCACCCGCACGACGCCTTCGAGATCGCCCTCCATTTCAGGCGGCATGTGCGGCCGCTCGGCCCTGAAATCCTCAAAATCGGCAGCGGAGAAGACGAGCATCTCGCCCGCTCCGTTGTGCCGGAAGTAGTCGTCGCCCTGCTTGTAGCGGGAGGTTGCCGTCCAGCGAAGGAAGTCCTCCTTCTCCTCCTTCGGCTTCTGGGTGAACAGGTTGTAGGCCAGGCGGACGGTGAGCAGCTTCTCGTCCGCCAGCTTCTGGATCACCGCATAGTCGTCCGGATAGTTCTGGAAGCCGCCGCCGGCGTCGATCGCGCCCGTGACGCCGAGCCTGTTGAGTTCGCGCATGAAATGGCGCGTGGAATTGAGCTGGTAGTCAAAGGGGAGTTTGGGGCCCTTGGCGAGCGTCGCGTACAGGATGGCGGCGTTCGGCTTGGCCAGCAGCAATCCCGTCGGGTTGCCGGACGCATCGCGCACGATGTCACCTCCGGGCGGCGCCGGCGTCTCCTTCGTATAGCCGACGGCGCGAAGCGCCGCGGCGTTGAGCAGTGCGCGATCGTAGAGATGCAGGAGGAAGACCGGCGTATCCGGCGCGACCGCGTTGATCTCGTCGATGGTCGGCAAGCGCTTCTCGGCGAACTGATGCTCGGTGAACCCGCCAACGACGCGCACCCATTGCGGCGGGGGCGTCACCGCAACCTGTCGCTTCAGCATGTCCATAGCGTCGGCAAGGCTGCGCACGCCGTCCCAGCGCAGCTCCATGTTGAAGTTCAGACCGCCACGGATGATGTGGAGATGGTTGTCGATCAGGCCGGGAAGGACGCGGCGCCCCTTCAGGTCGATCACTTTGGTATCGGGCCCGCGATGCGCCATGATCTCGTTCGTACGGCCGACCGCAAGGAAACTCCCGTCCTTGACGGCGATGGACTCGGCGCTCGGGTTGGTGCTGTCGAGGGTGGACACCAGTCCGCTATGGAGAATGAGATCGGCAGTCATGCGCAGGTCTCCGATGAATGGGGTCGCCCCTGCGGGAGCGGAGAAGCCGAAAGTGAAGGCGATGCAGGGAATGGTTTAGGGACCGGCATCAGCCTTCCCTCGATGCGGGAATAGCGGCGTCTGAGGCGCGCTCACCTGACGGCAGGTGGCCGAAGACGTGGGGACGGACCTGACGGCTCAGCACAGCGGACGCGTCGGTCGACCCGCGCACCGCCGCCTTGACGAGATGCGGGATCTGCTCGCCGAGCAGGATTCCGAGGAGCCCGACAAGCGCAACGATCGGCGGCGCGGGAGAGCGCACGTTGATCAGGGCGTAGACGACGCCGACGAGAAGCCCTGCGCCGAGGGAGGCGATGTAGATCCTCATGTCGATCTCTTTCCGTCCAGAAATTGGGTGAGACAGGCCGCGAGGTTCCGAAGATCACGGCGAAGCCCGAGCGATTGGCTCTGGTGATCCGCACGGCGCGGGCTCGCCCCGCGCGGACCACCAGCGTTTTCGCTTCAGTGGCCTTCCGACGCGCCGAACATGGTCTTGGCGTAGGTGACACCGAGGCCGTAAGCCCCGCCGAACTGGCGTGCGATCCCGGTGGTCATGTCGTAGGTTTCGCCACGCGCCCAGTCGCGCTGAAGCTCCAGCAGATACTGCAGCGCCGTCATCGGCCGCACGCCGGCCTGAATCATGCGCTCCATCGCCCGCTCATGCGCCTCGTCGGAGACGTCGCCGCAGGCGTCGGCGATCACATAGGTCTCGAACCCCTGATCGAGGGCAGACAGCGTCGGCCCGACGATGCAGACGCTGGTCCACAGGCCGGCGAAGACAATGCGCGTCTTGCCGATCCGGTTGACCTCGTCGATCACCGCCGCGTCCTCCCAGGTGTTCATCGACGTCCGGTCGAGCAGGCTCTGCCCCGGAAAGGCGCTGGTGATCTCTTCGAACATCGGCCCGGAGAAGCTCTTTTCCGCAACCGTCGTGAGGATGGTGGGCACGTTGAACCCGGCGGCGGCACGCGAGATCAGTGCAGCGTTGTTGCGCAGCATCACCGCGTCGATGGACTTGGTGGCGAAGGACATCTGCGACTGGAAGTCGATGAGAACCAACGCATGATCCGTCGGAGAGATCAGGAGCGATCCAGCAGCGGCAGTGGCTTCGATCGGCATGTTGTGTTTCCTGTGTTGTCGATGAGCATGGAGGGGCGATCACGCCGGCAGTTGCCGCGCGTGCCATGTCCCGGTTGGGTCGATGCTGGCGTGTGGGAGCCAGTGTCCCGACGCCGCGTTCAGGTCGTGGAGGGATCCACCGGCAGGCCTGGATCCCCGTCTTCTTCGCCGAGCGCTGCCGCGATGGCGGCCGCAAGCGGGCCCGGTTCCAGCGGTTTGGTCAGGACAGCAAGGATGCCTTCCGCCCTCGCCCGTTCCGTGACCAGTGCGGTCGGAAAGGCCGTGATCAGAATGGTCGGCAGGGGCCGGCCGGTCTCGTGCAGCCGGCGATGCAGTTCCAGGCCGGTCATCGCCGGCATCCGGATATCGGCGATAAGGCAGTCCGGTTCGATCATCGGCATGGTCTCCAGAATCTCCGGTCCGCTGCCGAACTCGGCGACGCGAAACCCCATGGCGCGCAAAAGGGCGGACAGAGCCTGGCGCGCCGAAGCGTCGTCATCGACGATCGCGATCAGGCGTGCCTCACTCATGGCTGACCCTCCCGCCGCCGACGAAGTGGCCTTGCTGGAAGCGTCCGCTGGCGGAGGATGCGACCGCGAAGCACCTTGTCGCTTCGGGGGAGACAGTGCCGAAAAGGAGAGGTTCGGCGCAATCGTGCGGTGGTATAACCGCGCTACGCCTTCTGGATGGCGGCGTCGTTGGCCAGCCTGTCGGCCGCCCGGACGAGATCGGGCAGACCGGCCACCTGCATCTTCGTCATGACGGCGGCACGGTGAACCTTCACCGTCACCTCGCTCAGACCGAGATCGCCGGCGATCTGCTTGTTCAGCCGACCGGCCACCACCTGCGCCATCACCTGGCGTTCGCGCGGGGTCAACGTCTCCCAGCGTTGCCGAATGACCGCGAAGGCCTCCCCCTCCGCCCGCTGCCTGCGGTCGATTTCCAGCGCCGCGTGGACGGCGTCGAGGAGATCCTGTTCGCGGAACGGCTTGGTCAGGAACTCCACCGCACCGTCCTTCATCGCCGCGACGGACATGGCAATGTCGCCATGTCCGGTGACGAAGACGATCGGCGGATGGGAGCCCAGGGCCGAGAGTTCCCGTTGCAGCTCCAGCCCGCTGGCGCCAGGTAGCCGGATGTCGAGAACGAGGCAGGAGGGTTGCCGTCCGCGCTCGGCAAGCAGGAAGTCGCGGGTGGTGGCGAATCCGGCCACGTCGTAGCCGACCGACCGCAACAGGCTCGAGACCGCCTCGCGAACCGATGCGTCGTCGTCCACCACGAATACCGTCGCGTTCATGGTCCGGCCCGATCATCCGATGATGCGTCGCGGGGCACCGTAGCGGCCGGAAGCGTGATCGTGAAGATCGTGCCCTGCGGATGATTGGGGGCGTGGGTGACCCGGCCACCATGAGCCTCGGCCACGACGCGGCAGAACATCAACCCCATGCCCATGCCGTCCGGCTTGGTCGTGACGAAGGGCTCGAAGATCGTGTGACCCGTCGCCGGCTCGATGCCGGTCCCGGTATCCGCCACGGACAGGGTCACGCGATCTCCCTGCCGGCTCGTCGCCACCAGCAGACGTCGCGGATCGCTCGCCCCACCCAGCATCGCGTCGACGGCGTTCGAAACGAGATTGGCCACCAGCCGCTGGATCTGGGCCGGATTGCCGAGCACCTGGGGGAGCGGAGTATGAAGGCGCGTCGTCACCGCGATCCCGGCGAGCCGCGTCTCGTCGGCCGATCGACGCAGCGCGTCGGCAACGATCGCATTGAGGTCCAAGGGCTCGCAATCGCGCGCGCCGCGCCGGAACATCGTGCGCACTCCGGCGACAACCTCACCGGCGACGTGGCCATCGGCGCCGATCCGCCGGAAGGCATCTCTGGCTTCTGCGAGATCGGGTTGCGGCCGGTCAAGCCAGCGGAGGCCTGCTGCCGCGTTGGTCACCATGCTCGCAAGGGGCTGATTGACCTCGTGCGCGACCATAGCCGAGAGAGCCTCCATCGCGGTGAGACGATCGCTGCGGGCCCGTCGCTCCGCCGCCATCGAGCGCGCGAGGCGCCCCTGCATCAGCACGGCTTCCGACAGGAGCACCATCAGCACGAGGCTGGCCGACGCCAGACCGTACACGCGGCCCGCCCACCATCCGAGACTGAGCCGCAATCCCGCGCTGACATAGGCAAGAAGAACGGTCTCGATGGTCAGGGCGACGAGGACCACGATCAGCCATGTGTCGACGACGCTGCGCACGCCGCGCACCAGAAGGGCAATGCCCACCGCGTAGAGAAGCAGCGCGATCGCCGGAACGAGCATCCAGACGATCGTCAGGGTTCCGTCAGCCGAGAGAAACGGCGGCAGCCAGCCCGCCGTACCGAGGACGTAATACGCCACCGTCAGCGTCCAGAGCAGAACCGCCGCGATACAGACCACGATCCGCATGCGCACGCCGCGTCGGCCGACGGGTCCGACCGGCCGGTTCTTGAGAAGCGCATAAGCGACGACGGCCATCGGGAAGAGCAGCCGCCGCAATGCCGCGATGGCGGCCGTGCCCTGCGGACCGCTGTCGAGGCCGAACGCCTGGAACACTCCGGGAAAGCTCAGCATCCACGGAACGATGCTCAGTGCCGAGACGAGATAGCCGGCCGCCAGGATGAGGACCGCGGTGCGCGGCATGACGTAATACAGCGAAAACAGAAGGCCGGCGGTGATTGCCTCCGCCAGAAACACGGCCGCTCCATAGGCCGGCAGAAGCCCCTCCGTTCCGGGCAGATGAATGCGGGCGAAGGGCGTGACCAGAAGCCCCGCGAGGCACAGGAGGGCGATCGTGCCCCAAGCAAGCTTCGCCTGCCCCGGGGTCGGCATCGATGTCGACAGGAGAAACCGATCGTCGTCCAAGTCTGGTCCCCGCGTCGGCGGTTTCGTCGCTTCGGCGCCGCACTCCAATCAGTCATACCGTCGTTTGCGGCAACTCTGAATGCAAGTTCATTACTGAGCTATCTGCTACCGGCACGATTGGGGCGCGTCGGTGGGTCGAGCCAGCGCCTCGCCAATCCCGAAGGCGGTTTCCAGAGCATCGTTGGATGAAACATGCCCTCAGTCTTCGTCCGCGACCTTCTTTGCCTACTTAGATGAGCTGGCGGACCACAACGCGGTGCTGGCCGCGCCCATCAGGAAAGACACCGATCGGGCGCTTTACCCAGCGTTCGATCCGGAGTTCGTGGACCGCTAGTATCAGCGACCAAGCCGCCCAGCTATGCATCGCTCGCCACGTTTGCTTTTTTGGATTTTGAGCAAGGACGGAATTGGACGGCAGGCTTCAGATGTCGCGTTGATCGAGAGCCTGCAGTTGGCCAGTTAGCTTGAAAGGGATCGAAGCCATGCGCGTCGCGAAGGTTGCCATCGCTGGCGTAGGCGGGGTCGGTCGGGCCACCGCAATGCTACTCTTGTCGCGCAGCGCGCGCTATCTCCGGCTCTACCGGACCGAGGTTCGCCTAGTTGCCGTCTGTGGCTCCCGATCCGGACTTTGCGACCCGCGGGGAATCGAGCCGGGGCAGTTGGACACTTTGGAGCCGGGTCTGTCTGGACCGGAGTTCATGACAGCGAGCGGCGCGGACATTCTGATAGAGGCCGGCCCCAGCGACTTTCGCACGGGTCGTCCGGGCTTGGACTATATCCGCTCTGCCCTGGCCGACGGTCGCGATGCGATCGTTGTTTCGAAGGGCGCGCTCGTTCACAGCGGGCGGGAGTTGCGCGACCTCACACGAATTTCGGGCGCAAACCTGAAGATCAGCGGCGCGACTGCCGGCGCTCTCCCGACGATCGACCTCGTAGAGCACAGTCTCCTGGGCGGAACCGTGCTGCGGTTGGAAGGTATCCTGAACGCCACAACCAACTATCTTCTCGACGCGATGACCGCGCGGGGGATCGGATTCGACGAAGCGTTGCAGGAGGCCCAGGCAGGCGGGTTCGCGGAAAGCGATCCACGCAACGACACGGAAGGATGGGATACTGCCAGCAAGCTCCTGATCCTCGCCAATTTCGGCCTCGGCTTGGACCTTACGATGGACGACCTTGTGGTCCAGGGGATCCAGTCGGTGACAGGAGAGCAGATTGCCGCGTTGCGGACGGAAAACCTCGTACCGAAGCTTATCGGTAGCCTCGTTCGCGAGAGTGGTGGGGTGCGTGCCGAGGTCGGCATCAGGACCTATTCGCCAGCCGATCCTCTGGCGCTGGTGCGGGGGAAGAACAAGGCGGTCCGGATTATCACCGATGCGATGGGTGAGACGGTTGCCATCGGCTCCGGAACCGAGCCCCTTGCCACGAGCGCTGCCGCGCTGAAGGATCTCGAACACATCCTGGCGGCGCGATCCGCCAAGGGACCCTGATGGATTGCGAAATGCCTCATGCGCGGAGCATCGCCCAAGCAATTTGCCATGTAGCTTTGGCGACCTTAGCGGCTTTGAAGCCTCTTTGCTGGAGGCCCGCTAACGTATCGACTACGCGGATGGCCGTGAGCGGTATTGGCCGCCTTACCCGCTCGGCGCCGACCTGCTCGTGGTTTTAGCGTCCCGATCGGCGTGCATGACCAAAAGTAATCTGTCGTGGGGGAGGAATTGCGTCTCCTACGTGCGCCTTGGTGCCTGCCGCTGAGCATCTGCCTCGGAGCCCGCGCTTATGCGAGGCCACCGGGAAATCATCTGATGGCTTAGCAATTCGACAGTCTCAGCAAGCATTAACGCTCGGGTGCTCCTACGTAGCGTGGCTGCCGTTCATCAGCATGGCGTACGTTCGGCCCTCTGGAGATTCCCTTAAGGCTCAAGCCCACGCCGAGCGGCAGCGGGTCAGGATGATGAGGTGCGCATCGCACGGTCCGCCGGCTGACGCTACAGAACGTCGCGGTAATGCCGACGGCCATCGGCAGCCAAAACCTTGCGGTTCCCGCGATGGCTACGGGCAAGGCAATCACGCAGCGTCGATCCGGGTCGCCAGCGACCGAACCTCGTGCTTGACGGCGAGCGTCAGCGGCAAAGCGGACGCCAAAAAAGTTTTTTATTCCGATCGGTACTGAAGTCCTTGAACCGGTCAAGGGGTCCATCTATCTGATCGCTACCAATCGGTACATATCGCACCGATCCGGACGCTCGCAGCCTCTTCCGTTGATCTGGGGGTCTGGCGCAGCGCCTGTCACAAAGGGCAAGATCATGACCCGTCTTCTCGCCACCAGTGCTGTCGCGCTCGTTCTGTTCGGCACGACCCTGGCTTCCGCGCAATACGTGCCGGGTTCCGACGCGACCAGCCGCGCCAACGGTTTTGCCGAGCGCGAACGGATTGCCGCCGGATATCCCGATGCCGTTACCCGGCCGACAACGCGCAATTCGACCTACGGCTATCCGGTCGCCGGTCCGTCATCGGCCAACATTCCGGGCTCCGAATACGCGCGCAAGCGAGCCGAAGAGGCTGCCCGGGCGAGCGTCCTGCGCCCGACCCGCGCTGGCGGCTTCTGACCTACCAGCCTGAGGGCCGGTTTTCGCCATGAGCGCGCGCACGTGTCCGCGCCCGGCAGGTTCAGCCGTCCAGGCGCCCTGCCCTTACGCAATGCGATTCTCCGGCGGTCCGTCGCCGCGATGAGCGTGACGCAAAAGTCGACGTACTGCCCCGCGTTCCCATCGAAAGCAGACGGTCAGGCAAGAGATCGCCGGACCGCACCTCATCTCAAAATCCTTCGCAAGAGGTTCCAATGACACGGACAGTCTTTCGGCGGCTCCTCTGGAGCTCGGGCCTGGTGGTCGCCATCGCAATGGGCGCGACGACCGCGGCGATGAACGAAACAGGTCGCGCGGCGGCCGGTGAATCGGCAGCCACCGCCGCGGTGAAGGTTTCCGTCCAGGAGGTGACACCGCGATCCGTGACGCTCTGGAAGGAGTATTCCGGACGGCTGGGAGCGGTCGACCGGGTCGAGATCAGGCCCCGCGTCGGCGGCGCGATCCAGTCGTTTCATTTTCGCGAGGGCGCGCTGGTGAAGACGGGCGATCTCATTGCGACGATCGACCAGGCGCCCTACCAGGCCGCCGTTGCCAGGGCTCGTGCCGATGTCGAGGCGGCCGAGGCGCAGGTGAATCTGGCAGCGCTGGAAGTCGGCCGCGCCAAGTCACTGGTGACCTCTCGCGCCGTCTCGCAGAGCACGCTTGACCAGCGTTCCAGCACCTTGACCCAGGCGGTCGCCAACGCCGATGCGGCAAAGGCCGCCCTGAGAACCGCCGAACTCGACCTCGGCTACACCGAGGTCCGGTCGCCGATCGATGGCCGGATCGGCCAGATCGCGGTGACTGCAGGCAATCTGGTGGCGGCGGGTCTCTCCTCCGCCGTTCTGACGACTGTGGTCTCGGTCGATCCGATCTACGCCGGTTTTGACGTGAATGCCGGCGATGTCGCCGAGATCCTCTCCGCTCTGCCCGACCAGGACGGCGCGCTTCCCGCCTATGGCGACATCCCCGTCGAGGTGCAGCGGTTCGATTCCGAGGGCGCGCAGGCAGCCGTGCGCGGTCATGTGCAGCTCATCGGCAACGAGGTCGATCCGCAGAGCGGCACCTTGCGGATCAGGGCCACGCTCGACAATCCGAAGGGATCGCTGATCCCCGGCGAATTCGTGCGGATCCGGCTCGGGCAACCCTGGCCGCAGGACAGGCTGCTGATCAGCGAGCGCACCGTGGGCACCGACCAGGACCGCAAATATGTCCTGGTCGTCGGCAAGGACAGGACGGTCGAGTACCGGACCATCCGGCTGGGTGCCTCGGTGGATGGGCTGCGGGTGGTCGAAGATGGCCTGAAGCCCGGCGAGCAGATCGTCGCCGAGGGAATCCAGTCCCTGACCCCGGGCACGCTCGTCGATCCCCAACCCGTCACGCTCGCCTCTGCCGAATAAGTCGTGACGGTCGAGGGCGGCCCGGCTCTTCCCCCGTAGCCGGGCCGCCCGTCGACCAGTGCCTTCAAGATCCGCCGGCCGCCGTGCCTCCCCGCTTTGCCGGGCGCCGGGCGTGCTGATGAAACGCCCTCGCCGTCAGACGGAGAGCCCCACATGAACATCTCGAACTTCTTCATTGATCGCCCGGTCTTTGCAGGCGTGTTGTCGGTTCTCATCCTGCTCGGCGGCCTGCTCGGCATGCAGGCCCTGCCGATCTCCGAATATCCCGAGGTGGTACCGCCCTCGGTCGTGGTCCGGGCGCAATATCCCGGTGCCAATCCGAAGGTTATCGCGGAGACCGTCGCAACGCCGATCGAGGAGGAGATCAACGGCGTCGAGGGCATGCTCTACATGTCCAGCCAGGCGACCGCGGACGGCGCCCTCACCCTGACCGTCACGTTTCAGCTCGGCACCGATCCCGACCGGGCCCAGCAGCTCGTCCAGAACCGCGTCAGCCAGGCGGAACCCCGGCTGCCGGAAGAGGTCCGCGCGCTCGGCATCACCACGACCAAGAGCTCCCCGGACCTGATGATGGTGGTGCATCTGGTCTCGCCGGATGGCCGCTACGACATCAAGTATCTGCGCAACTACGCCGTCATCAACGTCAAGGACAGGCTGGCGCAGATCGCGGGAGTCGGCGACGTCCAGGTGTTCGGTTCGGGCGACTATGCCATGCGTGTCTGGCTCGACCCGCAGAAGGTCGCCGAGGAGGGCCTGTCGGCGAACGACGTGGTCGCCGCGATCCGCCAGCAGAACGTCCAGGCCGCCGCCGGCCAGATCGGCGCACCGCCGACCAGCGGCAACATCGAGCTGCAGCTGTCCGTGAACGCGCAGGGCCGGCTGAACACGCCCGAGGCCTTCGGCGACATCATCATCAAGACCGCCCCGAACGGCGCCGTCGTCCGCCTGCGCGACGTCGCCCGGGTCGAACTCGGCGTCTCCAGCTATTCGCTGCGCTCCCTCCTCAGCAGCGAGCCGGCCGTCGCCCTGCCGATCTTCCAGTCGCCTGGCTCCAACGCGATCGCAGTCTCCGACGCCATCCGCGCGACGATGGACGAGCTGCAGGCCAACATGCCGCAAGGCGTCGAGTACGAGATCGTCTACGACACGACCCAGTTCGTGCGCGCATCGATCGAGGCCGTCGTGCACACGCTGCTCGAAGCCGTCGTGCTCGTCGTGCTGGTGGTCATCGTCTTCCTGCAGACGTGGCGTGCCTCGATCATCCCGCTGATCGCCGTCCCGGTATCGATCATCGGCACGTTCGGCGCGCTCTACCTGCTCGGTTTCTCGATCAACGCGCTCAGCCTGTTCGGCCTGGTGCTGGCGATCGGCATCGTCGTCGACGACGCAATCGTCGTCGTCGAGAATGTCGAGCGCAACATCGAAGAGGGCCTCGCGCCCCGCGCGGCGACCTACAAGGCGATGCGCGAGGTCTCCGGCCCGATCATCGCGATCGCTCTGGTCCTTGTCGCTGTCTTCGTTCCACTGGCCTTCATTTCCGGTCTCACGGGGCAATTCTACCGACAGTTCGCCGTCACGATCGCGATCTCGACCGTGATCTCCGCGATCAATTCGCTGACCCTGTCGCCGGCACTCGCGGCCCTTCTGCTGAAAGGACACGACGCCCCGAAGGATCCCCTGACGCGAGCCATGGACGGCGTCTTCGGGTGGTTCTTCCGCGGTTTCAACCGCGCCTTCGGTTTCGGCTCACGCGCTTATGGCAACTCCGTCGGACGATTGCTGTCGAGAAAGTCGATCGTGATGGGCGTCTACCTCGTCCTCGTCGGGGCGACCGCGTTCATGTTCAACCAGGTGCCCGGCGGCTTCGTGCCGGCGCAGGACAAGGGCTACCTCGTCGGCTTCGCCCAGTTGCCCGATGGCGCCAGCCTCGACCGGACAGAGACAGTCATCCGCGAGATGAGCGACATTGCCCTCGACGAGCCAGGCGCCAGCAGCACCGTCGCCTTCCCGGGTCTGTCGATCAATGGCTTCACCAACAGCCCCAGCGCCGGCGTCGTCTTCGTCACCGAAGCGCCCTTCGAGGACCGTGAAGGCCTGCCGGGAGGTGCCATTGCGGGCTCGCTCAACCAGAAATACGCCGCCCTTCGGGAGGCGACGATCGCCATGTTCCCACCGCCGCCGGTGCAGGGCCTCGGCACCATCGGCGGCTTCAAGCTGCAGCTTCAGGACCGCGCCGGCCGCGGCTACGAGGCGCTGAGCCAGGCGACGAACGACTTCCTGGCCGAGGCTCGGGCGACGCCCGAGCTCGCCGGCATGTTCTCCAGCTATCGTATCACCGTTCCGCAGCTCTTCGCCGATCTCGACCGGACCAAGGCGCATCAGCTCGGCGTCTCGGTGACGGACGTCTTCGACACGCTGCAGATCTATCTCGGATCGCTGTACGTGAACGATTTCAACGCCTTCGGCCGCACCTACTCGGTGCGCGTCCAGGCCGATGCCGGCGCTCGCAGCCAATCCGACGATATCGCCCGTTTGAAGGTGCGCTCGTCGAACGGCGCCATGGTGCCGCTGTCGGCGCTGATGACCGTGAAGCCGTCGGCCGGGCCTGAACTGGTGAGCCGTTACAACGGGTTCCTCGCCGCAGATATCAATGGCGGCCCTGCCCCCGGCTATTCGTCCGGCGAAGCGCAGGCCGCGGTCGAGCGCGTCGCGGCCAAGACACTGCCCAACGGCTTCGGCTTCGAGTGGACGGACCTGACCTACCAGCAGATCATTGCCGGCAATTCGGGCCTGATCGTCTTTCCGCTGGCCCTGCTCCTGGTTTTCCTGGTCCTGGCGGCTCAGTACGAGAGCCTGACCCTGCCCATCGCGATCATCATGATCGTGCCGACGGGCATTCTCGCTGCGCTGGTCGGCGTCTGGCTCGAGCAGGGCGACAATAACATCTTCACGCAGATCGGCTTCATCGTCCTGGTCGGCCTGTCCGCCAAGAATGCCATTCTGATCGTTGAGTTCGCCCGCGATCTGGAGATTTCTGGCATGGCGACCCGCCAGGCGGCAGTGGAGGCGAGCCGGCTGCGGCTGCGTCCCATTCTGATGACTTCGATCGCTTTCATCATGGGTGTGGTGCCCCTGGTGCTTTCCACCGGCCCGGGCGCCGAGATGCGCGCGGCCATGGGCGTCGCTGTGTTCGCGGGCATGCTGGGCGTCACGGTCTTCGGGATCTTTCTAACGCCGGTGTTCTACGTGCTGGTGCGCGCTCTGGCAGGTTTCCGGCCGCTGACGCGAGCCGATGCGACAGATGCCGATGCGGCGCCGGTCGCCCAGCGATGACAAGCTTGGCCTGACGCTTTGAGGACGGCGCAGGGTTTCCTATATGAAGGCAAGGAAACCTGCAGATCGGGAGGATATGAAATGGCCAGGGGCCGTCCCAGGGAGTTCGATGTCGACGAGGCTCTGGACAAGGCGATCCTCCTGTTCTGGCGACAGGGCTACGAGGGCACGTCGCTGGCCGAACTAATCGACGCGATGGGCATCACCAAGCCCAGCCTCTATGCGGCCTTCGGCAACAAGGAAGAGCTGTTCCGAAAGGCGGTCGATCGCTACGCCGAACGGCGGATCGCATACTTGGATACGATCCTCGACCAACCCTCGTCCCGGCGCGCCATCGAAGGCTTCCTTATGCTGTTTACCGGAGCGGAAGCGCCCGACGGTACGCCCAGCGGCTGCCTGATGGTGCAGGGAGCGCTCGTCTGCAGCCCGGACGGTGATTCCGTGAAGGACGATCTGCAGTCGCGCCGGATGTCGAATCTGAAGCGGCTGTGCGAACGGCTGGAGCGCTGGAAGGCTGACGGCGACCTCCCGGTCGATACCGACACCGACAGCCTCGGCCGCTATGTGATCACCGTCGCCAACGGCCTCGTGGTGCAGGCCAATGGCGGCGCCGGACCAGAGCAGCTCAGGACGGTCGTCCGGCAGTTCATGCAGTCGTGGCCCGGCAAGCCGGATGACGCAGGAGCGCCGGACGTCTGCGCGGCTTGAACAGCAATCGACAGCGTTCGGGATCAACGGCGTCGATGCGTCCCCTCGCCGCTGCGGTGGTGCGCGAGGGAACTCCTGTGCTCCGCCGACGCGCGTACACCTTCCCGGGCAACGTCGCCGAGCACCGGGACAGGATCGGGTATTTCGTCCCGCTGCGGCTCAGCCGGTGACGAACGAAAGAAGGTCGGCGTTCAGCACGTCAGCGTTCACTGTCAGCATCCCGTGGGAGAAGCGGGGATAGGTCTTCAGCGTGCCGTTCGGCAGCAATTTGACCGCCTTCAGGGCCGCAGCGGCGATCGGGACGATCTGGTCGTCCTCGCCGTGCAGCACCAGCGTCGGCACGGTCATCGCCTTTAGGTCCTCGGTCTGGTCGGTTTGCGAGAAGGCCTTGATGCCGTCGTAATGCGCCTTGGCGCTGCCCATCATGCCCTGCCGCCACCAGTTCTGGATCACGCCTTCGTGGACCGTCGCGCCATCCCGGTTGAAGCCGTAGAACGGCCCGCACGGGACGTCGCGAAAGAACTGCGCGCGATTGCCGGCCAGGGCCGCCCGAAAGTCGTCGAAGACCTCCAGCGGTGCGCCTTCCGGGTTGACGTCGGTCTTCAGCATCAGCGGCGGAATGGCGGAGACGAGGACCGCCTTGGCCACGCGCCCGGCAGGTTCACCGTGTCGCGCCACATATCGCGCGACTTCGCCGCCACCGGTGGAGTGGCCGATGTGGACCGCATTCCGCAGGTCCAGCGCCTCGGCGACGGCGAACGCATCGGCCGCGTAATGGGCCATGTCGTGTCCGTCGGCGACCTGCGCCGAGCGTCCGTGGCCCCGCCGGTCATGCGCAACGACGCGGTAGCCCTTCGACAGGAAGAACAGCATCTGCGCGTCCCAGTCGTCGGCGCTGAGCGGCCAGCCATGGTGAAAAACGATGGGCTGGGCCTCCCTGGGCCCCCAGTCCTTGTAGAAGATCTGTACGTCGTCGCTGGTCGTGACAAAGCCCATGTGAGTTCTCCTTCTAGAAGGTCGGCTTCGTGGGCACTGAAGTATGAGCATTCCTAGAGAAAAGCAGAGCTGTTCGCCGCGATGGCATCCCGGTTGCAGGATGACGGTGCGAACGGTTTGGCGGCGATCCTAGCTGGCCCGGATGGCAACCTCGTGTATCTGCACCTGGAGACCACCAACACCTCGCTGCTGGCACCTGGGGTCCACGACACGCTCCGGTGTTCGACGCGCTTGCTGCGCCCGATCTGGAAAATGGCAACGACAGGCGGGTTTATCGCCGCGTGGGGAGATCGACGGTCTGGCCCTCCACATCGATCGCCACCTTTCCGCGAAGCCCGCGCGCGCCCCCGCTTTCAAGCAATTCATGCGCTTCTCCAACGCGAGCCAGAGGCAGCACCGCTCCGATCACCGGTCTGATCAGGCCGCGTTCGACGAGGTTTGTCAGCGCGTCGAGCTTGCCGCGGTTCTGCCGCGTGAACACGAAATGGTATGCGGCATTCTTGCCCCACGCCTCGATCAGGTTCTGTGGCTGTGCGATATCTACGATGCTGACGACCCGTCCGGCGTCCGCCAGGACGAGCGCGCTTCTCGCCAAGGTATCGCCGCCGATGGTATCGAAGACGACGTTGACGCCGTGCCCCCGCGTCATATCAGCCACGACCGGGACGTAGTCATCGGACGTGTGGTCGATGACCTCGTCGGCTCCCAGGGAACGCACGAAGTCATGGTTGCTGCGGCGCGCAGTGGTGATGATCCGCGCACCAATCGCCTTAGCAAGCTGGATCGCCACCGTACCTACACCGCCGGCACCACCGTGAATCAGGATGGTCTCCTGAACGGTCAGCTGGGCACGGGTTACCAAAGCTTCCCAGACAGTTCCTCCAACCAGCGTCAGGCTGGCAGCCTCCAGATGGTTGAGGTTGCGCGGCTTGTGGGCAAGCAGATCGACATCGGCAACGTGCTGTTCCGCGTACGAACCGGGGCCGCCGAAGATCTTCGGCGTGTAGTAGACCTCGTCACCCACGTCGAACTCGTTCACAGACGCCCCCTTCTCCTCCACGACGCCGGACACGTCGTGACCGATGATGGCGGGAAGGGGCACATAGTCCGCATAGACGCCGCGGCGGATTTGATAGTCCAGGGGATTGATGGCCGTGGCATGGACCCGGACCCGGACCTGCCGAGGTCCGACGACGGGTACGGAAACGTCGCGTATCTCGAACGCGTCGTAGCCACCAAACTTCTTTAGAACGACTGCCTTCATGGTATCGGTCATGGCTAGCATTTCTTTCGTAAAGCCGGACGACAGCAATATCCCCATCAGTATCCCCACATTCTTACTGCGATACGCAACGATCTTTCTTGCCTGCTGAGGAAGATACTGGGACGGTCAAGCGGGCGCCCTTCCAGTTTGGATGGCAATCCCGGTTGCGAACACGGCCCCTCTGCTCCTCGGTATCGTCTTCGTTCCGCTACCCTGTGTGAATGGCCCCGGTCGAATCTGCCGACGTATCGGCATCGCGGCTTTCCACCTGCGATGCTTCCAAACTTTGTCGCGGCGGGACATCACGACGCTCGTGCGACGGCCGGCTTCCGTTTGGTGTCGCACGGCTTCTGTCGTCTGCCGGAGATCAGACTGCGACGCTCGGCACCGGCGTATTCAGCAGCTGCTGTTCCCACAAGTAAGCGATGCCGCTCCCGCCGGCATGCTGCGCGAAGATCTCGGTCATCTTGCTGGCAGTATCGGCCCGGGCCCAGTCACGCTGCCATTCGGCAGCGAGCGCGACCCATGTCATCATGTTCGCTCCGGCCGCGATCATGCGCTGGATGGCGACCTGATGGGCTTCGACCGAAACGCCACCGGATGCATCGGTGATCACCGTCACGTCCCAGCCTTCGCCGAGGGCTTGGATCGTCGGCATCGCGACGCACACTTCGGTCCACAGTCCGGCGATGATCAGCTGTTTGCGGCCGGTTGCCTTGACCGCGTCCACCACCGTCCGGTCCTCCCAGGTGTTGATGAGCGTGCGGTCGATCACGTCCTGTCCCGGGAACACTTCAGTGATCTGGGGAAAGAGCAGACCGCCGCGCTCGGCAAGCACGGACGTCAGAATCGTGGGAACGGCGAATGCCTTGGCGGCCTTTGCCAGCCCGGCAGTATTGTTGATCACCATCTGCGGTTCATGGCTGTTCAGGTTCGCGAGCTGGTAGGGCTGGTGGTCAATCAGAACAAGGACAGATTTTTCGGGGCGAAGTAGAGAATCGAGGCCGTTACGCAGGATCATCACGATATCCTTGGTTGCCGCCAGGGACGGCGATGGGTTCGCTGGCGACATGCGCCGGCTGGCGGAATTGCCTGAACGCAATTTGCTGTTCTTCCGGGTGATGCGATAGCGCCATACTCAGCCAAGCTGTGTCGCGAAAGAAGGAACGCCGAATTGGACATCGAGGATCTCCAGACATTCGTCGCAGTGGCCGATGCCGGGGGCGTATCGGCCGCCGCACGCCGGCTCGGCATCTCCAAATCGATCGTCAGTCGGCGGCTCTTTCGGGTCGAGGCGGAGCTTGGCGTCCAGCTGCTGGCGCGCACGACCCGAGGGGCTGCCCTCACGGAAGCGGGAACCACGTTCCGAGACCATGCGGCCCGGGCCAGCGCCGAGATAGATGCGGCCAGGGAGACGATCCTGCCCAACGGCGAACTGCGCGGCCGCCTCAGGGTTGCCATGCCGCTCTCTTTCGGCCCGAGCCACTTCTCCCCCGTCCTTGCGGACATGGCGAAACAGCACCCGCAACTCAACGTCCATACCGTTTACAGCGACCGCTTCGTGGATCTGATCACCGAAGGTTTCGACTGCGCGATCCGGGTGGGGTACCTTCAGGACTCCAATCTGATCGCGAAGCGGGTCGGGCCGATCTATGGAAAGCTCGTCGCAAGCCCGGATTACATCGAAGCCTACGGTTCGCCCGAGACAATCGATGAGATCGTAAATCACCAGGCCCTCATGCAGGGAACGGAAGCTTGGCAGTTCATGGATGGCGACAGGATCGTCTCGGTGCAGCCGCAGGGCAGGTTCAAGGCCGACAACGCCTTGGCGCTTGCCGCGGCCGCTGCGGCAGGCCTCGGCATCGCCTGGCTCCCCGATTGCATCACGTATGAATACGTGTCCTCTGGCGCCCTCGTTCCGATCCTGACACGCTACCCACCTCCGTCAGCCGGGGCGTATGTCATCCGCCCACCAGGTCAGCATCCCGCGCGAAAGGTGCGGGCTCTCACCGAGATGCTGATCAAGAGCTTCGAGATGAACCCACGCCGTTGGGGGATGACCGAACACGATCAATGCAAAGGCTGATCCGACGGCAGGAGTTCGAGGAACCTCGACTTCGCCATTGCCCGCAGCGACGTCGCCAGCGCGTTCCGCTCGCTGCGACACAGCTTGGTGCATCGCAGGACTAGCTGGACGCATGCTCGCCCGTCAGATTGCGCTCTGGTTCGGCCGAAAGCGCTCACCGCTTGTTTGGCGTGGATCGAATTGAGCCAGGCATTCGCATTGCCATGAGCGAGGTTGTCTGGAGACCCAAGCGAGGATGACGCGGATGAGCTGGAACCCAGCAGTCGAACCGGGGTGCCCCGATGCCGTCGGCATCGATGCGATCGAAACCCTGATCGTCCCCCGGGCCCGAGACCTTGGCGGCTTCGAGGTCCGGCGCGCCTTGCCGGCGCCAAAGCGGCAGATGGTCGGGCCGTTCATCTTCTTCGACCAGGCCGGCCCCGCCGAGCTGCTGACCGGGCAGGGCATTGACGTCCGGCCCCATCCCCATATCGGACTCGGGACCGTCACCTATCTGTATCGCGGCGATTTCCATCACCGGGACAGCACCGGCGCCGACCAGATCATCCGTCCGGGCGCGCTAAACTGGATGGTCGCCGGACGCGGCGTGTCCCATTCGGAGCGCACCTCCGCAGCCGCGCGAACCGGCCCGAACAGCCTGTTCGGAATCCAGACATGGCTGGCGCTGCCCGACAGCCACGAGGACATGGACCCGCTGTTCGAGCACCACGGCAAGGAGGCGCTGCCGGTGATCGAGGACACCGGCGTCTCGGTCCGGCTCATCCTCGGGAACGCCTATGGCCAGACGGCGCCCGCGACGATGTACTCGCAGACCTTCTACGCCGACGTGACGCTCGATGCCGGATGCCGACTGCCGATGCCGGACGACCACGAGGACAGGGGTATCTACATCGTCGACGGTTCGATCTCGGTTGCCGGCCAGGACTATGAGGCATCGCAGATGATGGTCTTCAGGCCTGGCGACAGGATCACGGTCGCGGCCGGCAGCCGGGGTGCCCGGCTGATGATCCTGGGCGGCGCAACGCTCGGCGGACCGCGCTATATCTGGTGGAATTTTGTCGCTTCCTCCATGGAGCGGATTGAACAAGCCAAGGCCGAATGGCGGGCACAGGATTGGGGCAACGGACGTTTCGATCTGCCGATCGATGACCGGGACGAGCACATCCCCCTGCCCGGCTGACCAGTGGCAGGAAAGCCGCCGCACAGGAACGGACCCGGGTGGTTCGGACGGAGACGGCGCGTTGCGTGCCGGTATGGTTTGAATGGAGGAAGCGCAATGAGCAACAGGTGGCCCCAACTGGACTATCTCGGCTGGCGTGAGACGTGTTCGGCCCTGCATCTCTATCTGCAGATCGCCGGCAAGTATCGCCTTGCCCATACCCCGTGGCTCAACCATTCCTGGCATGCGACCTTCTATGTCACGCCACTCGGCTTGGCCTCCTCGCCGATCCCCGATGGCCCGGGCATCGAGATCCTCTTCGATCTTCGCGAGCACATGGTCGTCGGGACCTCCGGCAACGGCAAGAGGGCGTCCTTTGCACTTGGACCGTCCACCGTCGCGGCATTCCATGCCGATTTCGTTCGGTTGTTGTCCGAACTGGGAGGTACGCCGACCTTCAACGACATTCCGAACGAGGTGCCCTACCCCATTCCGTTTTCCGAGGATCATCGCGACCGGCCCTATGACCCGGACGCCGTTCAGCGCTTCCACGCGGGCTCGGTGGCTGTTGATAGAGTCTTCAACCGGTTCCGAACCGGCTTCCTCGGCAAGTCCAGTCCCGTTCACTTGTTCTGGGGCAGTTTCGACCTAGCCGTCACCCGCTTCTCCGGGCGACGCGCGCCGGTGCATCCGGGTGGCGTTCCTGCATTACCAGACGATGTGGCGCGGGAGGCCTACGACCGTGAGGTGTCGTCGGCAGGCTTCTGGCCTGGCGGTGGCGGCCTCGACTACCCCGCATTCTACGCCTACGCCTATCCGGCGCCGAATGGCTTCCGGGGCGCGACGGTCCAGCCCGCGGCCGCGTTCTGGCACGACGGCTTGTCGGAGTTCGTCCTGCCCTACGAGGCCGTTCAGTCTGCGTCCGATCCCGATGATGCACTCATGGCGTTTCTTGTCTCGACGTACGAGGCTGCGGCCGATCTGGGCGGCTGGGACCGCGATCTGCTGGAATGTACGCAGGGACGTCCACGCCAGGTACGACCTCTGGACGCCGCGCAGCCCGAGACGATCGCCCAGTCGTCGGGCGAAACGGTAGAACGTGAGGACGGTGCCTCCAAGGGTCGCTACCTGCTCGTCGTCGACGGGGTTGAAGCCGAGATGACCTACAGCCGGGCTGGCAAGGCGCTGATCATTATCGACCACACGGATGTCCCGGCCGTTTTGCGCGGCCAGAAGATCGGCGAGCGGCTGGTGCGACAGGCCATTGAGGACGCTCGTCGCGACGGGGTGGCCATCGTCCCGCTCTGTCCGTTCGCCAGGGCGCAGATCGACCGCCATCCGGAATGGCAGGACGTGCTGCGCCGATCATAGCGGTCTGGCATCCCGACGGCGTCCGCAACGCCGCAGCCTCGACTGTGCCAGGCGACCGCGAAGCCCCTCCCCGTACTCGGATGCGACGATCATCACCGGGACTGGTGAAGGGTTGCAGCTGAGCTTGTCACAGTGGATGACGATGGACGGGTTCAGTCGTCCACGGCTCTCCCGTCTGGCTGCCATGCATCACTCTGCTTGAGGCGAACCTCTGCGTACGGAACCGTGAAGTTCGCTTCCGTCATCTGCCAACCGGCAGCGGACCTTCCGCTTCCAACCTTTTTCGTCGTTGAACCCGTGCCTATAGCGCCTCAAGAGCGGCCGCAGGCGGGCAGCCCTAGCCCGCCTCGGAGCCGGACTGGCGAGCAAACTGCATCGGCGGGACACCGACAAACCGGGTGAACGCGACGCTGAAGGAGCTGGCGGATCCATAGCCCACCGCCTCGGCGACCGCTTTTACGCCGCCCTCCCCGCGCCTCAGCATGTTCCGCGCGAGCGCCATTCTCCAGGACAGCAGGTATTCCATCGGCGGCATTCCAACCTCCCTTCGAAACCTGTCGAAGAAGACAGAGCGCGACATCGACGCCTCCCTCGCCAATCGCTCCACCGTCCAGCCATGACGCGGATCGGCGTGGATGCAGCGTATGGCGCTTCCCAGCCGGGCATCGGCCAGTCCGCGGAGCAATCCCGGCGGCGCGGCATTGCCCGACGCCGCCCGCAACGCCTCGATGAGCAGGACGTCGAGCAGGCGTGCCAGGACCATCTCCCGGGCCGGACGGTCGTCCTGTGCTTCGTCCCTGACGAGTTGCACGAGGGTCGCGATCCGCTTCAGCCCCCGCACATGGATGAGTTCCGGAAGCAGGGACAGGAGCAGCCCGGCATCCGGCGAGCCGAAGGCAAGGCGGCCGGCCAGCATGCGGACGTCCGTCGGATTCGACGGATCGCCGTGCCTCATCTCGCCGTCGAGCATCGTATGGACCGAATGCCCCTTGGGCGGACCTCCATCGACGCTGCACATCGTGAAGTCGCGGGCCGCGGGGACAAGAACGAAGTCATTCTCCTTCAGTTCGAGCCTCGGCTGCCCATCCAGGGTTATGAGCACGGCTCCCTCCAGGATCACGCAGAACAGCGGATCCTTCGTCACCGACGCGTCGATCCGCCACGACCCCGCGCCGCTGGCCTGCTTGGAGAACGGCAGACTCGGCCGCAGCAAAGCCACCACCTCGGCGAAGGGATCGATCAATTCAGGACGCTCGCGAATGCCAACAGGACTACCTGCGATAGCTGGTCCGCCCTGCGACGTCCACATGTCTCCCCGTGCACAGGCACCAAAGGAGACATCATGAACACCGTCCTCATCACAGGCTGCTCGTCCGGCTTCGGGCTCGACATCGCCCGCTACTTCCTCGGCCAGAGCTGGAAGGTCGTCGCCACCATGCGCACCCCCGACGAGAGCGTCCTCCCCGCCTCGGAACATCTGCGTATCCTCCCCCTCGACGTCCGGTGCGACGAGAGCGTCCGGCGCGCGGTCGAGGCGGCAGGCCCGATCGACGTTCTCGTCAACAATGCCGGGGTCGGCTGGCTTAATGCCCTGGAAGGCACGCCCATGGACATTGCCCGGGACATCTTCGAGACCAACACGATCGGGACCATGCGGACCATGCAGGCTGTGCTGCCGCAGTTCCGTGAGCGTCGGTCTGGCACGATCGTCAACGTGACTTCGACCGTCACGGTGAAGCCGCTGCCACTGCTGTCCGTTTACACGGCCAGCAAGGCGGCAGTGAACGCCTTCACCGAATCCGTCGCGCTGGAGCTGGCCCCCTTCGACGTTACGGTCCGCATCGTGCTGCCGGGTCTCGCGCCCGAGACGAGCTTCGGAAAGAATGCTTTTGGACGTATCGAGGAGGCTGGCGGGTTCCCCGAGCCCTATGCGGACTACACGAACGCGGTCGTTGAGCAGTTGCGGCAGCACTCCGGTCCCGTCACCAGGTCGATAGATGTGGCAGAAGCCGTATGGCGGGCCGCGACTGATCCGAACTGCCCGATGAAGCTTCCGGCCGGTGCCGATGCTGTGGCCGCGGCCGACTGGGACGCCTGAATCCACATCGGTATTGTCTGCCGGCATGATGATGTCTGGCCCCGATAGGGACCAGACATCTCTACCCAACCGAGCCGCAGGAGACTTCAGATGTATCGCCCCGGCGGGTGCGGAAAGTCTTGCGCAGCCGCCCCTAAGCTATCAGGACATAGTCCTCCACCGCCGTCAGGCCCCCGCCAGAGCCTTGTTCTAAGCGCAGACGCTTGGAGATCCGCTCGGCGGTGTGCAGAACTTGCCTCCGCGGCGATCCTGTCCGGGCCTGCGAGTCTCCACCGCTTAGGAGCGGCATGATCGTCAACGACGACGGGAGATCGGCAGAAGCCGGCAGATTGGCTCCACCCGCATGCGGCTTCGCTAAGGATGGGTCCCGCCCGAGCAGAAAGGATGAGCCTTGTCAGGGATAAGCCGATAAAGAACTGCGAATATCAGTCCGCAGATCAACCAGGCAAGCACAACATCTGAAAGAAAATGTCCGCCGAAGGCGATCCGGTTAAGCGATAATGATCCAGCGTAGACAAGCGTCACTGTTGTTGCCGCCAGCCTTACTGGCTTCGGCGTCACGAGGGCCGCAGCGACAAGCCAGGCTGACGAGGACGCTTCTCCGCTCACAAACGAACAGTTTCGATCGCACCAATCGCTGATGACCCAGACCGTCTGGTGGACTGCGTCCCCTCCAAAAACGTCGACATTGATTGGTCGGGGTCGGCCCCAGTGCGCTTTCAAGAGGCCGTTCACAAGCAAGCCCGGCCCAAGAGCTAGTCCAGCCAGCAGCCAGATCGGCTTCCGCACACGTGACCAGGTCAAGGCGCCGTTGATGGTATCCCAGATCATGCGGAGCAGTATAACGACAATAACTCCGGCCAAGGCCCAACGGGAACTCCTTCGGAGCCCTTGAAGTTTTGTATTGCTCGACGAGATAAAGCCTTCGTTAGGGCTAAAAAACCAACGACTCACAACTAAGTCGAGTTCTGGAAAAATCCAGAAAAACATGCTGGCTGCCAAGGTGGCGATCAGGAACGCGATAATCAGACGGTCCGATTTCGCGGCGGATGAAAAGGGGCTGGATAGGGGTGCGCTCATGACCCCGGCGGATGCGCTGGCTAACTTGCAGAAAACTTGCAGATTTGAGCCCTGCAAACTGCTGGACGAAGCCGCCGAAGTTGGGCGCCGCACGTGTTGGTCGTAATGGCTTGCTTGTGGCGATCACGCGCCGCCATCACACCCCGGCGGACTCAGCCTCCGTCAGCTCTGCGAATTCCGAGCGGTGTCGCACGCAGTTCCGGGTGGTGACCGCCGTTTCGATTGAAAGTGGCCCGATAAGAATCTCGTTGCAGGCTGTTTAGGGGCCCCTTCTCTTCGTTTTCGAAGACCGAGCCGGACGGAGATCGTCCGTCGGCACTGGTCAGATTCAACATGGGGCCATCGGCACGTGACCTACGCCGACAGCAAGGCGCGAACGCGCTTTGCGCCCCGCATGGAGAGATTGACCGGGCAAGCTTTGAGTGACAGGAAAATCGTAGGCTAGCGGCTCTGGAAGGATGGGCGACATCATCCCGTCATCCCGGGCGGCCCCACCTCGGAGTGCCGGGGCGACATCGTTGGGACACGCTCAGCCCGTCAGCAAAGTGAGAGCTTCACGTCGCCTCGCCGACGTAAGGTTCTGGAGAGTTGTGATGCGAATTCTGGTCGTCGAGAATGATCGCTTACTTTCCGAGGCCTTGGCTCAACGGCTGACCCAGGCCGGTCATGCGGTCGATGTGTTCGCGACGGTCGCGGACGCCGACGCGGCGTGGAAGATAGCGGTATACGACCTCTGCATCGTGGACGTCATGCTCGATGACGGCGATGGGCGGGCGCTGGTCAGGTCCGCCCGTGCCGCCGGTCTGCGGACGCCGACATTGATGCTCACCGCGCGGGACGAGATCGGGGATCGGGTGACCGGACTGGATGCGGGGGCTGATGACTATCTCGTCAAGCCGTTCGCAACTGAAGAACTGCTGGCACGACTAAGGGCTTTGCGAAGACGCTCCGCGGAAATCGCGGCGACCGAGTTGCGGATAGGGAATCTTCTCTACGATCCCCAAAGTGCGAGCCTGACCGTGGCTGATCGAGACGTGAGGCTGACGGCCCAGGAACATGCTGCCCTCGACAAGCTGATCCGTGCCGGCGACCGCGTGACGCCGAAGCGGATGCTGGGCGAGCATCTTTATGCGCTTCACCAGGACTGGTCGGACAACGCGGTCGAGACGCTGGTTCATCGACTTCGCAGGAAGCTTTCGGAGGCCGGGGCGACTGTCGAACTCAAGGCGCTGCGCGGCCTCGGCTACATCCTGTGCGAGACCCGATCATGAGACGGGCCTATCGCCTCGACGTGAGGCTCGCGGTGGTCGTGACGGTGATATCCGTTCTGACCCTTATTGGTGCCGGTACGATCCTGTCCCTGGAATTCACGCGCGGCCAATTCGCGATAGAAGAACGCGGGCTATCCACTCAAGTCGAGGAATGGGCGGGGTTGCTTCGGCGCAATCCTGGCGGCACGGTCGTACTCGACCGCCCGGCGGAGCCATCATCAGAGGTTGATCCACCCTATACCGGGCTTCTGTCAGGTACACGGCCAGTCTACGGCTACACCGTCACCGATGAAACCGGGGCGGTACTAGATCGCTCCGATGCCAACGCTCCAGCCGGACGCCCTCAATCAGCAGACGCAGAACCGGTTCTTTCAAGTGGACCGACGCTTGACGGTACCGGACCAGTCCTGATCGCCGAACTTTACGTCCCGGAGTTTGGGGTTTGGCTCCGGCTGGCGCGATCGCGCTCGGATGTCACCGCCCTAACCAACACTTTCTTTGCCCAATCTCTCGAAGAGCTGGGTTGGGCGGCGCTGGCAATGCTTGTCGTCATGGTGATCACTGCAGTGAGCATCGTTCGCTTCAGTCTGCTGGGACTGCGGCGAGTGGCTGCGCAGGCCGAACGGATCACCTTTGACAATTTGGGGCATCAGCGGCTTGCCGGCTCATCGGCACCTGCGGAGGTGCAGCCATTGATCGCTGCCGTCAACCACGCCTTGGACAGCATAAGGGCCGGTGCAGTTGCTCAACGCGATTTCTCGATCCATGCCGCTCATGAGCTTCGGACGCCGCTAGCCGACCTCAAGCTACGGCTGGAAGGCCTAGCATCTGACCCGGACCGGGATGCGGCCATGCAGGACATCGATGCAATGGCCCGTCTAATCGAGCAGTTGCTGCAAATCGCTCGGTTAGATGGGAGTACGGCTTTCTCCCTCCAATCGCTCCGCCTCGGTGAGACAGTCGCCCAGATCCTGCAGGATGCGGCCCCGCGCCTGGTGTCCGCGGGATGGTCGCTCGAGGCGGACGGCCTGGACTTGCCCGTTCGGGTCATCGGCGATTCGACACTGATCGGTATGATCGTGCGAAATCTCTTGGATAACGTCCGTAAACACACACCAAGTGGCACGTGTGTAAAAGTTTCCATATCCAACGACGGAACGCTTCTATTTGCCGATACGGGTACGGGATTGCCGCGGGAGTTTCCCTGTTCAGGCTTCGCACGGTTCGTCCGGGGCAATGACGATGCTCGGTCCGGAAGCGGACTGGGACTTTCGATATGTGAAACTGCCATGCGGCGCATGAGGGGAACATTCAGCCGAGAACCCGCAGTGGGCGGCGCTACCTTTCGAATGACCTTCAGCCTGGACCATGGTGCAGTTTAGGACAGCCCCAGCAACCCATCGTCCTCAAGTCCCGAACCGGGTCCGACCCTGAACGACCACAATGCGCCGGAAACGGGTTGCGTGGCAGCGGCCGTAGAACGATCGCCTTCCGCCCGCCCAATCCATTTGCAGGCGGCAACAATGGGCCGAAAGCCGACAGGCAGCTTCCCGCACTGTCGCCATGAAAGCCGTCGTACCACTCACGACCCTTCCACGACACGCGCGTCGGCATGGCGAGGCGTTCGTAGCTGCCGTTGATGTCAGGCATTGATGATGTCTTTGGCCCGCTGGGTGCCTGTACGGCCGCGCAAACGGGCGGCCGAGCTTGGGGTACGTGGCACCGACGCTTGACCTGAGATAAACAAGCGGCAAGCACTCGACGCGTCCTCGAGCCGAGATATCATAAGCGAGAACCCGATGCCCCTGCATGACCTCCTGATACCAACCTACGTGCAGATGCTGACGGCGCTTTCTGCTTGGCTCGGTAAAGCGGAGACACAGAGGCTAGGGGGCGCGGCCGAGCTTTTGCTAGCCGCGCGTCTCGCTCCAGACATGTTCCCGTTGTCCACGCAGATCCGCTTCGCCTGCGTGCAGGCGCAGGAGGGTTTGTTCCGGCTCCGAGGGGAGACCTTCCCTGTCTCCGTGGGGGTCCTTCTGGACGAGGGGCGGAACGCAGCCGAGCATCCTGGTACCATCGCGGACGCGCGTGCGCGCATCGCCGAGACCATCGCCGGGGTAGAGGCCGCCATGGCAGACATCCACCCTGTAGATCCTTCCACCCAGATCGCTCATGCGCTGCCTCAGGGCATGGTGTTTGATCTCACTGCCGAGCAGTATGCCCGTGACTGGGCGCTGCCGCAGTTCTTTTTTCATGTAATGACCGCGTATTCGATCCTGCGTAGCCAAGGCGTCGAACTGGGCAAGGCCGACTATGTCGCTCACATGTTCGCCTACCTGCGTCCCGGCACCTTGCCGTCGCAGTAGGGAGCGAGGAGCGTACAGCAGCTGGGGTCAAGCGCGCTGGCTGTCGCGAGGCGACGTAACTAGGCAAGAACACCGAATCATCTTCCTTGTTACGCAGTTCGGGCTCTGCCGAGAGCCGAATTCGCGCAAACTGGCAAGCGATTGCAACCACTTAGGTAGATTTTGGTGGGCCCGGCAGGACTCGAACCTGCAACCAAGCGGTTATGAGCCGCCGGCTCTGACCAATTGAGCTACAGGCCCGCCGGGGATGGGCGTAGCGCAAAGGCTGGCGCCACTCAAGCGGGAGCGCGGCGGGCGAGTGATGTCGTGCGGGTTCTGCGGGCGCCTGCAGATGATTTCGTGTTGACGCCGCAATGCGACCATAGAAGAGCGGTCCCTGTCACCTTCCATCAACGGAGAGTCAGCGTCCATGAACCGCCGCTTCAGTCCCCTGATCGCCACCCTGATTCTCGTCGTTTCGCCGGCCGCTGCGCTGGCGCAGACCGGCGCGCCGCAGCCCGCCGCCGAAGCGGCCGCGCGCACCCTCGTCGTCACCGGAACCGGCGAGGCCCGGGCGACGCCCGACGTCGCCATGACCAGCTTCACCGTGCTGCGCTCGGCCGAGACCGCACGCGCGGCCCTCGACGCGGCCAATGCCGCGATGCGGGAAGTCACGTCCGGCATGCGGGCGCTCGGCGTCGCGGACCGCGACCTGCAGACCTCCGGCTTCTCGATCAATCCGCAATATCGCTACGACAATCAGAATGACGGCACCCAGAAGCCGCCGGAGATCGTCGCCTACGAGGTGCGCAACAGCCTGACCGTGCGGGTGCGCGACATCGGCAAGCTCGGCGAGATCCTCGACCGGGCGGTCACGCTCGGGGTCAATCAGGGCGGCGAGATCAGTTTCGACGTTGCCGAGCCGCAGGAGGCGCGCAATGCGGCGCGGCAGGAGGCGGTGAGCGACGCCATGGCCACGGCGAAGGTGCTGGCCGAGGCGGCGGGCGTGACGCTCGGCCCGGTGCGCGAGATCAGCGAAAGCGGCAGCCAGATGCCGCCGCAGCCCATGGGCCGGTCGATGAAGATGATGGCGGCGGAAGCGGCGCCCAGCGTTCCGGTCGAAACCGGCGAGAACAGTTTCAATGCCAGCGTGCGCATGGTCTTTTCCATCGCCGACTGACACGCCGCGGTCCGCGCTGCGGACAGGACAGCGGCCCCCGCCCCGGCATCTTCCGGGCGCGGGGGCCGATAGGGTCAGCGACGGCGGAAGCTGATCACCGGGCAGCCGCGCTCGCGGGCAAAGCGGACCACGGCGCGGTGGCCGCGCGAGTGACCGGCGACGACGACGGCGCGACGGTTGGCCCGGCGAACATGGGCCCGGTGGACGCCCATGTTGCGTGCCTTGCGCACGGCGCGGCGCGGCGAACAGGCGACACGGCCGTGGTGGCCGCGGCGGACATGGCGCACGGGCTGGGCTGCATGGCCAGAGCCGATGGTGACGCCGAAGCGCAGGCCATCGGCGGCGGCCGGGGCGGTGGCGGTCGCGACACCGCCGGTGGCGAGCGCGGCAACGACACAGATCGAGCGGGCGAAAGACTGGAACATCGGGGCGTCTCCTCTTTGGGGTCCGGCGGGCAGACACGCCGCCCGGACCGCATTGGCCGAAGTCCGATCGCAAGGCCGCCGGACAGCGTGCGGCGGAAGGAGCGATCGCCTCCCCGCCCGTTCGGCAAGGAGTGCCCCGAGATTAGGAGAGCGGGACTGAACGCTGCCGGAACCGGCCGTTCATCGACGGTTCAGCCGGCATCCGCCGGGACGGCGCGCATCCAGAACTGCATGGTCTTGTCGGTCTCGGCCGCCTCGCCGAGATCGCGCCACGCCATGGTCGCCGTCAGGCCAGGCACCGGCCGATAGCCGCGCTTGTGCCAGAAGTCGTCCAGAGGCCGGTAGTCCGCGAGCCGCGCCGGATGGTCGACGGGCCGCTCGACGGCGCAGAAGGCAGTGACGGCAAAGCCCTGTTCGGCCGCGGCCGCCTCACGGCCGTCGAAGAAAAGGTGGCCGATGCCCCTGCCCCGCCATTGCGGATCGAGGACCGATTCGCCGAGATAGAAGACGCCGGCCGGGTCGATGCCGTGGGCGGCGAAACTCGCGGCGAGCTGCGGCTGGTGATCGCCCAGCGGCGCCGCCGTCGCGGCACCGACGAGCCGGCCGTCCCCTGCCCGTGCGGCGACGATCACCGCCCCCGGCGAGGCGGCATAGGTGGCGAGGTAGCGCCGCTCGTAGTCCCGGTCGCCCTCATAGAGATAGGGAAAGGCGCTGAAGACCGAGATCCGCAGGCCCGCCAGCTTGTCCAGCACGGCCTCGGCGGCCGCGCCTCGCAGCGTTGCGACCGACAGGCTGCCGGTGTCGTCTCGCGTCATCGCGCCGAGACAGCCGCAATCCAGGCCTTGAGATTGTAGTAGGTGGTCACCCGCGTGATCTTGCCGTCGTCGATCTCGAAGAACTGGCCGGCGGGCACCGCATAGCGCTGGCCGTTCGCTTCGGGCAGGCCCGGGGCGGTCGCCAGATATTCGCCATGGACAGTGTATTCGGCGGCCGCGCGGCCGGAGTTCGAGGCGGTCATGACGACGATGTCGCTCAGCGTCTCGCGGTAATGGCGGGCCATCATGGCAAGGAAGTCGCGGAAGGCGGCGTGGCCGATCTCGCGGCCTCCCTCGTTCAAATCATGGGCGACGTCCTCGTGCAGGCAGTCGAGCATGGCGCTCCAGTCGCTGGCATTGAAGGCCGCGAGATAGCGCTCGATCAGCGCCGCATTGTCGTTCATCGGAAGGCTCCGTCGGTTGGGCTGGGTGGGTTGCTGCCGGCTCGGGTTCAGCCGAGCAGGCGCTGCAGCTTGGTCGGCAGGGATTCGATCACCGCGTCGGGCACGAAGAAATCCGCAACCGGATCGCCGACGCCCTCAGGTCCGTAAACCGAGAAATCGGTGACGCCCGTCTCGCGCAACAGCACCTCGTCGATGAAGAAATTGCCGGTGCATTCGCGCGACGGCCGGGTGAGGATCGCATGGGCGGCATCGGCGACGATCTGGGGCGAGCGGCTCATCCGCGCCATCTGGTCGCCGCCCAGAACGTTGCGGATCGCCGCGGTGTCGATGGCGGTCAGCGGCCAGAGCGAGTTGACCGCGATGCCGTCGCGGCGGAACTCCCCGGCCATGCCGAGGGTGCACATGGACATGCCGAACTTCGCCATGGTGTAGGCGACGTTGTTGCGGAACCATTTCGGGTCCATGTCGAGCGGCGGCGACAGGTTGAGGATATGCGGGTTCGCAGCTGCCTTCAGATGCGGGATGCAGGTCTTGGAGACGAGGAAGGTGCCGCGCGCATTGACGCCGTTCATCAGGTCGTAGCGCTTCATCGGCGTGTCGAGCGTGCCGGTGAGCTGGATCGCCGAGGCGTTGTTAATGCAGATGTCGATGCCGCCGAAGCGGGCGACCGCCTGGTCGACCGCGGCCTGCACCTGGTCCTCGTCGCGGATGTCGCAGACGACGGCGAGGCCCTTGCCGCCGGCCGCCTCGATTTCCTCGACCGCGGTGTGAATGGTGCCCGGCAGCTTGGGATGCGGCGTGTCGGTCTTGGCCGCCACCACGACATTGGCACCGTCCGCCGCCGCCTTCAGCGCGATCGCGAGGCCGATGCCGCGCGAGCCGCCGGACATGAAGATGGTCTTGTTTCGAAGTGTCACGGTTGGCCTCCCCGTTCGCCTGACCGGCGGGACATCATCATACTCACCGGCACGTGTCGACCGCCGCCCCAGGGCCGCGTCGGGACTTGGCGATCGCTCCACGGCAGCGTGCAATCACCCTGCCGATGCCCGGCATCAGCCGGCGAAGATCGCCTCGCCCTGTTCGTCGATCACCTGCCGGCCCTTCATCAGCGCGAAGCGGGCAGCTTCCTCCTCGCTCTGAAACAGGTCGGCGCGCACCAGCCGGTGCGTGCGGGTCTCGCCGTCGATGGTCCGGGTGATGGTGGCGCAGAGCCGGAACTGGCCACCCTCGGCGATCGGCGTCGCGGCAATGTGGAACCCGTCATAGGTCTCTTCGGCCGCAACCCGCGCCGGCTTCGGCGCGGACGGTGCGGAACCTCCGCCGAACAGCTTCTTGAGAAAGGACATGGCTCTCCTTCGCGCGCTGGTGGCACCTGGCGCAGACGCGCCGTCGACAGGAGGAGATAGCGGCCCTGCCGGTTCGGCAAGTCCGCACGGGCGTCGGCCGTGTCATTGGGGGGATCGTGCGGGACGCGAAGGGATCGCGCGGCGGCGGCAGGGAGCGGGCGCAGGGCTGCCGGAAGCAGCAGGCGGGCGTCAGCGCCGCCAAGGAAAACGGCGCGCCGGCCCGGATGTCCGGAACCGACGCGCCGCCGATGATCGTTCAGCTGTCGAGGAAGGAGCGCAGCTTGCGCGAACGGCTCGGATGCTTGAGCTTGCGCAGCGCCTTCGCCTCGATCTGGCGAATGCGCTCGCGGGTGACCGAGAACTGCTGGCCGACCTCTTCGAGCGTGTGATCGGTGTTCATGCCGATGCCGAAGCGCATGCGCAGCACCCGCTCCTCGCGCGGAGTGAGCGAGGCGAGGACGCGCGTGGTGGTCTCGCGCAGATTGCCCTGGATCGCCGCGTCGATCGGCAGGATGGCGTTCTTGTCCTCGATGAAGTCGCCGAGATGCGAATCCTCCTCGTCGCCGACCGGCGTTTCGAGCGAGATCGGCTCCTTGGCGATCTTCAGGACCTTGCGCACCTTCTCCAGCGGCATCGCCAGCTTCTCGGCCAGCTCTTCCGGGGTCGGCTCGCGGCCGATCTCGTGCAGCATCTGGCGCGAGGTGCGGACGATCTTGTTAATCGTCTCGATCATGTGCACCGGAATACGGATGGTGCGGGCCTGATCTGCGATCGAACGGGTGATCGCCTGCCGGATCCACCAGGTGGCGTAGGTCGAGAACTTGTAGCCGCGGCGGTACTCGAACTTGTCCACCGCCTTCATCAGGCCGATGTTGCCCTCCTGGATCAGATCCAGGAACTGCAGTCCGCGATTGGTGTACTTCTTGGCGATCGAGATGACGAGCCGGAGATTGGCCTCGACCATCTCCTTCTTGGCCTGCCGGGCCTCGCGCTCGCCCTTCTGCACCATGTGGACGATGCGGCGGAACTCGGTGATCTCGAGACCGGTCTCGGTCGCCAGATTCTGGATCTCCTGGCGCAGACGCTTGATCTGCTCCTTCTCGGCCTGGACAAACTTGAGCCAGCCCTTGCCGGACAGATTGGCGATGTGCCGCGTCCAGTTGGGATCGAGCTCGGTGCCCTGGTACTCGTTCAGGAACTCGTCGCGCTTGACGCCGTGGGATTCGGCGAGCCGCAGCAGACGGCCCTCATTGCCGACCAGCCGCTTGTTGATGTCGTAGAGTTGGGCGACCAGCGCATCGATGCGGTTCTGGTTCAGCGACAGGCTCTTGACCGCCGTGATCAGCTCTTCCTTGAGCTTCTTGTAGGACCGCTCCTGGCTCGGCGACAGGGTGCCCTGCGCGGCCAGACGGTTCTCGACCTGCTGGTCCTGCAGCTTGCGCAGCCGGCGATAGGCGTCGGCGATCTGGTCGAAGGTCTCCATGACCTGCGGCCGGATCTCGGCCTCCATGGCGGCCAGCGAGAGGTTGTTCTCGAGGTCGTCGTCCTCCTCGTCCTCCTCTTCGCCGGGCGCGCGGGCACCGGTCGAATGGGGCGGGCCGTTGGGAACGCCGCTCACCGAGCCGTTGGAGCCCTCGACGGCGGGCGGCGTCGGGGTCTTGGCCTCGGGGCCGGCATATGTCGCCTCGAGATCGACGATCTCGCGCAACATGATGTTGCCTTCGTTGAGCTCGTCGCGCCAGATGATGATGGCCTGGAAGGACAGCGGGCTCTCGCAGAGGCCCGCGATCATCGTCTCGCGCCCGGCCTCGATGCGCTTGGCGATGGCGATCTCGCCCTCGCGGGACAGAAGCTCGACCGAGCCCATCTCGCGCAGATACATGCGCACGGGATCGTCCGTGCGGTCGCCGGCTTCCTTCTTGGTGGTGGTGGCGACCTGGGTGCGACCGGTCTCGGCGACCTCGGTCGATTCGGAGGACTCGGACTGCTCCTCGTTCTCGCCCTCTTCGTCGCTCTCCACGACATTGATGCCCATATCGTTGAGATTGGTCATCATGTCCTCGATCTGCTCGGAGGTGACATCCTCCGCCGACAGCATCGAGTTGAGCTTGTCCATGGTCACGAAGCCGCGCTTCTTGGCGGCCTTGATCATCTTCTTGACAGCGTCATCCGACAGGTCGAGCAAGGGTCCATCGGGAGCACCCTCGTTCCGCTCCTCGATCGGTGCCTCGCTTTCCTTGGCCTTGATCGCCATGCGTGTCATTCTCCAATTCGCGCGTACCGCGCTGTCCGCCGTCGCGGACCGCGGACGCTGCGGTCATCTCGCCCGCCACCATGCGGCACGAGCCGTAAACTTTCGCTTAACCATAAAGCGCCGTGCCACACGGCGCTGATCAAGCAGGACGACGCCCCCAAGAAGGGGCATGTAGCGGCAATTTCAAGCGCGGAGACCGGACGATTGCCCACGACCTCATCCATATGATGAGTCAAGTGCTTGAAAGCAATGGTCTACCTGCACGCAGCGGCAGTGCTCCAGGCTGCGGGCCGTCCGTCAGAATGGTTATATGGCCTTCGCAGGCCGCCCCGACAAGGTGCCGAAGCCCTCGATCAGGGCTTCCGTGCCGTCGACGCGCTCGAGTTCGCGCTTGACCTCCATCAGGTGGGCGAAGGCCGCTTCGGAGGATTCGCGGCCGAGCGCCTCCTCGGCAAGTTTCAGCTCCGAGGCCAGCGCCCGCGACCGATGATGCAGGTGCAACGCCTGGCGAACCGCCTCGCGCGCGTCCTCGGGCGCGGCGTCCGACAGGAACGGCCAGAGGCGCACCATGCGGGCCTTGTTCTCGTAGCTCTCGAAGATGTCGCGGGCGCCGCGGGCCTGCAGCTCGGCCAGAAGCGCGTCGCGATCGGCGGGCGGGCTTTCGGCATAGGCGTCGAGGACGCAGGAGCGCAGCCGGTCGAGATCGCCCGTCGGCAGGTCGAGATCGGCGAAATAATCGAACTCCTCGTGGATCAGCGCCGGATGATTGACGAAGCCGAGGACGATGGCGATTTCGCGCAGCGAGGGTTGCGGCCCCTGCTGCGGACGCATCAGGCTGGAGCGCGCGAGGCGGTCCGAGATCGCCGAGCGCCGGCCGCCGGCCGCGCCGCCGCGGCGCTGCCCGCCGCCGCGATCGTCCCTGTCCCGGCCCCCGCCCCGGTTGTCGCGGCCGTCGCGGCGATTGCCGTAGCCGGCCGTCTTGGCCGAACCGCCGAAGAAGGAGCGCAGTCGCTCCTCGACGTCCTGCAGATAGTGCCGGCGCACGCTTTCGTCGCCGACCTGGCGCAGCAGCGCCTTGACCCGGTGTTCGAGATCGGCGCGACGCTCCGGCGTGTCAAAATCGCCGCCGGCGGTCTCGCGCATCCACAGGAGATCGGCGAGCGGCCGGGCCGCGCCCTGGATCTCGCGGAACGCGTCCGGCCCGCCCTCGCGCACCAGATCGTCGGGGTCCTTGCCCGGCGGCATCAGGGCAAAGCGCAGCGACCGCCCCGGTTTGAGGGCCGGCAATGCCAGTTCGGCGGAGCGATGGGCGGCCTTCAGCCCCGCGGCGTCGCCGTCGAAACACAGGATGGGCTCGCCGGTCGAGCGCCACAGAAGGTCGAGCTGGCGCTCGGTCAGCGCCGTGCCGAGGGGCGCCACGACATTTTCGAAGCCGGCCTGCGCCAGGGCGATCACGTCCATGTAGCCCTCGACGACGACCAGCGTGCCGGCCGCCTTCGCCGCGCGCCGGGCTTGGCCGAGATTGTAGAGCACCTGCCCCTTGTGGAAGATCTCGGTCTCCGGCGAGTTCAGATATTTCGCCTGGGCCTCGGCCGACATGGCGCGGCCGCCGAAGGCGATCGGCTTGTCGTGCAGGTCGACGATGGGGAACATGATGCGGTCGCGGAAGCGGTCGTAGGAGACGGCGATCCCCTCGCCATGGACGACCAGCCCGGCCGCCTCGATCTCGCTGCGGCCGACGCCCTTGGAGGCCAGATATTCCTTCAGCCGGTTGCGCGAATTGGGCGCATAGCCGAGGCCGAATTTCTTCTGGGTGTGCGGGGTCAGGCCGCGGTCGCGCAGATAGGCGCGGGCCTTGGCGCCCTCCGGCTCCTGCAGCATGGCCTGGAAGAAGCTGCTGGCATGGCGCATGGCGTCGACGATGGTCGCCTTGGCCGCCTCGCGCTGCTCGGCCTGGGCGTCGCGCGCCGGCATCGGCACGCCGGCCTCGGCCGCCAGCCGCTCCACCGCCTCCGGAAAGGACAGGCCTTCCAGCTCGGTCAGGAAGCGGAAATGGTCGCCGGACACGCCGCAGCCGAAACAGTGATAGCGCCCCTTGGCATCCTCGCAGTGGAAGGACGGCGTCTTCTCGCCATGGAACGGGCAACAGGCCCAGTGGTCGCCGCGACCCGGCTGCGACTTGCGCCGGTCCCAGGTCACACGCCGGCCGATCACGTCCGAGATCGGGATCCGGTCGCGGATGTCGTCGAGAAAGGCGGGAGAGAAGCGCATGAGGTGCCTGATACAGCCTTTGACGACCGCTTGTCATCGACTCTCGACGCGGGGGTGGACGGATCGCCCTCGCCGGTCGTCGCGAGGGGGCGCCAAAGCCTTGCGAAGCGTGCCTGGGGCGATGATAGCTGATCCGTGTCGCGACGAAGAGGTGCCCCCTTGCTGCAAGCCCTGACCGCCATCTTCCTGTGCCAGCTCGCCGGCGAAGCGATCACGGTCGCCACCGGCCTGCCCCTGCCCGGCCCGGTCATCGGCATGGCGCTGCTGTTCGCCCTCCTTCTCATCAAGCGCAAGGTGCCGGACGATCTGGGCAAGGTCGGCGACGGCCTGCTGTCGCATCTGTCGCTGCTGTTCGTGCCGGCCGGCGCCGGGATCATGATGCATGTCGGGCGGCTGGAGGGGGAGATCCTGTCGGTCGGGGTGACGCTCGTCGTCTCGACGCTGGCGACCATCGCCGTCACCGCCTTCCTGATGAACCGTTTCGGTCCCGGCCGGAAGGCGGCGCGCCGTGGGTGAGACACTCGTCGACGTCTGGGTCTATCTGGCCGCCAGCCCGCTCCTGTTCCTGACCATGACGCTGGTCGCCTATCAGGCCGCGACCTGGCTCTATCGCAAGGCCGGTTCGACCGCGCTGCTGAACCCGGTGTTCCTGACCGTGGCGGCCATCGTCGCGGTGCTGACGCTGACCGGCACCAGCTACCCGACCTATTTCGAGGGCGCGCAGTTCATCCATTTCCTGCTGGGGCCGGCCACCGTGTCGCTGGCGATTCCGCTCTATCGCCAGTTCGACCGGGTGCGCGAGAGCGGGCTGGCGGTCGCGGCGAGCCTGTTTGCCGGATCGCTGACGGCCCTCGCCTCGGCGATCGGGCTCGGCTTTCTCCTGCGGGCGGATGCGGTGAGTCTGGTCTCGATGGCGCCCAAATCGGTCACCGCGCCGGTCGCCATGGGCATCGCGGAGAAGCTCGGCGGCCTGCCCTCGCTGACCGCGGTCTTCGTCATCGCAACGGGGATTCTCGGCGCCTCGCTGGGGCCGGTGCTGCTGGATTTGATGGGGATTCGCGATCCGGCGGCGCGGGGCTTTGCCATGGGCACCGCCTCGCACGGCATCGGCACGGCCCGGGCCCTGCAGGAGAGCGAGATCGCCGGGGCCTTCTCGGGCCTCGCCATGGGCCTCAACGCCCTGGCGACGGCGATCATCCTGCCGCTGCTGTGGACGTTTCTGTTCTAGCTTGGGGAGATCGTCGTTCGGTCGCCGCGCCTAGCGCAGCAGGCCCTTCACCACGGTGGAGGCCTTGCCCATGTCCATCTTGCCCGGATAGCGCTCCTTGAGCGCGTTCATGCAGCGCCCGACGTCGCGCAATCCGCGCGACTCGGTGTCTTCCACCACTTCGCGGCAGGCCTGTTCCATCTCGCCGGAATCGAGCTGCGGCGGCAGCAATTCGCGAATCACCGCGATTTCGCGGCGCTCCTGGTCGGCCAGCGCCGGCTGGCCGGTCTCGTCGAAGCCCTTGGCCGATTCGATCCGCTGCTTGATCATCTTCGACAGGATCTGCAGCACCTCTTCGTCGCTGACCGGATCACGCCCGGCCGTGCGATTGGCGACGTCGCGATCCTTGATGGCGGCGTGGATCAGCCGCAGCGTGGAGCAGCGGGTCTTGTCCTGGCCATTGGTCGCGGATTTGAGGGCGTCCGCAAGATGCTCGCGCATGGGATCTTTGTCTTTCAGGTTTCGTGAACAGTCTGCATGACCGACGAATGCCACCAGTCCGATACTAATCCATACCTAACGGATGAAAAGGTAAAGCCGGGTCCGGGCGGCGATTCCAGCCTCGGCACAGGAGAGCGCCGCTGGTCCATGTCTGATCGGGCCGTCAAGGCCGCCGTTTTGCAATCCTGTCATCGTGACGATCTGCGCGAATGCCGGTCCGGCACCCGCCGGCTTCCTGCCGTGCAGCGTGGCGCGCATGTAGAAAATCGCGGAAGACTCCGCAAGGTCCCTTGCAACGACCGCCGTCTCGGCAGATATCGCGGGGACTTGCCGGCGCCGATTGAAGGCCTGCCGATGCGACGCTGCGGCCGCGATGGCTGGCCCGGCACGGACCCACAGACGAAAGAGGCGCCCCATGACCGAAGGCTGGACAATCCGCAAGCCGACCGCAGTTCTGGTGCTGGCAGACGGGACGGTCATTGACGGTTTCGGGCTCGGCGCCACCGGCGCGATCGAGGGCGAGGTGTGCTTCAACACCGCCCTCACCGGCTACCAGGAGATCCTCACCGATCCCTCCTATGCGCGGCAGATCGTCACTTTCACCTTCCCGCATATCGGCAATGTCGGCGCCAATGACGAGGACCAGGAGGATCTGGTCCCGGCCAATGCGACCGGCGCGGTCGGCGCGATCTTCCGGGCCGACGTGTCCGAGCCATCGAACTATCGCTCCTCCGGCCACCTCAATGCCTGGCTCAAGGACCGCGGCGTCATTGCCCTGTCCGGCGTCGACACCCGCGCCCTCACCGCGCTGATTCGCGAAAAGGGCGCCGTGAACGCCGTGATCGCGCACGAGCCGGACGGCCAGTTCGACCTCGACGCCCTGAAGGCGCGCGCCGCCGCCTGGAGCGGCCTTGTTGGCCTCGATCTCGCCAAGGAAGCGGCGGGCTCCGAAGCGGTGATCTGGGACGAGAAGCCCTGGGTCTGGAATGCCGGCTACGCCTCCGAGGCCGAGCCGCGCTACACCATCGTCGCCATCGACTACGGCACCAAGCGCAACATCCTGCGGCGCATGGCCGGCGAAGGCGCGCGGGTGATCCTGGTGCCGCCGACGACCAGCGCCGAGGACATCCTCGCCCACAATCCGGATGGCGTGTTCCTGTCGAACGGCCCGGGCGATCCGGCGGCGACCGGCGACTACGCCGTGCCGACCATCAAGACGCTGATCGAGAAGGACGTGCCGGTCTTCGGCATCTGCCTCGGCCACCAGATGCTGGCGCTGGCGCTCGGCGCCCAGACCGAGAAGATGCATCAGGGCCACCACGGCGCCAACCATCCGGTGAAGGACTTCACCACCGGCAAGGTCGAGATCGTGTCGATGAACCACGGTTTCGCCGTGGCGGCCGATTCGCTGCCCGAGGGTGTCGAGGAGACCCATCGCTCGCTGTTCGACGGCTCCAATTGTGGCCTGCGCCTCACCGGCAAGCCGGTCTTCTCGGTCCAGCACCATCCCGAGGCATCGCCCGGCCCGCAGGACTCGCATTATCTCTTCGACCGGTTCTTCCGGATGATCGACGAGCACAAGGGCCGCAAGGCCGCCGCCTGAGCGCGGCAACGGGCGATGGCGACAAACACCGCAACCCGGCTGACCGACCGCCGTCCCAACTCGCGGACGGGATGGCGGGTCAGGCGGGCGGCGACGCACCGCCGCACCGTCGGCACGCCCGTCGGTTTTCTCGCCCTGGCCGACGCGATAGCATGGGCCCGGACCCCGTACTGCGGGCCGACCGGCAGCCGCCGGCCGCAGACGCGCCGGTCCGGTCACGGGAGGGCCCATGAACGCTGATGACTTCAGGGCCTGGCGCAAGGCGCTCGGCCTCAAACAGAAAGACGCGGCCGAGAAACTCGGCCTGAAGAAGCGGGTCATCCAGTATTACGAAAAGGGAGCTCGCGACGGAAAGAGCGTCGAGATCCCGAAGACCGTGGAGCTGTCGTGCCTGGCGCTGGCGCTCGGCATCGAGACCTATGACGGCCGCGGCCTGCCGCGCAGTGCCTCCGAACTGATTTCGGCCAAACCGCCCCGCCCGGACGCGTGAGCGCCGTGCCGGCCAGACAGGCATGGGATGCCGTCTTCCCGCCCCTGCCGACCGGCCGATCGCGTCGCGCACAAGATTCCGGACGATCCACCCTTTCGCCATCCACGCCGGTTGCCTATAAGCCGGCCTCAGCCTCGACAGAACCTGAAGCGACCGGCCGTCACATCGTGCAGCCGGGCTTTTGGCGCGCAACATAACCGGACGAAGCCTCGCCATGCCAAAGCGTACCGATATCAAGTCCATTCTCATCATCGGCGCAGGCCCGATCATCATCGGGCAGGCCTGCGAGTTCGACTATTCCGGCACGCAGGCCTGCAAGGCGCTGAAGGCGGAGGGCTACCGGATCATCCTGGTCAACTCCAATCCGGCGACGATCATGACCGACCCGGATCTGGCCCACGCGACCTATATCGAGCCGATCACCCCGGAAGTCGTCGCCAAGATCATCGCCAAGGAGCGGCCGGACGCGCTGCTGCCGACGATGGGCGGCCAGACCGCGCTCAACACGGCCCTGTCGCTGCGCCGCATGGGCGTCCTGGAGAAATACGGGGTTGAGATGATCGGCGCCGATGCCGACGCCATCGACAAGGCCGAGGACCGCGCGCTGTTCCGCGAGGCCATGGCCAAGATCGGCCTGGAGACCCCGCGCTCGCTGCTGGCCAACGCCACCGACGCCAAGTCGGCCGACCGCAAGGTCCACGACACCCGCCGCGCCGAGATCATCGCGACCATCACCGACGAGGCCGAGCAGGACGCGGCGCTCGCCGCGCTGGAGCACGAGTGGCTGATCGGCGAGCCCGACCGCAAGCAGCGCTACATGACGCGGGCGCTGGCCGCGGCGGCAGAAGCGCTCGAGGAAGTCGGCCTGCCGGCGATCATCCGGCCGTCCTTCACGCTCGGCGGTACCGGTGGCGGCATCGCCTACAACCGTTCGGAATTCTTCGAGATCGTCGAGGGCGGCCTCGACGCCTCCCCGACGACCGAGGTGCTGATCGAGGAAAGCGTCCTCGGCTGGAAGGAGTATGAGATGGAGGTCGTCCGCGACAAGGCGGACAATTGCATCATCGTCTGCTCCATCGAGAACATCGACCCGATGGGCGTCCATACGGGCGATTCGATCACCGTCGCGCCGGCGCTGACGCTGACCGACAAGGAATACCAGATCATGCGCAACGCCTCGATCGCGGTGCTGCGCGAGATCGGGGTCGAGACCGGCGGTTCGAACGTGCAGTTCGCCGTCGATCCGCAGACCGGCCGCCTCGTCGTCATCGAGATGAACCCGCGCGTGTCGCGCTCCTCCGCGCTTGCCTCCAAGGCGACCGGCTTCCCGATCGCCAAGGTCGCGGCCAAGCTCGCCGTCGGCTACACGCTCGACGAGCTGGAGAACGACATCACCGACGGCGCGACGCCGGCCTCCTTCGAGCCGTCGATCGACTATGTCGTCACCAAGATCCCGCGCTTCGCCTTCGAGAAGTTCCCCGGCTCCGAGCCGATCCTGACCACGGCGATGAAATCCGTCGGCGAGGTCATGGCGATCGGGCGGACCTTCGAGGAATCGCTGCAGAAGGCGCTGCGCGGCCTCGAGACGGGCCTCGACGGCCTCGACGAGATCGAGATTCCGGGCATCGGCGAAGGCGACGACAAGAACGCCATCCGCGCCGCGCTCGGCACGCCGACGCCGGACCGGCTGCTGATGGTCGCCCAGGCGCTGCGCATGGGCACCTCGCCGGAGCAGGTTCACCAGTCGTGCAAGATCGATCCGTGGTTCATCGCCCGGATCAAGGCGATCATCGACCTGGAAGAGAAGATCCGCACCCACGGCCTGCCCGACGACGCCGACAATCTGCGCTTCCTGAAGTCGGTGGGCTTCTCCGACGCGCGGCTGGCCAAGCTGATCGGCGGCGAGACGGCCGATATCTCGGCCCTGCGCGACCGGCTCGACGTGCACCCGGTCTACAAGCGGATCGACACCTGCGCGGCCGAGTTCGCCTCGCCGACGCCCTACATGTACTCGACCTACGAGCGGGCCTTTGCCGGCGAGATGCGCTCCGAGGCCGCGGTCACCGACGCCAAGAAGGTGGTCATCCTCGGTGGCGGCCCGAACCGGATCGGCCAGGGCATCGAGTTCGACTATTGCTGCTGCCACGCGGCCTTCGCGCTACAGGATGCCGGCTACGAAGCCATCATGATCAACTGCAACCCGGAGACCGTGTCGACCGACTACGACACGTCGGACCGGCTGTATTTCGAGCCGCTGACCGCCGAGGACGTGCTCGAGGTCCTCAAGGCCGAGCAGACCGCCGGCACGCTGCATGGCGTGATCGTGCAGTTCGGCGGCCAGACCCCGCTGAAGCTCGCCGAAGCCTTGGAGAAGGCCGGTATCCCAATCCTCGGCACCTCGCCGGACGCCATCGATCTCGCCGAGGACCGCGACCGCTTCCAGCGGCTCCTGAACGAGCTCGGCCTGCGCCAGCCGCGCAACGGCATCGCGCGCTCGGTGGACGAGGCCCGCGAGATCGTCGCCCGCATCGGCTATCCGGTCGTCGTGCGCCCGTCCTACGTGCTGGGTGGCCGGGCCATGGAGATCGTCCGCAACGAGGCGCAGTTCGAGCGCTACATGCACACGGCCGTGGTCGTGTCCGGCAAGTCGCCGGTGCTGATCGACTCCTATCTGTCGGATGCCATCGAAGTGGATGTCGATTGCCTCAGCGACGGCACCTCGACCTATGTCGCCGGCATCATGGAGCATATCGAGGAGGCCGGCATCCATTCGGGCGACTCGGCCTGTTCGCTGCCGGTCCATTCGCTGTCGACGGAGATGACCGACGAACTGGTCCGCCAGACCCGCGAGATGGCGCTGGCGCTGAAGGTCGGCGGCCTGATGAACGTCCAGTTCGCCATCAAGGACGACGTGGTCTACGTCCTCGAAGTGAACCCGCGCGCCTCGCGCACTGTGCCCTTCGTCGCCAAGACCATCGGCGCGCCGATCGCCAAAGTCGCCGCCCGGATCATGGCCGGCGAGACGCTGGACGCGGCCTTCGCGGCCTATGGCGGCGCACCGGACCCGCGCGCCCTGAGGCACATCGCCGTCAAGGAAGCGGTCTTCCCCTTCGCCCGCTTCCCGGGCGTCGACACGCTGCTCGGCCCCGAGATGCGGTCGACCGGCGAGGTCATGGGTCTCGACTACGATTACGCCGTGGCCTTCGCCAAGTCGCAGCTCGGCGCCGGCGTCGACCTGCCCCAGGAGGGCACGGTGTTCATCTCGGTGAAGGAAGCCGACAAGGAGCGCAGCCTCGCGCCGGTCCGCCGGCTCTACGAGATGGGCTTCAAGATCATCGCGACCGGCGGCACCCATCGCTTCCTCGCCGATCGCGGCATCGCGGCCGAGAAGATCAACAAGGTGCTGGAAGGCCGTCCGCATATCGAGGACGCCATCCGCAACCGGCAGGTGCAGCTCGTCCTCAACACGACGGAGGGCGCCAAGGCGCTGTCGGATTCGCGCTCGCTGCGCCGCGCCGCGCTGATCCACAAGGTGCCCTACTACACCACGCTCGCCGGCATGGTGGCGGCCGCGGAGGCCATCGCGGCCCTGCGGAAGGGCAATCTTGAAGTTCGGCCGTTGCAATCGTACTTTAATGCTGCCTGATTGAAACGGCGCCCGACGCCTTGGCGCCCGGGCGTACTTCAATCCGGATAACCAAGCTGGTTCCAGCGACCCCGGTCGTATGGGACCGGTTTGTTATTGTGCTCCGGCCTGGCGCGTTCGCCGTCCGGCAATCAAAGAATAATGCAGATGCCGCGGCAGGGCCGCGCATCGGAAAGGTGGAGGCCATGGAAAAGGTCCCGATGACGAACCACGGTTACGACGCTCTGCGCGAGGAGCTCCGTCGTCGCCAGCAGGAGGAGCGTCCGCGGATCATCGCGGCGATTTCCGAGGCGCGCGCCCATGGCGACCTGTCGGAGAACGCCGAGTACCATGCCGCCAAGGAATCTCAGAGCCTGAACGAGGGCCGGATCTCCGAACTGGAAGACCTGACGGCCCGCGCCGAGGTCATTGACGTGACCAAGATGTCCGGCGCGACGATCAAGTTCGGCGCCACGGTCAAGCTGATCGACGAGGACACCGAGGAAGAGAAGACCTACCAGATCGTCGGCGATCAGGAAGCCGACGTGAAGAAGGGCCGCATCTCGATCTCCTCGCCCATCGCCCGTGCGCTGATCGGCAAGACCGACGGCGACACGATCGAGGTCGCCGCCCCCGGCGGTGCCCGCTCCTACGAGATCATCGAGGTCCGCTGGGCCTGATCGCTTCTGTCTCCGCCCGCCTGTCGGCGCCGCGCCCAGGCGCGCACTGACACGGACGGGCACTTCCAAGACCGGCAGGCGGACGCGTTGCGCGCCCGCCGCCCCTGCCCGGCAATCGCAGAAGAACGGCCGCCATGGACATCCGGGACGTCGAGGTCATCGCCCCGAACTTCAAGCGCCGGCTGTCGGGCGTCACCTCCACCATCGTCCAGCTGCTGCCACTGCAGGCCCGCACCCTCGGCATCGCCACAATGGGTCCGGACGTGCTGCCGTCCGGCGTTCCCCGCCTGCCCTGCTCGGCGCTGCCGAAGCTGTGGACCCGGCCGCGCCATCGCCGCCACCGCATCTGGCATGCCCGCCGCAATATCGAGATGATCGCCGGCATCGTCCTGCGCGACATTCTCCGCATGCCCCTGAAGCTGGTCTTCACCTCGGCCGCCCAGCGCCATCACAAGGGCTTGACCCGCTTCCTCATCCGCCGGATGAATGCGGTGATCGCCACCAGCGCACGCAGCGCCGCCTTCCTGCAGGTGCCGGCGCGAATCGTCATGCACGGCATCGATCTCGAGCGTTTCACCCCGCACGGTCCGCTCCCAGAGGGCCCGCATGGGCAGGCGCTCGAAGGCCGCAGGATCGTCGGATGCTCCGGACGCATCCGGCACCAGAAGGGCACCGACCTCTTCGTCGAGGCGATGATCGCGCTCCTGCCCGCGCGCCCGGACTGGACCGCCGTCATCACCGGTCGCACCACCGCCGAACACGCCGCCTACGAAGCAGGTCTTCGCCAACGCATCGCCGATGCCGGGCTTGCCGACCGCATCCTCCTTCTCGGGGAAGTCGCGGATGTGACTGCGTGGTTCCGGCGGTTCGACCTCTATGTGGCCCCGCCGCGCAACGAGGGGTTCGGCCTGACGCCGCTGGAGGCGATGGCGAGTGGCACGCCGGTGGTCGCCAGCGACGCCGGCGCCTTTGCCGAGCAGATCGTGGAGGGCGTGACCGGCCGCGTGGTGCCGGTGGGCGACGCCGGCGCACTGGCGGATGCCATCGCCCCCTATCTGGACGACGCCGCGCTTCGCCAAAGCGCCGCGGAGGCGGGCCTCGTGCGGGTCAGGGACGCCTTTCCGCTGACGCGGGAAGCGGCGGAAATCCGCGAGGTCTACGAGACGCTCTGGTCGTCGTAGCGGCCAAGGCGCGCGGCCATTGCGTCGCGCGATACCGGCAGGACGGCCGTGAACGCCGCCGCGTCGAAACCTGCCGGGCGAAACTCGACATCGGCGAGACGGCGCGCCTGCACCAGCGCCAGCCGTAGCTGCGTGCCGATCCGCCGGCCGGTATAGGGCAGATTGGCCCAGCTCAGCGGCAGGCGCTGACGAGGCTGATGGATCGACGTCTGGGTCGACAGGCCGACATCGAAGCCGCGCTCTTCCAGGAGATGAACCTGCATGGTCGCCGCCGGCTCGACCTGCGCCGAGCGCAGCCGGCACACGCCGAACATGAAGGCGTCCACCGGGGCGGCCTGCGTCTCGGCCTTCGCCAGCAGCGCGCGGGCGCCGTTCTGCGAGACGAAATAGGCGCCCGCTCCCGACTTCTCGCGCACCAGTTCGGTGAAACGGACCCCGCCGACCGTCCTGCCGCCGCCCCTGCGAAAGAACTTGCGGCGACCGACCGTCTCGAAATTGACGAGGTCGAAACCGCTGGCCGCAGCGTTTGCGGCGGCCTGCGGGACATGCGTGCCCAAGACCGTGTCGTCCTCCAGGACGATCAGGCCGTCCTCGCTGTCAGCCGCCCGCTCCCACAGCCTGCGATGCGAGAGGAAAGCCGCCAGCTCCGGCCGGGTCATCGGCCGCTCCCAGCTTGTGGAGAGACGCCGATAGGTCGCGTCGTCGATATCGGCGACCGTGCAGGCCTCCTGGCGATGCACGTCCAGCCCGAGAGCTTCGGCCTGCACCTCGATGAGCGCCCGGCGCTCGCGGGCGCCGGCGAGATTGATGAACCAGATGTCGGGCATGGCGCGCACCGTTGTTGTCTCAGTCCGTCCAGACCGACGGGAAGAGCAGGATCAGCACCGTCACCAGTTCGAGGCGGCCGAGCAGCATCACGACCGACAGGGTCCACAGGGCCGGGTCCGGCAAGGTAGCGAAATTGCCGGCCGGGCCGATGATCTGCCCGAAGCCCGGACCGACATTGGCGATGGCGGTCAGCGTGCCCGAAAAGGCGGTGATCAGGTCGAGCCCGAACATGGTTAAGAGGACGGTGCCCAGCAGCAGCGTTCCGAAGAACAGGAAGAAGAAGATCGTCACCGTCTGGATCGTCTCGGACGAGATGTCGTCATTGCCGTATTTCAGCCGGATGATGGCATGCGGGCGCACCAGCCGGCGGAAGCTGGAGCGCACGAGGCGATAGAGGATGACGAGACGGTTGGCCTTGATGCCGCCCGAGGTCGAGCCGGCGCAGCCGCCGAGGAAGGTGGCGAGGAAGAACAGGCCGATCGCGGCGTTCGACCACAGCGTATAATCCTCCGAAGCAAAGCCCGTGGTGGTGATCACCGAGACGAGGTTGAAGGCCGACGAAATCAGCGCCTCGCCGAAGGGCGTGTCGTTGACCACCCGCCGGGTCACCGCGATGGCGAAGCTCAGGACGAGGCAGATCATCAGGAAGACGGCGATCTGCGGGTCGCGCCAGAGCTGGAAGCGGCGCGGCAGGAAGGCGCGGATATAGATGACGAAGGGCAGTGCGGCGAGGATCATGAAGAGCGTCGCGGCGACGAGGATACCGTTGCTCTCGAAATAGCCCATCGACGCGTCGTGGGTGGAATAGCCGCCCGTCGCCATGGTGGTCATGGCGTGGTTGACCGCATCGAAGAAGCTCATGCCGAGCGAGGTATAGGCGGCGGTGCACAGGATGGTGAGCACCGTATAGGCCGCGATCAGGCCGCCGGTCAGCTGGTTCACCCGCGGCAGCACCTTGTCCGACTTGTCGGAGCTTTCCATGTGGAACAGCGCCAGGCCGCCGGCCCGCAGCGACGGCAGGACCAGGAGCACCATGCCGATGATGCCGATGCCGCCGAGCCATTGCAGCAGCGAGCGCCACAACAGGAGGCCACGCGGCAGGGCGTCGAGGCCGGAGATCACCGTCGAGCCGGTCGTCGTCAGGCCGGACATGGATTCGAAGATCGCCCCGGCGAAGGTCACGTTGACGGAGGCGATATAGATCGGCAGCGCGCCGATCAGCGTGGCGAAGAGCCAGACGCTGGTGACAAGTTGGAAGCCCAGCCGCTGGGTGAATTTCGGCCGATCGCCGCGGGTGGCTGTGGCCAGAAGGATGCAGATCATCCCGACCAGCAGGCTGCAGCCGACGAAGACGCGCCAGTCCTCGTTCTCGTCGGCGAGGTCGACGAGTGCCGGAATGAGCATCGCGGCCGCGAGTCCCAGCCCGAAATTCGAGGTGACGTACGCGATGGTCCTGAAAATGGAAGGGCTCCGGGACGTGGCATCTTCGGGAGGCGAAGGCCTCGCGTAAAGCGGTCTCTTACCCCCTCGGCGCGCGCTCGGCAATCGAGCGGGGGATGACCGACGCTACGGCAGGCGATCATGTTGCAGCCCAGCATCCCCTCGTCTATTGAACGGGCGGGCGGCCGTCGCCATCTGCCGGACGCCAATCCAGCGAGGCCCATATGACCGAACGCCATGCGGAAATCCTGATCGTCGGCTCCGGCCCGGCAGGCTACACTGCCGCCATCTACGCTGCGCGCGCGATGATGAAACCGCTGCTCGTCGCCGGCCTCCAGGAAGGCGGCCAGCTGACGATCACGACCGATGTCGAGAACTATCCGGGCTATGCCGATCCCGTCCAGGGTCCCTGGATGATGGAGCAGATGAAGGCGCAGGCGCTCAATGTCGGTGCCGAGATGGCCAGCGACCTGATCGTGTCGGCCGATCTGGACCGGCGGCCGTTCCGCCTGACCGGCGATTCCGGCACGGTCTACACCTGCGACGCGCTGATCATCGCGACCGGGGCCCAGGCCAAATGGCTCGGCCTGCCCAGCGAGGGCCTGTTCCAGGGCTTCGGCGTCTCGGCCTGCGCCACCTGCGACGGCTTCTTCTATCGCGGCAAGGACGTGGTCGTGGTCGGCGGCGGCAACACCGCCATCGAGGAAGCGCTGTATCTGTCGCACATCGCCAAGTCGGTGACGCTGGTGCATCGCCGCGACGAGTTCCGCGCCGAGCGGATCCTGCAGGAGCGCGTCTTCAAGGCCGACAATATCGAGATCGTCTGGAACAGCGAAATCGACGAGATCCTCGGCGAGACCAAGCCGATGAAGTCGGTCACCGGCGTGCAGCTGCGCGATCGCGTCACCGGCGAGACCAGCGAGCGGGCGACCCATGGCGTCTTCGTCGCCATCGGCCATGCGCCGGCGGTCGAATTGTTCACCGGCAAGCTCAAGCAGAAGCCGTCCGGCTATCTGTGGGTCGAGCCGGGCACGACGCAGACCTCGGTTCCGGGGGTCTTCGCGGCGGGCGACGTCGCCGACGACGTGTACCGTCAGGCGGTGACGGCTGCGGGTATGGGCTGCATGGCGGCGCTCGAAGCAGAGAAATGGCTGGCCGTTCAGGCCGTGGAAGACAAGCGGCAGGCTGCCGAGTAGCTGATGCGGGCAGGCATCGTGCCTGCCGGGCCTCAGGCCGTCCGGGGATAACGACCTATGGCTCTCGACTGGGATAAACTGCGGATCTTTCACGCCGCCGCCGAAGCGGGATCGTTCACCCATGCGGCGGACGTCCTGAATCTCAGCCAGTCGGCGATCAGCCGGCAGGTCGCGGCGCTGGAGCAGGAAGTCGGGACGCCCCTCTTCCACCGCCATGCCCGGGGCCTGGTCCTGTCGGAACAGGGCGAACTGCTGTTCCACACCGCCAGCGACGTCCTGAAGCGGCTCGAGCAGGTGCGCATGCAGCTCACCGAGACGCGCGAGAAGCCGACCGGCAAGCTGCGGGTGACGACCACCGTGGGCCTCGGCTCCGGCTGGCTCACCGAGCGCGCCAAGGAGTTTCTCGAGCTCTATCCCGATCTCGAGCTGCAGCTGGTCTTCGACAACGAGGAAATCGACCTCACCATGCGCAAGGCCGACGCGGCGATCCGCCTGCGCCAGCCGCAGCAGCCGGACCTGATCCAGCGCCGGCTGTTCACGGTGCATCTGCATGTCTATGCGTCGCCGGCCTATCTGAACCGCTTCGGCACGCCGGAGACGGTCGAGGATCTCGACAACCACCGGATCATCACCTTCGGCGAACCGGCCCCGAACTATCTGCGCAACCTGAACACGCTGGAGACGGTGGGCCTGCCCGACGGCAAGAGCCGCAGCCCGATCCTGCAGATCAACAATCTGATGGCGATCCGGTCGGCGATCGAAAGCGGCATCGGCCTGGCGCTTCTGCCGGACTACATGATCGACAAGCGGGTGAAGCTGGTGCAGGTGCTGCCGGAGATGGAGATGCCGACCTTCGACACCTATCTCTGCTATCCCGAGCAGATGCGGAACGCCGCCAAGCTCAAGGTGTTTCGCGACTTCCTGATTTCCAAGGCGCGTACCTGGGCCTTCTGAAGGACGGTCTGCGCTGCCTTCCCCCGCAGTAGGGAGGCGCGACGTGCGTTGCTGGAAACCCGGCGATCGGCACGGTGCGAGCGAGCGCCCCGTGCCGCGCGGCGATCACCGCCGCGAAGGGAACCGACCGGGTGGTCCCCGCCGATTGCTACATTCCGGCCTTTTCGGTGATGCCCTTCAGCCCGGCGTCGTAGATGCCGAGCATGACCTCTTCCGCCTCGGCATCGGTCGCGCCCTTGGCATCGAAGCTGCCGGTCCAGCTGATCTGCGAGCCCTCGCCCGCTTCCGTCACCGTGATGGTCGATTCGTAATTGTCGACCGGCAGCGGGCCCTCCACGGCGGTGTAGGTGTAGCTCATGGCATCTTCGTCCCAGGCCACGAGTTCCTCGACGATCATGGCGCCGTCGCCGAGCGTCAGCGTGCGGCGGGTCTTGCCGTCGGCCTCGGCCTCCTCGCATTTGGCCACCGCCGGATGCCACGCGCCGATCCCGCAGAAATCACCGATCGCAGCCCAGACCGCGGCCGGCTTGGCGTCGACCTCGACCGTCCGGCCGATATCGAGCGCGTAGGCCGGCGCCGCCAGCATCATCGTCGCCGCGGCCACTCCCAAGGTCAGTTTGCGCATATGTCGTCTCCTCCGCACGCACGGCACGGCCGCGCGTCATTGCAGTGCCCGTGATCCAAGCTAGTTCGAACCACTGGAACTGGAAGGGCGAGACAGGTGATCGCCGCGGCGGATGAGGCGCAGGCCGCCCCTCCCCGACAAGATCCGGCGAGCAGGCAAAAAAATGGGCGGCACTGAGGCCGCCCGAAATTTGGCTGGAGTATCAGGCCATGAAAACCTGATGCCGTTCAAACGTGGCCGATACCGGATGGTTGCATCCGGGCCGTCGATTCCGTGAATCATGCGGTTTCCGGCCAAAGCGAGGGCGGAACTGTTCGCACCCGCAACCAATGCAGCACGGTGGCGTTAGGGGAGCGGGGCGCGATCTTACGACCGCAGGCGGGCAGTCGCCCGCCCAGTGGCAAGACGGCGCAGTCAAATTTCGACCTCAGGAGTCACATTCATGTTTCGCGACAAGCCTACCGCCTACGATCGCCTGTCCGACGCACTCAGCGACATCGGCGAGCGTCTCGCGGAGATCGAGGAGCGTGCGGTCGAGACGGTCCGCCCGCGCCCGACGCGCACCGAGCGCCTTCGCCGTTCGTTCGATCGTGCCAACCCGTTCCATTCCGAGCCGACGGGCCTCGCCCGCTACCTGCCGGATTTCGCCACGGGCTGGAGCCTGCCGAGCACGGACGAAGCCCGTCGCCATGCGCGCTCGCTGCGCGACAGCGCCGAGCACGGCGCCCATGACGCCCGCGGCTATTTCGACGACGCGCGCAATTATCTCTCCAGCGTCCGCCTGCCGCGCTCCATCCGCCGCAGCGAGCCGGAGCGGGTTCTCGACAGCCTGCGCGCCCGGCCAGAACTGACCGGCCTCCTCGTCGTCGGCGGCGCGATCGCCGTCGTCGGTGCGGCGTATTTCGTCACCAAGAAGGTGCAGGAGCACACCGAGGAGCCCGATTACGACGTCGTGCGTGACGATGGCGAGATCCAGATCCGCGACTATGACGGCATGGTCGTCGCCGAAACGGTCAAGAGCGGCTACCACGAGAAGGCGCGTCGCAGCGGCTTCGAGACGCTGTACGACTACATCGCCGCGAAGAGCCGGTCGGGCAAGAAGATCGCCATGACCAGCCCGGTGCTGCAGCAGCTCGCCGAGGGCGACGGCCATACCAAGGGCTGGGCCGTCCGCTTCATCATGCCGAAGAAGTACACGCGGGCCAGCCTGCCGGAGCCGACCAATACCGGCGTCACGCTGAAGGAAGTGCCGGCGCGCCGCATGGTGTCGATCTCCTTCTCCGGCAATTTCAACGCCACGCTGGCCAGCAAGCAGCTGATGAAGCTCTACAATTATCTGGCCGACAACAACCTGACCCAGAAGGGCGATCCGGAATACGCCTTCTACAACCCACCCTGGACGCCGGGCTTCATGAAGCGCAACGAGATCCTCATCGAGATCATGCGCTAACAGTCATCGCAGCAGTGACCGGAACCCTACGGAAACCCGGTTGCCGCGCCGATCCCGAGCAAGACCGGAAAGCCCGCCGCGCGCGGGCTTTCTGCTGTCCGGCAGGAAATCCGTACAATTCGACACATTAACTAGAGATCGGCTTTCCGCTCAGGCCGCCACTGAACATGTTGCAATTTCTTCTGCGCTCGTCTTGACTGTTCTCATCTGAACAATCGCTGGAGTGTATGAGTATGAAGCGACTTGTTGCTTTGCTGACCGCGGGGAGCAGCCTGCTGTTCGCCGTCTCGCCATCCATGGCGGGCGGAAGCCGGGCCATCTCCTGCTACCAACCGGTGCATGAGCCGGCGGAATACGCATCGGTCGCGGAAACCGTGATGGTGCGGCCCGCCGAGACCGTCTACGAGACGGTGCCGCCGGTCTATGGCACCGAGAAGCGCCACGTCCTCGTCGAGCCGGAGCGCGTTGTGCGCAGCGTCGTGCCTGCCCGCTACGAGACCGTCGCCCGCAAGGTGCTCATCCATCCGGCCCGGACCGTCCACCGCTCTTCCCCGCCCGTCTATCGCAAGGTTGCCGAAACGGTGATGGTGCATCCGGCGACCGAGCGCTGGGAATGGCGGGTGATCAACGGCCACCGGGTCTATTGCCGCGTCGCCGTGCCGGCGCGCTATGCCACCCGGTATCGCAAGGTCGTCGTGGATCCCGGCGACAGCTGGACCGAGACGATCCCGGCCGAATACGGCGTCGAGCATGTCCGGGTGGAGGTCGAGCCGGCCCGCACCCGCGAGCATGTCATTCCCGCGCGCTACGAGACGGTCCGCGAGACGGTGGTGCTGGAACCGGCGCGTTCGGTCGCACGGACCATTCCGGCCGAATACGACACCCGCCATCGCCGGGTGAAGGTGCGGGAAGGCCGCTCCGGCTGGCAACAGGTGCATCTGCGCAACTCCTGCTGAGGCAGGCCGGCCGCACGCATACCATCGACATGAGAACTGGCCGGGCGCATCGTCCGGCCAGTTTGCGTTTGCGGCAGACGCCATGCGGGGCGGCCGCGATCCACGGACATTCGCGAGTCCGGCCAAAGGGCTGGCCGGCGGTCTTCACGGATCGATTCAACGCGGGCGACGGTGCGCGCCCCTGCCCCGCCGGCCGATCGGCCTGCCGGAAACCGCTCAGACCTTGATGACGTAGTGCTTCTTGGTCGGCTCCACGACCTTCCAGCGCCCCTTGAAGCCGGGGCGGATGACGAAGCTGTCGCCGGCGACGAGCTTGACCGGCTCGCACCCGTCCTCGGTCAGGACGGAGACACCTTCCAGTATGTGGAAGAACTCCCACTCGTCATAGTCGATGTCCCATTCGCCGGCGGAGGATTCCCAGATGCCGGCGTAGAGACCGTCGCCGGTCTCCTCCATGTTCCAGGTCTTGTTGCTCGGGCGGCCGCTGCGGATCTTGTCCTTGTCGGGCGCGCCGGTCTCGACGGGCACCAGCGCCTTGTCGAACCGGACGAAATGTTCGGTCATGTCGGTCTCCTTCGTCGATCAGCGACGGCCAGAAAGCGCGGCGCGCGCGAGGCGTTCCCGCCACCGCAGAGAAAAGGGCCGGCCGCACGCAGCGACCGGCCCTTTCCGGATGGTTCGAGTGCGGCGATCAGACCTTGGCGAGCGCCTGGTCGAGATCGGCGATGATGTCGTCGACATTCTCGATGCCGATCGACAGGCGCACCACGTCCGGCCCGGCGCCCGCGGCAATCCGCTGCTCGTCGGCGAGCTGCTTGTGGGTGGTCGATGCCGGGTGGATCACCAGCGAGCGGGTGTCGCCGATATTGGCGAGATGCGAAAACAGCTCCAGCGCTTCCACGAAGGTGACGCCGGCCTCGAAGCCGCCCTTCAGGCCGAAGGTGAAGACGGCGCCGGCGCCCTTGGGCGAATATTTCTGCATCATCGCGTGGTTCGGATGGTCCGGCAGCCCCGAATAGGACACCCAGCTGACTTTCTCGTGGCCCTGCAGATGCGCTGCGACGGCCTTGGCGTTGTCGCAGTGGCGCTGCATGCGCAGCGGCAGCGTCTCGATGCCGGTCAGCAGCATGAAGGCGTTGAAGGGCGAGATCGCCGGTCCGAGATCGCGCAGGCCGAGGACACGACAGGCGATGGCGAAGGCGAAATTGCCGAAGGTCTCGTGCAGCACGACGCCGTTATATTCGGGCCGCGGCTGCGACAGCATCGGGTAGCGATCGTTCGCCGACCAGTCGAAGGTGCCGGCATCGACGATCGCGCCGCCCATGGAATTGCCGTGGCCGCCCATGAACTTGGTCAGCGAATGCACGACGATGTCGGCCCCGTGCTCGATCGGCCGGCACAGATACGGCGTCGCCATGGTGTTGTCGACGATCAGCGGGATGCCGTGCTTCTGGGCGATCGCCGAGATGCCGGCGATGTCCACGACGATGCCGCCGGGATTGGCGATCGACTCGATGAAGATCGCCTTGGTCTTGGGGGTGACCGCCGCCTCGAAGCTGGCGAGGTCGTCCGGGTCGGCCCAGTTGACGGTCCAGCCGAACGACTTGAAGGCGTGGCCGAACTGGTTGATCGAACCGCCATAGAGCTTGCGCGAGGCGACGAACTCGTCGCCCGGCTGCATCATCGCCTGGAAGATGATGAGCTGCGCGGCATGGCCCGAGGCCACGGCCAGCGCCGCGGTGCCGCCCTCGAGCGCGGCGACGCGCTCTTCCAGCACCGCCTGGGTCGGGTTCATGATGCGGGTGTAGATGTTGCCGAACTGCTGGAGGCCGAACAGCGAAGCGGCGTGGTCGACATCCTCGAAGACGAAGGACGTGGTCTGGTAGATCGGCGTCGCCCGGGCGCCCGTCGCCGGGTCCGGCTGCGCGCCGGCGTGGATCGCCAAGGTCTCGAAATTCGGTCCGCTCATCTGTCGCTCTCCCCTTCCATGATGGCGTTCCGGACAGCCCTTGCGGGCCCTCCGGTGCTCGGCACGCTCTAGCATGCCGCGCCCGGGGCGGCGAGTTGCCGACACGGATTTTCCAAATGTCGCAGGACCGGGAATGCAACCGCCGCGCATGCCAGCCATTCTGCGAGGATCGAACGAACCACCAGGGGACATCACGCATGCCGAATTCCAACGGACAGATCCGCTACGCCGTCGTCGGCGGCGGCTGGATCTCCCAGGGCGCCTTCATGCCGGGCGTCGGCCAGACATCGAACTCGGTCATGACGGCGATCGTCACCGGCGACCCTGAGAAGGCTGGCGCGCTCGGCGAGCGCTACGACATCAAGCCCTATGGCTATGACGAATACGACGCGCTCCTGGCCAGCGGCGACATCGACGCGGTCTATGTGGCGACGCCGAACTTCCGCCACCGGGAGTTCGCCGAGTCGGCGCTGAAGGCCGGCATTCACGTGCTCCTAGAAAAACCGATGGCCGGCAGCCTTTCCGACGCCGAGGCGATCGAAGCCGCAGCCCGCGCCTCCGGCGCCCGGCTGATGCTGGCCTATCGCCTGCATTCCGAGCCCGGCACCCAGGCGATCCTGGCGGCGATCCGCGCCGGCGAGATCGGCACGCCGCGCTTCTTCACCGCGACCTTCGCGCAGAATGTCGATGCTGCGAACCACCGGGCGCAGAACGGCTTCTGGGCCGGGCCGATCCCCGACATGGGCGCCTATCCGATCAACGCCGTGCGCAATTTCTTCGAGGCCGAGCCGATCTCGGTGACGGCCGTCGCGTCGAAGGTGCCCGAGCGCGGCCTCGGCTGCGCCGACACGGTCAGCGTCATCCTCTCCTTCACCGAGGGCCGCGCGGCGAGCTTCACCGTCAGCTATTCCGGCGACAGCGTCGACCGGCTGCATGTGGTCGGCAGCGAGGGGATCATCGAGGCCAACCAGGCCTTCGGCTTCGGCGAGGGCGTCTCCATCGACTTCCGGCTGACGCGGGGTGGCAAGACCGAGGAGCGGACCCATCCGGTGGTCGACCAGTTCGCCGGCGAGACGGCCTATTTCTCCGACTGCATCCTGGAAGACCGCGAGCCCGAGCCGAACGGCGAGGAAGGCGTTCTCGACATGATCGTCATCGAGGCAATCGAGCGGGCGCTGGAGACGGGTCAGCCGCAGGCGCTGGAGCCGCGCAATCGCCAGCGCCGGATGGGCAAGGACCAGGTCCGCGACTTCCCGCTCGCCGACGTGCCAGACTTCGTCAACGCGGCGACGCCCACCGGATAAGGCCATCGGGGCATCACATCGTGTGGTGCCCCGCTTCGCCGCCGCTATACTCCCCCGATGACCTACGACATCCGCCCGGAACGACCGGACGACGCCGCCGAGATCCGGCAGGTCGTCACCGCAGCCTTTGCCGATGCGCCGCACAGCGACGGCACCGAGGGTGCCATCGTCGATGCGCTGCGCGCCGATGACGCGCTGACATTGTCGCTCGTCGCGGTCGCGGACGGGAAGATCACCGGCCATGTCGCCTTCTCGCCGGTGACGATCGAGGGCCGCGATGTCGGCTGGTTCGGGCTCGGACCGGTGGCGGTTTCGCCCGATCGCCAGCGGCAGGGGATCGGCGGCGCGCTCGTGCGGGCAGGTCTCGACCGCCTGCGCAACCAAGCCGCCAGGGGCTGCGTGGTGCTTGGCGATCCCGGCTATTATCGCCGCTTCGGTTTTGCGGCCGATCCGCAGCTTCGCTACCCGGATGCGCCGGCGCCGTATTTCATGCGCCTTGCCTTCGGTCCCGAGATCCCGGCGGGCCGCGTCGCCTATCATGCCGGCTTTGCGGCGCGATGATCGGGCCGGCGCCCAGATCGCAGGGCCGGGCGCCCCTCGCCTATTTCGTCCGGTTCAGCCCGTAGCTCTGGAAGCCCTTGCCCATGGCCGGCTTCTTCGAAGACAGGACGCGGGAATTGACGCCGTTCCAGCCGATCTCGCCCGACAGGCGCGCATATTCGATCTTCGGGCAGCGATCCATGACGACGGTCAGGCCGGCAGCCTCGGCCATTCGCGCGGCGGCATCGTTGCGGATGCCGAGCTGCATCCAGATGATTGAGGGCCGCGGATCCATCGCCAGCGCCTCTTCGACGATCCCCGGCACGGCATCGGCGGAGCGGAAGATGTCGACCATGTCGACCGGCTCAGGAATGCTGGCGAGGTCGGCATGGCAGCGCTGGCCGAGAAGGTCCTTACCGGCGAGGCCCGGATTGACCGGAATGACGCGGTAGCCCTTGGCCAAGAGGTATTTCAGGACGAAATAGGACGGGCGCACCGGCTTGGCGCTGGCGCCAACGAGGGCGATGGTCTGCACCCGGTCGAGCAGGCCACGCATGGCGGCATCGTCATAGACCAGCGGCGCCGGCGCAGCGGCACCCGGGGCGCTCTCCGCCGGGCTCATTCGTGCGTCCATTCCGGCTTGCGCTTCTCCAGGAAGGCGCCGATGCCCTCTTCCGCGTCCTTCGCCAGCATGTTCTCGGTCATCACCGAGGCGGCATATTCATAGGCGTCCGAGAGCCCCATCTCGGCCTGCCGGTAGAACGCCTCCTTGCCGGTCTTCACCGTCATCGCCGACTTGGAGGCGATGGTCGTGGCGTATTTGCCGACGATGGTGCCGAGATATTCCGGCGGCACGACCCGGTTGACCAGGCCGAACTCGCGGGCCGAACGGGCATCGATGGTCTCGCCCGTCAGCAGCATCTCCATGGCGTGCTTGCGGCTGAGATTGCGCGACAACGCCACCATCGGCGTCGAGCAGAACAGGCCGATATTGACGCCCGGCGTGCAGAACTGCGCTTCCTCGGAGGCGATGGCGAGATCGCAGGAGGCGACGAGCTGGCAGCCGGCGGCCGTCGCCAGCCCGTTGACCTCGGCGATCACCGGCACGGGGTGGCGCACGATCGCCTGCATCACCTCGGAGCATTTGCGCATCGTCGCCTCGAAGAAGGCGCGGCCGCGATCGGCGTCGGCGCGATGAGCGGTCAGTTCCTTCAGGTCATGGCCGGCCGAGAAGATCTTGCCCGCCCCCGCGATGACCACCACGCGGTTGTCGGTATCGGCCGCCGCATCGGCAAGCGCGGCGAGGATCGCGTCCATCATCGTCATCGACAGGGCGTTCGCCGGCGGGCTGGACAGGACGATCCGGGTCAGGCCCGTCGCACGCTGGATTTCGACGGGATGCTGGCCCGCATCGGCGATTTCGAAGATGTCTGCCATGGATCGGTTCCGGTCGACTGAAGGAAGGCGTTACCGCCACCTTCAACAGAATCGCCCCGCCTTCCGCAAGATCGTCGCCGCGCTCCGGCAGATGCTCCCCGCCGATATCCTCAGTCCGACTGGCCATTGCAGGGCCCCGAAGCTAGGACGGTGCAGGTCGGGAGGCGGCATCTGCCCGGCCCGGACAGGAGCGGGAGGAACGCGCATGCAGCCGATCATGACCTTGACCGAGCTCGAGGCCTTTCTCGACAGCGACTTTCCACAGCTCGGCGGGCGCGACGGCGGCTTTTCGATCGTCGATGTCAGCCCGGGCGCGGCGACCATGCGGCTCGACGCCAGTGACCGGCATCTGCGGCCCGGCGGCACCGTCTCCGGCCCCAGCCTCTTCGCGCTGGCCGATGTCGCCGCCTATGTCGCGATCCTCGCCCATATCGGGCCGGTGGCGCTCGCCGTCACCACCAACCTGTCGATCAACTTCCTGCGCAAGCCCGAGCCCGGCGGCATCCTCGGCGAAGCACGGCTCCTGAAGCTCGGCAAGCGGTTGGCGGTCGTCGACATCTCCCTGACCAATGCCGCGGACGAGGCGCTGGTCGCCCATGCGGTGGCGACCTATTCGATCCCGCCCCGATGAGACACGCCCGGCACTGCGGTATCATGATACCTTAATGCCGCGATCCCCTGCATGACAGGGGCTCGCGAAGGGTGCCGATACGCCTTTTGACGTTGACAGACGCGGTGCGGCCCCGTATGTCCCGCTCCACGAAGAGCCGGCTCGCGCCGCCTTCCCAAGATCGACGGCCACAGCGGCCGGCAACGATGCTCACGAACACCCAAGGGCAGAACATGAAAACCTTCTCGCAGAAGACCGAGACGGTGGAGAAGAAGTGGATCCTGATCGACGCCGAAGGGCTCGTCGTCGGCCGCCTCGCTTCCATCGTCGCGCTTCGCCTCCGCGGCAAGCACAAGCCGACCTTCACGCCGCATGTCGATGATGGTGACAACATCATCATCATCAATGCGGACAAGATCGTCCTGACCGGCAAGAAGTACGAGAACAAGACGTACTACTGGCACACCGGTTATGCCGGCGGCATCAAGGAGCGCAAGGCGCGCCACATCCTCGAGGGCCGCTTCCCGGAGCGCGTCGTCGAGAAGGCCATCGAGCGCATGCTGCCGCGCGGCCCGCTCGGCCGTCGCCAGCTCAAGAACCTCCGCGTCTACGCCGGTGCCGAGCACCCGCATGAGGCGCAGTCCCCCGAGACGCTCGACGTCCGGGCCATGAACTCCAAGAACTCGAGGGCCGCATAATGTCCCAGCTCTCTTCGCTCGAAGAACTCGGCACGGCCGAAGTCACCGCACAGCCGGAAGCCCCGGTGCATGTGCAGAAGCTCGACCAGTACGGTCGCGCCTATGCCACCGGCAAGCGCAAGGATGCGGTTGCCCGCGTCTGGGTGAAGCCGGGCACCGGCAAGATCACCGTCAATGACCGCGACTTCACGGCCTATTTCGCCCGTCCGGTCCTGCAGATGGTGCTGCGCCAGCCGATCGTCGCCGCGGCTCGTGACGGCCAGTTCGACGTCGTCGCCACGGTGGCCGGCGGTGGTCTGTCCGGCCAGGCCGGTGCGGTTCGCCACGGCATCTCCAAGGCGCTGACCTATTACGAGCCGGGCCTGCGCGCGGTTCTCAAGAAGGGCGGCTTCCTGACGCGCGACTCGCGTACGGTCGAGCGCAAGAAGTACGGCAAGGCGAAGGCCCGCCGGTCCTTCCAGTTCTCCAAGCGCTGATCGGCGCGGCGGCGTCTGCCGCCGCCCTTTCTCCCGCGAAGTTCAAAGCCGCCGGGTGGTCGCCCGGCGGCTTTTTGCTTATGTGGGCCCGACAGGCTGGTCTGGCGCATCGGAGCTGCGCCCGGCCCCGGCCACCTCCGGCCCGCCGCCTCCCCGACGCTCCCTCGCGGAAGTGACCATGCCCAGCACGTCCATCGACCATGCCTTCACCGCCGACAGCGCCCACGGCGCGGCGGGCGACCCGACCTATGCCGGAGCCCTCTCCTTCATGCGGCGGCGCCAGACCAAGGCGGTCGACGGCACCGACGTGACGGTCTGGGGCATTCCCTTCGACGCCTCGGTCTCCAACCGCCCGGGCACGCGCTTCGGCCCGCAGGCGCTGCGCCGCGCCTCGGCGATCTTCGACAATGATCCGCAGTTCCCCTTCAACACGGATCTCTTCGAAACCCTGAGCGTCGTCGATTACGGCGACTGCCTGCTCGACTACCGGCTGCCGGAGACGGCGCACCAGACCATCCGCGCCGAGGCGGCGGCCCTGATCGCGCGGACCGGTTTCCTGATGACGCTGGGCGGCGACCATTCGATCACCTTCCCGCTCTTGCAGGCGCATGTGGCGCGGCACGGCAAGCTGTCGCTGGTGCAGTTCGACGCCCATCAGGACACCTGGCCCGTCGCCACCGGCGGTGACGGCCAGCCCCGGGTCGATCACGGCTCCTTCGTCAAGGCGGCCGTGGATGCGGGCCTGATCGACCCGGCGACCTCGATCCAGGTCGGCATCCGCACCCACGCGCCGGAGCATTGCGGCCTCGCGATCCTCGACGGCGAAGCGGTGGAGGAGATGACCAGCGCGGCCATCGCCGAGGCGATCCTGTCGCGCACCGGCGGCGCGCCGACCTATCTCAGCTTCGACATCGACTGCCTCGACGTCGCGTTTGCGCCGGGCACCGGCACGCCGGTCGCAGGCGGCCCGTCCAGCGCCAAGATGCTGGCGGTGCTGCGCCGGCTCGGCGCTCTCCGGCTGGTCGGCGCGGACGTGGTCGAAGTCTCGCCGCCTTATGACCATAGCGACATGACGGCGATCGCCGGCGCAACGGTCGCCATGTATGTGCTCGGCCTGCTGGCGCAGAAGCAGGCGGGATGATGCGGCCCGGCGCGCTGACAAAGTGATTCAACACGCTGCCTTCCTGATTCAGGACACGCGCCTAACCCGTTGAAACGACGCTCCGTAAGCGACTGATACGAATCTTGAGTAGCCGGACGCCGGCTTTTCGATCACCACGGCATCGCGCCTTTGCGGCGGCGATTCACCCGACCCAGACGAGCCCCATGACCCAGAACATCCCTTTCATCGACCTCGCCACCCAGCGTGACCGGATCCGCCACAAGGTGGATCACCGCATCGCGACCGTGCTGGACCATGGCGCCTTCGTCATGGGCCCGGAAATCCGCGAGCTCGAGGCGGCGCTCGGCACATTCGGCCAGATGCCCTACACCCTGTCCTGCGCCTCGGGCACCGACGCGCTGGCGCTGCCCTTGATGGCCTGGGGCATCAAGCCGGGCGACGTGGTGTTCTGCCCGAGCTTCACCTTCGCCTCGACAGCGGAAGTCGTCGCCTGGCTCGGCGCGACGCCGTATTTCGTCGATGTCGATGCCGATACCTTCAACATGGACCCGGCGCATCTGGAAGCCGCGATCGCCGAGGTCGCCGGCAAGGACGGGCTGACGCCACGGGCGATCATCGCCGTCGACCTGTTCGGCCAGCCGGCAGACTACCCGGCGCTGCGCCGCATCGCCGACGCGCACGGGCTGAAGCTCATCTCTGACGCCGCCCAGGGCTATGGCGGCACCATCGACGGCGAATTGTCCAGCAAGTGGTCGCATGTCGTCTCCACCAGCTTCTTCCCGGCCAAGCCGCTCGGCTGCTACGGCGATGGCGGCGCGGTCCAGACCGACGATGCCGAACTCAACGAGATCATGGCGTCGCTGCGCGTCCACGGCCAGAATGTCGAGGACAAATACGACAATGTCCGCATCGGCATGAACGGCCGCATGGACACGCTGCAAGCCGCGATCCTGATGGAGAAGCTGGCGATCTTCCCGGACGAGATCGAAACGCGCGGCCGCGTCGCCGCCCGCTATTCGGAGATGCTCGCCGGGGTCGTGACGCCGCAGAAGCTCCTGCGCGACGCCGTCTCGACCTGGGCGCAATACACGATCCGCCTGCCGGAGGGCACCGACCGCAACGCCTTCGCCGCCAGCCTGCGCGAGGCCGGCGTGCCGACGGCGATCTATTATCCAAAGCCCCTGCACCGGCAGACCGCCTATCGCCACTTCCCGGTGACGGGCGGCGAACTGCCGGTCTCGGACGCCCTGTCCTGCGACGTCATCAGCCTGCCGATGCACGCCTATCTGGACGAGGCGACGCAGGACCGCATCGTGGCGGCTGTGAAGGCCGCGCTGCAGGCCTGACATCGGCCCCGGCGCGACGCCCCGGTCTGGACGTCGCGCCAGATTTCGATAAACCCCGGCAATGACAGGGGCGCCGCGCGAGGTCGCTGCGGGCCCGAAACCCCATGCGAGGAGATGGCTGATGGCCGACAAGATCAGGATTGGTGTGCTCGGAGCCAGCGGCTATACCGGCGCGGATCTCGTCCGTCTCGCCGCCCGTCACCCGAACATGGACATCGCCGTCCTCACGGCGAACAGCCACGCCGGCAAGCCCATGCGGCAGGTCTTCCGCCACCTGTCCCATATCGACCTGCCGGATCTGGTGACCATCGAGGAAGCGCCCTGGAGCGAGGTCGACGCGGTGTTCTGCGGGCTGCCCCACGGCACGACGCAGGCGATCACCAAGGAGATCTTCGAGACCTATCCGCAGACGAAGATCATCGACATGTCGGCCGATTTCCGCCTGCGGGACCCCGCCGCCTACAAGGAATGGTACGGGCTCGACCACGTCGCGACCGAGTTGCAGGGCGAGGCCGTCTACGGCCTGACCGAGCTCAACCGCGAGGCCATCCGCGACGCGCGGCTGATCGCCTGCCCCGGCTGCTATCCGACGGCGGCGCTGCTGTCGCTGGTGCCGCTGACCAGCGCGACGCTGATCGACGCCACAGACATTGTCATCGACGCCAAGTCGGGCGTGTCGGGTGCCGGTCGCGGGCTGAAGGAGAACACCCTGTTCTGCGAGGCCGGCGAAGGCCTGTCGCCCTATGCGGTCGGCAAGCACCGGCATTCGGCCGAGATCGAGCAGGAAATCGGCAAGGCCGCCGGCATCGACGATCTGAGGGTCAACTTCACCCCGCATCTCATTCCGATGAGCCGCGGCGAACTCTGCACCAGCTATGTGCGGCTGGCCGCCGGCAAGTCCGCGGCGGATCTGCGCGAGCACCTGATCGAGACCTATCGGGACGACCCGTTCATCACCATTCCGGACGAGGACGTCCTGCCCCAGACGCAGATGGTCCGCGGCTCGAACTATGTGGTGATCAACGTTGTGCCCGACCGCATTCCCGGCCGCGCCATCGTCATCTCGACGCTCGACAATCTGGTGAAGGGATCGGCCGGCCAGGCCATCCAGAATTTCAACGTCGCCTATGGCCTCGAGGAAACCACCGGCATCGCCCAGCTGCCGCTGTTCCCCTGAGCTGAGGCCAGCGACCGCGCGGCGTCAGGCGGCGGCGCGGTCGATGCTCTCGAGCGCCGCTTCCAGGGCCGCGAAGCAGCGCCCGTCGATCGCCGTTCCCACATCGGCCCGCATGATCGCCAGCGCCTTCGATACCGGCATCGCCGCGCGATAGGGCCGCTCGGCGGTCAGCGCATCGAAGATGTCGGCCGTGGTGATGATGCGGGTGTCGAGGCAGATCTCATCACCCGCCAGTCCGTTCGGATAGCCCCGACCATCCAGCCGCTCGTGATGGGCGCCGGCGATCCGCGCCAGGTCGGCGAAGATGCTGATGCGCGACAGGATCGCCTCGCTGAAGCCGGGATGCCCCTTGATCACCGCCCATTCGTCGGAATCCAGCTTGCCCGGCTTGTCGAGGATCTGGTTGGAGACGCTGAGCTTGCCGATGTCGTGGAGCAGCGCGACGCGCTTCAGGAAGCGTCGGCGCGGATCGCCCAGGCCCAGATTCTCGGCGATCAGGTCGGTGAACAGCGCCACCCGCTCGCTGTGGCCGCCCGTATAGGGGCTCTTGGAATCGACGACCTGCGCGAAGGCCTCGGCGAGGCTGTCGAGGAACTCCTCGTCGGCGAGCTCGGCATTGTTGTCGGGGGCAAGGCCGATCACCGTTGCAGCAAGGTCCGGTGCCCTGAGCGTCGTCCAGAACGCGGGGGCGGCGGCGACCTTCGTAAAGGCGTCGATCAGGGCCGGGTCGAACCAGCTGCCGCTGCGCGCCGTCACTTCGCGCAGGGCGAAGTCGGCGTCGGCGCTGGTGTGGAAGACGTCGACCACCTGGGCGAGCAGCGCGATGCGGCCGAACAGGGCGATCGCCTCCCCCTTCAGCCCCTGGGGCTGGCCCTTGCCGTTCCAGTGTTCGTCGAGATCGAGAATGCCGGCGGCCACGGTCTCGGGAAAACGCATCTGGCGGACGATGTCGGCGCCGCGGTGGCAACGCGTCTCGATCAGCTCGCGGGAGATCGTGTCGCCCTTGGCCAGCGCCACCACCATGGCGCGGAAGCGCTCGGCGAGGCTGGCCTTCAGGCCGGTATGCTTGAGAACGAAATGCAGAACGTGCGGAAGGCTGTCGCTGACGATCTTGATGTCGCGCTTGAAGGCGATGTCGTCGGTCAGGAAGAGCTGGCAGATGCGCGCCGCGTTGGAGCTGCAGCCGATGTCCTTGAGGAGCAGCGTGTAATAGAGGTCGGCCATTTCCGGCTCGGACAGGCCGATGGCTAGGCCGACATTCATGCCGATCCAGCAGCAGCGCAGGCCGTGGCCGTCGGGCTGGCCTTCGGTGAGGTCCAGCGCGTAGCTCAGGGCGCTGACGAGTTCGGCCTTGGAGACCGCCTGCCGTCCTCCCCCACCCGTGATCACACTCATCCCGCGCCCTGGCCCTTGCCCCGATGGCGAGGATCATCGCAGTCCCGGGTTAACGGAACGACGAAACCGGCGCGCGGCGAAACGGCTCAGGCGACCGGCGCCGGCTCGGGATATTCGCCCTTCAGCGCGCGGGCATGGGCGACCGCCAATCCGAGGACGATGACGCCGCCGGCCTGATGAGCCAGCGCCCAGTCGATGGGCACGGCCAGAAGCAGGGTCGTGATGCCGATCAGCGCCTGCACGAAGACGGCGGCGAAAAGCCAGATAGCGCGCCTGGTGTGAACGCTGCCCGCCGCCTGCAGCAGGGACGCGACCGCGTGGATCACCACCACCACGAACAGCACATAGGCACCGATCCGGTGCATGAACTGCACCGTCATGACGTTCTCGAAGAAATTCCGCCAGGCCGGGTCCATGACGAACAGGCCGCCGGGGATCAGGACGCCGTCCATCAGCGGCCAGGTGTTGAAGGTCAGGCCGGCATTCAGGCCGGCGACCAGGCCGCCCATGTAGATCTGGACGAGCGCCAGCAGCGCGATCAGCGCCGCAACGCCTGCCGACCCGCGCGACGGCGGCATGTCGAAGCGTTTCGGCGCCAGCCCGCGCGCCACCCAGATGATTGCGGCGAAGATCACGCAGGCGATCGTCAGATGCGTTGCGAGCCGGTACTGGCTGACATCGGTGCGTTCGGTCAGGCCCGAGGCGACCATCCACCAGCCAACCGCGCCCTGCAGGCCGCCAAGGGCGAGAATGCCGACGAGACGGGGTTTCAGGAACGGCTCGATGCGGCCGGTCAGCCAGAAGAAGGCCAGCGGGATCGCGAAGACGAAGCCGATCGCGCGGGCCAGGAAGCGATGCGCCCACTCCCACCAGAAGATCGTCTTGAACTCGTCGAGGCTCATGCCGAGGTTGAGCTGCTGATATTGCGGAATGCGCTTGTAGAGCTCGAATTCCTCATCCCATTCGGCGGCAGAAAGCGGCGGGACGATGCCGTGGATCGGCTTCCATTCGGTGATCGACAGGCCGGACTCGGTCAGCCGGGTGGCACCGCCGACGAGGACCAGCGCGAAGATCAGGAGCGCGGTGACATAGAGCCACCAGCGGATCGCGGCGCGGTCGCGCAGACGGGGAGATCGGGCCACAGGGCCGGCGGCGGAATGGGAGATCGTCGTCATGTCGCGTGCCATGTGCACCGAAAGCGCCAGGCGATCAAGCGCAGGAAAGTCGCAGGGGCGAGGCTGGCATTGGCGGCCCGGCCGGCCTAGAGGTCGGGCACGGCGACGGCCGGCCGATGGCAGCGCGGGACGACACCCTGCCCTCGGCGCAAAGGCGCGAACAGGAGAGGCGGATCATGCCGGTCAGAACCAGAAAGCTCATCGGCGCGGTCGTGCTGATCGTTCTCGTCATCGTCTATGCCGTCGTCGCGACGGCGGTGGCGACGCTCTATCTGCCCACCGCCAGCGGCTGGGTGCATCTGGCGTATTTCTTCTTCACCGGAATTCTCTGGGTGGTGCCGGCGATGTTCATCATCTCCTGGATGGAGCGGGTGCCGCGCAAGGATCGGGCGGACGGCGACGGGACGCGCGGCTGAACGCCCCGCCTCAGTCCGGTTGATCCGGGGCGCGACGCCCCGCCCGCCGCGTGGCCGCGCACTGCATGAAAATCAGGTCGTCGACGCCCAGCGCCCGCAAGTCACCGGCGATCGTCGCGTAGCCGTCCGGCGTTGCCGCCTGCCCGGCCACCACGATGGCGGTTTCCTCGTCGAGGAGTGACGGCAGGTCGTCCATGCGCCGGGCATCGAGCGCGACGATTGTGCAGTCATAGGCCTCGGCGCAGGCGGCCAGCACCAGCGTGACGTCGGGCGAATCCGGCTCCGGCGCCGCGCCCGTCGCCAGCACCACATGGCAGCCGCCGCGGCTGTCGCGATGGATGATCTCGCCGAGCGGCGCCAGGTTCTCGGCAAATTCGTGCAGGCCGGGACTGCCCGGCGCAATTCCCGTCTCCGCGGCGATCCGCTCCTCGCCGGTCAGATCGATCAGGATGCAGGACATGCCGGCGCGCGCGATGGCACGGCCGAGTTCGACGCCGCCGAGCCCACCCTCCCCGCCATCGGCCGACAGCATCACCAGGCGGCCGATGGCGCTGCGATGCAGGGCCATGACGAGTTCGCGGCTGGTGACTACCTCGTCGCCATGGCGCGGCGCGGCGGGAGCGTCGGCAGGGATGTCGTGCGGCATGAGAGCAGCGCTCGCTGTGCGTGATGGGACCGTCCGGTTCGCGAACCGCGCCGACGGGCGGGCAAGGCCACGGGCGACGAAATCGCTGAGCGAGGCGCCGAGGGCATGGATGCCGGCGCCCATCATCGCCGGGTCCTCGCACCGGGGCAACGGCGGCCGGGACGCATCGCGGCCGGCATGCCGGCGCGCGGCGTAAGGAGGATCGTCTGGAAACAGGGCGACATGCGCACTCCGGTGCCTGAGCTTCGCCTGCAGCCTGCCATTGGCCGGTAACTGTGCCGTTAAGGGACAGTTCGGCAGCGCTCGCCAATTCCCGCTCCCGGCGCCCGGCATTTTACGGTCGATTAACCCTAACCGTCTAACAACAGGTCATGACGGTGCGATGCCAATTGGGCCGAAGTGCCACGGGAACCTTGACCATGAAGCCGAGACTGGCCTTCATCCTCGCGATCGTGATCAGCGCCCTCGCCGGCTGCGCGTCCTACAAGCCGGTGTCGCCGGCGTTCCATGCGGCGCTCAACCAGTCCTATCGCCTGGACAGCGGCGACGTCCTGCGTGTCACAGTCTTCGAACAGTCCGGGCTCACCAATGCCTATCCGGTGGACAAGGCCGGCTACGTCTCGTTCCCGCTGGTCGGCTCGGTCCCGGCCCGCGGCCGCACCACCACCCAGCTCGAAGCCGAGATCGCCAATCGCCTGCGCGACGGCTATCTCAACGATCCCGACGTCACCGTGCAGGTCGAGACCTACCGGCCCTTCTTCATCATGGGCGAAGTCGCGACCGGCGGGCAGTACGCTTATTTCCCCGGGATGACGGTCCAGAAGGCGATCGCGGTCGCCGGCGGCTTCAGCCCCCGGGCCGAACAGGGCACCGTCGACATCACCCGCCAGGTCGGCAAGCGAATCCTGACCGGCCGGGTGCTGGTCTCCGATCCGATCCTGCCCGGCGACACGGTCTATGTCCGGGAGCGCTGGTTCTGACACGACCCGACTGCGCCGCTGCGGGGCGATCCCGCACCGGTCCGGTGAGGCTAATGGCGGTCGCCGTTCGCGGGTCACACATGCGAAACCGAGGCATCGGTTTCAGCGCGAGAAGCGGGATCAGGTATTGCGTCCCCGCCCCTCGCCGCATTTCCAGGCAGGGCTCAAGCATATCTTAGCCCTTTGCCTCCATTCTGCGCGGCCGAGAGATCAGGCGCGGCCCACAGAGGTGGGCATGTCGGCCGCCGACCTTGCGGTCGCGGCCCGAACTGCCGGCGGAATGGGAGTCGACCAGACATGGCGAAGATCGAGTCCAGCCTGCCTTTGAACGACGTAACGGTCGTCAGCTTCCCCGAGCCCGATGCGCCGGTCGAGCTGAACGCCTTCGCGGCGCGGGCGGCGGCCCAGTACAAGGACGATTTCATCACCCCGCGGATGCTGTCGGGCATCTGGCGCGGCGTCGAGTTCGTGCTGCTGACGCTGCTCGGGCTGGCTCTCTTCGTCGGCTATGTCGGCGTTTCCACGCATCTGTGGGAATCCTACGTCGTCCTGTCGCTGGTCGGCGCGGCGCTCGGCGTCCTCGCGATCAATCTGGCCGACGGCTACGAGATCTCGGTCCTGAAGGGTCGGGCCGCCCAGCTCTGGCGGATCGCCATCGCCTGGGGCCTGACGCTCTGCTTCCTCACTGTCGGCCTGTTCTTCCTGTTCAACGACGCGGCCTATTCCCGGTTCTGGATGGGCAGCTGGTTCGTCTGCGGCCTGGTGCTCCTGTCGCTCGGCCGCCTGGCGCTGGCCGCCAAGATCCGCCGCTGGCTGCGCAACGGCCGCATGGAGCGGCGCGCCATCATCGTCGGCGGTGGCCGCGGCGCCGAAAGCCTGATCCGCAGCCTCGAGGGCCAGCCCGACAGCGACATCCGCATCTGCGGCATCTTCGACGACCGCGACGACCGGCGTTCGCCACCCATCGTCGCCGGCTATCCCAAGCTCGGCAATATCAGCGAGCTGGTGGAATTCGCCCGCCGCACCCGCATCGACATGCTCATCGTCACCCTGCCGCTGTCGGCCGAGCAGCGCGTCCTGTCCCTCCTGAAGCGCCTCTGGGTGCTGCCGCTTGACATCCGGCTGTCGGCGCATTCGGCCGAGCTGCGGTTCCGCCCGCGTACCTATTCCTTCGTCGGCGACGTACCGCTGATCGACGTCTTCGACCGGCCGCTGGCGGACTGGGACTGGATCGCCAAGCGCTTCTTCGACGTGGTCTTCGCCAGCCTCGCCATCGTCCTTCTGTCTCCGGTCTTCCTTCTCACCGCCCTCGCCGTGAAGCTGGACTCGAAGGGTCCGGTGATCTTCCGCCAGAAGCGGCACGGCTTCAACAATCACATCGTCGACGTGTTCAAGTTCCGCTCGCTCTATGCCGAGATGTCGGATCCGCTGGCCCGGCAGATCGTGACCAAGGGCGACAAGCGCGTCACCCGCGTCGGCCGCTTCATCCGCAAGACCTCGCTCGACGAGTTGCCGCAGCTCTTCAACGTGCTGCGCGGCGACCTGTCGCTGGTCGGCCCCCGGCCCCATGCCGTCCACGCCATTTCCAGCGGCAACGAGGCGTTCGTGGCCATCGTCGACGGCTATTTCGGCCGTCACAAGGTCAAGCCGGGGATCACCGGCTGGGCGCAGATCAAGGGCTGGCGCGGCGAGATCGACCAGCCCGACAAGCTGCAGAAGCGTTTCGAGCACGACCTCTACTACATCGAGAACTGGTCACTGCTGCTCGACCTCTACATCCTCGCCATGACGCCGATCAGTCTGTTGCGGACGAAGTCGGCCTACTGACGCCCGGCCGGCTGCGGCACGATTCCCGGTCGATCGAGCAGGGCGCGATCGCCGAGCGCGATGAAGTGCGGATTGCCGAAGACGTCCTCGTCCGGCGCGTGCGTGCGGCCATAGGCCAGGGGCGCCCCGTCCAGGGTGATGGTCAGTCCGCCGGCCGCGCGCAGCACCGCGTCGCCGGCCGCCGTATCCCACTGCATCGTCCGGCCGAAGCGCGGATAGAGGTCTGCCTCGGCTTCGGCCAGAAGGCAGAATTTCAGCGAGGATCCGATGGACTTCCGCTCGGCCACGTCGAGGCGGCCGATATAGTCGCGGGTCGCATCGTCGAGGTGGTTGCGGCTTGCAACGACATCCAGCGCTGCGCCCGCCTTGCGGCAGGCCAGCGGCGTCGCGGCCCCGTCGCGCTCGACCATGGCAGGCGTCCCTGCCCCGCCATGGTAGATCGTCCCGGTCTCGGGAATGCCGACGCAGCCGAAGACCGGGGCCCCGTCCTCGATCACCGCGACATTGACGGTGTAGTCGGGCGTGCCGGCGATGTAGCTCTTGGTGCCGTCCAGCGGATCGACCAGCAGGAAGCGCCGGCCGACGGCCGGGATCTCGCCGTCCGAGAAGGCCTCTTCGGCAACGATCGGCAGGGTGCAGCCGCCGCCCTGGATGACCGCGACGATGGCCCGTTCGGCGGCCTTGTCGGCCTCGGTCACGGGCGACCGGTCGGATTTGTAGTCGACGCCGCTGCCGGTCTGGGCGCGGATCGCCGCCATGCCGGCGCGGACCGCATCTATCATCAGCGCCGTGTCGATCCTGTCGTCGCTCATCGCTTTTCGTCCCTTCTGTGCTTCGGGCCCCGGCCGGGCTAATCCGGTTCGGCCGCCCGCCGCAAGGCCCTGCAGCTCGGCATGCGGTCACCTTTGGCTAACCGTGCGGGCGAATAGGCGCACTTGGCGCGACTTTCCTGAGGGAAAAGTAACCCCCGCGGGCGATGATGCCGGCTTGCGAACCAATCCGGGGACACAAGATCACCGTGCCGTTTCGACCCGCCAGTCCGAAGAAGAGACAGCGCAAGACCTTCGGTCGCGACACGTCCGGCGCGACCGCGGTGGAATTCGCCATGGTCGCCGCCCCGCTCTTCATGCTGATCTTCGCCATCGTCGAGACCTTCGTCATCTCGGCCGCCGGCATCCTGCTCGACACCGCCGTCGACGACGTCGCCCGGCAGGTCTTCACCGGCCAGATCCAGCAGTCCGACATCAAGCCGTCGGTGTTCCGCGAGAAGATCTGCGACAAGGTCGATTTCCTCCTGAGCTGCGACAAGGTGAAACTCGACCTGCGCACCATCCCGGCCTTCGCCGATATCCCCACCGACGTGCCGATGAAGCTGAAGCAGGTGGACGACAGCCAGTTCTGTTTCGACCCCGGCGCGGCCAATTCGATCACCGTGCTGCGCGCCTATTACGAATGGCCGTGGACCGCGTCCTTCCTGCACAAGCTGGCGGCCGAAACCGACGGCAACAGCGTCATGTTCTCCATCGCCGCCTTCATGAACGAGCCTTTCGGGGATCGTCTGAACAGCAATTCCAACTGCGCCTGAGGGATCGATGACCGCCAAATTCTTCGGCCCGCTCCGCCGCGCACGCAACGCCCTTGCCGCCTTTTGTGGCGATCGCGGCGGCGTGGCTGCTCTGGAATTCGCCATCATCCTGCCCGGCCTGCTGCTGATCTATCTCGGCGGCTTCGAAGCATCGAAGGCGCTGGAGGCAAGCCGCAAGGTGGAATCGACGGCGGAGACGGTCGGCAATCTCGTCGCCCGCAACCGCACGATGACCGAGACGGGCCTCGAGAACATCTACAACATCTCCTCGGCGATCATGGTCCCCTTCTCCACCGACGGGTTGAAGATCGTCGTCACCACGGTCAGCGTCGACGACGAGGGCAAGGGCACGGTCGACTGGTCGCAGGCCAATACCGGCCCGGCGCTCGACAAGGGTGCCCGCTACGACGTTCCCTCCGAGCTGGTCTTCGGCGCCGAGACCTATCTCGTCGTGGTCAGCGTCAGCTACCCGTACAAGCCGGTCATGGATTATGGCGGGTTCTTCTCGGGCACCACCATGGCCAAGGAATACACCTTCCGGCCGCGCATCAGCAAAAGCATCGTCTGGGAGAACTGAGCCGGGTCTCGCCGGTCAGCGGCGGGTGCGGTTCTCGCGCCACCAGATCGTCAGTCCGCTGGCGATCAGGATCGCCGCGCCGGCCAGGAAGTTCCAGCTGAGCGGATCGCCGAGCAGCGTCACGCTGTAGATGCTGGCGAAGAAGACCTGCGCGTAGAGGAACGGCGAGAGCGCCGAGGCCGAGGCGTAGGCAAAGCCCTGCACGATGCAGAAATGGCCGAGCGCCCCCAGCGTGCCGATCGTCACCATCATGGCGAAAACCGGCCAGGTCGGCGTTTCCCAGACAAAGGGCACGGCGATGGTCAGGAGCACCGCGCCGACCGCCGTCGTGTTGAACAAAGTGGCGGCGTTTTCCTCCGGGCCCGACAGGGCGCGGGTCATCAGGAAATAGCCCGACAGGATCACCGCCGACAGAAGCGGCAGCAGGAGATACGGGCTGGTGTCGGCAAAGCCCGGCCGCACGATCAGGAGCACGCCGACGAAGCCGGCGAAGACGGCCGCGATGCGCGGCACGCCGATGCGCTCGCCGAGAAAAATCACCGACAGAACCGTGACGAGGACCGGTGCGAAGAACTGCACCGCCGTCGCGTCGGCCAGCGGCACGTGGGCGAAGGACACATACATCAGCGTCGTCGCGCACAAGAGCGCCGCACCGCGCGCGAGCTGCAGGCCCGGGCGCTTGCTGTGCAGGAAGCTGGTGCCACGCGTCCGGGCGAGCCACGCCGTCATCAGGATCGTGTGGAAGAAATACCGGGCCCAGACGATCTCGAGGACCGGCAGCTCGCCGGTGAGATACTTGCCGAACGTATCCATCGTGGCGAGCAGCAGCCCGGACAGGATCGTCAGCAGGATGCCGGCCAGAACGCCGCTCGGCCGGGTCATCGAAGGCTGCGCGATAAGTGATGCATACGATCACTTCTGCCTTGCCGGCGGCGCGAAAGCGAGCCCGCCGGCATCAGGCCCACCGGTTTGTCCCCCGGCCGATCGGCCCCGCCATGTCCCGAAGCCTTGCCGGCAGCGGGACTGGCGGCCGGGGCTGAGGACACCGGCACGCCGATTAGATCGATCCGGCTTCGACCATGTAGTTGTTGGCGCTGCACATGGCGGCGTCGTCGGAGGCCAGGAACAGCACCATCCGCGCCACATAGACCGGCTCGATCAGGTCCGGCAGGCACTGGCGCGCCTTGTGCTTGTCAAGCGCCTCCGGGTTGGCCCAGAGCTGCTTCTGGCGCTCGGTCATGACCCAGCCCGGCACCACGGTGTTGACGCGGATCCGGTGCGGGCCGAGATCGCGCGCGAACGAGCGGGTCATGCCGTGCACGGCCGACTTGGCGGTGGTGTAGGCGGGCATGTTGCCGGCTGCCTCCCACCAGGAGTTCGACCCCATGTTGATGATCGAGCCCTTGCCGGCCGCGATCATCCCCGGCGCGGCCGCCTGGATGGCGAAGAACATGTGGCGGAGATTGATGGCGATCCGCTCGTCGAAATAGTCCGGCGTCACGTCTTCCCAGCCGTGGCGATCGTCGCGGGCGGCATTGTTGACCAGCACCGTGGCCGGCCCGTTGGCCTCGGCAAGGGCCGCGAAGGCGCGTTTCAGATCGTCTATGTCGCGCAGGTCGCAGGCCTCGAAGCGGACCTGCCGCCCGGCGCCCGTCAGCTCGCCGGCCAGCGCCGTGCCGGCATCGCGGTCGAGATCGACGAAACCGACGTGGGCGCCCTGTTCGGCGAAGGCCCGGACCATGATCTCCCCGATGCCCGAGGCCCCGCCGGTGACGATGACGCTGGCGTTTTCGAGACTGGGATAGCTGGCAAAGCGCATGGATCGTCCCCTCTGAATCCGGTTGAAGCTCGATAGTGAACTGTTGCGGGGGCTGGTAGCATGCCGGCCATGACCGGGCGAGCCTGCCGGCCGCGCTTTACTGCGGCGCAGGCCCCTGCCGTTCGCGCCGCGCCTCCGGCAGCTGCCCGCCGGATGCTGACGATGACAGATGGTGATTCCGGCCGTGCGGGCCGAATGCGCCGCGTCCGGTCAAGCCGGAAGCCTTTAGCCGGGCGGCTATGTTGCAGTGCTCACTCGACTTTCGGACTATTGCACGTCCGCAAGCCTAGCTTAGGATTAGGCAACCTCGTCATGTGATATAACAAGGTGATTTCGGGCTGTCTGAATTGCCCACCGCACAGGCTCGCAACGTCATGTGGAACGCGCAATACGAACACGGTCTGGACGACGTCGCCAGTATCGTCGAGCGGATCGCGCAGGACATCGAAGCCGGCGTGCTGCGCCCCGGCGACCGTCTGCCGCCCCAGCGCGAGCTGGCGAACGGGCTCGGCGTCAAGCTGTCCACGATCAGCCGCGCCTATCGCGAGGCGGCGCAGCGGCGCCTGATCGGCGGCGAGATCGGTCGCGGCACCTACGTCTTGGCATCCAGCTCCGATTCGCTGCTCTTCGCACCCGACGTGTCGGCCGAGCGGCTGGTGGACCTGTCCACCAACGTGCCGGTCCCCGTGCCGGACGACACGGCAATGGCGTCGCTGATCGACGGCCTGAGTTCCACCGAGCGGGCGCAGATGAGCGGCTATCCCGGCTGCGCCCTCGTCCATCGTGCCGCGGTAGCGGTCGGCGACTGGATGGCCTGGCGCGGCATGACGCGACGACCGGCGACGGTGGTGTCGTGCGCCGGGGCCCATGCGGCGCTGCAGGCGCTGCTGGTGCATGCCACCCGCGAGGGCGACGCGATCCTCGTGGAATCCCTGACATTCCCGGGCCTGAAAGCGCTGGCGCGGCAGTTGCGGCTGCGGCTGATCCCGGTGGAACTGGACGGTGAAGGCGTCACCCCGGAGGGGTTCGACGCGGCTGCGCGCAGTTCCACGGCCAGGCTGGCCGTGCTGATGCCCAACCTTCACAACCCGACCGGCGCGGTCATGGGCGACGACCGGCGCCGGGCAATCGCCGAGATTGCCGAACGCCGCGACCTGACGATCATCGAGGACGACGCCTACGGGGCCCTAGCCGGCCGGCCGCCGCTGGCAGAAGATCTGGGTTCGCGTGGCATCGTCGTCTCCAGCCTGTCCATGACGGTCATGCCGGGACTGCGCTTCGGGTTCGTCGCCGGCGACCATCCGATGCTGGCCGCCCTCAAGCGCAACCTGCACCTCACCTCCTGGATGATGACGCCGCTGTCCCTCCGGGCCGGATCGGCCTGGATCGAGGATGGCACGGCGGCCGCGCGCACCGCCTGGCAGGCCAACGCGGTCCGCGAGCGCTGGCGGCAGATGGGGCAGCATCTGGGCCCGTCCGACGCGGTGGCCGCACCCCATGTCTGGCTCGGTGTCGACGGCGATGCCGAGGAGGCCGCGACGCAGCTGCGCCAATGCGGCGTTGCCGTGGTGCCGGCCGAAACCTTCGCCTCAGGACGCACCTTCCATTCGCGCGTGCGCGCCTCGCTGACCGCCGCCCCCACGCGTGCTGACCTCGACACGGCGCTGGCGATTCTTGCCGATTTCGGCGCGCGCCCCGCCGCGCTGCCGTGGGCCGGCGGTTCCACCCTCGCGCGATAGGCGCCGCCTGCCCGATCGGGCGGCAGCGGCGGAGGCAGATTGCACAAACGCACGTCAATCGACCGCCACAGCCTGCGAGACCCTTGATTTTCCGGCCTGTCGCTTTCTCTTATTCAGAAGACAGGTCTGGAGGGTGCAGGTGACGGCGTTCGACGAAATGCTTCTCGATGACGACAATGTCCGGGAACCCTATGCGCGCTTCAACGAGTGGTTCCGGCAGCAGAACATCGAGGAACTGGCCGCCAAGACCAACGAGGCCGAGGATTTCTTTCGGCGCACGGGCATCACCTTCAACGTCTATGGCGAGGCCGAGGCGGCCGAGCGGCTGATCCCCTTCGATCTCGTGCCGCGGATCATGGCCAAGGCCGAATGGGATCTTCTCGCCGAGGGCATCGAGCAGCGGGTGCAGGCCCTCAACGCGTTTCTCTACGACATCTACCACGACCAGGAGATCGTGAAGGCGGGCAAGGTGCCCGAACGCCTGATCGTCGGCAACGAGGCCTATCTGCCCCAGATGGAAGGCTTCCGGCCGCCCGGCGGGGTCTACACCCACATCATCGGCACCGACATCGTGCGGTGCGGCGAGAACGAATTCTACGTTCTCGAAGACAACGCCCGCACGCCGTCCGGTGTCTCGTACATGATCGAGAACCGCGAAACGATGATGCAGATGTTTCCCGAGCTGTTCGCGCAGAACCGCGTGCGGCCGGTCGAAACCTACCCGCATCACCTGCGCCGCTCGCTCGCCGCGGTCGCGCCGCCCGCCTGCGACGGCCCGCCGACCATTGCCGTGCTGACGCCGGGCATCCACAATTCCGCCTTCTACGAACATGCCTTCCTGGCCGACCAGATGGGTGTCGAGCTGATCGAGGGCGCCGACGCCAAGGTGATCGACGGTCGCATCCAGATGCGGACCACCGAGGGCTACCGGCCGATCGATGTCCTCTATCGCCGGGTCGACGACGAGTATCTCGATCCCGAGGCGTTCAGGCCCGATTCCATGCTCGGCATTCCCGGCATCATGGAGGTCTACAAGAACGGCGGCATCACCATCGCCAATGCCCCCGGCACGGGCATCGCCGACGACAAGGCGATCTATTCCTACATGCCGGAAATCGTCGAGTTCTATACCGGCAAGCCGGCCCTCCTGCAGAACGTGCCGACCTGGCGCTGCGCCGAGGAAGACAGCCTCGCCTACGTCCTCGACAATCTGAAGGACCTCGTCGTCAAGGAAGTGCACGGCTCGGGCGGCTACGGCATGCTGGTCGGACCGGCAGCCTCGACGGCCGAACGCGAGGCCTTCGCGGCGAAGCTGCGGGCCAGGCCGCGCAACTACATCGCCCAGCCGACGCTGGCGCTGTCGACCGTGCCGATCCTGGCGGAGCATGGCCTCGCCCCGCGGCATGTCGATCTTCGCCCCTTCGTCCTCGTCTCCGACAAGGTCCGGATCATACCCGGCGGACTGACGCGCGTGGCTCTCAAGGAGGGCTCGCTCGTGGTCAATTCCAGCCAGGGCGGCGGCACCAAGGACACCTGGGTACTGAGGGACTGAAGCGAAGCACATGGCACTACTCGGACGCACCGCCAACGGCCTGTTCTGGATGTCCCGCTATATCGAGCGGGCCGAGAACATGGCCCGCCTCGTCGACGCCGGACAGCGGCTGTCGATGACCAACCTCTCCTCGGACGAACCCGACGAATGGCAGTCGGTGCTGGTCTCGGCCGGCGTCGAGGCGGCCTATCTGGCCAAATACACCGAATACGACACCGCCTCGATCATCGACTTCCTGCTGCGCGACCGGGACAATCCGTCGAGCGTGCGCTCGTCGATCGACACGGCGCGGATGAACGGGCGGATGGTGCGGACCGCCCTCACCCGCGACCTGTGGGAGACGATCAACGAGAGCTGGCTGATCATCAAAAGCCGGCTCGACAAGCCGCTGAACCCGCTCGAACTGACGGCCATTCTGGAACTGGTGAAACGCCAGACGGCGCTGATCCGGGGCGTCTTCCACGGCACGATGCTGCGCAACGAGATTTTCGACTTCTGCTCTCTCGGCGCCTTCATCGAGCGGGCCGACAACACCGCCCGCATCCTCGACGTGAAATACTGGGTGCTCCTGCCGGAACACTCCTCCGTCGGCTCGTCGCTCGACAATTTCCAGTGGGCGTCGATCCTGCGCTCGGTCTCGGCGCACCGCGCCTATGCCTGGGAATATGACGGCGAGTACCGGGCGACGAACATCATCGACTTCCTGATGCTGAACCGCAGGTTGCCGCGCTCGCTGGCCTATTGCTATCTCTGCATCGAGGAAAGCCTGAAATATCTGAACCGGAACTACGAGACCCAGCACCCCTGCTCGCGCACCGCCAGCGATATCACACGCAAGCTGTCGGACGCGTCGGTGAAGGAGATCATCGACGGCGGCATGCACGAGTTCCTCGAGAACTTCATCATCGAGAACAACCGGGTGGCCAGGGAGATCGCCGAGAGCTACCGCTTCTACGCCTGATAGTGGCAAGACGGCTTCGCTCGCCTGCGAACCGTCACCCTCACGACCAATAACCATTGCGGAAGGCGCGCGGCCTGCACAAAGATGCAGCCGCGCGCGGATAGCTGATTCGTCCTGCGCGCCCCAGGGGGATGTCAGCCAAAATGACCTATTGCGTGGGGCTCCTCGTCGATCGTGGCCTCGTTTTCATGTCGGATACCCGTACCAATGCGGGCATCGACAACATTTCCGTCGTCTCGAAGATGAAGACGTGGGAGGTGCCGGGCGAGCGCTTCCTGTGCCTGCTCAGCGCCGGCAACCTGGCCACTACCCAGTCGACCGTGTCGCTTCTGGAAGAGCGCCTGCTCGCGCCCTCGGAGCGCCAGCCGGCGATCCTGACCCAGCCGTCGATGTTCCAGACCGCCAAGCTGGTCGGCGAGACGATCAAGGAGGTCATCTCCTACACGACGCCGGCCGGCCAGTCGGCCGATGCGCTGTTCTCGGGCACCTTCATTCTCGGCGGCCAGATCAAGGGCGGGCGTCCGCGCCTCTTCCTGATCTACCCGGAAGGCAATTTCATCGAGGCCGGGCCCGACAATCCCTTCTTCCAGATCGGCGAACACAAATACGGCCGGCCGATCATCATCCGCACCTACGATCCGCAGATGAGCCTGGAAGACTGCGCCAAGCTGCTGCTGGTCTCCTTCGATTCGACCATCCGCTCGAACCTGTCGGTCGGCGCACCGATCGACATGCAGTTCTACGAGACCGACACGATGGTGGCCGGCTACAAGCGACGCTTCGAATTGTCGGACCCGTATTACCAGGAGATCTCGGGCGGCTGGTCCGATGCCCTCAAGGATGCATTCGATCGCCTGCCGCCTTTCCAGCGTTAGAACGCCACAGGTCAAGACACGGGCCGTGCATCGGCATTAATCTTGCGGAAAAGATTGTTCGCAATACTGACGGAACACAGGAAACTGTTTCGGCATGACGCGGACACTCACCCAGCAACCTCTGACGACACGCGGCTTGTGCAAGCTGGCGGGCATCACGCTTTGCGGTGTGCTGTCCTGCATGGCGGTCGCGCTCATCTACAACGCGGCACTGTTTCGCAACGCCGATCCGGAAGCCTTTCGCCTGGCGATGATCTGCGCGGTGGTCGTGCCGACCATCCTCGGCGGGCCGCTCTTCGTCTTCCTATCGCTGAAGCTGCGCGAGTTGCGCGTCCTGAATCGCCGCCTCGAGATCGTCGCCGCCCATGACGGGCTGACGACGCTTCTCAACCGGCGGGCCTTCACCGAGCGGGTCGAGGCGCGGCTGGAATCCATGGCCACGGATGGCCTGGCCGGCGCACTGTTCCTGATCGATGCGGATTTCTTCAAGTCGATCAACGACCGCTACGGCCACGCCACCGGCGACCGGGCGCTCAAGGCGATCGCGCTGCGGCTGCAGGATTCGGTCCGCGAGGGCGACATCATCGGCCGCCTGGGCGGCGAGGAATTCGGCGTGCTGCTCGCCGATGTGGACCGTCTCGCTTCGATACAGATCGCCGAACGGATGCGCGAGGCCGTGGCGACGATGGAACTGGCGTCGCCGGAGGGCAAGCCGGTGCCGGTGTCGGTCAGTATCGGCGGCGTCATCTTCGACCGGCCGGTCGGCTACAGCTATCTCTATCAGGAGGCCGACAACCGGCTCTACGAGGCCAAGGCCCGCGGGCGGAACCGCGTCGTCGTGCGCGACACCGCCCCCGCCGCCGCCGCCGCCGCTGCGCCGGATCGGGTCCGCGCCTGAGGCCGGTGCCCGCCCGCCTCAGCGTTCGCGGCGCAGACCCTTGGCGTCGAGCTCGGCCAGATAGGCCTGCCAGCGCGTGTCCTTCTCGCGGAACAGCTCCGCAAGGTAGCTCCAGCTGAAGATGCCGGTATCGTGACCGTCGTCGAAGCCGATGCGCACGGCATAATTGCCGACCGGCGCGACCGAGGAGATGGCCACGTCGATCTTGCCACCGACGGTCTTGCGCTGATCCGGCGAATGGCCCTGAACCTCCGCAGACGGCGACATTACCCGCAGCATTTCGGCCGACAGATCCTGACGGGCGCCGCCGGCCTGGACGAGCACCAGCGTGCGCCGGTCGGGCGTGACGCGGATTTCCTGTGGCGGCGCGACGGTGTCGGTCATGGCAGTTTCGCCTCCCGGGCGTGTTTCAATTTGTCTGGCAATGGTTTGTTCGATGCGTCGCGCTTGACCCGCACGCACCGCGCTTCCACATTCGCGGGCATGGACATCCACATCACCCTCGCCTGCGAGGCCGCAATCTCATGAGTCTCGTCCCCGACATCAAGACCGCGGTCTCCGAAGGCCGGTCGCGAACCAACGCGTTTCCGGAGATGATCGACCCGTTCGGCCGGGCAGTAACCTATCTGCGCGTGTCGGTCACGGACCGCTGCGATTTTCGCTGCGTCTACTGCATGGCCGAGGACATGACGTTCCTGCCCAAGCGCGACCTGCTGACGCTGGAAGAGCTCGACCGGCTGTCCAGCGCCTTCATCGCCAAGGGCGTTCGCAAGCTGCGCCTGACCGGCGGTGAGCCGCTGGTGCGCAAGAACATCATGCATCTGGTGCGCTCGCTGTCGCGGCATCTGGAATCGGGCGCGCTCGAAGAGCTGACCCTGACCACCAACGGCTCGCAGCTCGCCCGCTTCGCCGACGAACTGGCCGATTGCGGCGTCAAGCGCCTCAACGTCTCGCTGGACACGCTCGATCCCGACAAGTTCAAGCAGATCACCCGCTGGGGCGAACTCGACCGGGTGATGGGCGGCATTCGCGCCGCGCAGGCCGCCGGCATCAAGATCAAGCTCAATGCGGTCGCCCTGAAGGGCTTCAACGAGGACGAGATCCCCGGCATGATCGAGTGGGCCCATGGCCAGGGCATCGACTTCACGCTGATCGAGACGATGCCGCTGGGCGAGATCGACGAGGACCGCACCGACCAGTATCTGCCGCTCAGCCAGGTCCGCCGCGATCTGTCGCAGCGCTGGACGCTGAACGACATCCCCTACAAGACCGGCGGTCCGGCGCGTTACGTGGAAGTGGCAGAGACCGGTGGGCGGCTCGGCTTCATCACGCCGATGACCCACAATTTCTGCGAAAGCTGCAACCGCGTCCGCGTCACCTGCACCGGCACCCTCTTCATGTGCCTCGGTCAGGAAGACGCCGCGGATCTCCGGGCGCCGCTGCGCGCCTCGGAGGGCGACGAATTGCTGTCGAACGCCATCGACGAGGCGATCGGCCGCAAGCCGAAGGGACATGACTTCATCATCGACCGCGACACGAGCAAGCCCTCGGTATCGCGGCACATGAGCATGACCGGAGGATAATGATGCGCCTTGAAGGATTGTCCGTCGCCGCGCTGGCCCTGGCGGCGGCGCTGACCTGTGCCGCGCCGGCCAACGCCGACGACGTCACCTATCGCAACGAACGCTTCGGCACGACGGCGAGCTTTCCCGCCGAAGCCTTTCCGAACCAGCTGCCGGCGCCCACCAATGGCGACGGTCTCGGCTGGAGTTCGCCGGCGGGCGCGGAGATCTTCATCTATGCCCGGCCGCGCGAACCCGGCGAGACGCCGCAGGCGGTGGTGGGGCAGCGCGCCGATACGGACGAGGTTACCTATGACCGGTCCGGCAAGCGCTGGGCCGTCGTCTCGGGCTATCGCGACGGCCGGATCTTCTACGAGCGCTACATCTTCCGCGGCGATCTCGTGCATTCGGTCTCGATCCGCTACCCGGAATCGGAGCGCGCGACCTATGACAAGCTGGTCGGCCCGATCACCATGACGCTGGACGGTCCCGCACGCGACTGAGCCAAGAAGGGAGGCGCCCGTCGCCGGGCGCCTCCCGATCAGGCCCGTTCGCTTTCGCGATAGGCTTCCTTGACGGTCTCGACCACGGCCTGCGGCGCCTGCTGCGCGGCCTCGCCGACCGGCTCGTCTTCGGTCAGCAGCGTCTTCTGGGTCGTGGACGTCCCCAGATCGTCGATCATGCTCTGCGTGCGCATGGCCTCGAGATTGGCCATCGCGGCTTCGCGCAACTGGTCGATCGCGGCGGCGGTCCGCGGCGCGACGGCCAGCGCCCGGGTCGCGGCCGCACCGGTCACCGGCGCGCTGTCGCGGTTCGCCGTGCCCGAAGCCGCAGCATTGCTGGACGATGCGCCTGCACCGGATGACGAGGACGTCGCACCGGCGGTCCCGGCATTCGCCGACGCCGACTGGGTCTCGTTCGACGAGGTGCCGTTGGCCGGCGGTGCCGAGGCGCCCGAACCGCTGTTCGCTTCAGCCGGCGGCGGGGTCTGCTCGCTGGGCTGGGGCTGGCTGCTGGGCGGCGGCGTCTGCCGACTGCCGGGTGAGACGAGGTCGATCAATCCCATAGGTTACGCTCCTGGATACAAAGAGCCGGAGCCTTACGCCTGCAGGGCTTTCCACGGTTTTGCAGAAATCGTTAAAGTTGCAATCACAACGACGTGACGGCTTTTCGCCGGCGGCGATGACGCTTTTCGTATCGCGCCGTCGTCGGCAAAGCGCTAAGGCTGCCTGACACTTCTCCAGCAACCGATCCGGCCTCTCCCCTTGCTCAGCGACAATGCCCGCGCCGCGCTTTTCATGCTCGTCTCCATGGCGGGTTTCGTCGTCAACGACACCTTCGTAAAGCTGGCGGCCGACCACATCTCGCCGCCCCAGATCATGGCCGTGCGCGGCGTCGTCGCCTCGCTGCTGCTGTTCCTCCTGGCCTGGCGGATGGGCGCGCTGCGCCCCCTCGCCATGGCGATGAAGCCGCGGCTCTTGGTGCGCACCATCGCCGACATCACCGCGACCCTGTCCTACATCACCGCCCTGTCCCACATGCCCATCGCCAACGCCTCGGCGATCTTCCAGGCGCTGCCGCTGACCGTCACGCTGGGCGCGGCGCTGTTTCTCGACGAGCCCGTCGGCTGGCGGCGCTGGGCGGCGATCGCCGTCGGCTTCGTCGGGGTCCTCGTCATCGTGCGGCCGGGCACCGACGGCTTCACCATCTATTCGCTCGCGGTGCTGGCGTCGGTCGCCGCGTCCGCCGTTCGCGACCTGACGACCCGGCGCATGGACCCCAAGGTGCCGTCGCTGTTCATCGCCATGATCACTGCGATCGCGGTTTCGCTGCTCGGCTGGCTGCTGATCCCGCTGGCGGGCGGCTGGCGGCCGATGCCGGCCTTGACGCTGGTCCATCTGAGCTGCGCGGCGGCGTCCATCGCGGTCGGCTACATCTTCATCGTCCAGGCGATGCGGATCGGCGATATGGGCTTCGTCGCGCCCTTCCGCTATGCGGTCCTCGTCTTCGCGCTGATCCTCGGGCTGGTCGTCTTCGGCGACCTGCCCTCGCCGCTGACGCTGCTGGGCGCGGCCATCGTGGTGGCGAGCGGACTTTACACCCTATATCGGGAACGGGTCCGGGGCGTCGCCGCGCCGGTCAAGACACAGGTGCACTGATGCTGAGGGATACACCCGGTCACGACGCCGAGCCGACGGTCCTGCCGACGGCCGGAACGCCTCCCGCCGCCGCACCGGTCACGGGCACCGCCGCGCGCCGCCCGATGCTGGTCACGCTGATGATCGCCTCGGCGCTGTCGCCGCTTGCGATCAACATCTTCATTCCGTCGATGGCCTCGATCGCCGCCGATCTGTCGGCCGACGGCGCGACGGTCGGCCTTGGCCTGTCGCTCTATCTGGTGGCGACGGCGCTGATCCAGCTCGTCGCCGGACCGCTCTCCGACCGCTACGGACGCCGGCCGATCATTCTCGGCGGCATGGTGCTGTTCCTCGTAGGCACGCTGCTCTGCCTGATGGCCGACGACGTGGCGCTGTTCCTCGTCGGCCGCGTCGTGCAGGCGGCGAGCGCCACCGGCATCGCGCTGTCGCGGGCGATCGTGCGCGACGTCTACAGCCGCGAGCGGGCGGCCGCGATGATCGGCTACGTCACCATGGGGCTTGCCGTCGCGCCGATGATCGGGCCGCTGATCGGCGGCGTCCTCGACACCGCCTTCGGCTGGCGCAGCGTCTTTTGGCTGCTGACCGGCATCGGCATCGTCACGATCGTGCTTCTGGCCTTCGACCTGTCGGAGACCAACAGCGAGACCGGGCGGCCGATCCTGCCGCAGCTGCGGGCCTATGGCGAACTCGCCGGCTCGTCGGCCTTCTGGATCTATGTCGGCACCTCGTCGCTGACCTCGGCGGTGTTCTTCGGCTTCCTCGGCGGCGCGCCCTTCATCGCCATGACGGTGCTGGGCATGACGCCGGCCGGCTACAGCGTCTGGTTCGCGCTCTGCGCCATCGGCTACATGCTCGGCAATTTCGCCACCGCGCGGCTGTCGGAACGCTTCCGTATCAAGACCATGATGGTCACCGGTGCGGTGATCTCGCTGGCCGCGACCAGCCTGTCGCTGGCGCTGATCGCCGGCGGGCTGCTTTCGCCGCTGACGCTGTTCGCGCCGATGCTCTTCGTCGGTTTCGGCAACGGGCTCGTGCTGCCGACCGCAACGGCCGGCGGCGTCAGCGTCATGCCGCAGGCCGCCGGAGCCGCCGCGGGCATGCTCGGCGCCTGCCAGATCGGCGTCGGGGCCCTCAGCTCGATCCTCGCGGCGCTTCTGGCCACCGGCAGCGGGGGCGCCGTCGGCCTGCTCCTGCTGATGACCGGCATCGCCATTGCCGGCCTCGGCGTGGCGCTGTCGGCCAAGCGCGTGAACGCCGCCGGCTGACGCCAATGATGGTTTCATCCGAGAACGCTTGGCGGTTGCCTCACCCGGCAAAAATTGCCAGCATTGGCGCCATAACAGGCATGCCTTCCTGACAGGCCGCACCGGTCCAGGCATGCCGTCCACCCAAAAGAGGTTTTCATGCGTCTCACCCGAACTCTCGCCTTTGCCACCACCGTCGCCGCCCTCGCCCTGGGCCACGCCCAGGCGCAGGAGAGCGACGCCGACAAGGACTGGTCGAAGGTCGTCATCGGCACCGAAGGCGCATATCCGCCGTTCAACTTCCTCGACGCCTCCGGCGAACTGCAGGGCTTCGACGTCGACATCGCCAAGGCGCTGTGCGCCGAGATGAAGGTCGAGTGCAGCTTCGTCACCCAGGATTGGGACGGCATCATCCCGGCGCTGCAGAACGGCAATTTCGACGCGCTCGTCGCCTCGATGTCGATCACGCCGGAGCGTGAGGAGCAGATCGCCTTCACCGATAAATACTACCAGACCCCGCCGGCCATCGCCGTGCCGAAGGATTCCGACATCACGGAAGCCACCGCCGAGGCACTGGCCGGCAAGGCGATCGGCGCGCAGACCTCGACCACCCATGCCCGCGCCGCGGAAAGCTACTTCCCCGACGCCGACGTGCGCCAGTACCCGACTGCCGAGGAGTACAAGCTCGACATCGAGAGCGGCCGCGTCGACGCGGTGGTCGACGACGTCGTGGTGCTGGACGAATGGCTGAAGAGCGACGCCGGCGCCTGCTGCAAGCTGCTCGACACGCTGAAGGCCGACCCGGCGATCTACGGCAAGGGCATCGGCATCGGCCTGCGCCAGGGCAGCGACAAGCTGGCCGGCATGTTCAACGACGCGATCGCCGCGATCCGCGAGGACGGCACCTATGACGAGGTGCAGAAGAAGTATTTCGAGTTCGACGTCTACGGCGAGTAAGCCCGGACCCGAGAGATGCGAAGCCGCGGCGGGGCGACCCGCCGCGGCTTTTTCATGCGCGATCGATCGCGGCGGTCAGCCGAGATCGTACTGCCATTCGGACGGCCGGAAGGCATAGGCCGCGTCGCCCGAACCCTTGACCACATGGCCGATGCTGGGAAACGCGATGTGCATGCCGGCAATGCGCGTGCGATTGGCCGCGACATCCGCCAGCAGCGCCTCGCGCGTGGCGATCGCCGCCTGCGGATCGCCGTCAAAGGCGATGCCGACATCCGGCCGGGCGAACTGGATGGCACCGGCGTGGACGATGTCGCCCCAGACCAGGAGGCCATCGGCGCCCTCGCCGATCATGTAGCCGCAATGGCCGGGCGTATGGCCGAACAGCTCGCGCGCGGCGATCCCCGGCACGACGTCGCCGGCCGCCGCGAAGGTCTTCACCTGGTCGCCGGCGACTTCCATGGCGGTGCGGGCCGCGTCGAAGAAGCCCTTGACCGAATCCGGCGCCGCGTCGCGGTTCTCGATGCTGGTCCAGAAATCGTACTCGGCCTTGTGGACATGGACGATGGCGTTCGGGAAGGCGAGCTTACCGTCGAGCACCAGGCCGCCGACATGGTCGGGATGCAGATGCGTCAGAAGTACCGCGTCGATGTCCTCGGGCGGGATGCCGGCCGCCGTCAGGCGATCCTGCAGCTTGCCCATCTGCGGGAAGGCGCCGGCGCCGCCGGTGTCGATCAGCACCGTCTGCTCGGGCAGATGCACGACATAGGCGTTGACGCCGGTGGTCACCGGCGGGGCGCCCTTGAAGGCCTCGTCGAGCAGGCGTTCGGCCTCGGACGCCTCGATGTTGGACAGAAGCGTGATGTCGAGGTCGAGATAGCCGTCGGAGACAGCTGTGACGATCGCCTCGCCGACGCGAATCTGCTGGACCGGCAGCACCTGGCTCGTCGGCGCGGGCGCCTTGGCGGCGGCCGGCAGCGCGCCGAGGCGCAACAGGACGGGGGCGCTCAGCGCCCCGGCAACGAAATGGCGGCGGGAAACGGGCATGGCGCGGGCTCCTTGAGGTTGGGAGCGTGGAAATATCGCCGCGTCCGGCCAATGCAATGAAACGGTGTGTCTGCCCGGCTTGATGATCCCGCCGGTGGCGGCTAACCATGGATTTTGATGGATCATTACTGGACGCTCATCGGCTTTGGCCCCACGGGATGGGGAGACGACATCGCCTGGGGCGTCCTCGTCACCGTTTCGCTCGCCCTCGCGACGCTGCCGATCGGCCTCGTCTTCGGCTTCCTCCTGTCGCTGGCGAAACAGTCCGACGACCGCTATCTGAACCTGTCGGCTAACATCTACACCACGATCTTCCGGGGCCTGCCGGAGCTGTTGACGCTGTTCGTGGTGTATTTCGGCGCCAACGGCCTCCTGCGCTCCCTCACCCAGTCGACCGGCCTGCCGGACATCGCCCTGTCGAGCTTCGTGTCCGGCATGATCGCGCTGGGCTTCGTCTTCTCGGCCTTTGCCAGCGAGGTCTTCCTGTCGGCCTTCCGGGCGATTCCCCCCGGTCAGCGCGAGGGCGCGGCGGCGCTCGGCCTCGGTCCGGCGCGGATCATGATTCTCGTCATCCTGCCGCAGATCATCCGCATCGCCCTGCCGGGCCTCGCCAATCTGTGGATGAACCTCCTGAAGGACACGGCGCTGGTCTCGGTCATCGGGCTCGCCGACATCATGCGCCAGACCGGCATCGCGGCGCGCGTGACGCGCGAGCCGTTCTACTTCTTCGGCGTGGCGATCGTGCTCTACCTGGTGCTCACCATGCTGTCCTCGATCGCCATCGGCGGCATCGACCGCTGGACGAAGCGCGGGGACGTGGCGAAATGAGCGATGCCGCCATGGCCGCGCCGCCGGTGGTCAAGCCGAAGCCGAAGATCGGCGGGCTGATCGCGATCGGCATCTGGATCGCCATCTCCATCGGGCTGGCGATCTACATCATCCGCGGCTTCGACCCGACCTTGTTCACGCGGTTCGGCCCGTCCTACCTGTCGGGCCTGTGGATCACCATCACGCTGGTCGGCGGCTCCTTCGTCTGCGGCGCCGTCGTGTCCCTGCCGGTGGCGCTCGGCCGCATGTCGGCCAACCCGGTGGCGCGCACCCTCGCCTTCGTCTTTGTCTATTTCTTCCGCGGCACGCCGCTGATCGCCCAGATCTTCCTCGTCTATTACGGCTTCGGCCAGTTCCGCGGCGCCTTCGAGACGGTCGGCCTGTGGTGGTTCTTCCGCGAAGCCTGGTACTGCGCGCTGTTCTCGCTGACCCTCAACACGGCGGCCTATCAGGCCGAGATCCTGCGCGGCGCCATCCAGAGCGTGCCGACCGGCCAGTGGGAGGGCGCCCGGTCGCTGGGCATGCCGCGGGCGGTGATCTTCTTCAAGGTGATCCTGCCCCAGGCGATGATCGTGGCGCTCAGGCCCTATGCCAACGAGATCATCCTGATGATCAAGGCCTCGGCGATCGTGGCGATCATCACCGTCTACGATCTCTTCGGCGAGACGCGGCAGGCCTATTCGCGCACCTTCGACTTCCAGACCTATGTCTGGGCGGCGGTGCTGTATCTCGCCATCGTCGAGGGGCTGAGACACGCAACCAACTTCATCGAGCGGCGGCTGACCCGGCATCTGAAGCGTTAGCTTGGGAGCCGGGCGGCCACCGGTTTGAAACGCGAGGCGACCGCGCAAGGTCACTCGCATCGCAGAACGACATATTGGGGAAGTGAGAACATGGCGAAAGTTGCATTCATCGGTCTCGGCGTCATGGGATATCCGATGGCCGGACATCTCAAGACGAAGGGCGGCCACGAGGTGACCGTGTTCAACCGGTCCGCCGCCAAAGCGCAGAAATGGGCCGACGAACATGGCGGCGCCCATGCCGCGACGCCGCGCGAAGCCGCCAAGGACGCCGATTTCGTGTTCTGCTGCGTCGGCAATGACGACGACGTGCGCTCGGTGATCTACGGGGACGACGGCGCCTTTGCCGGCATGAAGCCCGGCGCCATGCTGATCGACAACACCACCGCCTCGGCGGAGCTCGCCCGCGAGTTGGCGGAAGCGGCCAGCGCCAAGGGCTTCAAGTTCATCGACGCACCCGTCTCGGGCGGCCAGGCCGGCGCCGAGAACGGCGCCCTCACCGTGATGTGCGGCGGCGAACAGGGCGATTTCGATGCGGCCAAGCCGGTCATCGATGCCTATGCCAAGATGGTCGGCCTGATGGGCCCGGCCGGCGCCGGGCAGCTCACCAAGATGATGAACCAGATCTGCATCGCCGGTCTCGTCCAGGGCCTGTCCGAGGCGATCGCCTTCGGCAAGAAGTCCGGCCTCGACATCGAGAACGTCGTCAGCGTCATCTCCAAGGGCGCCGCCGGCTCCTGGCAGATGGAGAACCGCCACAAGACGATGAATGCCGGCGAGTACGAGCACGGCTTCGCCATCGAATGGATGCGCAAGGATCTCGGCATCTGCCTCGCCGAGGCCAAGCGCAACGGCGCGACCCTGCCGGTCACCGCGCTGGTCGACCAGTTCTACGCCGAAGTCGAGGCGATGGGCGGAAAGCGCTGGGACACCTCGGCCCTGCTCGCCCGCCTGGAGCGCTGAGCGCGCTTCACACGCTGCATGAAGTGGCGGTCAGATCGATTCCGGTCTGGCCGCCAAGCTATTGATATGGCGCGCCGATCGCCGGCTCAGGTCTCGCGCGGTTCCTTGTCGAGGACCATGTAGTCCAGCGGCATCTGGGTCGTGTACTTGATCTGCTCCATGGCGAAGGACGAGGACACGTCGCGGATCTCGATCTTCGAGATCATGCGCTGATAGAAGGCGTCATAGGCGGCGATGTCGGGCACGACGACGCGCAGCAGGTAATCGACGTCGCCGCTCATGCGGTAGAATTCCATCACTTCGGGAAACTCGCCGATCACCTCGGAGAAGCGCTTCAGCCATTCGTTGGAATGGGAATTGGTGCGGATCGAGACGAAGACGGTGACGCGGGCATTCACCTTGACCGGGTCGAGGATCGCCACGCGGCGGCGGATGACCCCCTCCTCCTCCAGCTTCTGGATGCGGCGCCAGCACGGCGTGGTCGACAGGCCGACGCGCTTGGCGACGTCGGCCACCGCCAGCGTCGCGTCTTCCTGCAGCAGTCTCAGTATCTTCTTGTCCAGCCGGTCCATCGACGTATCACTCCTGTCCTTGCGCCAGAGGATTACAGGAGCCGGCGGCAAATCGGTAGGGTGGCCGAACAATCGCCGGCTCAGACAAGCTCACCGACACGCCGGCGCAGTTCCGGCAGCAATTCCTCGCCGAACCAGGGATGACGCTTCAGCCAGCCGCTGTTGCGCCAGGACGGATGCGGCAGCGGCAGGACGGGAGCAAAGCGACCGCCCCCGGCAAGGATCGTCCGCCAGTTCGCCACCGTCTCGGTCAGGGTCCGCCCGGCGCCGGAGGCGATGTGGAAGCGCTGGGCATACTGGCCGATCGCCAGGATCAGCTCGATCTGCGGCATGGCCGCCATTGCCCGGTCGTGCCACGTGGCGGGGCATTCGACGCGCGGCGGGCGGTCGCCGCCTTTCGGATCGGTGCCGGGAAAGCAGAAACCCATGGGCAGGATCGCCACCCGTGCCGGATCGTAGAAGACCTCCGGCGACAGTCCCAGCCAGTCGCGCAGGCGGACGCCCGACGGATCGTTGAACGGCGTCGTCGAGCGGTCGGCGAGGTTGCCGGGCGCCTGGCCGGCGATCAGCAGCCGGGCCGTGCCGGAGAGGGCCAGCACCGGATTGGGCTCAACCGGCAGCGGCGGCCCGACTGGCGCGTCGCGGCAGATCCGGCAGGCGCGGATCGTGTCGTAGAGCGCCGCCGGGTCCTCGGCCGCTGCCGACGTCAAGGTGACGTCAGGCCTTCGCGCTGGGCCGTGCCGAGATCTCGGCGTACCAGCGCGCGACGTTGGAGAGGTTGTCCGGCAGGTCGATCTTCGCCGGTTTCATGAAGTCCATGGCGACGAGGCCGGTGATGTCGGCGATGCTGTAGTCGGCGCCGGCGGCGAAGCGGTTGTCGGCCAGATGCTGGTCGAGAAGGGCCAGGAAGTCGAGCGCCTTGGGGCGGTTCGCCGCGCCCCATTCGGCGATCTGCGGCACTTCCCATTCGGCCATCGCCGGATGGGTGTGGCGGAAGGCAGCGGCGACGCAGGCATAGAAGCCGAGCTCGATGCGGCGGTTCCACATCTCGACCAGGGCGCGGCCGAGAGCGCCGGTTCCGAACAGCGCCGGCTCGGGATGCAGTTCCTCGAAATAGCGGCAGATGGCGACGGATTCGGTGAGGATCGTGCCGTCGTCGAGTTCGAGAACAGGAAGCCGCTGCAGCGGATTGCGACGGCTGATCTCCTCGGACCGATGGCCGAGCTTGGCCATGTCCACCGCCTCGGTCGGCACCGACAGGCCCTTCTCGGCCAGGAAGATCCGCACCCGGCGCGGATTGGGCGCGCGGCCACCGTCGAACAGCTTCATCGCAAGGGTCCTCCCACTCTTTTTCCGTCCCGAGCATTAGGCACGCGCCCGTCCGGCGGCAAGCCCGCATCCCCCGCCATGGGGGCGACGGCGCCCTGCGGCGGCGGGTCCGCGCCGGCGCTTTTCCCCAGACAAACTCGACATTTCGCGATTCCTTAAGAGAGTTTCTTAATCTCCTCGAAACATCATGGGCGCTCCGGCAAGCGTATGCAGGCGATCGATCGCGTTCATGACAATCGCAGCTCCCCACTCCTACGACCACACGGTCATCGCCAGACGACGGGCCGCCCGCAATGGCGACCTGACCCGGACTCTGAAGGCCGCGCGGGAACGTCTGTCGGCGCGTGGCGGGCTGCAGCCGAACTTCGAACGCGAGCTCCTGGTCCAGCATGCCGCGGCGATCCAGGCGGCGGCGATCGTGCTGCCCCTGCCGGTCATCCTCACCGGATTCGGCCTGTCGATCTTCACCGGTCCGCTGCCGGCGATCCTGTGGACCGGCTTCGCCCTGCTCGGCCATTTCGCCCTCGTCGTCGTGTCGCGGCGGTTTCCAGCCGACAACCTGACGCGCGCCGGCATCACCCGCTGGTCACGGATCTTCCTTGCCGGCCATGTGGCGGCCGGCCTGTCCTGGGCGTATCTGGCGACGCTGGCCTGCGCCGAATGCCAGCCCCTGCGCTTCGAGCTCTTCCAGTTCACGGTGATCTTCCTCGCCATCGCGATGATCGCCATGGTGTCGTCGACGCTGCGCGCCGTCGTCCCGCTCACCTTCCTGCCGACCATCCTGGTGCTCGGCTACGGCATCGTCACCACGGCCCAGCCGATGGCCTCGGCGATGTACGGTGTCCTGATCGGCGCCGTGCCGTTCTTCGCCTTCGTCGCCGAGATGCTGCGCCGCGCCAGCATCGCCCGGCTGAAGCACCAGAGCGAGAAGGACGAGCTGATCGCCGAGCTGGAAATGGCGAAGATCATGTCCGACGAGGCCCGCAGCCGGGCCGAAGAGGCCAACCTCGCCAAGTCGCGCTTCCTGGCGACGATGAGCCACGAGCTGCGCACGCCGCTGAACGCGATCCTCGGCTTCTCCGAGGTGATGAGCAACGAGATCCTCGGCCCCATCGGCAACGAATCCTACAAGGACTACATCGCCGACATCCACGCCTCGGGGCAGCATCTGCTCGGCCTGATCAACGAGATCCTTGATCTGTCACGGGTCGAGGCCGGGCGCTACGCGCTCAGCGAGGAAGCCGTGGACATCGTCGCCATCGCCCGCGACTGCCTCGGCTATGTCCGGGTGAAGGCGGAGGCCAAGGATCTGGTGATCGGCGCGGAGTTCGAGGCGGACCTGCCGGCCATGTGGGCCGACGAGCGCTCGCTGCGCCAGATCATCCTCAACCTGCTGTCGAACGCGGTGAAGTTCACCCCGCGCGGCGGCGAGATCACCCTGCGCGTCGGCTGGACCGCCGGCGGTGGCCAGTATCTGGCGGTCAAGGACAACGGTCCCGGCATCCCCGAGGAGGAAATCCCGATCGTCCTGTCCTCCTTCGGACAGGGCTCCATCGCCATCAAGAGCGCCGAACAGGGCACCGGCCTCGGCCTGCCGATCGTCCAGGCGCTGATGAAAATGCATGACGGCTCGTTCGAGCTGCGCTCGCGGCTGCGCGAGGGCACCGAGGCGATCGCGATCTTCCCCAATTCCCGCGTCCTGGAAGTCATGCCGGCCCTCGACGAATACGCCTGACGCCTTTCCCCGGTGGCGGCTCCTTAGCCGGACGCACAACGACGCGGCGCGCTTGTACGCCGCTGCCCCAAAGGCCATATCCGGGTCATGAAACGCGGTGCGACGACGCCCGCCGACGCCCCGATTGTGACACCGACGCGCCGCGGACCCATGAGCATCGAAAGCCCCTGCATCTCCTTGTGCGCGATCGATCCGCGGTCCGGCTATTGCTTCGGTTGCGGCCGCACGGGCGAAGAGATCGGCGCGTGGATCGCCTTCTCCCCCGACCAGCGCCGCGCCGTGATGGACACCCTGCCGGCCCGCATGGCGACGATCGAGCGCCCGGCCCGGCGCGAGACCAAGCGACGGCGGCTGGAACGAGAACGGGCCGAAGCGCAAGGAGCGGACGATGCGTAGAGGCAGCCTCCTCTGGATCATCCTCGCCATTCTCGGCGTGGCGTGCCTGGCCCTCGTCCTCAACCAGGACGGCACCATTGCCGGCCTGCCGGACAACCAGTTCGCCAGCCTCGCCTATTACGGTGTCTGGGGCCTGGCGCTGGCTTCCGGCGCGATCCTGTTCCTGCGGACCAATCTGGCCGGCGCGCTGAAGGGCGCGGCGATCTGGGGCCTCGCCTTCCTCGTGCTGATCGCCGCCTACGGTTTTGCGCCGGAACTCTCGGCCCTGAAGGACCGGGTCGTCGCCGTTCTCGTGCCCGGCACGCTGGTTTCGCTCGGCGACGGCACCGAGGGCAGCCGCTTCATGTCGCTGCGCGGGGCCGACGACCATTTCCATCTCGACGGCGAGATCGACGGCAAGCCCATCTCCTTCATGGTCGATACCGGCGCTTCGATGATCGCGCTCGACCGCTCGACGGCCGAATCCGTCGGCATCGACACGACGCAACTGCGCTATTGGCAGCAGGTGATGACGGCCAATGGCGTCGTCGGCGCGGCGCCGGTGCGGCTCGACGAGGTGCGCGTCGGCGATATCGTACGGCACGGCGTAGCGGCGGCGGTGACGGAGAGCGACGGTCTCGGCGTCGCGCTGCTCGGCATGAGCTTCCTCAACACCCTCACCTCCTTCGACTTTCGCGGCGATCGGCTGATCCTGACCGACTGAGCGACCCTCTCAGAGCAGCGAATAGGCGAAGCGCGCGGCGACGATCAGCAGGAAGGCGCCGAAGCCCAGCTCGAGCTGGCGGCGGGTCAGCCTGTGCGCCAGCGCGGCCCCCAGCGGCACCGCCAGGATCGAGGCCGGCGCGATCAGAAGCACCGCGGCAAGGCTGACGAAGCCGATGCTGTAGGCCGGCAGCAGCGGATCGCCCCAGCCGCCGATGGCGTAGGAGAGCAGGCCGGGAACCGAGATCAGCACGCCGACACCGGCGCTGGTGGCCACCGCCTCGATCATCGGCCGGTTGTAGAGCGTCATGAAGGTGTTGTTCAGGACACCGCCGCCGATCCCCATCAGCGAGGACAACAGGCCGATCAGGAAGCCGGCGACCGAGCGACCGGCAAGGCCGGGAAGCTGCTTGCCGAAGGACATCGGCACCTTGCCGAAGACCAGCTTCAGCCCGAGCACCAGGGCCAGCGCCGCGAAGATGCCGCGCAATTCGCCCGACGAGGCCGCGGCGGCGACCATGGCCCCGGCGATCGCCCCGAGCGGGATCGCTACCACCCATTCCTTCAGAAGCCGCCAGTCGACGACGCCGCGCCGCCAGTGCGAGATCAGCGAGCGGATCGAGGTGGGCACGATGATCGCCAGGGACGAGCCGATGGCCAGATGCATCGAGACTTCGTGGCTGACGCCGAGTTCCTCGAAGGTCTGGTAGAGCACCGGCACGAAGATCGCGCCGCCGCCGATGCCGAACAGGCCGGCGAGGAAGCCCGCGGCCGCAGCCGCTCCGAAGAGCGGCAGGAGGTAGGGAATCAGAGCGGACGCTTCGATCGGCTGCATGGTTCCTCATAGGGGGGAACAGTCGCGAATGCATCCGTTATGTTGCACCGCGCAAAAGCCGGTGCGCCAGCGCGGCGGTTCCGCCGGGGATCAGCGCCGCAGCATCAGCTGCGACACCATGCGGGCCAGCCGGCCCCAGGGCGGGCCCAGCCGCTCGAAGACGTTGATCGCCCCGACCTTGTAGACCGCCCGGGCATGGCTGAAGCGCAGGAAGCCGTCACGCCCGTGATAGGCGCCCATGCCGCTGGGGCCGATCCCGCCGAAGGGCAGATTGTCCTGGGCGATGTGCAGGAGCGTGCCGTTCACCGTCACGCCGCCGGAAATCGCCCCGTCGAGAACCCGCGTCTCCGCCCGCTTGTCGCCGGTGAAGCAATAAAGCGCCAGCGGCCGCTCGCGGGAATTGACGATGGCCAGCGCCTCGTCGAGATCGCGATAGGGCACGACCGGCAGGATCGGGCCGAAGATCTCCTCGCGCATCAGGACACTGTCGTCGGGGGCGCCGACGACGATGGCCGGCGCCATCCGTGCCGCGCCCTCCCCCGTCTCGCTCGTCGTCGCCACGTCGGAATGGCGATGCACCGTGGCGCCGGCGGCCTCGGCCTCCGCCAAAGCGGCGATCAGCCGGGCATGGTGCCGCTCGCTGATGATGCTGGTGTAGTCGGCATTCGCGGCCGGTTCCGGATAGGCGGATCGCGCTTGCGCCAACGCTGCGGCAACGAAGGCGTCGAGGGATGCGGCGGGCACCAGCACGTAGTCCGGCGCGATGCAGGTCTGGCCGGCATTCAGCCATTTGCCGAAGGCGATCGACCGCGCCGCCGCGTCGATGGAATAGTCCGGGCAGATGATCGCAGGCGACTTGCCGCCGAGTTCGAGCGTCACCGGTGTCAGGTTCTCGGCCGCCGCGCGCATCACCTCGCGGCCGACATGGGTCGAGCCGGTGAACAGCAGATGATCGAAGGGCAGCGCCGAGAACGCCTTGGCGACCGGCACATCACCGACGACGACGGTCACCTGTTCGGCGGCGAAATGCTCGGTGACCAGGCGCTGCAGCAGCTCGGAGAAACGCGGTGTCAGTTCCGACGGCTTCAGCATGGCGCGGTTGCCGGCCGCCAGCGCATCGGCCAGCGGCGCCAGCGTCAGGATCAGCGGATAGTTCCAGGGCGCCATGATGCCGACGATGCCGAGCGGCTCGTGGCGCACCCAGGCCCGGCCCGGCTGGAAGGTGATGTCGATGCCGCGGCGCTGCGGCTTCATCCATCCGGCGAGCGATTTGGAGGCGTGGCGGATGGCGTTGAGGGTCGGGCCGATCTCCAGGAGCTCGGTCTCGGTCTTCGAGCGCTGGCCGAAATCGGTGGAGATCGCCGCGGCGAGGGCATCGACATTGCCGACGATCAGCCGGCGCAGACGGGCGAGCGCGTCGCGGCGCGCGGCGGCTTCCGGTGCCGGCTGGCTGCGCGAGGCCGCATGCTGGCGGTCGAACCGCGCCTGGAGGGTGTCGTCGTTCATGGCGCGATCCGTTCGTGCTGTCGGGTGATGGTCACCGGCGCGGTCGCCGGCGTCAGGCGGCGTGGCGCTTGTCGCCATCCAGTCGCACGGCGGCGAAGGCCTCGCGCAGCAGCTGCGGCCCGGCGTCCGGGCGCACCGCGCCGTCCGACAGGATCTGGCGCCAGCGCCGCGCGCCGGGCATGCCGTTGAACAGGCCGAGCATGTGCCGGGTCACCTGCCCCAGCCGGCCGCCGCGCTCCAGATGTCGCGCGGCGTAATCCGCCATGGTGTCGATCAGCGCGGCATAGTCCACCGGCTGCGGCGCCGCGCCGAAGATGCGGGCATCGACCTCGGCCAGCCGGTCCGGCGTCTGGTAGGCCGCGCGGCCCATCATCACCCCGTCGACGCGGTCGAGCTCCTCGACGGCCGCATCCAGCGTCGTCAGCCCGCCATTGAGGCCGATGAACGCCTCCGGCAACCGCTGCTTCAGCCGGTGGACGCGGTCGTAGTCGAGCGGCGGGATGTCCCGGTTTTCCTTCGGGCTCAGCCCTTGCAGCCATGCTTTTCGCGCATGGACCCAGATCGTGGTCACGCCGGCGGCAATCGCGGCATTGGCGAGATCATCGAGCGCCGGCTCCGGGTCCTGCTCGTCGACGCCGATCCGGCACTTCACCGTCACCGGCACGTCACTCGCCTCGACCATGGCCGCGAGGCAACGACCGACGAGGTCGGGCTCGCGCATCAGGCAGGCGCCGAACGCCCCGGACTGCACCCGGTCGGACGGGCAGCCGACATTCAGATTGATCTCGTCATACCCGAAATCCGCTGCGATCCGGCAGGCTTCCGCCAACTTCTGCGGCTCCGAACCGCCGATCTGCAGGGCCACCGGGCTCTCGACCGTATCATGGCCGAGCAACCGGTCGCGGTCGCCATGCAGGATCGCGTCGGCGACAACCATCTCGGTATAGAGCAGCGCATGCCGGGTGAGCTGCCGATGGAAGAACCGGCAATGCCGGTCGGTCCAGTCGATCATCGGAGCGATCGCGAACGGAGAACCCTTTGTTGTGCTGGTTTTTAACGCTGATTCAGTCACTCGACCGGACTGCACTGATCTACTGTTCTCGACCAAACTCAACCATTTCCGACTGTCTTATAGCTATTGCTACGTCGTAGCGACCTCAGAGGCACGTAGCAACTTGGGAGCCATCAACGCACCCAAACGGGCCGACGGATCGTCAACCTATACCGCACAGATTCGCATCTCGCGAGCCGCAGCGCTCGTTCACTCTGAGGCACAGACGTTCGAGCGGCGGCCAATTGAGTCGGCTGACTGAAGAAGCGGGAGAAGGATTTCGAGGTCCCAGGCGCGCCGGAGCCCTGATTGCGAACCATGGCGCGGCATAGTCGGGAAACACGCCCGGCAGCAACGGAAAGTTGCCGGTGCTGTCACATATAGCGCGGCCGAATTCTCCGATGGCCGATTTGCCCTTCTTGCTTGAGTAGGGGTTGCACGTAGAGGCAGAAGAGCACGCCGTGCGGACTCCCGTCGAGAAGCATCTAAGATGTGTCGTTCCCGCAACCATAGGATTGCGACACTGAGGTAACTAGCGACTTCAAACGAGGATGGTCACCGAGATGCAGAGCCAGCCGGAACAAGCGCAAAACGCCGGTCAAAAACCGCCGCTGAATTCAGAGGATCAGCATGATCCTTTCGTCAGCAGACGGTCGCGCTCGAACGACGACTACAGCTGGGATCGCTGGGAAACTGGAGGCGTGCGAGGATAAGTCCTCCCTTCCACGCAACCTGATCACCGAAAACGAATAAGCCGTCGCACGCGAGGGGATGCGACGGCTTCGCTAAATGGTCAGCTCGCAAGATCCAGCCGGATGGCTACTTCACTAGGATAAGATACTCACCCAAGCGATTTGCTAGATATCGTTCCGCCCTGCGGCCCACTCATCCACTTGCCGGTGCGCTTCTTCTTTCTCGACCCCGTAGGCTTCCTGGATTCGCCCAGCGAGCATATCCTTGTTTCCCTCGACGCGGTCGAGGTCGTCGTCCGTCAGCTTTCCCCACTGTTCCTTCGCGCTGCCCTTGAACTGCTTCCACTTTCCTTCGATCTGATCCCAGTTCATAACTCCATCTCCCACGATGACATGGGCGTACAACCACGATCGCTGGCTAGTTGTTCCGTTTGCGCTATTTTCTCTGGGACGGATCGTTGTATTTTGATACAGTAGAAAGCCCGGTCGCTTCCCAAAGGAGCGACCGGGCCGGTCAGGACTGACGCACTCACGATGCGCGCCTTTCATGTTAACGATGGGGAGCGAACACGGCAATGGCGCAGCGTCAGCGCCGCCGACTCGTTTCGGGCCAAGCTCCTGGGCCTCCTCCTTCAGCCCCAGTACCGCCCGCAACGATTCCCTGATCACCTTGGTCTGCGCCGCCGGTGCCGCGGTCTGTTCGGCGATGGCAATCGTCTGATCGGTGATTTCTCCGGACAACGACCGCGCTATCGACGAGCGCGCAGGTCATCTCGACGGTGTCGCTATACCGTTGCGGACCACGGGCGCGGATGGTCAGGGAACACACCCGGCAACGACTGAAGGTTGCCCATGATGTCCCGTCCGCGCAGGTAAACTGTCAGATATCCGTTTGGCGGCAGCTGATTTTTATAGGTTGCACATGCCACGGGATACAGGCGTCACCAAAGAGAAAGCCGCCGCACTACGCTTCAACGAGTGCGGCGGCTTAGCCAATGGGTGGTCCTGCAAGATTCATCCAGATGGCACAATCGAACAATAGCACAAATGTGCAGCACCCGGAATACGGAAAATGGCGCCCCCCCCCAGGACGGGCCGGTGACGCCGCGTATGTAATGGCTGGCATCAGAGCCCGTCCGGAAAGGTCATGATGCGCGGCCAAGGCGGCGAATGAGGATCATGACCGAGGCGGCATAGAGGAAGGCGGTGGCAGAGGCGATCGTGGCCTCCGGGTCTTTCCAGAGCCGGCGGTTC
>NZ_JAGDDZ010000008.1:0-115162 GCF_049132005.1 Aurantimonas sp. NFXS3
GCAGTCCACGGATCTCCTGCAACAGGCGCAGACGCTCGGCGGGGGAGCGGCCGCGCCCGACCGCAAAGTCGAGTTCGAGCGGCCGGTAGGCCGAGCCCATCGTTCCGTCCGGCAGATGGGGCGACGCATCACCCAGGCCGAGCAGGCGTTCGATATCCTCGCGTGCAGGATCGGCGATCTCGACCAGAGCATCCGAGATGGCGCGCAGCATCTCTGGCGGTTCATGGTCAGGCGGAAAGAGGCAGAGGCAGGGTGACGCCTCGGCCAGCATCTCGGGCAGACGCTGAAGCTCGAACGGATAGCCATGATCGAGCCGGCTCTCGGACGTTGCCGTCAAAACGGTGATCGGCAGGTATTGATCGGGCCATGCGGCGCGGATCGACGCCTTCACCGCTTGCCGTGCCGTGTCGAGCCACTTAGGTGAGAACACCCTGACGGTGATGAGGAGCGTCCGCTCGCCTCGCGAGCGTGTGGCGGCCGCCACGTTGCCGTCGATGGCATCGAACAACAGGCGCGCGGACGGGCTCAGCGCCGCGACGATCCGATCCCTGTGCGAACCCGAATCCGCGATGTCGTCCAGTTCGCCTTGCATGACGTATTGTTCCCTTCGCGCGCGCTCGCGCAGCTGTTCGAAGTCTGTTCGCAGATCTGTCGGCATCGGAGCCTTCCTCGCGTCTTCCGGCCGGTCCGGTCGGCACGGCGTGCCGACCGGTTGGTTGCATCGTCGGCGAAGGAGAGCGCCGATGGCAGCGCCCTCCCCTTTGCCGTACCAAGCCGTTGCCCGGCGCAGACCGATGGCCTGGCAAACTGGTGATGCCGGACGTTGGCGTCGTGGTTACGAGACCGATCCACTGCGCATGCGCAGCAGCGGCTCGAGATGATCGGCAAGGACAGCGGCCGTTGGATCATCGACCTGGCGAAGTCGACCGATCAGCGACGCGATCTCGCCGCGCGCCGCGCCGGCGCGGCTGCGGCGGATGGTGTAGGCCACCAGGGTGGACGCCGGCATGGCGCAGATCCGCGCCGAGACCGCAGCCGGATCGCGCCCCCGCCTCTCGCGCGAACCCTGCCGGTCACATTGGGCAAACGGCACCACGGTCACGTCCGGCCCCGTTTCCGGGAGCGGCCGCTGCTTCCAGACACCAGTGCCAGCCGACGGCGCTCATGCGGACCGATCAGGCGCTGCGGCAGACGGGGAGCGCAACCGACCGACCTGACGGACCTGGGTGACCTGGGTGACCTGACCGTGAGCTCCCTCGATGCCTGGCCATCGCTCTCGGTCCATTCGTCCGAGCCGCCTTGTGTCACATCCGGCGTGTCGAACACTCGGCCGACCAACCGCTGCATCTCGGCCGAGTAACCCGTTGCGATCGTCTGGTTGAACAGCTCGATCAGCGGCGTGATCGGAACATCGAAGAACGTGTCGATCTTGGCGCCGGACACGCAGCGGTCCTCGGCAAAACCGGCAGCCCCGCCAAGGTCGATGATCCCCCATGACGCCGTGGCGATCGAGACGTTGATCCGGCGAAGGGCGGCAGGCGCGGTGAGCGCGCAGGCAGCCATCGCGGTGCACAGGTCGAGGCGTGCCCGCGAGGAGTAGAGCGCACTGCCGCGCTTGACGTCGAGCAACGTTGCATGGCCGGTCGTCCGATCGATGACGATGAGATCGACCGCAAGGTTCCTGACGGTGCGGTCATCATCGCCAAGGACGACATCCCTGGCCGTGTCCTGGTCGCCGATGGAGAGTGCGGTTGCTGTGATGGGCAGGCGCGTTTCCTGCAGCACCTTCAGCCGCGGATCGGCTTCGAGGCCGATGGCGATGACGCCCGGCAGCGCCTGCCCCGTGCGGGTCGTGACCGAAAGCCCGAAGGCCTGCAGCGGCGTCCATGCACCGAAGCACGGATCTTCGGGGGTCGGGCTTGCAGCGGCGGCGGCCGCCTTGGCGACGATTTCGAGCGCGAGCTTTTGCACGCGCGCTTCCGGTGTCGACCCGGTGCGGGGTTCATCCTTGGCCTGCCGGGAGCGGCGGCCGTCTGGTTTGCTGGTTCCAAGTTTGCTGGTTCTGGGCATAGCGGTTCCTCCGCGTCCGCGATGACGATCGGCGGACGACGTATCTGGAATGATGAGATGAGCGAGAGCAGCGCCGACCGACACGCAACACGTGACGATCGCGCGTCGGCCACCCCGCATGGCGGGATGGTCAGCGTCGGCTGTCTAGGCGGAGGTGACGATGATGCCGAAGGGGCCAGCGTCGACCCTGCAGATCACGCGGATCCGCGCGAGCCTGGTCAGCAGACCGTCGTCGATCACGCAGCCGGGGGCATTGATCCCCTCGGGCGGGACCAGAAACAGCTGCTCGTCGCGCAGCGTCTTCAGCAGCCACCGCGTCGCGGTGATCTCGTTGGCAGAGAACACCGGGCCGAACGGCGTGGGGACGGTCGCGGTCGCTCGTGCGTCGGGGACGCGCTCATCAGGGACAGAACACGGTGCGGCCGCCGGCGGGCGTTCCAGCTCGCAGGGAGCGTTGGCCGGGATTGCCCTGCCCTGCGCGACGCTGGGCACCGCCGCGCCGGCAAATGCTGCCGGGACAACAGGCGGCTCATCGCACGGGTCGAAGCGATTGTGCTGGGCGGAGGCTATGCCGGCACGCAACGCGGCATGGCGCGCGACGTCAGGCCATGGCGCCAGGCTTGCCTGATGCTGACGGGGCGGACGGATGGACGTGATAGGGGTATTGCAAGACGCACGGGTGCGCGGCATCACAGTGTGAGCCATTCTGATCTCCTACTCGAGTCAGTGATGGTCAGGCTGCTGGGTGGAGTTCCCGCTCCCCCGGTAGCCGCACTGGCAAGCTACCTGCATTCCGACCGATGTTCCGACCGCGTGATTGCGGGCGTATCAGCGATATTGGCGCGGAATCGTGGATGACAAGTAAACGCCGGAAGTATTTTTGACCCACTCCGGCAAATGTCACGCAGTTGAATAAAACTCGATCGAAATATCGATCCAGGCGTATAGCGTCCAGTCGCGTAGTGATTGTCACCTCTGCCAGTTGTGGACGCCACTTAAGCGCCAGCCCAACAGCATGCCAGCCCGCACACAATGTGCTATCGCCCCATGAAGCCTCCGCCCGGCATGCGGGAATCTCTCTTGTGCTAAAACCACCACAAGTCACCTTCGCAACAGACTGCTCTTCCTTGAAAACGGACAAAGGCATCGCGTTCAACGGGAACCACGGAATTGCGAAACTTAGGTCAACAGCCCACGCGTATAAATGTTGTATTGTCGTCTATCGTTCTCGATACACCCCCACTAACCGTTGCCCAATTTATCCCGACGCAGGGCGCGGGCGAGCCGGCGGATCCGGATGGCGCGGTTGAGCTCGCCGCCGAAGATCAGCACCAGGGCGGCCAGGTACAAGAAGTACAGCGCCGCGATGATCCCGGCGAGGCCGGCATAGTAGCTGGCGTAATTGGCGAACTGGCCGATATAGACCGAGAAGGCCGCCACGAGCGCCGACCAGGCGCAGAGCGTGAACAGGATGCCCGGCCACATGTTGCTGAAGCGCGAGCGCCGCGCCGGCAGGAAGACATGGGCGACGAACAGAGCCGTCGTCAGGATCGCCGCGGTCGCGGGATAGCGCACCAAGCTGGGCGTCACTGAAGAGGGCTGGAAGCCCGGCATCAGCTGGTGCAGGAACGATCCGGCGCGCGGCGCCAGGACCAGGAGATAGCCGACGACGACGAGCACCAGCCCGGTCAGGACGACGGTCAGCACCTGCAGGAGATAGAGGACGATGGTCGAGCGGGTCTCGCGAATGTCATAGGCGCGGTTCAGGCCGACACGGACGCCGTCGACGCCGCCGATAGCAAACCAGATCGTCAGGAGAACGCCGACGCTGAGCACCCCGCCCCGCCGTATGGTGACGATGTTCATCACCTCCGACACCAGCGGCTCGGCCAGGGCCGGTGGAACGATAGCGATCAGGAAGGTGACAAGGCCGTCGGCCATTTCGCGATTGCCGATGAAGGCCGTGAGCGAACTGGCGAAGATCAGGAACGGAAAGATGGCGAGAACGGCGCGGAAGGCGATGTTGCCGGCCAGCCCCATGGCGTCGTCGTTCCACAGGCGCAGGATGGCTTCCCGCAGCACCGCCCAGACCGCCCGCCAGCCCGAGCCAAAGAGGAGATCCTCGGGATGCTCGCTCAGGACTCCGTTTGGCCGGCGCTTGTCGCGCGCGGTTTCGTTTTCGGCCTTTGCGTCCATTCAGCCGCTCTCGCACAGGCTTGCGTCCGCCGCAATCTCTCCTGCGGGGTCGGGCGGCACAACGCGGGACGCTGCCTCTGGCTCCGCGACCGCAGACCGGTCAAAGCCCGGTGGGCGGATCAGCGCGACCAGCGGGGCAGATGGCGCTTCCAGCGTTCGCCGGCGCGCAGGCCACCGGTCCGCTGGCGACGGCGGCCCGCCGGGCGTGCCTCGGTCGCGGCCGTCTCGATCTCGGCGAGGCTGGTTTCAGCCGTCTGCAGATCCGCCACCGGCGCCGGAGCGACCGGTGCTGCGTCGACGGCCGGGGTGCGGCTCCAGTCACGCTCGATTTGCGGTTGCGACTGGCTCTCGGCCTCGACTGCGACCGGACGCTGCTGTGTCTCGGCGACCACCTTGCGCGGCCGGCCGCGACGGCGCACCGGACGCTCGACCGGCTCCAGGTCGGCTTCCGGCTCGGCCATGACGGGTTCGCTCGGCCGGCTCTGGAGAATGCGCGGCTGGCGGGTCGGTGCCGCGTCGCTCTTGCCCGCTGACGGCTCGGCCTTTGCCGGCGCCTTGGTGGCGGCAGCGGCGGGTGCCTCGTCCTCGTCACGGGCAAGGTCGCTCTCGGCCGCGGCGATCAGATGCGAAACATCCGACCAGACGGACTTCTTCTTGCCCTCTGGCGAAAGCTTGCGCCGTTTCACGGCGACGGTGAACGGTTTCGACTGTGGTTTCATCGTGCTCATAGCTGTATGCATGGGGACCGGCCTCAGCCGGCGGTATATGCAAGGGATCAGGTGAATCACGGCCGCAACGACCGTCCGCCTTATAGATATGTGCTGACAGGCGACTTGCCAATAAGGTTTGCCAGAATAAGCGCGGGAAAACTGTTGCGGCGGAGACAATTGCGTAACTTTCCTTGCCGCCATCATGCGGTGTCTTGTCCTGAGCGCGCCAACAGACAGATCGGAATGCGTGATGGCAAGTGACGGCAAGTTTCCGCAATGAAACGCCAAATGGCAGGCGCCGCGAGATCGGCAGGACGCGCGGCGCGCCTGCCCTAGAATGGCAGGGATGGAACGGATCGCCGACGCAGGATCACCGGACATCGACGCAACGCATCGGCGCGCGCTCATCCGCGCCTGGCCGGCGGCGCTCGGCATCGCCATTCTGGCGGGCCTGTGGCTCAGTCCGCTGGTCGAGATGAGCCGGCGGGCCTTTTCCGCCCACATGATCCTGCATCTGGGCATCGTCACCCTGGCCGCGCCGATGATCGTCATCGGGCTGCGGCGGATCGGCATCGGCCTGCACGTCATCCGCCCGGGCATCGGCTCGGCGATCGCCGCCTCCGCCTTCGACATGTTCGTCATCTGGGGCTGGCACACGCCGGTGCTGCACGAGGCCGCGGCGCGGGACGGCGGCGTCTTCGTGGTGCAGCAGGTCAGCTTTCTCGCCGCAGGCCTCCTCGTCTGGGCGGTCAGCTTCGCCGGCCGTCATTCCGGCGACGCGGCCATCGGCGCCTTCGCCATGCTGGCGACCTTCATTCACATGACCATGCTGGGCGTCCTCCTCGCGCTGGCGCCGGTCCTCGTCTACGCACCCGATGTCTGCGTCGGCGCCTTCGGCTTCGAACGCCTCGACGACCAGCGTCTCGGCGGCATCCTGATGGCGGTGTTCGGCGGCCTTCCCTGCCTTGTCGGGGGCCTTGTGCTGGTGCAGCGGCTGCTCGGGTCCGACACCGCCGCGGCGGGCAGGACGGACGGTCCCGGCCTGCGCTGACCGCGACATGATGTCAGGGTGCCGTGCCGCACTGTTTACGGCGGTTTGATAGCCGGCGACCTTTTACGCCGCGGCCGTGGCCCTATCCTGCTGACCCTCGCTGCCTGCAACGCCTGCGGTCGCGGCCAGGGAACAGGATCGAGGAGCAGGGTTTGCATCGCAGTATTGCCGACTACGCCATGATCGGGGACTGCGAAAGCGCAGCCCTCGTCTCCAAAGACGGCTCGATCGACTGGCTCTGCCTGCCGCGCTTCGATTCCCGCGCCTGCTTCGCCTCGCTGATCGGCACGCCGGAGAACGGCCGCTGGCGCATCGCGCCGAGCGATCTAGAGTTCGCCTCCTCGCGGCGCTACCGCGACGGCACGCTGATCCTCGAGACAACGTTCAGGACGGCGACCGGCAGCGCCATGCTCATCGACTTCATGCCGCCCCGCGACGGCATCGCCAACGTCATGCGCATCGTTGTCGGCCTCGAAGGCAGCGTCGATCTCGATTTCGACCTCGTCATGCGTTTCGACTACGGCCGGACGGTGCCCTGGGTGACGCGCATCGACCGCGACACGATGACGGCCGTCGCGGGACCGGAGATGCTGGTGATGCGCGCGCCGGTCAATCTGCATGGCGAGGACATGCACACCAAGGGCCGCTTCACCGTCTCGGCGGGCGAGCGGCTGGCTTTCACCCTCCTGCACCAGCCGTCCAACCAGGAGCCGCTGGCGGGCACCGACCCCGAGGCGGCCCTCGCCGACACCGAAGCGTTCTGGACCGCCTTCTCCTCCCGCTGCCCCGAGGTCGGCAACTGGACCGAGGAGGTGCGCCGCTCGCTGATCACCCTGAAGGCGCTGACCTTCCGGCCGACCGGTGGCATCGTCGCGGCCGCGACGACGTCGCTGCCCGAGGAGATCGGCGGTAGCCGCAACTGGGACTACCGTTATTGCTGGCTTCGCGACGCCACGCTGACGCTGATGGCCTTCATGGATCTCGGCTATTACGAGGAAGCTGAAGCCTGGCGCGAATGGCTGATGCGGTCGGTCGCGGGCGATCCGGCGCAGATGCAGATCATGTACGGCGTCGCCGGCGAGCGGCATCTCCTGGAATGGGAGGTGCCGTGGCTCGAAGGCTTCCGCGAGTCGCAGCCGGTGCGGGTCGGCAATGCAGCCTCCGAACAGTTCCAGCTCGACATCTATGGCGAGGTCGCCGACCTCCTGGCCCAGGCGCGCACGGGCGGCCTCGCCCCACATCCGCGCTCGGCCGCCCTCGCCCATTCGGTCATGCCCTTCTTGGAAAAAGCCTGGCGCCGGCCTGACGACGGCATCTGGGAAATCCGCGGCGAACACCGGCATTTCGTCCACTCCAAGGTCATGGCCTGGGTGGCCTTCGACCGCGCGTCGAAGATGGCCGCCGACATCGAGGGCGGCGAGAACTACGCCAAGCACTGGCGGCGGGTGGCCGACGACATCCATGAGGACGTCTGCAGGAACGGCTATGACGCGGAGCTCGGCTCCTTCGTTCAGGCCTATGGCTCGACGGCGCTGGACGCCAGCCTGCTCCATATCCCGCTGACCGGCTTCCTGCCGGCCGACGATCCGCGGGTGAAGGGCACGGTCGCGGCGATCGAGCAGCGCCTTTTGCGCGACGGTCTGGTGATCCGCTACGACAATGGCGAGACCAGCGATGGCCTCGAGGGCGAGGAAGGCGCGTTCCTGGCCTGCTCGTTCTGGCTGGCCGACGTCTACGCCCTCCTCGGACGGTTCGACGACGCAGTGGCCCTCTACGAGCGTCTCTGTAGCCTGAAGAACGATGTCGGCCTGCTGGCGGAGGAATACGATCCGGTGGGCGACGAGATGCTCGGCAATTTTCCCCAGGCCTTCAGCCATGTCGGAGTGATCATCACGGCGCTGAATCTGGCAAGGGCCAAGGGTCCGGCCAAGGAACGCACCGACACGAATGGCCAGCCCGTCGCCTGACCGGCCCGCCGCGGGGTCGCTTGATTCCTGCGCGGATCAGGGCGGCGCGGGCGCTCGCCAAGGTATCGGCGACGGCCGTTCATCAACCATTGCGTGATCGGCCTGATCGTTCAGGAGCCATTCAGCTTCCCGGACGTTGAATGGAACAGGATGGAATCTGTCGCCCGGAGGTCGGTATGAAATTGTTCAAGTCGTTTGCGGTCAGGTCTATGGCCGTTGCTCTCGCGCTGGCGGTGGCGCCGGCGACCCTGCCGGCGGGGGCCCCGCTCGGCATCGCCCAGGCCCAGGCCGAGCCCTTTGTCGGCGCCGGCGTTCACCTCGTGGGCGGGCGCCATTACGGCCGTCGCCATTATCGCGGCGGACGGCACTATCGCGGCGGGCGCCGCCATTATCGCCGCCATCGCGGCATCGATTCCGGTGGCGCGGCCGTTCTCGGCGGCATCATCGGCCTCGGCATCGGCGCGGCCATTGCCAGCCAGCCCCGCTATTACGATGCGCCGCGGCCGCTTTACCGCGTGGCGCCGCGCGGCTACGCGCCGGCATATGGCACCGGCGAATGGTATCGCTACTGCGCCGACAAGTACCGGTCGTTCGACCCGCGCAGCGGCACCTACCAGCCCTATCACGGCCCGCGTCGCGTCTGCCGCTGATCGGCCGCAACGACCCGGCCATCCCCGCGCGTCCCGCGGGCAAGGCCTGCAACCGGAAGACCCGCCGCAATCCCTGCGGCGGGTCTTTTTGCGTCGGTGCCTACGTCAGGCGACGGCGGGCGGTCCGACCGGACGCGTCGCCGCGTCCAGCCACTCGCGGTCGGTGGCGTCGAGCCGCTCGCCGAGCGCCGCGCGCACCCGCCGGTGATAATCATCCAGCCAGGCGATCTCGTCGGCCGTCATCAGCTCCGGCGCAACCAGCCGCGTGTCGATCGGGGCGAGCGTCAGCGTCTCAAAGCCATGCATGGCGATGTCGCCGCCGGTGATCTCCGCCGCCGGTTCGGTCAGTATGAGGTTCTCGATGCGGATGCCGAAGGCGCCCTCGCGGTAATAGCCCGGCTCGTTCGACAGGATCATGCCGGCTTCGATCACCGCCATGCCGCGGCGCGAGATCGACTGCGGCCCCTCATGGACAGCGAGATAGGAGCCGATGCCGTGGCCGGTGCCATGGGCGAAGTCGCAGCCCGCCTTCCACAAAGCGATACGGGCCAGCGGATCGAGGTCGACGCCGCGCGTGCCCTTGGGAAACCGCGCCGTCGCAATGGCGATCATGCCCTTGAGCACCAGCGTGAACTTGCGGCGCATCTCGCTGGTCGGCTCGCCCACCGGCAGGGTGCGGGTGATGTCCGTGGTGCCGTCCTGGTACTGGGCGCCCGAATCCAAGAGGAACAGTTCGCCCTCGCGCAGCAGCCGGTCGGAATCGCGGTTCACCCGGTAATGGACGATCGCGCCGTTCGGGCCGGAGCCGGCGATGGTGTCGAAGGAGATGTCCTTCAGCGGAAAACCGTCCTCCTGCGCATGCTCGGCGCGTATAGCTTCCAGCTTTTCGGCGGCGGCGATCTCGGTGACCGTGCCGGGCTCCTGCCGGTCAAACCAGGCGAGGAAACGCGTTATCGCGACGCCGTCGCGCAGATGCGCGGCGCGCGCGCCGGCGATCTCGCCGCCATTCTTGATCGCCCGCGGCAGTCGCGCCGGGTCCGGCATTTCGGCCACCGTGCCGCCGGCGGCCTCGACGATGGTCGACAGGCGCGCCGCGGCAAGCTGCGGATCGAGACCGATGGTGCGCCCGGAGGCCTCGCACCGGACCGCCGGCTCGAAGGCCTCCGGCGTATCGATATCGGCCAGCGCCGCAAGGTGGTCCTGCACCGCGTCGTCCAGCTTGGCCGGATCGACGAAGAGCGTCGGGCGCCCCGTGGCCCGCAGGATGGCGAAGCCCAGCATCAGCGGCGTGTGCGCCACGTCCGAGCCGCGGATGTTGAAGGCCCAGGCGATCGACGACGGGTCGGTCAGGATCGTCGCATCGGCCTTCGCATCGGCAATCATACTTGCCAGCTCGGCGAGCTTGTCGCCCGCCGTCTTGCCGGCGAAGCTCTCCGGATGGATGACGGCGCGGCCGGCCGGCGGCGCCGGACGGTCGTTCCAGATCCGGTCGATCGGATTGGCGGCCAAAGCGACGAGTTCGCCGCCGACCGATTCCAGCGCCGTGCGCAGGCGTTTCGCCTCGCCCGCCGTGTGCAGCCAGGGATCGAAGCCGATGCGCTTGCCGGCGGCTTCCTTCTTCAGGAAATCGGCCAGCGAGGTTTCGGCCGAGGCGACCGGTTCGAAGGCATCGAGATCGACCTGCTGGCGCACCTGCAGCGTATAGCGGCCGTCGACGAGGATCGCCGCGCTGCCCGCGAGCACCACCGCGACGCCGGCCGAGCCGGAAAAGCCGGTCAGCCATTCCAGCCGCGCCGCCGAGGGCGGGATGTATTCGCCCTGATGCTCATCGGCGCGCGGCACGATGAAGCCGTCGACGCCGTCGGCGCGCAGGCCGTCCCGCAGGCGGGCGACCCGGGCCGCGCTCTGGGAGAAGTCGGCGATCTCGTCGAAGCTCTGAAACATCGGATGGCTCTTGAAAAAGGAGGAGGCCGCGCTGCGGCGCGCGGCGGATTGTCTGCGGGGCCGGAACATATGCATTTGGCAAGGAAGCGCAAAGGTTACCGGATTATGACGGGACCGCCGATGTTGCACTGCAAAAACGGGACGGACCTATGCAGTGCGGACTCTACCTGACGGTGACGCGGCAACGCATATTGGGGTCACCGGGAGGCCACGAGCCGAACAGGAGACTTTCCATGGCGACTTCCACCTATACCGACGTATCCCTGCGCAATTCCGCCCGCTCCAGGGGCTTCATGCGCAACATGCTCGACCGGGTGATCGAGGCCCGCGAGCGCGAGGCCCGTCGCTATGTCGACAACCACTTCACGATGATGGGCCGCGAGGAATTCGGCTCCAACGCACGCGAGTCGCTCTTCGAGGGCCGCGCGCCCGAGCGGGGCTGAATAGCCCGGCCGCTTCACCGCAGCCATTCCCGACCGAAACAGACGCCGGCCGCAGCCCCCTGCGCGCCGGCGTTTTCGTGTCCGGTCCGCTTGCTGTAGGCTCGGCCCTGTCCTCTTCGCCGCGTGAGGCCGCCATGTGCCTGCAGTGCCTGAAGCCCGATGTGGTGTTCGTCGTGCCGGACGCCGTCTGGCGCGACTACGACGCCCTGCGCGCACGCTGCGATCCGATGACCCTCCGGTTTCACCACGCATGCGAGCGCGAGGTGCGGGCGGCCGTCCGGCAACGCGATCTGAGAACCGCCCTGCACTGGCGCGCCGTCGATCGGCTTGCCCTGGAATACGGCCGGTCGCCGGTCAGCGCGCTGGAGGTCGGCGGAATACGGTTTCGCGAGACAGAGAAGCAATCCTTCCTGCGCTATCCCGACGATGCCGATTTGCGGCCGGTTCCGATCGGTGTCGCGCCAGCCGCCAGCCGCCTGACGCCTAGCGCAGATGCAGGGTGACCCATTCGCCGCGCACCAGCGTGGCGACATGGTAGAGCCCCTGGTTGCGGAAGGCGGCGAGAACCGCGTTGCGCTGGGTGGTCAGGATGCCCGACAGGACGATGTCGCCGCCATGGGCGAGATGCCGGTGGAACTCAGGCGCGAGCTTCATCAGCGGCCCGGCCAGGATGTTGGCGACGATCAGGTCGTAGGGCGCGCGCTCGCGGATCGCCTCGGCGCCGAAGCCGATGGCCGTGGCGCAATCGACGAAATTCGCCACGCCATTGGCCTCGACATTCGCCCGCGCCACGCGGACGGCCACCGGGTCGATGTCGGTTGCCAGCACCGGCACCCGCGCGAGCTTGGCCAGCCCGATGGCCAGGACCGCGCTGCCGGTGCCCAGGTCCAGCGCGTTGCGCGGCTTGCGGCGGGTCGCCAGCCGGGCGATCGTCTCCAGGCAGCCGGCCGTCGTGCCGTGATGTCCTGTGCCGAAAGCCTGTCCGGCCTCGATCTCGATCGCCAGGTCGTTGGTCTTCACCTTGTCGCGGTCGTGGGCGCCATGCACCAGGAAGCGTCCGGCGCGCACCGGCTTCAGCGCCGCCAGGACATCGGCCATCCAGTCCTTGTCGGGCAGGTCCTCGCGGCAGATCTCGCCGCCACCGGCCTCGGCGATGGCGCCGGCGAACAGGCGTTCGGCCTCCTCGCCATCGGGCGCGTCGACATAGGCCGAGACCTCGAAAATCGCCCTCGCCTCGTCGATCTCGGCCAGCGACACCGGCGTGCCGAGATCCTCGAAGGCGGTCTCGACGGCGGCGTAGCAGGCGTCGGCCGCGGCCTTGTCCGCGGTGACGTAGAAACGGATCTGCGGCATTCCTGCTAGCCCTCTTTCGGCTTCACGGCTTCGCTGGTCATGCGGGCCTTCTCGGCCCGCGCCTCGCGCTCGGTGGTCGTCGCCTTGACGATCTTTTCCTGGTCGCGCTGGGGCGGCTTGGGCCCGAAGGAGATGATCGTGTCCCCTTCGCCCGGCTCGCCGGAGCCCTCGTTCGACGCAAAGAGCAGATTGCCGGAGGGCCGGATCCACAGGATCACGTGGGTGCCTTCCGGGCGCGTCGCCGAAAAGCGCTCATAGTCGAACTCCTCGGTCAGCCGGGTCGCCTGGAAGTTCCAGCCGTCGACCACCAGATCGCGCAGTTCGGTAAAGGTCTTGGGCGGCTGGAACAGCGGCTGGCCGCCGATGGTGAAGTTCATCGAGCGCCGGTCGGAGCCCTCGATCTTGCCGATCTGGAAGACCTCGGAGCGGCCGATCTCAGGACCGAAATCGGTACAGACCAGCGCATTGTAGGCGTCGTTGTCGGTGGCGGCGACCATGTGGTCGAAGCGCGACAGGTTGAGATTGTGGTGGGCCGCCTCGGAGAGGATCTCGCCGTACCACACCTCGAGTTCGGCCAGCCGCGCCTCGGAAATGCGCGACCAGTTGGCGTCGGCGATGAGCACCGGCACGTCCTGGGCCTTCAGCCGGCGCGCAAAGGCGATGGTGAAGCGCGAGGCGCCGACGAACAGGATGCCTGGCCGGTCGGCCGACCGCAGGTCCAGCGCCCGGGCAAGCGGTCCCAGCGTGAAGCCGTGCAGGAGGATGGTCACCGCCACCAAAGCGAAGGTGTAGGCGATCATGCGGTCTGCATCGGCAACCCCAAGGCCGCTGAGGGTCGCGCCGAACAGGCCGGCGACCGCCACGGCGACGATGCCGCGCGGCGCGATCCAGCCGACCAGCAGGCGCTCCCGCCAGGTCAGGCCGGCGCCGAGCGTGCTGACGAACACGGCCACCGGCCGCACCACGAAGAGCACCGCCGCGAGGAAGCCGATGACGCGCCATTCGAGGCTCGCCAGCACCTCGCGCTGCAGCGAGGCGGTGAGGATGATGAACAGGCCCGAGACGAGCAGCAGCGTGATCGTCTCCTTGAACCGCCGCAGGTCACTCAGGCTGGCGATCCGCGTGTTCGCCATGGTGATGCCCATGACGGTCACAGTCAGCAGGCCGCCCTCCTCCAGCACCAGATTGGTCAGCGAATTCATGCCGACCACGGCCACCAGCAGGATCGGCGCCTTCAGATATTCGGGCGCCTCGCCGCGGGCGAAGACCCAGCTCAGGAAGCGCCCGACCAGGAAGCCGCCGGGAATGGCGATGATGATCGCCAGGATGACGTTGAGGATCAGATTCTCGGCCTCATGGCCGGCGTTCAGGACCAGATACGTCTCGAAGGCGATCACCGCGAAGAGCGCGCCGATCGGATCGTTGACGATCGCTTCCCAGCGCAGGATCGAGGCCGGCCGGTTCTTCAGCTTGGCGTGGCGCAGCAGCGGCGTGATCACCGTTGGGCCGGTGACCACCAGGATCGCGCCGAGGATGATCGCGGTCGGCCAGCTCAGATTGCCGATGTAATGGCCGGCGAGTGCCGTCATCACCCAGACCAGCGGCCCGCCGATGATGACCATGCGGCGCACGGCGGTCGAGGTCTCGCGGATGTCGCGGAAATTCAGCGTCATCCCGCCCTCAAACAGGATGATCGCGACGGCGGTCGAGACCAGCGGCGTATAGAGGTCGCCGAAATCCTCGCGCGGATTCATGAAGCCGGTGATCGGCCCAAACAACAGCCCGACGCCGAGCAGGAGGATGATGGCCGGCACCTGGACGCGCCACGCCAGCCACTGGGCCGCGATGCCGGCAACGCCAATGAGAGCGAGCTGAAGGGCAAGATCATGCATGAAGGAGATTCCCGGGGCCGGGCGACACGGCCAATGCGGCCTTCACGACCGCGCCCGTTCCGACCAATGTTCTGCGATGAGCCGAAACTAGTCCAGCGTGCCGGATCGGAAACCCCTGCACGCCGGTATTCGCACGGGTTGCGTCAGACGCCGACGAGGCGCTCCAGCTTGGCCAGCGCGGTATCGGGGTTCTCGCCATAGGCCAGCGTGCCAGCGAGTTCCCCGGTCTCGTCGATCAGGAAGGTCGTGGCGGTGTGGTCCATGTTGTAGTCGTCGCCCTCGCCGATCTTGGCGGAGTAGACGCCCCAGCCCTTCAGCATCGCGGCGATCTTCTCCGGCGAGCCGCTCAGCGCGGTGATGTCCGGGGAGACCGCCTCGACATAGTTCTTCATCACCTCGGGCGTGTCGCGCTCGGGATCGACGGTGACGAAGACCACCTGCAGATCACCGCCTTTTTCCGCAAGTTGCTTCTGGTAGCCGGCCAGCTCGTAGAGCGTCGTCGGGCAGACCTCGGGGCAATGGGTGAAGCCGAAGAACACCGCCGTCGGCTTTGCCCGCAGATCGGCCTGGGTGAAGGGCTGGCCGGTCTCGTCGATCAGCGAGAAGTCCGAGCCGTAGGGCTCGCCGCTGCGGCCGGGGCCGCCCTGGGCGTAGATCAGCGCCAGGGCCACCGCCGCGCCGGCAATCAGCGCCACGATCGTCCAGAGCGCGGCCCGGAACATCTTCACTCCACTCATATCGTCCAGCGGGCGCCGCATGCGGCCTCGCCCGTCCCCTGCTCGTGCATCGGTCGGTCTGTGTTGCAGTGCCGATAGCATGGCGGCACACCGCTGCGCGACAGGAACGGTGCTGATCGCCGTTCACGAAGGCGCCAATCGTCGCAGCGCCCGTGCCGACCCGCGTCGTTTCAGAAGCAGGCAGCCCAGCCGGCCTCCAGGAGATGCAGGAAGATCGCCTCGCCATGCTGCGCCCAGCCGGCAACGGCCCCGCCCGACAGAAGCGCCAGCGCGACGACCGCCAGCGCGATCAGCACCGCAGTCCGGCGGCCATGCGTGGCGGCGCCCTGCCGTGGTTCCTCGATCGTCGGGACATCCTGCGTCATCGGCCCGTCCTGCGCCTTCGCTCCGGCCATCATAGCGCCGAGCGGCCCGCCACGCACCTGGCGCCCGGCAACGCTCGACGAACCGGTGCCGCGTGCGCCGCTTAGGCTGTAGCGCCCGCCCCCTCAACGCGATCGGCGGCAAGGTAGTAGAGGAGCGCCGCGCCCGGCATGGCGATGCCGATGACGCAGATGCCGGTCCAGCCGAAGGTCTCCAGCACCGGGCTGGTCAGGGCCGAGCCCAGCGCGCCGCCGAGGAAGAAGGTCGTCATGTAGACGGCGTTCAGCCGGTTCCGGATGCTGGCATCGAGCTGGTAGATCTCGCGCTGGCCGAAGACGAGATTGGCCTGGACGCCAAGATCGATGAGGATGCCGGCCGCAACCAGCGCGACCAGCGAGGTCTCGCCGAACAGCGCCGCGACGAAGGCAATGACGACGGTCGCGATAGCCGCGATAGTGCCGATGCGGGTGTAGCCGCGATCGGCCAGCCGCCCGGCGACCGGCGCGGCGAAGACGCCGAGAACGCCGGCCAGCGCGAACAGCGCGACGCCGCTCGGCGAAAAGCCGTAGGGCTCGCGCAGCAGGATGATCGGCGCCGCCGTCCAGAACAGCGAGAACGCCCCGAACATCGCCGCATGGTAGAGGCCGCGCCGGCGCAGCACTTTCTGGTGCGCGAAGAGCTTGCCGAGGGAGGCGATCAGCGCGCCATAGCCGCGCGTGCCCTCCGGGCGCCGCTGCGGCAGCAGCACCAACCCAGCGACCATCAGCACCGCCACCAGCACACCCGACAGGCCGAAGACGCCGCGCCAGCCGACATAATCGGCCAGGAAGCTTGCCGCCGGCCGGGCGAGAAGGATGCCGGCCAGAAGCCCGCTCATGACATTGCCGACGACGGCGCCGCGCTCGTCCGGCGGGGCCAGATTGGCCGCGAGCGGCACCAGCATCTGCGCGGCGGTCGACGAGACGCCGACGAACAGCATCGCCGCGAACAGCGCCGACAGGCCAGGGGCCAGCGCCAGGCCGGCCAGCGCCACGAGATTGGCCGCCATGGTGACAAGGATCAGCCGGCGGTTCTCGACGACGTCGCCAAGCGGCACGAGCAGCACGAGGCCGATGGCGTAGCCGATCTGCGCCACGGTGACGATGGCGCTTTCGGCGGCCACCGACAGGCCGGTATCGGCGCCGATCAGCGCGACGAGGGGCTGGGCATAATAGAGATTGGCCGCCAGCGCGCCGCAGGCAAAGGCGAAAAAGACGGTCAGCACCGGGCCGAGGCCGGCCGGCCGCGCGTCTCTCTCCACCATATCCTCGGGCGCGCCTGCAATGGCGGAAGCCTGTGTCATCGTCTGATCCTGTCGGTGGGGGCCGCGGCGGGGTCGGCGGCATGACGGAGACCGCCGGCGTTTCGCAGTTGCGAGATAGGGCGGCCCCGGGCGGCGATCAGCCCCGTTTGACGGTGCGTTCGGCAAAGACGTCTGCTGCGGCTTGCAAGTGCTCCGCCGGCCCTTATGGTTCCCGCGATTGCGAAGACGACGAACAGGATGACGCGCATGCGCTTTACCGGGACCGACGCCTATGTGGCCGGCAAGGACCTCACCATCGCGGTCAACGCGGCGATCACACTGGAGCGGCCGCTGCTGGTGAAGGGCGAGCCCGGCACCGGCAAGACCGAACTCGCCTTCCAGATCGCCGAGGCGCTGGGGCTGCGGTTGATCCAGTGGACGGTGAAGTCGACGACGCGCGCGGCGCAGGGCCTTTACGAATACGACGCCGTCTCACGGCTGCGCGACAGCCAGCTCGGCGACGAGAAGGTCAACGACATCCGCAATTACATCCGCCGCGGCAAGCTCTGGGAGGCCTTCGCTTCGGAAGAGCGCGTGGTGCTTCTGATCGACGAGATCGACAAGGCCGACATCGAGTTTCCCAACGATTTGTTGCAGGAACTCGACCGGATGGAGTTCGACGTCTACGAGACCGACGAGACGATCCGCGCGAAGCACCGGCCGATCGTCATCATCACCTCCAACAACGAGAAGGAACTGCCGGACGCCTTCCTGCGCCGCTGCTTCTTCCACTACATCCAGTTCCCCGACCCGGAGACGCTGGCGCGGATCGTCGACGTCCACCATCCCCATATCAAGCAGGATCTGGTGCGCGCGGCGCTGACCCAGTTCTACGAGATCCGCGAACAGCCCGGCATCAAGAAGAAGCCGTCGACCTCCGAGGCGCTCGACTGGATCCGGCTCTTGGTCGCCGAGGACATCGAGGCCAAGGATCTGCGCGAAAGCCCGACCAAGGCCCTGCCCAAGCTCGCCGGCGCGCTCCTGAAGAACGAGCAGGACGTCCACCTCTTCGAGCGGCTGGCGTTCCTTGCGCGGAGGCAGGGGTGACGGACGGCGGCGCCCGTCGAACGGAACGGACAGGAGCCAGCATGAACGACGCGGTGCGGATTCGCCCGATCGGGCCGGGCGACGAGGCCGAATGGCGCCGGCTGTGGACCGACTATCTGACCTTCTACGAGGCGAGCGTGTCGGAGGAGGTCTATGCCACGACCTTCGCGCGGCTTTCGTCCGGCGACGACAACGAGTTCCGCGGCCTGATCGCGGAAGCAGGCGGCAAGCCCGTCGGCCTCGTGCATTTCCTGTTCCACCGCCATTGCTGGCGGGTCGAGGATGTCTGCTATCTGCAGGACCTCTATGCCGACCCGGAGGTGCGCGGCACCGGTGTCGGGCGCAGGCTGATCGAGGCGGTCTATGCGGCGGCAGACGCGGCGGGCTCACCGACCGTCTACTGGATGACGCAGGACTTCAACACCACTGCGCGCAAGCTCTACGACCGCATTGCGGCGGTGACGCCCTTCATCAAGTACCAGCGAAAGCTCCCGTAATGACCACCCTGCCGATCTACCAGGTCGATGCCTTCACCGACCGGCTGTTCGCCGGCAATCCGGCGGCCGTCGTGCCGCTCGAAGCCTGGCTGCCGGACGCCGACATGCTGGCGATCGCGGCCGAGAACAATCTGGCCGAGACGGCCTTCTTCCTGCCGGCCGGCCCGGCGCGCTGGGAATTGCGCTGGTTCACCCCGGCGATCGAGGTGCCGCTCTGCGGCCACGCGACTTTGGCCACCGCCTTTGTCCTCACCGAATGCCTCGGCGAGAGCGCGGCGACGCTGACCTTCGTGACGCGGGAGTCCGGCGAGCTCACCGTCACCCGCGGCGAGGACGGCTGGTTCGTCATGCGCTTCCCGCGCCGGCACGAGGCCGGCACCGTGGATGCCGCCGAGATCGAGCAGCTGGCCGAGGCTCTGGGCGCGCAGCCCAAGGCCGTGATCTCCTATGCGGTGCCGAACGACACGTCCTGGCTGGCGGTGATGGACAGCGCCGCCGAGGTGGAGGCGCTCGCTCCCGACATCCGGGCAATCGCCGCTTTGCCGCCACGCAACGTCATCGCCACGGCACAGGGCGCGCCGGGCTCCGGCCTCGACTTCGTTTCGCGCATGTTCGCGCCCAAGGCCGGCATCGACGAGGACCCGGTCACCGGTTCGGCCCATTGCTCGCTGGTGCCCTATTGGGCCGGCGAGCTTGGCGGAAGCGCGTTCACCGCGCGGCAGGTGTCGGAGCGCGGCGGCGATCTGCGCTGCCGGCTGGAGGGCGAAACCGTCGTCGTGGCCGGCCAGGCGGTGCTCTATCTGACCGGCGAGATCGCCGTTCCCGGCTGATTGGGCATCAAGCGGTCAGGCCGAAGCGCCCTATTCCGCCGCCTCGACGGTCTGGGCGGCGTCGATGGCTTCCATCACCAGTTCCGGCCGCCGGGCCAGCACGTTGAGCAGCACCCGGGCCGGGCCAGTCGGATAGCGCCGCCCCTGCTCCCAATTGCGCAACGTCGCGATCGGCACGCCGATCTTCAGCGCGAAATCCGCCTGGGTCAGCTTCAGCTTGCGCCGCAGCCGGGCAACGTCCGGCACCTCGATCTTGTAGCGATGGACGGTGACCTGCGAATCGTCGCCTTGAAACCATTTCAGCGCCTGCTCCAGCGATTCGAGCATATGGGCGTCGGCTTCTTCCTGAGTCTTTCTTGCCTTCATCACGCGCTCACAATCCGAATAGTCGCTTGATTGCATTGATCCGGTCTATCACTGCGAACACCTGCTCCAGAGGCTGCCGCTGCCGAACCGACTGGGGCCGCAGCTCGAGAAGCACCAGCTTTGAAAAATCGCCGCTGATCGCATAGATCAGATCGAACTCGCCGAAACTCCACTGCCAAAGCGCCGCGTTTTCCACATGGGGGCGCCCGATCGCCGGGTCGTTCCCCAGAATATCCAGCGCGCGTTCCTTAGCCGCGCCGCCGAACTGGTAAAGCGCGCAGTCGAGTTCGAAACGCCGCGTCTCGGCGATCTGGATTTCCAGGCTCGAAGCCAATTGCCCCTCATATATACGCCGCTGGCGTAGCGCGATCAACTGCGGCAATGATAGGTTGCGGTTGGCGTCCAGACAATGACTTCCCGCCCCCGCTGCCCTATTCTCGCAGCCATGTTCCTGACCTTCTTCCTCAAGCTCAAGGCCGCCGGCGTGCCGGTCACGCTGCGCGAGCATCTCGCCCTGCTCGACGCCATGCGGGCCGATCTCGTCACCTACGATGTCGAGGGCTTCTACTATCTGGCCCGTGCGACGCTGGTGAAGGACGAGCGCTTCATCGACCGCTTCGACCGGGTCTTCGGCGACGTCTTCAAAGGCGTCGAGGCGGTGTCCGGCGAGGCCGGCGACGGCGTCGGCGCGCGCGAACTGCCGGAGGAATGGCTGCGGCGGCTGGCCGAGAAGCACCTCACCGACGAGGAGAAGAAGCTGGTCGAATCCCTTGGCGGCTTTGACAAACTCATGGAGACGCTCAAACAACGGCTGGAGGAGCAGAAGGAGCGCCACCAGGGCGGCTCGAAATGGATCGGCACCGGCGGCACCTCCCCCTTCGGCGCCTATGGCTACAATCCGGAAGGCGTGCGCATCGGCCAGAAGGAAAGCCGCCACCGGCGGGCCGTGAAGGTCTGGGACCGGCGCGAGTTCCGCGATCTCGACGACAGCATCGAGCTGGGCACCCGCAACATCAAGGTGGCGCTGAAGCGGCTGCGCCGCTGGGTGCGCGACGGCGCCGAGCAGGAATTCGACCTCACCGGCACGATCCGCGCCACGGCCGAGCACGGCTATCTCGACGTCAAGACCCGGCCCGAGCGGCGTAACGCGGTCAAGGTGCTGCTCTTCCTCGATATCGGCGGCTCGATGGACGATCATGTGCGCGAGGTCGAGGAGCTGTTCTCCGCCGCCCGGTCGGAGCTCAAGCACCTCGAATTCTTCTATTTCCACAACTGCCCCTATGAGCGGCTGTGGCAGAGCAATCACCGCCGCCATGCCGAGACGATCCCGACCATGGACGTCCTCAACCGCTTCGGGCCGGACTACCGCGCCGTCTTCGTGGGCGACGCCTCGATGAGCCCCTACGAGATCGGCATGCCCGGCGGCTCGGTGGAACACTGGAACGCCGAGCCCGGCGCCGTCTGGCTCGACCGCTTCACCCGGCAATGGCCGAAATCGGTCTGGCTCAACCCGGTCCCGCGCCAGCACTGGGACTGGACCCAGTCCATCGCCATGATCCGCGAGGCCATGGAGGACCGCATGTTCCCGATGACCCTGAAGGGCATCGAGGCGGCCACGAAGACGCTGTCGCGCTGAATCCGTGGCGGAATGCCCGGTTTGCGGCCGTTCTGCATGCATAATTTTCAGGCAGCCATAGCGCTGCGATCCGGCATTCCCCATATTGGGCGGGACGCAACCAGACGGGAACCGACATGGCCAACCGCCTTCGCCTCGGCTCGCTTTTCGCGAGCCTTCTCTTTGTCTTCTCCTTCGTCGCGGTCGACTATGCCGACGCGCGGCGTGGCGGCAGCTTCGGCAGCCGGGGCTTTCGCACCTATCAGAGCGCACCGGCGACCAGGACGGCCCCGAGCGCCGCGCCCGTGCAGCGTTCGATGACGCCCGGCCAGGCGACGCAGCCCGGCGGCAGCGCGGCGCAGAGCGCCGCCGGCGCCCGGCGTCCGGGCCTCTTCGGCGGCATCGGCGGCGGCCTTCTCGGCGGCCTGATGCTGGGCGGCCTGTTCGGCATGCTGATGGGCACCGGCTTCGGCGGCATGGGCGGCTTCCTCGCCCTTCTGGTCCAGGGCCTGCTCATCGGTCTTGGCGCGATGCTGCTGATCCGCTTCTTCCGCAGCCGCAATCCGAGCCCGGTCCGTGCCAACGGTTCCAGCCCCACCGAGCGCCGCGCCTATGAGGAACCGGTGCAGCCGGCCGGCAATGGCAGCTTCCGCATTCCCTCGATCGGCTCGGGCGCAGGTCTCGGCGGCGGCGCCGCGGCGGGCGCGGCGACTGCGGCGGCCGAACCGTCCGACGAGATCGGCATCACCGACGCCGACCTCGACACCTTCGAGCAGAAGCTGCACGAGGTTCAGGCGGCGTTCTCGCGCGAGGATTACGCTGCGCTGCGGACGATCACCACGCCGGAGATCATGTCCTATCTCGCCGAGGAACTGTCGGAGAACGCCACGTCCGGCCGCAAGAACGACGTTCTCGACATCAAGCTCGAGCAGGGCGACATCGCCGAGGCATGGCGCGAGGGCCACACCGAGTATGCCAGCCTCGCCATGCGCTATTCGTCGATCGACGTGATGCGCGACCGGACCACCGGCGAGGTCGTCGAGGGCGATCCCGACACCCCGACCGAGACGACGGAATTGTGGACCTTCGTGCGCGACAAGGGCGGCGAGTGGAAACTCTCCGCCATCCAGGAAACCTGATCTCTCACGGGCCGGCTCTGCCGGCCCGTTTTCTTGTGAGGCTCAGAAACCGGCGGCGCGGGCGAAGGCGACCATCGCCGTGCCGATCGCCACGGTGACGATCAGCGGCAGCCGCAGCGCCAGGACGATGCAGACCAGGATGGCGATGCGCTCGGGCCAGCCACCGGAGACCAGCGCCGGAGTGACGATGGTCGTCAGCACTGCCGCCGGCACGGCATTCAGCGCCGCATCGAGACGCGGCGGAATGCTGCCGATGCGGGCGAGCAGCAGATGCCCGCCGGCGCGCGTCAGATAGGTCAGGCCGCCGGCCAGCAGGATGATCCACCAGATCTCATCCATGACGGTCATCCCCTTGCGCGGGTGCGGCCGCCGGCTTCGGCGGCATGAGGGCGGCGACCGCGATACCGGCCAGGCCACCCAGTGTCACATGCCAGGGCGGCCCGAGGGTCAGATAGACCACGATGGACGCCGCCGCGCTGGTCAGGGCCACCGGATAGAAGCCGCTGCGGGCGCGAAACGTCATCAGCAGCGTCAGGAAATAGACTGGCAGGATGAAATCCAGCCCGTAACGCGCCGGATCGTCGATCAGTGACCCGAACACCGCACCGAGCGCCGACGAGGCGAGCCAGCCGACATAGAGCACGCAGCCATAGGCGAAGTAGAAGGTCTTGGTCAGCGGCTGGACGCTCGCCCGCGCCTCGGCCGCGCCGAACACCGGATCGACCAGGAAGAAGAAGGCCATCGCCTTCTGCAGGCCGGAGAAGCGATGCAGGTGCCGCCCGACCGAGGCCGAATAGAGCACGTGCCGGAAGTTCAGCGCCACCACGGCCAAAAGCACCGACCAGACCGGCGCGCCCAGCCCGATGAGCTGCAGCGCCGCGAGCTGCGAGGCCCCGGCATAGACCGTCGCCGAAAAGCCCATGGTCTGGGCAAAGCTCAGCCCTTCCGCCGTCGCGATCGTGCCGTAGACCATGCCGAAGGGCACGACGGCGAGAAGCACGGGCAGAAGCTCGCGCAACGCCGCGCGGATCTCCGATCGGGTGGTCTCGGTCACTGGACACTCGGGGTTTGTGGATGGGCGCGCGCCGATTACTCAGCCCGGCTTATGCTTCTTCGATGCGCCGCACACAAGCCGTGCCCGGATGAACGGCGCGTTGCGCCGCCCTCGGCTCAGAGCGACGGGTCGAGAATCTGCGCCTCGAACTCGGCCAGCGCGATGGTCCAGCGGTCGAAGGCGTCGTTCAGCTGCGTACGGGTGACCCCGCCGCGCAGCGACAGGTTCAGCTCGACCACCGGGTACTGGTCCTCGGTCTGATACGCCTTGTGAAACGGATGCGTGCGGTTCCAGGCGTTCAGCGCGTCGAGCGCCACGTCGGGCCGGTCCCATATGGCGTAGAAATTGGCGACCTCGCAGTCCGTCCCGTCGGTGCAGTCGAGGAAGAACAGCTGGTAGGCGACGCCGTTGATGATGCCGGTGATCACCGGATCGCCCGTCTCGGTCGTCACGAGCTCGGCCTCGCCATAGCCTTGCGCCATGTCGAGGACGGTGTCGGTGTCGTCGGCGCGCAGGATGTCGGCGGTCATTTCGGCCGCCTCGGTGCCCGATTTCGCCGCCAGCGACCGCGACAGCAGGCCCGGCTCCTCGTCGACGGCCGGCGGCGTCGAAACGGCGGTGGCCGAGACGGCTCCCGCGGAGATGGTGATCAGGGCGACGGCAAGACCGGTGCGCAAGAGGCGCGGCGGGCAGAGGAGCATAAGGATTCCTTGTTCGGACGCCGCCAATCTCTGCCTTGTATCAAGGACCTGCAAGCCGCGATCGGCTCCGCCCTGCGGTTCTGGCGGCGACCGTGGCGGGGATACATCGTGCCCGCCCGGCGGCCCCGACGTCAGGTGCTCCGCGCAGAAGCAGACGGTGACGGTCCGCCGACGCCGGCCCGGCCATCACGCCGGCGCCCGAGCCCGAACCGGAGATTGTCGCGGCGAATCGCCGTCAGGCGTCGCGGCCGATCCGCACGAACCAGGCATCCTCGTCGATCACCTCGACGCCGAGCTCGGCGGCCTTCTTCAGCTTCGAGCCGGCGCCCGGCCCGGCAACGACGATATCTGTCTTCTTCGACACCGAGCCGGCGACCTTCGCCCCCAGCCCCTCGGCCATCGCCTTGGCCTCGTCCCGCGTCATCTTCTCCAGCGAACCGGTGAAGACGATGGTCTGGCCCGAGACGGGGGACGTTGCCGCCGGCTGTTCGGCCGGCTGCACGTCGAGCTCGGCGACGAGGTCCTCGACCAGCTTCAGATTGTGGTCCTCGGAGAAGAACCGCGCCGTCGCGGTGATAACGGCGCCGCCGATGTCGTCGAGCGCGTCCATCTCGCCGCTCGCTTCCTCGTCGCCGGCCGCCACCTTCAGGGCGGCCTCGTGGAAGGCCTCGAAGGTGCCGTAGGCCCGCGCCAGCGTCTTTGCCGTCGTCTCGCCGACATGGCGAATGCCGAGGGAGAAGATCAGCCGGTCGAGCGGGATGGTCCGCCGCGCTTCGATCGCCGCGAAGAGGTTCTTCGCCGAGACCTCGCCGAACCCCTCCTTGTCCTTCAGCTTCTTCAGCCCCTCCTGATTGCGGCCGTGCATGCGGAAGATGTCGGCCGGCGTGCGGACCTGGAAATCGGGATCGTCGTAGAACAGGTCGATCTGCTTGTCGCCGAGCCCCTCGATATCGAAGGCCTTGCGCGAGACGAAGAGCTTCAGATGCTCGCGGCGCTGGAAGGGGCAGGCGAACTCGCCGGTGCAGCGGCGCACGACGCTCTGGGCGCCCGAGGCGGTTTCCTCGCGCACCACGTCGGTCTTCAGCTCGCAGGGACAGGTCGTGGGAAAGGCGAAGGGCTCGGCATCCTGCGGGCGCTTGTCCGCGACGATGCCGAGCACCTGCGGGATGACGTCGCCGGCCCGCTGGATCTGCACCGTGTCGCCGACGCGCACATCCAGCCGCTCGATCTCCTCGGCATTGTGCAGCGTCGCGTTGGCGACCATGACGCCGCCGACATTGACCGGGTCGAGCTTGGCCACCGGGGTCAGGGCACCCGTGCGGCCGACCTGGATCTCGATTGCCCGCAGCACCGTCGTCGCCTGCTCGGCCGGGAACTTGTGGGCGATCGCCCAGCGCGGCGAGCGCGAGACGAAGCCAAGGCGCTTCTGCAGCGCCAGGTCGTCGACCTTGTAGACGACGCCGTCGATGTCGTAGCCGAGCCCGGCCCGGTTCTCCTCGATCGCGTGGTAGTGCGCGATCAGCCCCTCGATGGTCTCGAAGCGCTTCATCCGCGCGTTCACCGGAAAGCCGAAGTCTTCGATCGCCGCGACGACCTCGGTCTGGGTCTCGCCCGGCACCTCGCTCGCCTCGCCCCAGGCATAGGCGAAGAACTGCAGCTTGCGGGCGCGGGTGATCCCAGCATCGAGCTGGCGCAGCGAGCCGGCGGCAGCATTGCGCGGATTGGCGTAGACCGGCTTGCCCTCCTCGGCCTGGCGGGCATTGAGGTCGGTGAAGGCGGCGTGGCTCATATAGACCTCGCCGCGTACCTCGAAGACCTCCGGCGCCCTGCCCTTCAGCCGGTTCGGGATGTCGTCGATGGTCCGGGCGTTGCGGGTCACATCCTCGCCGGTGGCGCCGTCGCCGCGGGTGGCGGCCGAGACCAGTTCGCCCTTCTCGTAGCGCAGCGACAGCGACAGGCCGTCGATCTTCGGCTCGGCGGTAATGGCCAGTGGCGCGTCGTCGTCGAGCTTCAGGAAGCGGCGCACGCGTTTGGCGAAGTCGGCGACGTCCTCGTCGGAAAACGCATTGTCGAGCGACAGCATCGGCACGGCATGGCGGATCTTTCCGAATTTCTCCGAGACCTCGGTCCCCACCCGCGCGGACGGGGAATCCTCGCGGATCAGCTCGGGAAAGCGCGCCTCGATGGCGGCGTTGCGCCGGCGCAGCGCGTCGTATTCGGCGTCGGTGACGGTCGGCGCGTCCTCGCGGTAATACGCCCGGTCATGTTCGGCGATCTCGCCGGCCAGCCGTTCCAGTTCGGCCGCCGCCTCGTCCCTGTCCAGCGTCTCGACCGCCTTGTCGCTCATCGCCCGTCCGAATCCCTGCTGTTTGTCCGGCCCGTCATAGCCATTCGGGCTGCGGCAGGTCGAGGCCGAGAATGCGGTCCGCGATCCGCCCGCGCAGCCATGGGGTCCACGCCGCCAGCGGCATCAGATAGCGCATCGCCAGGAGCGCGGCCGGCGGCGGCGCCGCGATGAAGTCGGTGCCCCTGCGAGTCGCATCCATGACGGAGCGCACGGAGGGCAGCCGGCGCATCTCGTATTCGGTTTCGCGCGCCTCGCTGGCCAAGAAGGCCAGGGTCGCCGCGTCCCAGATGCCGAGATTCATGCCGCGCCCGCCGACCGGCGAATGGACATGGGCGGCATCGCCGGCGAGGAACACCCGGCCCTTGGCCATGCGCTCGGCATGGCGGAAGCTGACACGGAAGCGCGAGGCCCAGGTCACGGATTCGATGCCGGGCACATTGCCGATCAGCGCTTCGGTCGACGGCGCGATGCCGACATAGCGGCCGCGCCGGGCGCCCAGCGGCAGCATGGCGACGGCGCCGCCGGGATCGGCCGATCCGCTGCGCAGGTCGATGCGCCCGACAGCGGGATCGACCGGCTTGTCGAAGACCACGTCGGCCAGCGCGAACTCCGCCGGATAGCCCGCGCCGCTCCACGGAATGCCGACATCCTCGCGCACCGCCGAATGGGCGCCGTCGGCGCCGACGACGATGTCCGCCGGGACAATCTCACCGGTAGAGAGGGTGACACGCGGCGCGTGGGTGTCGGCGACCGTGTGGAAGGCGACGCCCCATTCAACATCGACGTCATGGGCGGCCAGCCATGCGATCATCAGCCGCTCGGTGCGCCCCTGCGGCAGGGTCAGGATGAAGGGATGCGCCGTATGCGCCGGCGCCGTGGTCATCTCGAACAGCCGCTTGCCATTGTCGGCGACGGCCATGCGCGAGATCCGGTTGCCCTCGGCCAAGAGGCGTTCGGTGATGCCCGAGGCCGCGAGGATGTCGAGCGTGCGCGGCAAGACGCCGAGCGCCCGCGACTGGTCCTCCGGCGTCGGCCCCTCGCCGGCATCGACAATGCGCGGGGAAAAGCCCCGGCGGCGAAACTCGACCGCGGCGGCCAGTCCGACCGGCCCGGCGCCTGCGATCAGGACGCGGCGGGCCGTCACGCTCACGCCCCCGCGCCGATGAGCCGGGCGGCGGCGGCGCGGGCCTCGTCGGTCACGGTCTCGCCGGCCAGCATGCGGGCGATCTCCTCGCGCCTTCCGTCCTCGCCGATCGGCGCGACGCGGGTGGCCACGCGGTCCTCGCCGGAGGCGGCGCTGCCCTTGGAAATCAGGAGATGGGTCGTGGCGCGCGCGGCAACCTGCGGGGCATGGGTGACGGCGAGCACCTGCACGTTGCGCCCCAGCCGGCCGAGACGGCGGCCGATGGCGTCGGCCACGGCGCCGCCAACGCCGGTGTCGATCTCGTCGAAGACCAGTGTCGGCGCCGAGCCGCGATCGGCCAGCGCCACCTTGAGCGCCAGGAGGAAGCGCGACAGCTCGCCGCCCGAGGCGACCTTCATCATCGAGCCGGCGCGAGTGCCGGGGTTGGTCTGGACGTAGAATTCGATCTGGTCGATGCCGGCGGCGGACGGGCTTTCGGGGTCGCTCGTCTGTTCGACGAGGAAGGTCGCGCGGTCGAGCTTCAGATCCGGCAGTTCGGCCATCACCGCGCCTTCCAGGAGCCGCGCGGTGGTACGGCGCTTCTCCGACAGTTCGGCGGCGGCGCGGTCGAAACGCTGACGCTTTTCGGCCAGTTCGGCCTCCAGCTTGCCCATCCGCTCCTCGCCGGCATCGAGATCCGCCAGGTCGCCGATCATCCGGGCGGTCAGTTCCGGCAGATCGTCGACCGGCACCGAATATTTGCGGCCAGCCGCGCGCAGCGCGAACAGCCGTTCCTCGGTCTCTTCCAAAGCCCGCGGATCGAACTCCAGCGAGCGCAGCGCCGTCTGCAGCGCCATCTGCGCGTCGGACAGCGCGTCGAGCGCCGTGTCCAGCCGGTCGATCGGCTCGTCCAGAAGGCCGGGCAGCTCGTCGCGCTTGCGGTCGAGCCGCTTCAGGAGGCCGGCGAGCTGCGGGATCGGCGAGGACGAACCGGACAGCTCCTCATGGGCGTCGTTGACGTCGGTGGCGATCTTCTCGGACCGCATCATCACCTGCCGGCGCTCGGCCAGTTCCTCCTCCTCGCCGGCGATCGGTGCCAGGTCGGAGAGTTCGTCGACCGAAGAGCGCAGATAGTCCGCCTCGCGGGCCGCCGCCTCGACGCGGGCGCGATGGGTGCGCAGCTCGTGCTCGGTGGCGCGCCAGTCGGCATGGGCGCGGGCGACGAAGGCCGCCTCCTGCTGCAGCCCGCCATACTGGTCGAGCAGCGTGCGGTGGGCCTGCGGGTCGATCAGCGCGCGGTCGTCGTGCTGGCCGTGGATCTCGACCAGCGCCTGGCCGACGCTGCGCATCAGGGAGACGCTGGCGGGACGATCGTTGATGAAGCCGCGGGTGCGGCCGTCGGCGGTCTGGATGCGGCGCAGGATCAGGTCGCCTTCGCTGAGATCCTGCTCGTCGAAACCGTTGTCGAGGAGGATCGCCCGCACGCCGGCGCCGGACGGCAGGTCGAAGGCCGCCGTCACCTCGCCCTGCTTGGCGCCATGGCGCACCAGGCCGCCATCGCCGCGCCCGCCGAGGGCGAGCGACAGCGAGTCGAGCAGGATCGACTTGCCCGCGCCGGTCTCGCCCGTGAGCACGGAGAGACCCTCGTCGAGGGCAACGTCGAGCCGTTCGATGAGAACGATGTCGCGGATCGAAAGATGAACGAGCATGACCGGGATCGTCGGTACTGAACCGCCACCGAAATGGCAATGGCTCGTCAAGATAGTGCGGATCGGAGCCAAGCGCACCGGCAATCGGCGAAAACCGCCGGAGCCGTCACCGCGTCCGTGCGCGCGGCCTGCCGCGCCTACCCGGCGGCCTGATGACGCAGGCCCCGCAGCCCGACGTGACGCATGCCCGCCTCAAGCGTCGTCAGGAATGCGGACCGGGGACGGACCCCGGCCCGGTCTGTCTCAGGCGCCGGTGATCTTGCGCGCCGCCACGCCGAACCACGACGTCGCACTGCCTTCACGCGGCGACAGGCCGTTGGTCTGCAGGAGCTGGTAGGAATCGCGGTACCACTGCGAATCCGGGAAGTTCTGGCCGAGCACCGATGCCGCCGCCTGCGCCTCGCGGGTCAGCCCCATGGCGTAATAGGCTTCGGTCAGGCGGGCCAGCGCCTCTTCCACGTGCCGGCTGTCGGAATAGACGTCGACGACGTTCTTGAAGCGGTTGATCGCCGCGACGTATTCGCGCCGCTCCAGGTAGTACCGGCCGACCTGCATCTCCTTGCCGGCGAGCTGGTCGCGGGCAATGCGCAGCTTGGCGCGCGCGTCATCGGCATATTCGGAATCGGGGTATTTCTCGAACACCTCGCGCATGGCCGCAGCCGCGCGGGCCGCTTCCTTCTGGTCGCGGGTGACGTCCGGGATCTGGCGGTAATAGGCCAGGCCCATGATGTACTGGGCGTAGGCCGCCTCCTCGCTGCCGGGATACAGCGACAGGTAACGCTTGGAGGAGTTGATCGCCGTGTCGTAGTCGCCGCTGCGATAGCTGGCGAAGGCGCTCATCACCAGCGCCTTGCGGGCCCATTCCGAATAGGGATGCTGGCGGTCGATGGCCTCGAACTTCTTGGACGCCTCGCTGAGACGGCCGCCTTCTAGATTGGCGAGCCCCTGATTGTACAGGACGTCCGGCGGATCGGTCTGGGCGGCGAGCGCAAGCGCCTCGACGTCGCTGGTGTCCGAACTCATGCAGCCCGACAGGCCGGCGGATGCGAGACCCAGCGCCAGAGCGCCGGTGAGTTTCGCCACCCGCAGTCGGCGCAAGGCCGGATGGTCGTGCGGATTGCTCATTCGTGCTGATCCCCCTGCTTTCAAAAGCCCGGCTGTCTTACGCCGCGCCTTCGTCGTCAGCAACGCTCAAGCCGGTTCAACCCGTCTTTTTTGTGACGCAGCGTCCCGATCAAGCGCACGTCATCGTGTGCGACACCGGTTTTGTCGACCGGACGCGGCGGTTGCGCAATGTCGATGTCAGAGAGTCTGCGGACCGTAGGCGGGCGCCGCGACGGCGACCAGCGGCGCATGACGGACCGGATCGACCCGGCGCGACGGTGCCTCGACGATCTCGTAGGCCCGGCGGTCGGCAAGAAGCGCCTGCAGCGCGAGACCGTTGAGCTTGTGGCCGCCGCGATAGGAGCGGTAGCAGCCGAGCACGCGGGCACCGGCCAGCGCTTGGTCACCCACCGCGTCCAGCGCCTTGTGGCGGACGAATTCGTCGTCGTAGCGCAGGCCGTCCGGATTGATCACCCGGCCGTCGTCGCCGATGACCACGGAATTGTCGAGCGAGGAGCCCAGCGCAGAGCCGGCGGCCCACAGGCGCTCGACATCCTTCATGAAGCCGAAGGTGCGGGCGCGGGACAGATCGCGGGCGAAGCGCTCGGCGGTGAGATCCGCCTTGTAGACCTGCCGGCCGATGGCCGGGGTGGCGAAGTCGATCTCGATCTCGAAGCGGGTGCCGTTGTGCGGCAGATATTCGGCGCGGGCGCCGTTCATCTCGACCGAGACGGGCTTCAGGACGCGCACATAGCGGGCCCGGGCCGACTGGCCGACGACGTCGGCCTCGCGGATGCCCTTGATGAAGGCGGCGGCACAGCCGTCCATGATCGGCGTCTCATGCGCATCGAGCTGCACGACGACATTGTCGACGCCCATGGCGTAGAGCGCGGCCATCAGATGTTCGATCGTCGCGACATGGGCGCCGCGCGGATCGCCAACGACGGTCGCCAGATCCATCGGCGCGGCATTGCCGGTCACGGCCTTGATCTCGTGCAGGTAGCCCTGCTTGTCGCACAGGTGGAAGACGATGCCGGTGTTGACCTCGGCCGGAAGCAGGGTGAGCTGGACCGGGAGACCGCTATGGACGCCAATGCCCTCGAAATAGACCCTGGATCCAATTGTCTGCTGGAACATTCGCACTATCGGCAACCTTTCCCGCCAGCATCGGCGCGGTGCTCCGCGTCTCAGATACCGGCATCCCCGCTCGGGAGCTTCGTCGTCAGTGCTGGCCCGCCCCCTCTCCCCCTTCGGAGGAATCGGGCCATCCCGCACTCTGCAATTCGTGACAAATTCCCTAGAACGAACAGGCCCTTCGACAAAATCACGGTTCGTTACCCGTTGTTACCGCCGGAACGGGGCCGAAAACACGAATGCCAGTGATTTCATACGCTTGTCGTGAAAAAGGCCCGCCGAACGTGCCGGCGGGCCTTGTGTCAAACCTGCAACGTTGACGGTCAGTTCGCCTGACGACGCAGGAAGGCAGGGATTTCGAGCTGGTCTTCCTCGCTGACGGCGCGCGGCTGCGGGGCCGGACGGGCCGCCGATTCCGCGGCCTGACGGCGCGGGGCGTAGGGGTTCGGCTCGACCACGGCACGACGCGGCTGCTCGGCCGGCGCATGACGTGCCTCGTGCGGTGCGGCTTCGTCCTCCTCGCGGCGCGACAGGCCAGTCGTCAGGCGACGCAGCAGGCCCATCGGGCCCCGCTCGTCATGGGCGTCGGCCGCCGCACGGCTCTCGATCTCGGCCCGCACGTTCGGCGGGAAGTCCTCGACCTGGGGCATGCGCGGCGCCGCTGCACGCGGAGCCGGCTCGGCGGCCGGGCTGACCTGGGCGATCTCGGCCTCGAGGGCGGCGGTGAAGTCGTCCTCCATCTCGGCCTGGGGCGCCGGGGCTTCGGCATGGACCGAAGCTTCCTGGACGGGTGCTGCGGCCGGGGCCGGCTGCTGGGCCGCCGGACGCACGGCCGCGGCCTGCGTTTCGGGCAGCGCACGCGGTGCCGGGGCCGCCGTCGGACGGATCTGGTAGGCGGCGGTGTGCTCGGCCGCTTCCATCTCGGCCTTGTCGATGCCGGTGGCCACGACCGACACGCGGATGACGCCTTCCAGGTTCTCATCAAAGGTCGCGCCGAGAATGATGTTGGCGTCGTGGTCGACTTCCTCGCGGATGCGGGTCGCCGCCTCGTCCACCTCAAACAGGGTCAGGTCACGCCCGCCAGTGATCGAGATCAAAAGGCCGCGGGCGCCCTTCATCGAGGTCTCGTCGAGCAGCGGGTTGGCGATCGCGGCCTCGGCGGCGGCCATGGCGCGGCCCTCGCCCGACGCTTCGCCGGTGCCCATCATCGCCTTGCCCATCTCGCGCATCACCGAACGCACGTCGGCGAAGTCGAGGTTGATCAGCCCTTCCTTGACCATCAGGTCAGTGATGCAGGCAACGCCCGAATACAGAACCTGGTCGGCCATGCCGAAGGCGTCGGCGAAGGTGGTCTTGTCGTTGGCGATCCGGAACAGATTCTGGTTCGGAATGACGATCAGCGTGTCGACGTTCTTCTGCAGTTCCTCGATGCCCTGGTCGGCAATGCGCAGACGGCGCTGGCCCTCGAAGTGGAACGGCTTGGTGACCACGCCGACCGTGAGGATGCCCTTTTCGCGCGCCGCACGGGCAACGACGGGAGCCGCACCGGTGCCGGTGCCGCCGCCCATGCCGGCGGTGACGAAGCACATGTGCGAGCCCAAGAGGTGATCGCAGATCTCGTCGATGGATTCCTCGGCGGCGGCGCTGCCGACTTCCGGCTGCGAGCCGGCGCCCAGACCCTCGGTGACGGCGACGCCCATCTGGATGATGCGTTCGGCGCGCGAGGAGCGCAGGGCCTGCGCGTCGGTGTTCGCGATGACGAACTCGACGCCTTCCAGCCCGGCATTGATCATGTTGTTGACCGCGTTGCAGCCACCGCCGCCGACGCCGAAGACGGTGATGCGGGGCTTCAGCTCGGTGATGTCGGGCTTCTTCAGGGTAACGCTCATGGTTCGATCCTCTTTCACGCAGTTCTGGCCGGTTCGCCGCGCGGCCGTTCGTTGGTGACTCTTCAGCGGCGCGCGGCGCGCACCGATCTCGTTGTTCGCCCGGCCGTCCGCGCGGCCGGGGGCGTTGTCAAAGGCTGCGTCTCAGCCAGGATCCGATCCGGCCGGCGCGGGTGTTCTCGTTGAAGGCGACCGTCGCGATCGACGGCGCCGAGACGTTCTCGCGGTGGGCGACCTGCGGGTAGATCAGCAGGCCGACGGCCGTCGCGAAGGCCGGGCCCTTGCTCGACGGATTCAGTCCCGACACGCCCATCGGCCGGCCGAGCCGGACATTGCGCTGCAGGATGGCGCGGGCCGTGTCGCCGAGACCGGCCAGCTGGCTGGCTCCGCCGGTCAGGACGATGCGCTTGCCAATGACGTGGCCGAGACCGGACGAAGCCAGCCGGTCACGGACCAGTTCCAGCGTCTCCTCGACGCGCGGCCGGATGATCCGCGCGACCAGCGAGCGGGCCACGGTGACCGGCGCGTCGTGACCGTCCTCGCCGAGGGCGGCGACCTGCACGGTCTCGCCATCCTGCATCAGCTCGGTCAGCGTGCAGCCATGCATGACCTTCAGCCGTTCGGCGTCGGCCAACGGGATGGACAGGCCGCGGGCCAGATCCATGGTGATGTGCCGGCCGCCCATGGCGACTTGGTCGGCATAAACGAAGCGACCGTTCTGGAAGATCGCGATGGTGGTCGCACCGCCGCCCATGTCGATGCAGGCCGAGCCCATGGCGGCCTCGTCCTCGACGAGGGTCGACAGCGCGCTGGCATAAGGCGTGGCGACAAAGGCCTCGACCATCAGCTGGGCGCGGTTGACCACCGCCTCGAGATTGCGCAGCGGCGTTTCCTCGGCCGACAGCACATGCATCGAGGCGCCGAGCCGCGAGCCGGTCATGCCGACTGGATTGTCGAGGCCGCCTTCGCCGTCCAGCGCCAAATCATAGGCCATGGAATGCAGCGCCACGCGGCGCTCGTCGAGCGGCACGCGGGCGGCCATGCCGAGGACGCGCTCGACGTCCATTTTGTCGATCTCGCCGGACGTCGCGATCTCGGCCGAGCCGCTGTGGCTCTTCAGCCGCCCGGCGGTGACCGAGACGATCAGGGATTCGATGGTCAGGCCGGCCATCCGCTCGGCGGCATCGACGCACAAGCGGATCGACTGCTCGGCCGCGTCGAGGTCGACGACCACGCCGGACTTGATGCCGTGCGAACGCTGGTGACCGACGCCGATGACCTCGATCGTGTGGGTGCGGCCGGGCAACATCTCACTGGCCAGGCGCGGCTTCAGGCGCGCGATCAGGCAGGAGATCTTTTCCGAGCCAACGTCGAGCACCGAGATGATCCGGGCGCGGCGCTTCGGCAATGCCTTGATGCGGGGCAATTCGTCCCCACCGCGATTGAACAGACTCATACCGGCTTGTCCTTCCGGCTACGCTTGATGAGCTTCTCGCGCTCTTCGAGGGCCGCGTTCCGGCGCACCAGGGCGTCGGGGGTGAGCTTGACGACCATGCGATCGGACAGCCGCACGTCGACGGAGACGATGTCCCGCGACAGAAGTCCGTTCTCCCGATCCATTCTCGCTACCTCGGCCAATGCTTCTACCGGCTGGTCTTCGGGCAACAGGACGGACAGGCCGTTCTCCAGTCGCAGATCCCACCGGCGGTCTCCGACGCGAACATACGCCTTGACCCTTGCGCGAAGCTCGGGAAGCACTTCCATTTCATCGATCAAGGCGGCGGCATGGGTTGCCGCGCCGGCGCCGACGACGATGGGCAGCGCGGCGAAACGGCCGGGCACGAAGGGGACGATTTCCTGTCCCTCGCGATTGACCACGACGAATTCCCGGCCCTTCTGCCAGACCGCATAGGGGCGGTGCTCGGAGATGCCGATCTTGACGCGGCCGGGGAAGATCTTGGCGACCGAGGCGCGGTCGATCCAGGGCATCGCCTCCAGCGTCTCGCGGGCCGCGGATGGGTCGAGCGAGATCAGGCTCTGGGAGCCGGTCTGCCACAGCGCCTGCAGAACGTCGATTTCCGAGGTCTCGGCATTGCCGACGACGTCGATGTCCTCGATCGCGAAGCCCAGCGGCTGGGCGACGGAATCGACCACGGTCACCGTGTGGCCGCCTTGGGCGACGCCGTAGACGACCGATGCGCCGACGACGACGGCCGCCAGGCTGCCGAAGCGTGGCAGCGGCAGCTGCGCCACCTCGCCGGCCAGCGCAGAGATCCGGCGACCGAAGCGCGCGGTGCGCAGCATCAGCCGGCCGACGGCACCCGGCCGGGGGTCGTCGTGGTGATCATGATAGGCCCCGTAGGGGCGCTGGGCGGTCATCGGCGACATGAGGCATCCTCCACCATCCAGCTGAGAAGTTCGGGGAAGCTGTGACCGGACGCGGCGGCGATGTCGGGTACCAGCGAGGTCTCGGTCATGCCGGGCTGGGTGTTGACCTCCAGCCAGACCACCTCGCCGCCTGGACCGAAGCGGTCGTCATAGCGAAAGTCCGAGCGCGACACGCCGCGGCAGCCGAGCGCCGCATGGGCGGCCAGCGACCAGCCCTGGATCTTGCGCGCGACATCCTTGGGCAGGTCGGCCGGGACGATATGGCTCGAACCACCGGGCACATATTTGGAATCGTAGTCGTAGAAGGCGTGGCCCTCGGTGACGATCTCGCAGACCTCCAGCGCCACGTCGCCCATCACCGCGCAGGTGAGCTCGCGACCGGCGATGAAGCGCTCGATCATCACGATGTCGCCATAGGGCCAGTCGTCGCCATAAAGCTGCTGCGGCGGATGCGGCTGGTCCTCGCGGACGATTAGCACGCCGAAGCTCGAGCCCTCGGCCACCGGCTTGATGACGTAGGGCGTCGGCAGGACATGGCTTTCGGCCGCATCGAGGCGGTGGCGGAGCTTGGCTTCGGCCACCGGCACCCCGGCCGCCTTGGCGACGATCTTGGCCCGTTCCTTGTGCATGGCCAGCGCCGAGGCCAGCACGCCGGAATGGGTGTAGGGAATTTCCAGATATTCGAGAATGCCCTGGATGGTGCCGTCCTCGCCGAAGGGCCCATGCAGCGCATTGAAGGCGACGTCCGGGCGCAGGTGGGCCAGGGTCTCCGCAACGTTCCGGTCGACATCCACTGTCGTGACGGTGTAGCCGGCGGTCTCGAGCGCAGCCGCGCAGGCCTTGCCGGAGGCAAGGCTCACAGGCCGCTCCGACGAAAACCCTCCCATCAAGACTGCTACATGCTTGCCCATAGAACCCGATCCATCCTCAAAACGAGGGTATCGGCCATTCATCGCAGCCAGATGGTTAAGCGCGGGTTAAGGCACTCGCGCTAAATCAAGAAAATCGTAACGTTGCCACAATGGGGGTGGCAGATATCGGGTCTGGGGTTCTTTTCAATTTGCGTTCGCAGACAGCCGGTCCGTTAACGAATTGTCGATCATCTCCATGGTCGTGACCGTCAGGAGACATGCGATGTCGAACGATCTGCATGATGCCGTCGAGGAAGTCGTGATCCGCGCCAAGCAGGAGCGGACGGTGCTGACGCTGGCCGATGCCGCAAGGCAGATCGCCATCGCCAGAGGCGCCACCGACCGTCGCGGGGACAGCGATCTGATGCTGGCCCTGATGAAGGAATCGGCCCGCCGGGGCGTGGCCATGCGCTTCAACTGAGGCGCTGCGAAAGATCAAGCGCGCGGTGAACGCCCGCGCGGCGCGTTAAGATGGCGCGCCGACCTCAGTTGCCGAGAAATGGCTCCACCGCGGCGCCGTCGCGGAACCGGCCGAGCCGTTTGATCTCCCATTCGAGCCGGATACCTGATGTTTCCAGCACCCGGGCGCGCACCGTCTCCCCGAGGCACTCCAGGTCGTAGGCGGTTGCCGACGCGTCGTTGATCATGAAATTGCAGTGCAACTCGGACATGTGCGCACCGCCGACGCGAAGCCCGCGGCAGCCGGCCTTGTCGACTTCCTTCCAGGCCGAACTGCCGGCCGGGTTCTTGAAGGTCGAGCCGCCGGTCTTCTCGCGGATCGGCTGCACCGTCTCGCGGTGATGCTGGACCTCGTCCATCTTCGCGCGGATCTCGGCCTCCCCGGCCGGATAGCCCTCGAAGACCGCCGAGGTGAAGATCAACTCGCGCGACGCCGCCGAATGGCGATAGGCGTAGCCCATCTCTTCATTGGTCAGGACATGCACGGCGCCCCTGCGATCCAGCGCCCGCACCTCGACGACCCGTTCGCAGGTCTCGACGCCGTTGGCCCCGGCATTCATGCGCAGGGCGCCGCCGATGGCGCCGGGAATGCCGTGGTAGAAATGAAAGCCGCCAAGCCCCGCCTCGAGCGCCGCCGCGGCCAGCCGCTTGTCGGGCAGCGCGGTGCCGGCGCGCAGGGTGCGCTCGCCGATGTGCTCGACCTGGCCGAAGCCCTTGGCGGACAGCCGGATCACCACGCCCGGCACGCCGCCGTCGCGCACCAGGAGGTTCGAGCCGATCCCGACGACCAGCACCGGGATCTCCTCGGGCAGCGCCGCCAGGAAGGTCGCCAGATCCGCCTCGTCGGCCGGCTGGAACAACAATTCGGCCGGACCGCCGGCGCGGAACCAGGTGATCTTGTCCATGCCGGCATCCGGCGTCAGCCGTCCCCTGACACCCTCCAGCCTCTCGCCGAGAGAGGCCAGCAGATTCGTACCCGCCATCAGGCCGAGGCCCGGCCGTTGCCGGCGGTCAGCGCTTCCAGATCCTTCGGCAGCGCATAGGCCCATTGCGAGATCGAGCCGGCGCCGAGGCAGACCACCATGTCGCCGGGCTCGGCCAGATTATGGATCAGCGGGGCGAGTTCTTCCGGCCCGTCGATGAGGCGCGCGTCGCGATGGCCGCCGAGCTTCAGCCGTTCGACCAGGATCTCGGAGCTGACGAAGTCGATCGGCTCCTCGCCGGCCGCATAGACCGGCGCGATGATCACCGTGTCGGCGTCGTTGAAGCAGGCGGCGAAGTCGGCGAACAACGCCTGCAGACGGCTGTAGCGGTGCGGCTGGACCACCGCGATGACCCGGCCGCTGGCCGACGAGCGCGCCGCCGACAGCGCGGCCCGGATCTCCACCGGATGGTGGCCGTAGTCGTCGTAGATCGCGACCTCGCCGACGACGCCGGTCAGGGTGAAGCGCCGCTTGACGCCGCCGAAGCCAGCGAGGCCCTTGCGAATGGAGTCGCCCGAGATGTTCAGGCGGTGCGCCACGGCAATCGCGGCGGTCGCGTTGGAGACGTTGTGGCGGCCCGGCATCGGCAGGACGAGGCCGTCGATGCGCTCGGTCGTGCCCTTCACCCGGTCGCGGATCGAGATGTCGAAATGCGACTTGCCGGCGGTAAAGCTGACATTCTCGAAGCGCACGTCGGCCTGCAGGTTCTCGCCATAGGTGATGATGCGGCGATCCTCGATGCGCGAGACCAGCGCCTGCACTTCCGGATGGTCGAGGCACATCACGCCGAAGCCGTAGAAGGGCACGTTCTCGACGAAGGCGCAGAACGCCTCGCGCACCTTGTCGAAGGTGCCGTAATGGTCGAGATGCTCGGGATCGATATTGGTCACGACGGCGATATCGGCAGGCAACTTCAGGAATGTGCCGTCGGATTCGTCGGCCTCGACCACCATCCACTCGCCCTCGCCCATGCGGGCGTTGGTGCCATAGGCGTTGATGATGCCGCCATTGACCACGGTCGGGTCGAGATCGCCGGCATCCAGGAGGGTCGCGACCATCGAGGTGGTCGTCGTCTTGCCATGGGTGCCGCCGATGGCGATGGCATGGCGGAAGCGCATCAGTTCGGCCAGCATCTCGGCGCGGCGCACGATCGGCAGCAGTCGCTCGCGGGCGGCGGCGAGCTCCGGATTGCTGCGCTTGATCGCCGTGGAGACGACCACGACTTCGGCCTGGCCGAGATTCTCGGCGGAATGGCCGACGAAGATCTTCACGCCCAGTTCGCGCAGGCGCTGGACATTGGCGTTCTCGCCCTGGTCGGAGCCCTGGACGTTATAGCCGAGATTGACCAGCACCTCGGCGATGCCGCTCATCCCGATGCCGCCGATCCCGATGAAATGGACCGGTCCGATGTTCGGCGGCATCTTCATGACCGCATCCCCCTGATTTCATGTGTGTTCAGCTTGGTTTCACGGCCTGCGGCATAGACTCAACGAGGTCGGCAAGCAACTCCGCCGCGTCCGGTATCCCCGCCGCACGCGCCGCCGCGGCCATCGCCGCGGCCTTTGCCGGTTCGTCGGCGATGCCGGCGATCAGCCCGGCGAGGCGTTCTGGCGTCAGCTGCGCCTGCGGCTCGACCAGCGCCCCGCCCTCGGCCTCCAGCCGCGCCGCATTGGCGGCCTGGTCGTGGTCGAGCGCATAGGGATAGGGCACGAGGATTGCCGGCCGGCCGACCACCGCGATCTCCGACACCGTCGAGGCGCCGGAGCGGCTGATCACCAGATGCGCCGCGCCGATCCGCTCGGCCATGTCGGAGAAGAACGGCGCGACCGTCGCGGGAATGCCCTCGGCTTCGTAGAAGCGGCGCACGGTCTCCTCGTCCTCGGCCCGCGCCTGCTGGGTGACGACCAGCCGCCGGCGCAGCGCCTCGGGCAGATGCGCGATCGCCTCGGGCATGACCTGCGAGAAGAACTGGGCGCCTTGGCTGCCGCCGAAGACGACGAGGTTGAACGGCGCGTCGGCCGCGGCCGGCCTGTAGGCCTGGCGCGCCGCGAGGATCACCGCCGGGCGCACCGGATTGCCGGTGACGGTGATCTTGCTGACGATGGCCGGATCGGCCTTGCCCTGCGGGATGCCGGCGGCGATGCGGTCGACCCGCGGCGCCAGGAACTTGTTCGCCCGGCCCATCACGGCGTTCTGCTCGTGGATCATGGTGGGGCGTCCGGCGCGCTGCGCCGCCATCAGCGGCGGCACGGTCGGATAGCCACCGAAGCCGACGACCACCGCCGGGCGGATTTCGCGGATCAGCGCGCCGGCCTCGCGGAAGCCACGCCACAGGGTCCACAGCGCCGAGAACACCTTGACCGGGTTCTTCGAGGCGAAGGTCGCCGAGCGGACGCGGTGGATTTCCTTGACCGGAAACCGGTCGGCGAAGCGGCCGGCGCGGTCGTCGGTGACGAGATGGACGTCGTGGCCGCGCGCGACGAGTTCGTGCGCCAGCGCCTCGGCCGGAAACAGATGGCCGCCCGTGCCGCCGGCGGAAAGCAGGATCGTGGTCATGGTCAGGCGATATCCATGCGGGCCGCCGGACGCAAGCGTGCGCCGCGACGGGCTGTCATGCTCCGACGGCCTCTCAGGGCACGGCGGCGTTTGTATGGCCGAAGCTGTGTCAGGCGGGGCTGTGCATCTGCCAGGTCCGCTCCAGAAGCCGGTCGGTATGCGAGCGGTTCTCGGGGCGCCGGCGGGTCAGCGCCAGGATGAAGCCGGCGGAGACCGCCACGGCCAGCATCGACGAGCCACCGTAGGAGATGAAGGGCAGCGTCATGCCCTTGGCCGGCATCAGCTGCAGGTTCACCGCCATGTTGATGATCGACTGCAGGCCGAACAGCAGGACGAGCCCGGCGATCGCCAGCCGGTTGAAGACGTCGCGCTGGACCAGCGCCACCTGCAGGCCGCGGATCACGATGAAGGCGAAGATCGCCGCCAGCAGCGCGCAGGTGACGATGCCGAATTCCTCGGCCAGCACGGAGAAGGCAAAGTCGGTGTGGCTGTCGGGCAGCATCCGCTTGACGGTGCCCTCGCCCGGTCCCTGCCCAAGCCAGCCGCCGCGCATGATCGCCTCGCGGGCGGTGTCGGTCTGGAAGGTGTCGCCCTCGCCGGTGAGGAAGCGATCGATGCGGCTCGCGACATGCGGGAAGGCGAGATAGGCCAGGAGCGCGCCGCCGGCGCCGATGCCGCCGAGAACGGCGATCCACAGCCAGGACAGGCCGGCCATGAAGAACAGCCCGCCCCAGGCGCCGGCGACCAGGATGGTCTGGCCGAGATCGGGCTGGGCGACGAGCAGCGCCACCGCCACCAGCAGCAGGATCAGCGCGAAGAGATTGCCGGGGATCTCGGCGCGGCGCTGGTTCTCGGCGAACAGCCAGGCGCAGATCACCACGAAGGCCGGCTTCATGAATTCCGACGGCTGCAGGTTGAGCGGGCCGAGGTCGATCCAGCGGCGGGCGCCCTTGATCTCGGTGCCGAAGAACAGCGCCATCACCATCAGCGCCATGGAGACGGCGAGCATGATAAGCGCGGTGCGGCGCACGCCCCGCGGGCTGAGTAGCGAACAGGCGAACATCACCAGCGCCGAGGGGATCAGGAAGACCGCGTGCCGCTTGACGAAGTGGAAGGGCTCGAGCCCGATGCGCTCGGCGACGGGCGGGCTGGCCGCGAAGGACAGGACCAGGCCGCCGACCAGCAGCGTCAGGAACGCCGCCAGGAACCAGCGATCGACGCCCCACCACCAGTCACTGATCACACCACGCTTGATCCGGCTCGTCATCGTCATCCCTTCCGGATCATCGCCATGTCCGGCAGCTTGCGTACCGCGTCGCGGAAGGCGTCGCCCCGAACCTCGAAATTGCGGAACTGGTCGAAGCTGGCACAGGCCGGCGACAGGAGGACGACCGCCTCCGCCCCCTCGCCCTGCGCTGCCGCGTCCGCCGCAGCATCGGCCGCCGCGCGTTCCACCGCGACCTCCAGCGTACCGGAAATTTCGTAAGGAATTCGTTTACCAAGCGTGGCGGCAAAGGACGGCGCCGCCTCGCCGATCAGATAGGCCTTGGCGATCCGCGGGAAGAACGGCGACAGCGAACCGATGCCGCCCTCTTTGGGCAGGCCGCCGGCGATCCAGTGGATTCGCGGAAAGGCCGCCAGAGCCGGCGCCGCGGCCTCGGCATTGGTCGCCTTGGAATCGTTGACGAACAGCACGGGGCCGGCCCGGCCGACCTCTTCCATGCGGTGCGCCAGCCCGGGGAAGCTCTCGAGGCCTGCGGCGATCTCCTCATCGGACAGGCCCAGCGCGGTGAAGACGGCGACCGCCGCAGCGGCGTTCTGGCCGTTGTGGCGACCGCGCAACGACCCGATTTCGGACAGGTCGAAGCTCGCCTCGGGGCGGCCCTCCATGCGCCGGTGCAGCACCCGGCCGTCGAAGCCGACCCCGGCATCGAGCCCGTCGGTCTGCGAGATCCGCACGACGGTGTGGCCTTCCGATTCCAGTTCATCGGCGATCTGGCGGCAATGGGGGTCGTCGACGCCGACAATGGCAAGCTGCGAGCCCGCCACCAGCCGTGCCTTGACCGCCGCGTAGCTGCTCATCGAGCCGTGGCGGTCGAGATGGTCCGGGGTCAGGTTGAGCAGCAGCCCGATCGACGGCTCGATCGTCGGCGCGAGGTCGATCTGATAGGACGAGCACTCAACGACGTAGTGGCGCTCGGGCGCCGGCGGCGCGAGGGTCATAACCGCGACGCCGATATTGCCGCCGAGCTGCACGTCGCGCCCGGCATGAGCGAGGCAATGGGCGATCAGCGCCGTCGTCGTCGACTTGCCGTTAGTGCCGGTGATGGCGACGAAGGGCGCCGTCGGCGCCAGCGACCGGCGCTCGCGGCAGAACAGCTCGATGTCGCCGATCACCTCGACGTCGGCCGCATAGGCCAGAGCGACAGTCCAGTGCGGCCGCGGATGGGTCAGCGGCACGCCCGGCGACAGCACCAGCGCGGCAAAGTGCGACCAATCCACCGAGGCCAGATCGACGGTCGGGATGCCCTCGGCGATCGCCGCCTCGACGCTGGCCGGGTTGTCGTCCCATGCCGCAACCTCGGCGCCGCCCTCCTGCAAGGCGCGTGCGGTCGCCCGGCCCGAGCCCCCCAGCCCGAACAGCGCCACCGACTTGCCAGAGAATGCGCGCGCCGCGATCATCACTTACCTCAGCTTCAGGGTCGACAGGCCGACGAAGGCTAGCATGAAGGCGATGATCCAGAAGCGGATCACGACCTGGCTCTCGGTCCAGCCGAGCTTTTCGAAATGGTGGTGGATGGGCGCCATCAGGAAGACCCGCCGCCCGGTCAGCTTGAACCAACCGACCTGGATGATCACCGACAGCGCCTCGATGACGAACAGGCCGCCGATGATGGCGAGGACGATCTCGTGCTTGGTGGCGACGGCAACCGTGCCGGTCATGCCGCCCAGCGCCAGCGAGCCGGTGTCGCCCATGAAGATGGCAGCCGGCGGAGCATTAAACCACAGGAAGCCGAGTCCCGCGCCGATCACCGCGCCGCAGATCGGCGCCAGCTCGCCGGTGCCGGCGACATAGTGGATCTGCAGGTAGTTGGCGAAGTTCACATTGCCGGCGACATAGGCGATCAGGCCGAAGGCGCCGGCGGCGATCATGATCGGCACGATCGCCAGGCCGTCGAGACCGTCGGTCAGGTTCACGGCATTGGCCGCGCCGACGACGACGAAGGCGGCGAAGCCGACATAGAACCAGCCGAGATTGAGGAGGATTTCCTTGACGAAAGGAAACGCCAGCGAGGTCGCGAAATCGCCCGTGCCGGCATAGATGATCAGCACCGCCGCGACGCCGGCGATCAGGAACTCCAGCGCCAACCGCATCTTACCGGAAAAGCCCTTGTCGCTCTGCTTGGTTACCTTGAGATAGTCGTCGTAGAAGCCGATCGAGCCGAAGCCGAGCGTCACCAGCAGCACCGTCCAGACATAGAGATTTCGCAGGTCCGCCCACAGCAGCGTCGCCGTCAAGAAGCCGGTCAGCATCATCAGGCCGCCCATGGTCGGCGTGCCGGCCTTCTTGAAATGTGTCTGCGGTCCGTCGGCGCGGATCGGCTGGCCGCGGCCTTGGCGCACGCGCAGATTGGCGATCACGACGGGGCCGAACAGAAAGACGACGAGGAAGCCGGTAATCATCGCCGCCCCGGTGCGGAAGGTGATGTACCGGAAGACGTTGAACAGCGGAAAATCGGCACCGAACTGGCCGAGATAGGCAATCATTAAGCGGCTCCCGCTGGGTCTGTATCGTCCGCCGGCGGTTCGGCCGGGGACATGGCGTCGCGGGAGGAGGTCTCCGGCGCGTCGGTGGCTGCCGCCTTGGGCGGATAGAGGGCGAGGAGCCTGTCGACCAGCGGCGAGAAGCCGATGCTCTTGGACGCCTTGACCATGACGACGTCGCCGGTGCGCATGGTCTTCAGGAGGCTGTCCAGCAATTCGCCGGCATTCTCGTGCCATTCGCGGCGCACGCGCGATCCCAGCACGTCGTCGAGCGCCTTCATCTCGTCGCCGGCCAGGAAGACAAGGTCGACGCCGGCCGCCTCGATGGGTTCGACCAGGCCGGCATGCAGGCTTGGGGCCTTGTCGCCGAGTTCCAGCATGTCGCCGAGGACGGCGATGCGGCGACCGCCCTCGCCCGGCTGCGCGGCGCTTAGCACGTCGAGCGCGGCGCGCATTGAGGCTGGGTTGGCGTTGTAGCTCTCGTCGATCAGCTCGACCTGGCCGCCGGCCGGCATCGGCAGGAGGTCGCGCCCGCCGCGTCCCTTGACGGCGCGCCAGTCCTTCAGCGCGTCGGCGACCCGGTGAAGGTCGGCATGGGCCAGCGACGCCGCGCCGAGGACGGCGAGGACGTTCTGCGCCATGTGGCGGCCGCGGGAGGTCAGTTCGACGTGCACCGTGTCGCCGCCGATATCGGCCTCCATCACCGAATGCTCGCCGGTCGGCGCGAAGCACAGGAGCCGGAAATCGGCGCCGGCACTTTCGCCGAAGGTGCGGATCTCGGTGACGCCGGCCTTGCGGGCCATGGTCGCCAGCGGGCCGCATTGCGGATCGTCGGCGTTGAGGATGGCGGTGCCGTCGCTGACCAGCCCCTCGAATATCTCGGCCTTTGCCTCGGCGATCTCGTCGAGGTCGCGGAAATGGCCTAGATGGGCCGGCGCGATCAGGGTGATGATCGCCAGATTCGGCCGCACCAGCTTGACCAGCGGCCGGATCTCGCCGGGATGGTTCATGCCGATCTCGAAGATGGCGAAGCGGGCGTCGCGCGGCAGGCGGGCGAGGCTCAGGGGCACGCCCCAGTGATTGTTGAAGGAGGCGACGCTCGCATGGACCTTGCCCTCGGCGGCGAGACCATGGCGCAGGGCCTCCTTGGTGGTGGTTTTGCCGACGCTGCCGGTCACCGCCACGATGGTCGCCTTGGAGCGCGCCCGCGCGGCTTCCGCCAGGCGCGACATCGCCTTCAGGACGTCGTCGACGATCAGCAGCGGCGATTGCACCCGGCCGAGCGCCGGCAGCTTCTGCTCGGAGACGACATGCAGCGCCGCCCCCGCCTTGGTCGCGGCGGTCAGGAAATCATGGCCGTCGAAGCGGTCGCCCTGGATGGCGAAGAAGGCGTCGCCCGCCTCCAGCGTCCGCGTATCGATGGAGATGCCTGAGATCGTCGCCGGCAGATCGCCGAGCGGACGGGCATGCATCGCCGCCGCCATGGCGTCGACGTCCCACAGTGCTGCGTTCATCGGGCCGCCTCCGTGAGTGCTGCGCGGACCTCTTCATGGTCGCTGAAATGATGGGTGATGCCGGCGACCGTCTGGCCGACCTCGTGGCCCTTGCCGGCGATCACCACGGTGTCGCCGGTGCGCGCGCTCGCCACGGCCTCGCGGATCGCGGCGCGCCGGTCGCCGATCTCGCGGGCGCCGTCGGCGGCGGCCATGATCTCGGCGCGGATCGCCGCGGGCTCCTCGGAGCGGGGATTGTCGTCGGTGACGATGACGATGTCGGCGAGGCGCGCGGCGATCTCGCCCATCATCGGCCGCTTGGCCCGGTCGCGGTCCCCGCCACAGCCGATCACCACGAGGACGCGGCCCGTCGTGAACGGCCGCACGGCCGCCAGCACGTTCTCCAGCGCCTCGGGCTTGTGCGCGTAGTCGACGAAGACCGGCGCGCCGTCCGCCGTGGTGCCGGCAAGGTCGAGCCGTCCGGCGGCGCCCTTCAGATGCTCCAGCGCCGCCAGCGCATCGGCGGTCGCAACCCCGGTCGAAATGGCGAGACCGGCGGCGACGAGGGCATTGGCCATCTGGAACTCGCCGGCCAGCGGCAGCACCACCCGGTGGATGCGGCCCTCGGCCTCGATCTCGGCGATCTGGCGCTGGCGCTCCAGTTCGAGCCGCTTCAGCGTCAGGTAATTGCCGCCGCGACCGACGGTCATCACCTTCGCGCCGACGCTCGTCGCCACCTCGATGGCGCGGCCCGACCAGCGGTCGTCGGCGAAGATCACCGCCGGGGCGCCCTTCGGCAGCAGCGTCGTGAACAGCCGCATCTTGGCGGCAAAATAGGATTCGATGTCCGGATGATAGTCGAGATGGTCGTGGCCGAGATTGCTGAAGGCCGCCGCGGCCAGCCGCACGCCGTCGAGTCGGCGCTGGTCGATGCCGTGGCTCGACGCCTCCATGGCCGCATGGGTCACGCCCTCGCCGGCCAGTTCCGCCATCAGCCGCATCAGGGCGATGGGGTCGGGGGTCGTCAGCGAGCCGTATTCGTCGCGGCTTGGCGAGACGACACCGGTGGTGCCGACCGAGGCGGCGGCGAGGCCGCAGCGCGCCCAGATCTGGCGGGTGAAGGTGGCGATGGAGGTCTTGCCGGCCGTCCCAGTGATGGCGACGACGTGGTCCGGCTGGGCGCCATGGAAGCGCGCGGCCATCGCGGCGATCGCCCGGCGCGGATCGGCGGCGCGCAGGACCGGTAGCGTGGTGTCGATCGCGGCCCCCTCGCCGGCCAGAATCGCGGCGGCGCCGCGCGCCTCGGCGTCGGCAACGAAGCGCGCCCCGTCGGCGCGGCTTCCGGCCAAAGCGGCGAACAGGAAGCCGGCACCGGTCTCGCGCGAGTCGACGCACAGGCCGGCGATGTCCGGATCGGACGTCGTCTGCCCCGTGGCAAGATCCTCAGCGAGTTGGGAAAGCTTCATTAACCATGTTCCGAGCTGGACCGAAAAGCCGGCGCATAGCCCGCCGGCCCGTCGGTCTTCTATAGGCAAGCGCCCGTCCGGTGAAGCGCACATCTCGCTGCGGCCCGACGCTTCGGTCCGGCTGTGGCTTTCCTGCGGCAGCGGTCCCGGCCGCCGCAGGCGATCCCCGGTCTAGTAGGAGACCAGCAGCGACTTGCCCTCTTCGCCGAACTCGGGCCGCACGCCCAGGAGGGTCGCCGAACGCCGGATGATGTTGCCGACGGTCGGCGCGGCGTTCATGCCGGCGGTGGCGTAATACTGGCCATCCTCCGGCTGGGGCTCGTCGATGACGACGAGGACGACATAGCGCGGATTGTCCATCGGGAAGGCCGACAGGAAGGCGTTGAACTTCTTGGTATCGGAGTAGCGCCCGTTGACCACCTTGTTGGCCGTGCCGGTCTTGCCGCCGACGCGGTAGCCGGTGACGTCGGCCTTGTTGCCCGAGCCGCGCTGGTCGGCGACATTCAGCCGGAAGAGATAGCGCATCTCGTCGCTTGTCTTCTCGCTGAGGACCCGCGTGGCGACGGCCTCGGCCTCGGCGCGGCTGCGCGGCAGGAAGGTCGGCGGGATCAGCTTGCCGCCGTTCATCAGCGCGGCGGCGGCGACCGCGGTGTTCAGCGGCGTCGTCGACACACCGTGACCGAAGGAGATCGTCACCGAATTGATCTGCTTCCAGACCTTCGGCTGGGTCGGCGTGGCGACTTCGGGCAGTTCGGTCGTCATGCGCGACAACAGGCCGACGCGGGTCAGGAATTCCCGGTGGCCCTCGATACCGACGGCCTCGGCTTCCTTGGCGCTGCCGATGTTCGAGGAATAGATGAAGACCTCGGGCACGCTGAGCACCCGGCGCTTGCCGTGGAAGTCGGAAATGGTGAAGCCGCCCATGCGGATCGGCCGCGTCGCGTCGAAGCTGTCGGTGATCTTCACCTTGCCGGAATCCAGCGCCATCGCCGTGGTGAAGGCCTTGAAGGTCGAGCCCATCTCGAACAGGCCCGCTGACATGCGGTTCATGCGGTCCTTGTCCAGCGCCTGGCTCGGCTGGTTCGGATCGTAATCCGGCAGCGAAGTCATGGCGACGACCTCGCCGGTGTGGACGTCGAGCACGACGCCGCCGGCGGCGATCGCCTTGTAGCGGGCCATGGCGGCGGCCAGTTCGTCACGCACGATGTGCTGGACGCGCAGGTCGAGCGACAGCTTCACCGGCTCCAGGTCGGTGCCGACGGCAAGGCCCGCATCCTGCAGAGCGCGGTAGCCCTGGTCGTCGATGTATTTCTCCATGCCGGCAGTGCCCTGATTGTCGACATTGGTATGTCCGACAATGAAGCCCGCGGTGGTGCCGCCCGGATAGAAGCGCCGCTTCTCGGTGCGGAAGCCGATGCCCGGGATGCCGAGGTCGAGCACGGCCTGCTGCTGGCCCGGCGTCAGCTCGCGGCGCAGCCAGACGAAGCCTGCATTGCTGGCAAGACGGCGATAGAGCCATTTCGGGTCGAGATCCGGCATGACGCCGAGCAGCAGTTCGCTCGCCTCGTCGGGATCGATGATGCGGCGCGGCTCGGCGAAGAGCGAGGCGGTCTTGATGTCGGTGGCCAGCACCTCGCCGTTGCGGTCGAGGAGGTCCGGGCGGTCCGACATGATCTTGTCGGCGGCGCCATAGGCGGCGGCGCTTTCCGTCGGCGCGACGCCCCACATGACGAGGCGGCCGCCGATGACGCCGTAGATGCCGACGAACAAGCCCATGGCGATGACGAAGCGGCTGCGGTTCTTCGGTCCGCCGCGATGGCGGCGCGGCCGGCCGAAATGGTCGCAGTCCGGCAGCATGGTGCCGGCGGCAGCGGGCTTGTTGCGCTTGAATGGATTGGGGAGTCGCATCACCGCACCACCGTGTCGGAGCTGTCGGCATAGCCGCCGAGATTGCCGCCGGTTTCGGGCACGAGGTTCACCGGACGCCGGGGCAGCTCGTCGGGCCGCACGATCTGGTCGGGACGCATGGGCTGCAGCTGCAGCTCGTCCTGGAAGACATTGGCGATGCGCTGCAGCCGGTTCGGTTGGTCCAGCAGGCTCCAGTCGGCTTCCAGAAGCGAGATCGTCTCGCGCTCCAGCGCGATGCGGCGCTCGACCTTGGCGACCTCGGTCTCCAGTGTCTCGGCCTCGTGCTTGATCTTGTAGGTCCAGGCTGCCGCAGAAATCATGACTGCAATCAGGACGATATCGAGAGTTTTCAACATGGTACTCAAACTCCGGTATCTGGGAGATCGGCGAGCGACGGCAGACCGGCAAAGCCGAGCTCGTCGGCGTCCTGACGGGCCGGCTCGGCGGTGCGGATGCCGGCGCGCAGCTTGGCCGAGCGGGCGCGGGGATTGCGCTCCGCCTCGGTATCGGTCGCGCCGACGGCGCGGTTGCGCGCCTCGAAGGTCCGGGTGGCCGGCGCCACGTCCGGCAGATGGCGCGAGCCCGACGGCGGCGAGGACCGGTCGCGCAGGAAGCGCTTGACGATGCGGTCTTCCAGCGAGTGGAAGCTGACGATCACCAGCCGGCCGCCGGGCTTCAGCACCCGCTCGGCCGCCACCAGCGCGCGGGCGAGTTCGCCGAGCTCGTCATTGACGAAGATGCGCAGCCCCTGGAAGCTGCGCGTCGCCGGATCGATCTTGTCCTTGGGGCCACGCCCGACGACCTTGCCGATGACGCCGGCGAGATCGAGGGTCCGCGTGAAGGGGTGCTCGAGACGGCGCGCCTCGATGGCCCGGGCGACCCGGCCCGCCTGCTTTTCCTCGCCGAGAATGCCGATGACCCGCAGAAGGTCGCCGACCTTCAGGCGGTTGACGACATCGGCGGCGCTCGGGCCGGCGCCGCTCATGCGCATGTCGAGCGGACCGTCCTTCTGGAAGGAAAAGCCGCGCTCGGCCTCGTCGAGCTGCATGGAGGAGACGCCGACATCGAGGACGATGCCGTCGACGCGACCACCGGCGGCCTCGGCCTGGGTCTCGACGATGCGCTGCAGGTCGCCGAAGCGCCCCTCGACCGGCGTCAGCCGACCGTCACAGCCCTTGGCCAGCTCACGCGCCGTCGCGATGGCCGCGGGGTCGCGATCAATGGCGATGACATCGGCGCCGGCCTCGAGGATAACGCGAGTATAGCCGCCGGCCCCGAAGGTGCCGTCGACGATGATCTCGCCCGGCTTCGGTGCGAGCGCCTCGAGCACTTCTGCGAGAAGCACCGGGATGTGGCGAGCCGGTCCGCCAACCACGGGATCGTCGATCCCGTCGTGACCCGCCGTCATTCCGGTGCTCCCGCAGAAGCCTTGCCGCCCGGCGATGTCGCCAGGAGCCGTGCCCGTGCCTCGCTGCGTGCCGCCTCGAACCGCGCCGGCTCCCAGAGCTGGAAGTATTTGCGCGTTCCCACGAAGGCGACCTTGTCCGTGATGCCGGTATGCGAGCGGATGAAGTCCGTCACCACGATCCGCCCCTCCGCATCGAATTTCAGATACGCGCCGTCGCCGTAGGCGAACAGCGCAAGGTCCTGATAGGCCTCGCTGAACGGATCCTGGGTATCCATCTGGCGCTCGAAGCGCTCCAGCAGATCCGGCCCGCCCACTTCCATCACCGGCAGCGAGAGGCTGCGCATGGCGAACAGGTCGCGAATTCCACGCGCGGCGATCACCTGCCGGAACGAGGCCGGCACGGACACCCGACCCTTGGAGTCGATGTTGTTGACGTAGTTGGAGAGGAACCAGTCCATCAGCCGCAGCGCTGCCCGTCGCGACAGATTCCCATCTCATCAAGGCCCCCGCCTGCCTGCCGTGCGACTGGCGCACCATCCCCATGGCGCTGCCCGACTTGCGGCAACTCTTGCCCGCCCCGGACAGCCCGAAGCGCATCGTTTTCTGCCTGAAACGGAGCCCCGACCGGCCCCTGAATGATGGCTTATGGAATATCATGGGCACTCTTGGTCGTCAATGGGATGGCCCCACACGAAGGCGGCGCACGGCCTTCCAAGACGGTCTAGCACCCAGCCGTTAACGGCCTATTAACATTGACGTTTTCCAAACATTCCAAGGTTTCTTGGCAGCCAGGAGTTCAGGCGCAGCAAGACCTCCGACTGCCGGCTGACGGAACGGAAATTCCATAGGAATTCGGGGCGCTTGCGGCGCGAGGGGACGCCAGCCCATGGCCGAACAGAAATATCTGCCGGGACGCCTTCGACTGACAGCCGACTGGGACGATCGGCCGATCGCGGCGACGCGCCCGAAGTGGGAAATGAAAGTGCCAGCCGGCCTGTAAGCCGGGTTCTGTCAGCGGCATGACCGCCGGACGGCCATTCCTCTGGGACGCCCCTTGCGGGCCGCCTCTAGCAACCTACCCGAACGACCGGCCCGGAGAGGGCTGGCGATCCGTCTTGCGACGGACCGACCACGTCGTTCCTATTCGGTCTTGCTCCCGGTGGGGTTTGCCGTGCCGTCGCTGTTGCCAGAGACGCGGTGGGCTCTTACCCCACCGTTTCACCCTTACCCCGCCAGCACTGCGGCTCCGTCGCGCTTCGTCGCGCAAGCCGCACTGCAGGCGGGGCGGTCTGTTTTCTGTGGCACTTTCCCTGGGATCACTCCCGCCGGACGTTATCCGGCACCGTTTCTCCGTGGAGCCCGGACTTTCCTCCCCCGCCGTCTTTCGACATGTGACGGGAGCGGCCGTCCAGCCGGCTGGCGCCCGCTACGTGTTCCGCACGGCCGGCGAAGTCAACGCCTAATCGTCATCGGCCGCGCGAAGCCTGCTCATTCCGGTGCCGTCGCGGCCAGCTTCGCCTCGGCCTTGGACGGCAGCGCGAACAGCGCCACAAAGCGCTCGGCAATGGCCCGGTCGCCGGTGAGGGTTAGCGCGCCGTCGGCCTCCAGCGCCGCCAGCGGCACCTTGCCGTAGACCGCGCCTGCGATGACCGGCGGCTCGGCGGCCAGGACCACGTCCGCCGTATCCGGCGTTTCGGCGGCGATCTCGATCCGGCCGTCCGCGACATGGGCGAGGAAGCTCTGGTCGCCGACGACGAAGCCGAGCCGCGCGGCAAAGCCGTCGGCCTTTTCGGGATCGAACATGGTGCGCAGCGACAGCATAAGCGAAGACGCGCTGAACGGCATCGCCGGATCGTGCGCCGGCGAGCGCACCGCCCAGCGCCCCAGCGCTTGGAAGATCGGCTCGCACTCATAGCCCCATTCGGTGAGCTCGTAGACCTGCGAGGCCGCCGGCGGCGGCAGCTTTCGCCGCAACAGCACGCCCGCCGCCTCCAGCCCTTCCAGTCGCTGGGTGAGGACATTGGCGCTGAGCCCCGGCAGGGCGGACCGCAGATCGGAGAAGCGGCGCGGCCCCCACATCAGCTCGCGCACAACGAGCAGCGCCCAGCGCTCGCCGAGCAGGTCCATGGCGTGGGCCGCGGCACAGGCATCTTCATAACGACGGCGCTGGCGGGTGTCAGGATTCTTGGTTATTTTTTCTAACTTCATTGTTGTCTTTTATAACGTGATGGGTCATCAATCGCAAATACGAGATCGCGAGAGGTGTTCATGTCCCGCCTGATATTCGTCAATCTGCCCGTGGCCGACCTGCCCCGCGCCATTGCCTTCTACGAGGCCGTCGGCGCCGTGCGAAATCCGCAATACTCCAACGAGACGGCCGCCTGCATGGTGTTTTCGGAGACCATCCACGTGATGATCCTGACCCATGCGCGCTTCGCCGACTTCACCCACAAGCCGATCGCCGACGCGCATGCCACCACCGAGGTGCTGCTCTGCACGACGGTGGACAGCCGCGAGACGGTGGATGCGGTGGTCGGATGGGCGGGCGCGGCCGGCGGTGTCGCCGACCCGACGCCCAGCCAGGATCACGGCTTCATGTACATGCGCAGTTTCGAGGATCCCGACGGTCACATCTGGGAAATCTCCTGGATGGATCCGGCCGCGGTTCCGGCCGACAGCGAGATGGCGACGGCCTGACACGCCGCCGGGCGGATCGCCGGCTCGGCCCGGCGCGCTGCCCCTCGCCCGCCGCGGCATCGGCGCGAACCGGACACCGTCGCGGCCATCCGGCCCCCGGCACGGCGACCCTCGCCCTGCCGCAACGCAGACAGCCCGCAACGAAGGAGGAACGCATGGAATATGTCGATGGATTCGTGGTGCCGGTCTCCGCCGCCAACAAGGACGCCTATCGCGAGATGGCGGTGAAGTTCGCGCCTTTGTTCAAGGAGTTCGGCGCCCTGCGCATGGTCGAATGCTGGGGCGACGACGTGCCCGACGGCAAGGTCACCGACTTTCGCCGCGCGGTGCAGGCCGAGGAGGGCGAGGTCGTCGTCTTCTCCTGGATCACCTGGCCGGACAAGGCGACCCGCGACGCCGGCATGAAACGGGTGATGGAGGATCCGCGCATGCAGCCGGGCGGCGACATGCCCTTCGACGGCAAGCGGATGATCTTCGGCGGCTTCCAGGTCATTCTGGACAGCTGAGCCCATGTCGAAGATTTCCCCCTGCCTCTGGTTCGACACCGAGGCCGAGGCGGCGGCGCGCTTCTACGTCGAGACGTTCCGCGCCTGCGGCCAGACCGCCTCGCTCGGCGACACGCTGCTCTATGGCGAAGCCTTCCCCGACCGGGAGGGCAGCGTCCTGACCATCGGCTTCACGCTGGCCGGACAGGACTTCATCGCGCTGAACGGCGGATCGAGCTTCAAGATCACGCCGGCGGTGTCGCTGTTCGTGTCCTGCGCCGACCAGGCCAAGATCGACGCCTTCTGGGAGCGCTTCCTCGACGGCGGCACGGTGCAGCAATGCGGCTGGGATCACCGACCGGTTCGGCCTGTCCTGGCAGATCGTGCCGGCCGCCCTCAAGCGGATGACCCACGATCCGGACAAGGCGCGGGCCGCCCGCGTCATGCAGGCGATGATGGGCATGGTGAAACTGGACCTGGCGTCCCTCGAAGCCGCATATCGAGGCGAGGCCTGACGGGAGCGCGGGCGGGCATTGTCACCCCTCTGCCCGCCGCGATCCCGATGGAAGCGGCCGCAACCCCCTCGCGGCCGCTTCCATCGCATGGGAAGGCCGATCAGGCCTGGGCGAGCTCGCGCTTGACCTTCGAGCAATAGCGCTGGGAGATCGGGTTCATCCGCTTGGCGTAGTGACCGGCATTGTACTTCAGGATCGTGCCGCAGGTGGTGCCGCCGCCGCGCTGCACGGCACCGGCCAGGTAGCGCATGCCCCATTTGATGTTGGTCGCCGGGTCGTAGAGCGCCTTGGTGCTGCCGCGATAGCCCATGCCGCGCGCCGTCGCCGGCTTGATCTGCATCAGCCCGACTTCGCCGGCCGCGCCGGTGACCGAGGAGCGGTAGCTGCTCTCGATGTTGATGACCGCGTGCGCCAGGTTCAGCGGCACGCCATGGGCGGCGGCTTCCTTGGCAATGATCGTCGCGAACGGCCGGTCGGCAAAGCGCTCGAGCGCTGCGACCTGCGTGGCGGACGTGATCTCGGATGTCGTGTCGTTGGCGAAAGCAGTCGTCATATGGCCGAATGCAAGCGTCGCGGCGAGAGCCACGGCAGTCAGTCTGTACATAAAAACCCCAAGTGATCGATGCCGGCCATCCCCTTGCAGGGCCGGCGCTATTTCCCTCGAAAGCGGCGCACCGCAGTTGCGAAGGACCGCTGTGTGCGGCGCAAAACCATCGGGATTGTGACGGGCCGATCACGCAACATTTCAGGCTGCAACAAACACCGTGAATCAGACGCTTGTGGTTGCGCTTTCATCGAGGTCGAAGGGCGACCGCGGCAGGCTGGTCAGAAGCCGGTGCAGGGTTTCGATCGTCGAGGCGTCGGCGACACCGTCGACCCGCTCCTGGCGGAAATGCCGCTGGAAGGCGACGGTCGCCTGACGCGTTGCATCGTCGAAGGTTCCGTCGCACGGCACGCTGTAGCCATAGGCCGCCAGCAGCGACTGATAGGCGGCGACGGGCTCGCCCCGATCGCCGAGGCCGAAGTAGCGTCCGCCCCTCAGCGGCGCCGGATTCACTGCGTGGCCGATGCCGGCGGAAAAAAGTTGAAGCCAGGGGAACTTTTCGCCGGGATCGGACTTTCGCGCGGGAGCAACGTCTGAGTGCGCCAGCACGAATTCGGGCCGGATCGCCCACCGCGCGACACAATCGGCACACAATCGCGTCACCGCATCGATCTGCGCGGCCGGGAAATCGGGATAGCCGTTGCCGTGCCCGACATTGACGATCTCGATGCCGATGGAGCGCGAATTGATGTCGTCGCGGCCGCGCCAGCTCCCCGCCCCCGCATGCCAGGCGCGCCTTTCCTCCGGCACCATCTGCACGATCCGCCCGTCCTCGTGGACGAGATAGTGGCAGGACACCTCGCTCTCGGGGGCGCAGAGCCAGCGCATCGCCGCCTCCCCGGTGCCCATGCCGGTATAGTGCAGGATCAGCATGTCCGGCCGCAGCCCGTCGCGGCGTTCGGTATGGTTCGGCGACGGACAGATCTCGTCGACGCCGGCATGGTCTGGAATCACGCCGCGGTCTTTCCTGCAATCTGGCTGTAGGCGTTGTTGATCGCCTTCATCCGCTCGGTTGCGATGAACATGAACTCGTCGGGCACGCCGCGGGCGGCCAGCCGGTCGGGATGGTTCTCGCGCACCAGCGTCAGATAGCGGGCCCGGGTCTCCGACGGCGCCGCGTCCGGGTCGAGCCCGAGCACCGCATAGGGATTGCTGGGTCCCAGAATGTGCCGGTTCTTGACGTCGGTGAACTCGGTCTCGCTCAGGCCGAAGATGCGGGCGACCTCGGCCAGGAACTCCAGCTCGCGCTCATGCACCAGCCCGTCCGCCTTGGCGATGTGGAACAGCCCGTCGAGAACGTCGGTCAGAAGCTCGCAGGTCTCGCCTTCCTCGCGGCACAGCCCCTTCAGCCGCATCGCATAGGTGTCGAAGCCGGCAATGTCCTGCTTGGCGATGTCGTAGAGACGGAAGACGTTGCGCAGTTCCTCCGGCGGGATCTCGAGGATCTCCTGGAACGCTGTCACCTCGCGCGGCGAGACGATGCCGTCGGCCTTGGCCATCTTGGCGGACAGGGCGATCACGGCGACGCCGAAGGCCACGCGCTTGCGCGTGTCGCGATCGCCGCCGAAGATCGCACGGATGCTCTCGAAGATGGCGTCCAGCGTCGCGCGGCTGCCGGCGGGTATGCCCTGCAGCAGCGTGTTGAGGCTCGTCAGAATGTTCATCGCGCCGCCCCGCCGGCCATGTTGTCGAATCGAGATTATCTGCGATCGTTCGCTGCGACGCAAACCAACGGGCGCCGAACGCCTGCGAACAGCCCGTCACCGCCACAAAACAGCGCCGGCTCGTGCCAAACGACGCCATCGCCCGTTGGTTTCGTGCGCCTGCGCCGGAATTTCGCATCTCTTCGCCAGCCCCGTTCCAGCCAGCCGTGATCAATGGGAGAGCGGCGCAGACCGTCCGCCGTCGCCGATGCGGGACCCTTGCGTGCGATCCGGGCCGTGCGGCGACCTTCCTTCTTTTAAATTCGAGTGACCCGATGCGCGACCGCCACGAGACCAATTCCTCCCCCGCCGCGCGCCGCCGCACCGGACGCCACCTGGCCATGGCCGGCATGGCGCTGGTTCTGGCGCTCGCCGGCTGCCGCTCCACGGCGCTCAGCGTCGCCGAGCTCGGCCTGTCCGACATGACGGTCGAGGCCTCGCACGAATACCCGATCCACGGCATCGACGTGGCCAAGTACCAGGGCGACATCGACTGGACCGCGGCCCGCCAGGGCGGCGTCGCCTTTGCCTTCCTGAAGGCGACCGAGGGCGGCGACCGGCTCGACGACCGTTTCCACGAGAACTGGCGCGAGGCGCGCGCAGCCGGCGTGCCGCGTGGCGCCTATCACTTCTGGTACCATTGCCGGCCGGGCATCGAGCAGGCCCGCTGGTTCATCGACAATGTCCCGCGCGAAAAGGGCGCCCTGCCCCCGGTCATCGACGTCGAGTGGACGCCCTTCTCGCCGACCTGCACCAAGCGGCCGCCGCGCGAGGACCTGATCCGCGAGGTCATGGCGATGTCCGACGCGCTGGAGCGCCATTACGGCCAGCGCCCGATCCTCTACGTGCCGATCGACGTGCATCGCGAACGCCTGGTGGCCGCCTTCCCGCGCCACGAATTCTGGGTGCGCGCCGTCGCCGACCATCCCGACAATGTCTATGAGGACCGCAAATTCCGCTTCTGGCAGTACACCGCCACCGGATCGGTGCCGGGCATCCGCGGCGAGGTCGACCGCAACGCCTTTGCCGGATCGCGGGCCGACTGGGCGAAATGGCTGCAGGCGCGCATGCGGCGTTGAGCTTCTTCAAAGCGCCATGATGATCGCCTAGGCGCGGGTCAAATTCACTTTGCCCCATTCTGGAGGAATTCGCCGATGCCCGTTGCCAGCCGTCTCGCCCTGACCCTGTCGCTTCTCCTGTCCGGCAGCGGCCTCGCGGCGGCCCAGCAATGCGGCGGCGATTTCGGCGCCTTCCTCCAGGGCGTGCGCGCCGAGGCTGAGGCCAAGGGCCTGTCGGCCGGCGCCATCGAGGCGGCCGTAGCCGACATGCGGCAGGACCCGAAGGTGCTCGCCGCCGATCGCGCCCAGGGCGTCTTCGCCCAGGACTGGCAGCAATTCGCCACCCGCATGGTCAATGGCTACCGGCTGCAGCAGGGCAAGGAAAACCTGCAGAAATACGCCAGCGTCCTGTCGCGCATCGAAGCCGAGACGGGCGTACCCGGCCCGGTCATCGCCGCCTTCTGGGGGCTGGAAACCGATTACGGTGCCGTCCTCGGCAATTTCGACACGCTGGCGGCGCTGGCCACCCTCGCCCATGATTGCCGCCGTCCCGAACTCTTCCGCCCGCACCTCCTGGCGGCGATCGAGATCGTCGATCGCGGCTATCTGTCCCCGTCCGAGATGAAGGGCGCCTGGGCCGGCGAGATCGGCCAGACCCAGCTTCTGCCCGAGGAATATCTGGAATTCGGCACCGACGGCGACGGCAATGGCCGGATCGACCTGCGCCAGGACGCCGCCGATGTCCTGTTCACCACCGGCAAATACATCCAGTCGCTCGGCTGGCGCGGCGGCGAGCCGTGGCTCGAAGCCGTGCAGGTGCCGTCGGAATTCCCGTGGGATCGCGCCGCTTTGGTCAACAAGGAGCCGCGCGCCAATTTCGCCGAACTCGGCGTGACGAAGGCCGACGGATCGGCGCTGCCGTCCGACCAGCTGCCGGCCTCGCTGATCCTGCCGATGGGACGCGGCGGCCCGGCCTTCCTTGCCTATCCGAATTTCGACATGTACCTGAAGTGGAACAAGTCGCTCGTCTATTCCCTGACCGCGGCCTATTTCTCGACGCGCCTTGCCGGTGCCCCGCCGGTCGACATGGGCAATCCGCAGCCGGGCCTCGACCTCGAGGGAACCAAGCGGCTGCAGCAGCGCCTGACCGATCTCGGCTACGACACCGGCGGCATCGACGGCATCATCGGCGAGAACACCCGCGCCGCCGTCCGCAAGGAGCAGATGCGCCTCGGCCTGCCCGCCGATGGCTGGCCGACACCAGACCTCCTCCGCGCGCTCTGATAGCGACGACGCCCCGGCGAACGCTCCGCCGGGGCCCCGCCGGATCGCCGATGGGCGAGCTCGCCCTCGCCATCCGGCGCCTAAGACGCTAAGCACGGCTTATCTCCATCGATGCCCGCGCCGGGACCGACGACCGGCGGCGCGGGCGGCAGGATGCGCCCGTGACCCGACCCGATCTCCCCGCTCTTCCAGCCACCGCTCCCGCAGGGGCCGGTGCGGATCGGCAGCGCGCCCGGCAAGCCCGGCGGCCCCGCGCGTGAGGGACGACGCCGTTCCGCCTGTCGAGACGGCCGGCGCGGCGAGCCGGATGCCGGTGCCGCTGCAATGGCTGGCGCTGCTGGCGCTCTCGATCCTGATCGGCAGCCTGCTGGAACTCGTCGGCATGCCGGCCGCCATGCTTCTGGGGCCGATGATCGCCGCCATCGTCATCGCGGTGCTCGGCACCACCATCGCCGTGCCCAAGGCGCCCTATCACGGCGCCCAGGCGGCGATCGGCTGCCTCGTCGCCTCGTCCATCACGCTGGAAATCCTCGCCACCTTCCTGCGCGACTGGCCGCTCTATATCGGCGTCGTCCTCGCCGTGGTAACCGCCAGCGGCGTCCTCGGCGGCCTGATGAGCCGCTGGCACGTCCTGCCCGGCACGACGGCGGTCTGGGGTTCCTGGCCCGGTGCCGCCACCGCGATGATGGTCATGGCGGAGGCCTTCGGGGCCGATGCCCGGCTCGTCGGCTTCATGCAGTATCTGCGGGTGATCCTGGTCGCCTTCGCCGCCGCGCTGATGGCGGGGTTCTGGACCAATGGCGACGCCGCGGCCTCTGTCGGCACGGCGATCGTCTGGTTTCCGGCGCTCGACTGGTCGCATTTCGGCCCGACGCTGGGCTTTGTCGGCCTCGGCATCCTGGTCGGCCGCTTCCTGACGATTCCCGCCGGTCCGTTTCTGCTGCCCATGGCCATCGCCGTCGCGCTCACCCTCGGCGGCGTGGTCGAATTCCAGCTACCGGAATGGTTCCTGGTCATCGGCTACGGCATTCTCGGCTGGAAGATCGGCCTCGGCTTCACCCGCGCCGTCCTCGCCCATGCCTGGCAGGCCCTGCCCAAGATCGTCGGCTCGATCCTTCTCCTGATGGCGTTCTGCGGCGGCATCGCCGCGCTCCTGCACGTCTGGCTCGGCATCGAACCGGTCACCGCCTATCTGGCGACGAGCCCCGGCGGCATGGATTCCATCGCCATCATCGCGGCCTCGACCGATGTCGATCTGCCCTTCGTCATGGCGCTGCAGACGGTGCGCTTCGTCATCGTTCTGATCGCCGGCCCGCCCATCGCCCGCCTCGTCGCCCGCCGCATCGGCGCGCGCGACTGACCTTCGACCCGGGGCCTCGCGCTACTCGCGCGGCGCCGGCTCCCCGGTCTCGCCCTCGGCTTCCGCTTTGCCATTGCGGCGCGCGACCCGGCGGCGGGTCATCGCCCGGCGCAGGGCGCGGCCGCGCACCTTCAGCCAGACGCCCAAATCCTCGACGGTCTCGATCCGGTCGCCATAGAGCTCGGTCAGGGCAGCGCGAAACTCGGCGTAGCCGAAGCGCGCCTCGCCCTCCAGATGCCGGATCACCACCATCCAGGCCGGCGAGACCAGCAGCGACACGGCGGTCACCGCCAGCGCCAGCCGGTAGACGTCGCCGCCGATCGCACCCGACGCAAAGGCCGCCGCTGCCAGCACGAAGGAGAACTCGCCGATCTGCGCCATGGAGAGGCCGGCCTCGACCGCGGTCTTGTGCGGCAGGCCAGCGAGGCGGATCAGCAGGATATTGAGGACGGTCTTGGCCAGGATCACGAAGAGCGAGGCGACCAGCACCAGCACCCAGTTCTCGACGATGTAGTTGAGGTCGATCAGAAGGCCGATGGACAGGAAGAACACCACCAGCAGCAGCGCCTGGATCGGCTCGACCACGTGGATGACCGGCGAACGCAGGGTCGAGGCGCCGACCACCAGCCCGGCGATGAAGGCGCCATAGGCCGGCGACAGGCCGACAAGGCCCGAAAACGAGGCGGCGGCGAAGCAGAACGCCAGCGAGCCGAGGGCGAGGATCTCGACATTGTTCTCCACCGCCGGCGCGAAGGACGGCTTCAGCTTCGGTCGCCGGCCGAGGAACCACAGGAGCCCGCCGAGAACCGCGACGGCGACGGCGATCTTCAGCCCGACATCGACCCAGCTCACCGCTTCCTCGCCGCCCAGCGAGGTCGCGACGATCAGCATCGGCACCACCGCCAGGTCCTGGGCGATCAGCACCGCGACGGCGATCCGCCCCGGCTCCTGGCGCAGCTCGCCGATATCCTCCAGCATCTTCATCGCGACCACGGTCGAGGACAGCGCGATGATGAAGCCGAGGATGATCGCCTCGGCCAGTGTCGCCTCGGAGATCGCCATCAGGCCGAAGGAGATCGCCATGGCCGCGATGAGCTGGCCGCCGGCGATCTGCACCGCCGGCTTCAGCGAGGCGACGAAGGCCTTCAGCGACAATTCCATGCCGATGAAGAACAGGAGCATCAGCACGCCCATCTCGGCGAGCATGGTGACGTTCTCGTTGGAGGTGGAGATGACGCCCAGCGCCGAGGGGCCGAGCAGCACGCCGGCGAGGATGAAGCCGACCAGTGGCGGCTGCCGCAGCCGCATCAGCCCGAGGCCGGCGGTCACCGCGACGACGATCACGAAGGCGATGGCGGTCAGCCCGGTGTCGGCGCCATGGCCGCCCTGTGCGCCCTGGGCCACCTCCGCGACCGCGTGCTCGACCGTCGCCGTGGCCTCGGTGACCGCTTCCTCCATGTCGTCTCCCCTTGATCCGCCTGCCTGATTCGCGGTTGCGGCACGAAAGGCGAGAACCTTGGCCCGCATGTGTCCGGCGCCGGCGCGCGTCGTGGCTTTCTCGGCATCGGCCGGGCGGCGACGGTCGCGATCACGCTATCACCCTGCCCACGCATCTGTTTCGCCGCTCGGGCGTTCCCATATGGAAACCAGCCATCGAACCGGAGACCCGTCCATGAATGCCGCCGACCCTTCCCTTCACGCCGACCACCAGCGGCGCCTGACGCGCATCAGCCGGGTCGCGCGGCTGATGGACACGGCGATCCGCATTCCCGGCACCGGCATCCGCTTCGGCGGCGATTCCGTGCTGGGCCTGATTCCGGGGGTCGGCGACGCCGCAGGCAGCCTCGTCGGCATCTACATTCTCAACGAAGCCCGGCGCCTCGGCGTGCCCAAGCACAAGCTGGTCAAGATGGCCGGCAATCTCGGCATCGACTTCGCCGTCGGCGCCGTGCCGCTGCTCGGCGACGTCTTCGACGTCTTCTACAAGGCGCACCGGCGCAATCTCGACATCGTCCTCGACCATTTCGGCGAGGCCGGCACCGCCTATGGCGACGCCCTGCGCGATCCGCCGATGAAGGACATTACGCCGAAGCGCGCCTGACCGTTTTCGCGTCTTCGCGCCGACATTCATCCGTGCCACCCTTGGCCGCGACCACGAAGGCGGGGGACGACGGGTGAAGGATGCAGATGCGGCAGTGCGCGGGGACCGGGCAGCGGATGCAATCGCCGGATCGGACCGGCCCGCCCACGCTCCGCAGGGCTCGCCCGGCGAGGTGTTCCGCGCCTTCCTGAAACTCGGTGTCTCGGCCTTCGGCGGGCCGATCGCGCATCTGGGCTATTTCCGCGACGAGTTCGTCACCCGGCGACGCTGGGTGGACGAGGCCGGCTATGCCGATCTGGTGGCGCTGTGCCAGTTCCTGCCCGGCCCGGCCTCCAGCCAGGTCGGCTTCGCCTTGGGCCTGATGCGGGCCGGCCCGCTGGGCGGGCTGGCGGCCTGGACCGCCTTCACCCTGCCCTCGGCCATCCTGCTGATCCTCTTTGCGGCCGGCGCCTCCGCCTTCGACAGCGGCATCGGCGCGGCGATCGTCCATGGCCTGAAGATCGTCGCGGTCGCCGTGGTGGCGCAGGCGGTCTTCGGCATGGCGCGCAGCCTCTGTCCGGACCGCACGCGGGCGACCATCGCGGTCGTCGCTGTCGTGGCGGTGGTCGCGCTGGCCGGTTCGCTCGGCCAGATCGCGGCGATCGTCATGGGCGGGCTCGCCGGCCTCTGGTTCTGCCGCGCGGACGCGGCGGCGCCGCCGCCGATCCCCATGGTCCCCGTCTCGCGCACCGCCGGGCTCGTCGCCCTCGCCGTCTTCGCCGTTCTCCTGATCCTGCTGCCGATCTTCGCCGCCATGGACCCGGCGACGACCGGTGCCGGTCCCGTCGCGTTGTTCGACGCCTTCTACCGGGCCGGCGCGCTGGTCTTCGGCGGCGGCCATGTCGTCCTGCCCCTCCTGCAGGCCTTCGTCGTCGAGCCGGGATGGGCGAGCGACGACGCCTTTCTCGCCGGCTACGGCGCCGCCCAAGCCGTGCCCGGCCCGCTCTTCACCTTCGCCGCCTATCTCGGCGCCATCGCCTCGCCGCAGGGCTACGGCCTGCCGGGCGCGGTGATCGGACTGGTGGCGATCTCGCTGCCCGGCCTGCTGCTCGTCGTGGCGGCGCTGCCCTTCTGGGACGAATTTCGCCGCCGCGTCACGGCGCAGGCCGCCATGCGCGGCGCCAATGCCGCCGTCGTCGGCATTCTCGGTGCGGCGCTCTACGATCCGGTCTTCGTCAGCGCCGTGCGCGGACCCGCCGATTTCGCCCTGGCGCTGGCCGGCTTCGTGGCACTGGTCGTCTGGAAGGCGCCGCCCTGGATGGTCGTCCTCGCCTGCGCCCTCGCCAGCATCGCCATCGCCTAGTCACAGCAACGTCAACGAAGCCGTGATCGGATCATAGCAATCCCTTAAGCGACCCATGGCATCCTCATCGCCATCGAGAGCAGGCGTGGGCGCGATGCCGGTGGGGGGATGGGGATGAATTCGCGGGTCGACATGGATATCGGCGTCGATGTTCAGACGCTGTTCCTGACCAATGCCATGATCCTCATCGTCATGGGCCTCGCCTTCTACGCGGCCTGGCGCAAGCAGCCGGACGAAACCTACTGGCCGGCCTGGATCGGCGCGAACTTCGTCATCGCCGCCTCGCTGTTCTCCTACATGGCCTTTCCCGGCGAAGAGCCGAGCTTCGGCCTCGCGCTGCCCAACAGCCTGCTGGTCATCGGCTTCGGGCTGCGCTGGACGGCGGCCCGCCTGTTCGCCCGGCGTCGGGTCTACTGGTCCCTGCTCGTCCTGCCGCCACTGGTCGTTGCGACCATGTTCGCTCTTCCCGGCTGGTTCGACTATCCCGTGGCCTATTACACCGTAAATGCCATTCTGATGCTGTTCGCCGCCGCGACGGCTTGGGAGTTTTACACCGATCGCGAGACTGGCCTCCCTTCACGCTACGGCCTGCTCATCGCCTATGGCGTCATGGCGCTATCCTTCGCCGGTCGCATCGCGCAGGGCATCAACGCCCATACCGCAGAGACTGCACATCTGGTCTTCGACAGCGTGCTGCAGATCCATCTGCTGATCGCGGTGATCCACACCACCGCCAGCGGCGCCTTCGTCCTGTCGATCGCTTATGAGCGGATGGCGAGGGACCTGCGCCACGCGGCAATGCACGATGCCCTGACCGGACTGCCCAATCGCCGCGCCTTCGAGCAGCGGCTGGAGAAGGCGCTGCGGGACCGCAGCCATTTCGCGCTGGTCGTCTTTGATCTTGATCATTTCAAGAGCATCAACGACCGCTACGGCCATGCCGCCGGCGACGCGGGGCTGAAGCGCTGCGCCCACATCTGCCCCTCGGTGCTCCGCCAGCAGGACTTCGTCGCGCGGATCGGCGGCGAGGAATTCGCGGCCATCCTGCCTGGTGTCACCCCGACCGAGGCCTTCATGCTGACGGACCGGGTGCGGGCCACCGTCGCGGCTGCGCGGATTGCGGCGGATGACGGCAGCTTCGGGCTGACGCTCAGTGCCGGCATCGCCCATTCCGCCGAAGGCGAAGCCAGTTTCGACCGGCTGATGCGTGCGGCCGACGCCAACCTCTACCGGGCCAAGAACGGCGGCCGCAATCGCATCGCCGAGACCGCCGCTGCCTGACGCCGCACCGGTGTCACCACCGCCTGGTGCGAGCGATATAGGCCTCCGCCTCGGCGCCGAAGGCCGACCGCAGGGCCGCCTCCTCGCCGCGAATGAAGCGGGCGGTGATCACGAAGGGAAAGACGAGGGCGATCGCCACGGCGGACAGGGCGCCGATCCAGAACGCGAGCCCGACGAGCACCAGCGCCATGCCCGTATAGATCGGGTTGCGGTTGATCCTGAACGGGCCCTCGACGATCAGCGCCTTCGGCACGTCCCGCGGCTCGATCGAGGTGCGCTTGCGCCGGAACCACAGGGCCGACCATGCCGCGAGGAGGACGCCCGCCACGATCAGCGCGATGCCGATCAGCGTCGCGGGCGCCGACACGAAGACGGCGATCGGCAGCACCGATGCCGCCACGACCTCGGCGATGAGAAAGCCGGAGGCCCAGACCGGCGGAAGGTCCGGGAAATCGCGCTTCATCGACATGGTCGTCTCCGTTGGTTTCGTCGCCGGCTCTGCATATGGGGCGCCGCGCGGCCCGGCACGAGGCCCTGCGGCCGGGCTTCGGCCGGGCAGCACATGGCGGGCTGGCTCAGGCATGCGGTGGGATGTGATGGGGATGAGGCGCTCACGAGAGCGCCGGGCCGGTCAGGCCGCCCGCGAGCGCAGCGGGTTCTGCATGGTCTGGCTGAACATCCGGTAGGTCTTCCGGCCGGACGCCTTGGCGGCGTAAAGGGCCGAATCGGCGCGGCAGAACAGCGTGTCCGGCTCCATCCCGGCTTCGGCCATGGCAATGCCGACCGAGGCGCCGAGATCGGACGCCGTGGCGTCGGCGACAGGACCGTTGAGGAGGTCGACGATGGTCGCGGCGAGGGTTTCGGCGGCGGCCGCATCGAGATGGCTGCCGAGCAGCACGGCGAACTCGTCGCCGCCGACGCGGGCGACCAGTTCGGCATCGTCGCAGACCTGCCGCAGCCGGGCCGCCGTCGCCTTCAGGCACTCGTCCCCGAACGCGTGGCCATAGGTGTCGTTGATCGCCTTGAAGCCGTCGAGATCGATCAGCAGCAGCGCGCCGACGGCACGGTCGCCGGCCGTCGTGCCCGCCAGATCGACCAGCCGGCTCTGGAACTGGCTGCGATTGGCGAGCCCCGTCATCACGTCATATTCGGCCAGATAGCGCATCTTGTCGGCCAGCAGCTTCTCTTCGGTGATGTCCTGCTTGAAGCCGAAGATGCGGACCGGCTCGCCGTTCTCGCACTCCACCGAGGCGGTGATGCGGATCCAGCGGTGGCGACCGGTGGCGGTGGTGATCTCGACGTCGAGGCCGAAACCGCCGCGCGTGGCGATCGCCTCGCTGCGGATCTCCTCGAGGATCCGCAGGGACTTTTCCGGATAGCATTTGAGGATCGTGTCGCGGTCGAGCGGCGCGCCGCGCGGCAAGTCGTAGAGATCGTAGACGACGTCGGTCCAGCGCAGCGTGTTCTGCGGCAAGGCGCATTCCCACACGCCCATCCGCGCCGCCTCGGACGCCCGGTCGAAGATCTTGGTCATGTGCGCGAGCTGGGTGTTCTTCTGGCGCAACAGGCGCGAGGTGGCCTCGAGCGCCGAAGACAGGCGCGCGATGCGCGCGCTGCTGTTCCCGCGATAGATCATCGGGGCGCCTCCCCGCCCGGCATCGGGCGCCGCACCGTAGCACACGCCCCGCACGCCGCCGGATCTGTCGCGGCGGTTTCGACGCTGGGCAGGCTCGGCACGTCAGTCGGCATGGCGGGTCACGGTTCCTCGGTCGCGATCACGCCACATTTCTAGAGCGCGACACTTAAGAATTCCCTCGCGCCGCCCCTCTTGATTGATCAGTCAGTCAGCCATGGTCTCCAGGCTGGCGTAGCTCTCGGCCGCGTCGCCATGGTCGAAGGGCGTTTCCACCTCGACGAAGGTGTCGGGGTAAAAGCCGTTGAAGCGGGTGCGCAGGGAGAGGGAATAGGCCCCGATATGGCCGATCTCGATCCAGTCGCCGGTGTCGACGGTTTCCGGCAGCCAGAACGGCCGCGACAGGATGTCGACGCTGTCGCAGGTGGCGCCGCAGACCTTGAAGGCCTGGATGTTCGCCGGGTCGCCATTGCGGCTCTGGCGGGCCGGATCGGGGATGAAGCGCGCCGGCAGGGTGATCTTGCCGGTCCAGGAATCCGACAGCGACGCCCAGATGCCGTCATTGATGTAGAGCCGCTTGCCCTTGCGCAGCAGCACCCGCACGATGAGCGAGAAGGCCCGCGCGACGACCACCCGGCCCGGCTCGGCGACCATCGGCATGTCCGAAAAGCCCCATTCCTCCATGTCGGAGGTCAGGCGTGACATGATCTGACCGAAACCCGGCATCTCCTTCTTCTTGCGGCGCGGGTCGTGGCCGTATTCGGCCGGAAAGCCGCCGCCGACATCGATGCCGGCCAGCGGCACGTCGGCCCGGTTGCGCACCCAGTCGGCCGAGGCGAGCGCCCGCTCGTAGGTGTCCGGGTCCTCGATCTGCGAGCCGACATGGAAGCAGATGCCGACCTTGAAGCCGATCCGGTGGCAGCGCTGCAGGAGCTCCACCGCATGGGCCGGCGCCGCGCCGAACTTCTTCGACAGCTCGTAGGCGGCGCTGCCCTTGGTCTGGATGCGGATGAACAGGGTGATCTTGCCGGGATCGAGATCCAGCGCCCGCACGACGCGCAGGATCTTCACCACCTCGTCCTCGTGGTCGAGGGACATCACCCGGATACCGTAGGTCTCCAGCGCCAGGCGGATGTCGGACTGGGCCTTCACCGGATGCATGTAGAGCATCTCGGCATCCGGCTGGGCGGCGCGCACGGCCTCGAACTCGCCGGGCGAGGCGACGTCGAAGATGCGCACGCCGGCCCGGCTCAGCGTCTCCAGCACCATCGGCTCGCCATTGGTCTTCACCGCATAGGCGGTGTCGCCGGGAAACGCCGCCATGAAGCGCTCCGCATCGGCGGTCAGGACGGCGGGACGGAAGCAATAGACCGGCACGTCGGGCCGAAGCGTCAGGGCGGCATCCTTGGCGGACTTGAAGGTCTGCAACAGGCGGTTCTCCACGGGTGACGCTCGGGTCACGGGACGGGTCGGACGAACTGCGGATAAGGGAATCACCCGCACTGCCCGTCATCGCGGCGCAACTAGAGCATGGATCGGCGTTGTCAGCGCCCCTGCCCGTGGCCGGCCTGCGGACCGGCCCACAAGACCGGCCATTCCGGCGGCGGACAGCCGGCTCGCCCGCCCACTCACAGGGGCGCTTGTCCGACAGCCGGACAGCGCTCTAAACAGGGACACCCGCCAATAGGAACCATCGCCATGCCCGCCGCCCCGCTTCGCCTGACCGACATCGTCCGCGACATTGAGACCGGGCGCACGACGCCGCAGGCGGTGCTGGCCGCGACCAACGAGCGGATCGACGCGGGCGACGGCACGCTCGGGGTGTTCACCCACCGCGCACCCGAAGCCTCGCGCGCCGAGGCGGCGGCGACCAAAGGTCCGCTGGCCGGCGTGCCCTTCGGCGCCAAGGATGTCTTCGACAGTTTCGACATGCCGACCGAGCACGGCTCGGCGATCTATCGCGGCCACCAGCCGGCCGCCGATGCCCCGGTCATCGCGCTGGCGCGGGCCCAGGGCGCGGCCATCGTCGGCAAGACCGCGACCACCGAATTCGCCTCGCTCGATCCGACCCCGACCCGCAATCCGCACAATCAGGACCACACGCCGGGCGGCTCCTCCTCCGGCTCGGCGGCGGGGGTTGCCGCCGGCTACCTCGCCGGCGCCTGCGGCACCCAGACCGGCGGCTCGGTCATCCGCCCGGCCTCCTTCTGCGGCGTCGCCGGCTACAAGCCGAGCTTCCGCCTGTTCCCGACGGTCGGCGTGAAGACCTATTCCTGGTCGCTCGACACGGTCGGCTTCTTCGCCGCCACGGTGCCCGACGTCGCGCTGCTCGCCGCGCTGATCAGCGGCCGGCCGCTGGCCGACACGCCGCCCGCCGACGCCTTGGGGCTCACCATCGGCCTTTACCGCTCGGCCGTCGACGACCTGCTCGAGCCCGACATGGCCGCCGCCTGGGACACGGCCGCCCGCGTCATCGAGGCGGCCGGGGCGAAGCTGATCGAGATCGCCGAGCCGGCCTCGCTCTCGGCGGCCCGCGAGATCCACGCGCCGCTGCAGAATTTCGAGGCGGCGCAGGCGCTGTTCCACGAGCGCACCCGGCACCGCGCCCTGATGGGCCCGAAGGTGCTGGAACAGCTCGACCACGGCGCGAGCGTGACGCCGGAAGAATACGACAATGCGCGGCGCACGGCCCGGATCGGCCGCAAGGCCGCCACCACCCTGTTCGAGAATGCCGACGCCCTGCTGGTGCCCTCCGCGATCGGCGCGGCACCACACAGCCTCCGCTCGACCGGCGACGCGATGTTCAACAAGCTGTGGACCATCACCGGCAATCCCTGCGTCAACGTGCCGGGCCTGCACGCCGCCAACGGCTTGCCGGTGGGCCTAACCATCGTCACGCGTTTCGGGCGCGACGCGCGGGCGCTCGCCATCGCCGCCATGCTGGGCGAGCGGCTGGCGATCTGAGGATTCACCACGAACCCACCGACCGTCCGCAAATACGGGAACCGAAGTGCTGCAGTGCCGTTCACACCCCGCATATCAACGAGGGGAACCCCACATGCGGATCGAGACTCTGGTCACCATCTTCGGCACCGTCGTGTTCTTCGGAATGCTCGGCGGCATCACCACCGTCGGCGCGATCGTCCTCTTTCCCTGATCGTCGCGACGCCGCTGTCCCCCGGCGGCGTCTCCGATCGGGACTATTCCCAAATCTGGCAGCTTCGCCACATTCGCCCCGTTTGGGGGCCCGCGCGCCGCTTCGCTGTGCCGTGAGGCCACGACCGGCGCCAATCGCCTGATCACGCTGGCCTTCCTTTGGCTCAGACCCTCCCCGGAAGGCCCGACCCGGCTACACGCAGCGGCTCGCGCCTTCGCCACTGTCCCAAAAAAACACAGGCCGGATGGCGCAGTGCATCGCCGCGCCCATAGGGGCTGCGGGGATTTGGCGCGCCGCGCTGCCGCAGTGCAGCGACGAATTCGCATTTACCCACTGTGTCACGCCGTTACTCTTCGTGTTGTCCGTCAACGAGGAGGCAATGCAAATGGAACTGACGCGTCCGCTGAATTTGCTGATGATCTGTGCCGCGTTTGCATTCGTCGGAGCCATGGTGATCGGCGTCGTGCCCTGATCCCATCCGTCCGACGGGCGCGTGACGGTGCCCCATCGACAAAAAAGCCGGGGCCCTGCCCCGGCTTTTCTCGTTTCGGTCGATGTCTTTCGGCCGCGGCTGCTCAGGCCGCGGCGGCCTCGCTCTTGGGAGCGGCGGCCGTTCCGGCCCGCATGCCGAGGATGTGGCAGATCGAATAGACCAGGTCGGCCCGGTTCATCGTGTAGAAATGGAAGTCCGACAGGCCGCGCTTCTGCAGGTCCAGCACCTGCTCGGCACAGACCGCTGCCGCCACGTGGCTGCGGGTCTGCGGATCTTCCTCCAGCCCGTCGAAACGCTCGGCCAGCCAGGACGGGATCTTGGCGCCGGTGGCGTTGGAGAAGCGCGCGACCTTGACGAAGTCGTGGATCGGCACGATGCCCGGGACGATCGGAATGTAGATGCCGGCCCGGCGCACCCGCTCGACGTAGCGCTCGAAGACGTCGTTATCGAAGAAGAACTGGGTGATCGCACGGGTCGCGCCATTGTCGACCTTGCGCTTCAACAGGTCGATGTCGGTAGCGAAGTCCGGGCTTTCCGGATGCTTCTCCGGATAAGCCGCGACGGAGATCTCGAAATCGGCGAAGGCCTTCAGCCCGGCGACCAGCTCGACGGCGTTGCGATAGCCGTCCTCGCGCGGGACATATTTGCCGCCGACGCCGTTCTGCCCGTCGCCGCGCAGCGCCACGAAATGGCGCACGCCGGTCTCCCAGTACTGGCGCACCACCTCGTCGACCTCTTCCCGGGAGGCATCGACGCAGGTCAGATGCGCGGCCGGGGTCAGCGTGGTCTCCTTAAGGATCCGCTCGATCGTCTGGTGGGTGCGCTCGCGGGTCGAGCCGCCGGCACCGTAGGTCACCGAGACGAAGCTGGGGCCGAGCGGCGCGAGGCGCTCGATCGAACGCCAGAGATTCTCTTCCATCTTCTCGGTCTTCGGCGGGAAGAACTCGAAGGATACGCGAAGTCCGGAACCGGCAAGCGGCGGGGTCTGGCTCATGACGGGGCTCTCTATCAGCTGACGAGGGTTGTGCGGTTCGGGCCGTCGCCTGCCACGAGCAGGCGGGGGTCCCGGGCGATGCAGATGGTCACGGTGAGTTCGCCGGTCTCGCATCCGCTGGAGACGAGATGGTCGAGGGACACCAGTTCGAGGCCGGCATCGTCCAGATAGCCGGCCAGCGTGTCGTCGGAAAAGCCCAGGCGCAGATGCGCATGCTCGGCGCGCAGGAATTCCAGCTCGTGCGGCGCAAAGTCGATGATCGCCAGGCGGCCGCCCGGCGCGACGGCCCGGGCCGCCTCGGCCACGGCGGCCTGCGGGTCTTCCAGGTAATGCAGCACCTGGTGGATGGTGACGAGGTCGTAGGCCTGACGCTCGACCGGCAGGTGATAGGCCTCGCCCTGGCGCACGACGGCATTGCCGATCCCGGCACTGTCGAGCTTGGCCCGGGCGATCGCCAGCATCTCGCGCGAGGCGTCGATGCCGACCGCGCGCTCGCAGCGCGGCGCCAGCACCTCCAGCATGCGGCCGGTGCCGGTGCCGACATCGAGCAGCGTGCCGATGCGCTTGTTGCCGAGCGCGGCGAGAAGCGCCTGCTCGACTTCGGCGTCCGAGGCATGCAGCGCCCGGATCGTGTCCCAGCTTCCGGCATTGCGGGCGAAATAGTCCGCGGCGCGGCGGGCGCGCTCGACCCGGACGGCATCGAGCCGCTCGCTGTCGCGCTCCACCACCGGATCGGCCTCGTCGGCCCAGTTCAGAACGGCATGGACGAGACCGGAGACACTCGCCTCCTCCGACAGGCGGAAATAGGCCCAGGCGCCTTCCTGGTAGCGGGTCAGGACGCCGGATTCGACCAGGAGCTTCAGGTGCCGCGAGATGCGTGGCTGTGACTGGCCGAGAATCGCGGTAAGGTCGCTGACCGTCAGATCGCTTCGCGCCAGAAGCAGGACGAGCCGCAGGCGGGTCGGCTCGGCGACCGCCTTGAGGGCATCGACCAGTCGGCCGAAGGAGAGCTTCTGAATGTCCAGCATGTTCCGTCTCGATTTCGATATAAAGATATCTTTATGTGAAAATACGGACCGATGCAAGCGATACCATGCGCCGCTGACGAATGGTCGGAGCGCCCGCCCCGCCCCGATGGCCGTCGCAGCGCCATGACGCCGCCTCCCGTTTCCTCGGCCGCCCCGGACGCCACCGTCGCGCGGCCCGGCGAGCGCCGCTTCGAGGGGCCCACGCCGGCCTATGACGATGCCGGACTGGTCTTCATCGGCCGCATCTGCTCGCCCTGGACCGAGCGATCGCAATGCCCGAAGAATGTCGGCCGCGCCCGCGAGGCGGGCCAACCCGCCGAAATCCGGCTCGAACCGCGCTGGCGCGAGGGCCTTGCGGGTCTGGGCGCCGGGCAATGGGTGCTGCTCCTGACCTGGCTCGACCAGGCGGATCGCGATCTCGCCTTGCAGATGCCGCGCCATGCCGACGCGCCGCGCGGCACCTTCTCGCTGCGCTCGCCGGTCCGGCCCAATCCGGTCGGCCTGCATCTCGTGCAGATCGTCGCCCTCGACCGCGAGACCGGGATCATCGGCATCGATGCCATCGACGTCCTCGACGGCACGCCGCTCCTCGACATCAAGCCCTATCTCGCGTCGGTCGACGCGCCGCCGGCCTGACGGGACCGACCCTGCCTTGGCCACCGAACGCCAGAAGAGAGTTGCCCGCGCCCTCACCGCCCTGATCCCCCGCGCGCCCTTCATTGACGCCGAGGCGATCCGCGAGGCGGCGCGCGCCCGGCACATGCGCTCCCTGCCGCCCGAACGCGCCGTCTGGCTCGCCGCGGTCGCCCATATCCGCCACGCCCATACCGACTATGACGAACTCATGGACGACGGCTACGACAAGGACGCGGCACGCTTCTTCGTCCTCGACGACACCAATGCGGTGCTTGACGGCTGGGGCGCCACCCGCCATCTCGACCCCGACGCCATCGATGAAGAGCCTTATGCCGGCGCCGTGGCCGACGAAGCCGACGAGACGGACGACGAATGAAGTTCAGGCGTAGATCCACTGCTCGGGAATGCGCGCCTCGACGGCCTCGCCGACCGTGATGCGGCCGGGCTTTTCCACCCAGGCGACGAGGCCGCGGCGGTGCATGGCCGCCTTCACGAAACCCAGCTCTATGTCGCCGCGATCCGGGTAATGTGCCGCGATCGCCGCACCGGAGGACCGGCAGGGGCGGTTGTCGCCGTCGATCCGCAGGGTCACGCCGCCGGCGAACATCAAAAGCGTGCGCGGCGGCAGCCAGGTGAGACGCGCAATGCCGCCGACGAGCAGATTGCCGCCGATCCATTCCGGCCGGATCTTGGGAATGTCCAGCGCTGCGGCGGCCTCGGCCAGTTCGTCGGCAGCCAGCAGCGAGAGCTGGCGCTCGTTGCGCATCCGCGTGCCGCGCGGATACCAGGGCTCGCGTCCCCCTGAGCGCCGCGTCATCCCGCCATGGCGGTCGCCGTCGATGCCGTCGAAGCCGAGGTCGAGATGATCGACCGGCACGGTGGCGAACCCATCACCCTGTGTGCGGAAGAGACCGTCGATCGTGGCGGCGAGCTTGCGCGCCCGCGTGCGTTGCATCTGCATCCGTCGGTGTCGTCCGGCATCGTGTTGGCGGAGACGGCCCGCCTAGCGCGGCGAATCGTCGGTGGTCTCCGCCCGCGTGTGGCTGCGGTCGAAGGTGGCGACACGATAGATGTAGAAGCCGACAATGGCGATGAGCACGGCGTTGGAAACCGGCCCGACATAGGATTCCACCGCCTCGTAATTCTGGCCGAGCGCATAGCCCGCATAGGCAAGAAGCGTCGTCCAGGCGGCGCTGCCGATGGCGGAGAAGACCAGGAAGGTGAGGAAGGACATCTTCGCGATGCCGGCCGGCACCGAGATCAGCGTGCGCACCGCCGGAACCAGGCGACCGAACAGCACGGCGGCGATGCCGTATTTGCGGAACCAGCGGTCGGCGGCATCGACATCCTCCGGGGCCATGGTCAGCCAGCGGCCGTGGCGCTCGGTGAAGCGCTTCAGCCGGCGCTCGCCGACGAAGCGGCCGGCATAGTACCAGGGGATGACGCCGAGGAGCGACCCGACCGTGCCGGCGAGGATCACCGTGACCAGCGACATCTGCCCGCTCGCCGACTGGTAGCCAGCCAGTGGCATGATCAGTTCGGAGGGGATCGGCGGAAAGACGTTTTCCAGGAACATCAGGAGCGCGATGCCGAAGGGGCCGAGCGTTTCCATCATGCTGCGGACAAAGGCGTCCATGTCGTCTCCGTTCAGTCTCGCCGCGCAGGGCGCCGTTCACCGTGCAGAAAGCCCCGCATGGCGTTTCGGGTTCCGCCCCGCATGCGGCAGGCGGCCGTCTGCCGGGCGTAAGCCGCCGCGCTTGCCGGTACGCTAGGGGAGTGATCTCATGGCCGGATGACGACCGGTCTCGACACATTCGACGACTTCAGCTGGGCGAACCTCCTCGCCGGCCGGGACGTGCTTGTCCTCGACCCCGACGCGGCGCGGGGCCTTCGCACCGCCAATGCGCTCGACGCCGCCGGAGCCCGCGCAAGCCGCGTCGCCAGCGTGGAGGCGGCGCGCGACCGCATGCTGCGCCGCGCCTTCGTCCTCGCGGTGGTCGCCCTGCCCGGCGAGGCCAGCATCGACGAGGCCCTGCACGCGCAGTTCGCGGCCGCGGGCCTGCATCTGATGCTGCTGGCCGAGCCCGCACGGCACGCCGCGCTGCGGGCCCGCCATCCCGGCGCCCGCGTCGCCGGCCTCGACCTCGGCGAACGCCAGTTCGTCATGCTGCTGACCGGCACCGCCGACGAATAGGCCGCGCGCCTTCCCGCCAGAGGCCCCAAACAATCGCGGCGCCCTGCTGCCCGGCCCAGTTCCGCCAGCCGCCCGCGTCAGGGGGCCGGATGGCTGTCCGCCAGGCACTGGTCGTGATCGGCCAGCACCTCGATCACCCGGCATTGCTCGACCGTCTCGTTCCGGCAGCGGGTCATGCGCGCGACCTCGGCCCGCAGCGCGGTCAGCCGCGCGATCTTTCGGTCGATGTCGGCGAGGTGCTCGGTGGCGATCTCGTCCGCCTTGGCGCAGGGCCGCGTCGGATGACCGGCCAGGTCGAGAAGCTCGCGGATCGCCTCGATGTCGAAGCCGAGTTCGCGCGCATGGCGCACGAAGCCGAGGCGGCGCAGATGCGCCTCGCCATAAAGCCGCCGGTTGCCGGCACTGCGCGGCGGCGCCGGCAGCAGGTCGATCTCCTCGTAGTAGCGGATCGTCGGGATCTTCACCCCGGTGCGGCGCGACAAGTCGCCGATTGCGAGATTCATCGGATTTCACCCTTGCTTCTCTAGTCACTGGAGATTGTAGGGTCGCGCCGAACGCATGAAAAGGAGCCCCGCGATGGCCGACCATTGCTGCGCCAGCACCGCCACACCCGCCGCCCCGACCGAGCCCGCCGCGGCCGAACCGGCACCGACCGCCGCCTGCGGCTGCTCGGGCGGCGTGCCCGTCTTCGACGGCGTCGATCCGCGCTACAAGCGCATCCTGTGGACGGTCATCGCCATCAATGGCGCGATGTTCCTCGTCGAGATGGGCGCCGGCCGCATCGCCGGGTCGCAGGCGCTCATGGCCGATGCGCTGGACTTCCTCGGCGACACGCTGACCTACGGCCTCAGCCTGGCGGTCATCGGCGCGAGCCTGAAGATCCGCGCCTCGGCGGCCCTGTTCAAGGGCGTCTCGCTCAGCCTGATGGCGCTGTGGGTGTTCGGCTCGACGGCCTATCAGGTGCTGGTGCTCGGCGTTCCCAGCGCCCAGATCATGGGGCTGATCGGGCTGCTGGCGCTCGCCGCCAACCTGGCCTCGGTCGGCCTCCTGATGCGCTACAAGGACGGCGACGCCAATGTGCGCTCGGTCTGGCTGTGCTCGCGCAACGACGCGATCGGCAATGTAGTGGTGATGGTCGCCGCCCTCGGCGTCTGGGGTTCGGGCTCGGCCTGGCCCGACCTCGCGGTTGCCGCGGTCATGGCCGGCCTGTTCCTCACCTCGTCTGTCACGATCCTGCGCCAAGCCTTTGCGGAATATGGCGAAACGCCCACTGAGCTCGCAGGCTCGGGGAGCAGCTCCTGACAGGACACGGCACGGGAGCGCATGGCTCCCGCCTTCGCCCTTGGCGCCCGCCTGGACGCGAACCGGTTGTTTTCAGTCGGTGACGGCCAGGATGGAATGCTCGATCTGGCTGGCGCTGTAGGGCTTCTGCAGCACCGGGCAAACCCGCCATTCGGTCTCCAGCCCCTCGCGGCCGTAGCCGGTGGCGAAGACGATCGGAATGCCGGCCTCCCGCAGCCGCGTGGCGACCGGATAGATCTTCTCGCCGCCGATATTGACGTCGAGAATGGCCACGTCGATCGCCATGCCGGAATCCAGCATGTCATGGGCGCGCTTCAGCCGCATGGCCAGTCCGACAACCTTGCAGCCGAGGTCGAACAGCATGTCTTCCAGTTGCATGGCGACGAGGCTCTCGTCCTCGACCACGAACACCTTCAGTCCGGCGACGTCACGAGCAGTGTTATGCGGCTGTGCTTGCAAATTCCTCCACCTCGGACAGGGCCAGTTCGATACGGCAGATGAGGCCGCCGGAGGCAAGGTCAAGGGACAGCGTACCGGATAGTTCGCCTTCGACCACACGGTGCAGCATGCGCATGCCGAACCCCTCGACGAGCGGGTTCGCGGAAACCGGCGCTCCGGCCGTCTCCGTCCAGGCGATGGACAGATGGCGGCCGGCGCCTTCGCCGGCGACCTGCCAGCTCACCACCAGCTCGCCCTCGTCGCTGGACAGCGCGCCGTAGGCGGCCGCATTGGCGGCCAGCTCGTGGAACACCATGCTCAGCGCGATCGCCGAGCGGGCGGTCAGATGCACCTCCGGCCCGGACATGGTGACCTGGCTGCGCGGGAATGGCGACAGCTCCTGGCGCAGCAGCACGCGGAGCCCCGCGGCCTCCCAGCGCCGCTCGGCCAGTACATTGTGGGCGTGGCTCAGCGCCAGGATGCGCGCGTCGAAGGCGGCCCGCGCCTCCTGGGCCTGCGGCAGCTTGCGGAAGCTCTGGCGCGCCATGGACTGGACGGTGGAGAGCGTGTTCTTCACCCGGTGATTGAGCTCGTCGATCAAGAGCCGCTGGCGATCGGCGGCGCGGATCGCGTCGGTCCGGTCGGCACCCTGCACGAAGACGCCGGTCACGCGGCCTTCGGCATCGCGGATCGGATTGTAGGTGAAATCGATGAAGGTCTCGCTCAGCCCCTCGTCGCCCTCGCCGTGGATGAGCAGGCGCACGCCCTCGCCGGTGAAGGACTTGCCGTCGGCATAGACCGCGTCGAGCATCTCGAAGAAGCCCTGCCCCGCCACTTCGGGCAGCGCCTCCCGGATCGGCAGGCCGATCACGTCGCGATGGCCGACGAAGCGGGCATAGCTGTCATTGGCGAAGACGGCGACATGGTCGGGTCCCTGCAGCACCGCGATCATGCCCGGCGCCTGCCGGAACAGCCGGCGGAACTCCTCGCTCTCGGAGCGGGTCTCCTGATAGGCCTCCTCGACCTCGCGGGCATTGCGCAGCAGCGCCAGTTCGCCCGGCACGGCGGCGCTCGGCACGGTGCTCGCCTGTTTCAGCCGCACGATCTCGGTCACGTCGACGGTGTTCTGCACGATGAAGGCGACCGCGCCGTCATCGTCCAGGATCGGCGTGTGCGTGGCGGTCCAGTAGCGTTCCTCGACGCCGCCGCCTTCCGATTGCGGCCGCGGAATCTCGTAGGGAATGAAGGCGATCGTGTCGGGTTCGCCGGTCTCCAGGACCTCGGCGAAGGACGCCCGCAGCCGCCGGCCGCTCTCGCCCTCATTGGGAAACAGGTCGAACAGCTGCCGGCCGACGAGTTCCTCGCGCTGCTTCAGCACGGCCTGCTCATAGGCGCGGTTGACCGAGACGTATCGCAGCTCCCGGTCCAGCACCATGTAGGGGCTGGGAAGCACGTCGAAGATATGGGCGAAGACGAGATCGTTCATGCCAGCGCGGAGGACCTGCAATCCATGCCCGTCATCCCGTCGGGTCCGCGCCCCGGTCCGGCCGGATCGTGAGGAGATGTCGGACGGTATCGGGCGGACACCTTGGTGGGGTTCGGCTTGTCTGTCGGCACATCCGCGCCCTTGTTGACGGCAGGCGACCCGGGAGGCCGGCGCCGTGCGAATTCGTCTCGTCTTCAATGGAGGCCGGACGGACACCGGCGCCGCAATGCACCGTTATTCCACCCCTCGTCCCCCGTCATCCTAAAATGCCATCCCTGCCATTTGGTTGCTGATGCCATGATGAATCTTCACAGGGAAGCGACAGCGCGAACAAAACCTTACCAGGCGCAGATGCGCGTATCGGTCGCGGCGCTCGACCAGCAGGCCGGGTCGCCGCGCTCGCGCACATAGGTGCCCGGCAGGGGAACGTTGCGATGGCCCAGATTGACGAAGCCCGAGGCGTAGCCCGGGCTATCGATGACGAGGATATAGGTTACGTCCGGCCCGGTGATGGTGAAGCTGCCGGCCGAATCGGTCATCTGGAAGTCGCAGTCGAAATAGCCGTCGTCGGAGCTGTAGCAGTCGGCGGGCTTAGCCTGCGCACCCGCATGGCAGAGGATCAGAAGCCCCGCTCCGGCGAGGGTCGCGATCGTGGATAGACGTCTGTTCATCACGGCTGCCCTCCCTCGCGCCCATTGCGCGAGGACAAAATAGCAGGACACAACCGCGACCGATAGCCGGCTAACACCCTGTTAACCGTCCGGTCCCGTACGCCGGTCCGGCTCCCTTCCGAAAACCGGACCGGCGCGAACCCGTCAGCGCGTCAGGCGCTTGTAGGTCGGACGCTTCGGATTGACCGACTCGGGGCCGAGGCGGCGGATCTTGTCCTGCTCGTAATCCTCGAAATTGCCCTCGAACCATTCGACATGGCTGTCGCCCTCGAAGGCGAGGATGTGCGTCGCCAGCCGGTCGAGGAACATGCGGTCATGGCTGATGACCACGGCGCAGCCGGCGTATTCCTCCAGCGCATCTTCCAGCGCCGTCAGCGTCTCGGTGTCGAGATCGTTGGTCGGCTCGTCGAGCAGGATGACGTTGGAACCGGACTTCAGCATCTTGGCGAGGTGCACGCGGTTGCGCTGGCCGCCCGACAGGGTGCCGACCTTCTGCTGCTGGTTCGGGCCCTTGAAGTTGAAGTTGCCGACATAGGCGCGGCTGTTCATCTCGTATTTGCCGAGCTTCATGATGTCGACGCCGCCGGAGATTTCCTCCCAGACGGTGTTGTTCGGCGTCAGGTCGTCGCGGCTCTGATCGACATAGCCGAGATCGACGGTCTCGCCGATCTTGATCTCGCCGCTGTCGGGCTTCTCCTGGCCGGTGAGCATCTTGAACAGCGTCGACTTGCCGGCGCCGTTCGGGCCGATGATGCCGACGATGCCGCCGGCCGGCAGCTTGAAGGAGAGGTTCTCGATCAGCACCCGGTCGCCGTAGCTCTTGGTCAGGTTCTCGACCTCGATCACCCGGTTGCCGAGGCGCTCGCCGGTCGGGATGACGATCTTGCCGTCGGCCGGCTTGCGGTTCTCGGCGGCCTCGACCAGCTCGTTATAGGCGCGGATACGCGCCTTCGACTTGGTCTGGCGGGCCTTGGCGCCCTGCTGGATCCACTCGCGCTCGCGGGTGATGGCACGCATGCGGGCGTCGTCCTCGCGGCCCTCCTGCTGCATGCGCTTCTGCTTCTTCTCCAGATAGACCGAGTAGTTGCCCTCGTAGGGCACGCCATGGCCGCGATCGAGCTCGAGAATCCAGCCGGTGACGTTGTCGAGGAAGTAGCGATCATGGGTGATCATCAGCACCGAGCCCTCGTACTCGCGCAGGTGCTTTTCCAGCCACAGGATCGTCTCGGCATCGAGATGGTTGGTCGGCTCGTCGAGCAGCAGGATGTCGGGCTTCGATAGGAGCAGCTGGCACAGCGCGACGCGGCGCTTCTCACCGCCCGACAGCGGCGCGATCTCGGCGTCCGGCGGCGGGCAGCGCAGCGCGTCCATCGCCATCTCCACCTGGTTCTCCAGATCCCACAAATTCTGGGCGTCGATGACGTCCTGGAGCTTGGCGCCCTCCTCCGCGGTCTCCTCGGAGTAGTTCATCATCAGTTCGTTGTAGCGGTCGAGGATCGCCTGCTTGTCGGCGACGCCGAGCATGACGTTCTCGAACACCGTCTTCGACTCGTCGAGATGCGGCTCCTGCGGCAGGTAGCCGACGGTCGCGCCCTCGGCGGCCCAGGCCTCGCCGGTGAAGTCCTTGTCCTCGCCGGCCATGATCTTGAGCAGCGTCGACTTGCCGGCGCCGTTCGGGCCGAGAATGCCGATCTTGGCGTCGGGGTAGAAGGAGAGATGGATGTTCTCGAGGACCTTCTTGTTGCCGTAGGCCTTCGAAAGTCCGGACATGTGATAGATGAACTGGCGTGCCATTGCGCGCTGCCGCTCCGTATCGAGATGGAAAGAGAAGTTGCGCCGTACGTAAGCCATCGGAGCAGGCGGAGCAACGGCCGCGACGCGAAGAGGCGCGGCAGACGCTCCCTCGCAACAGCGCACCGCTCGCCTATCCTTGTCGCCAGCCGCAACGCTGCCGAGGAGCCAGCCCATGTCCATCGCCCTGATCGTGGGGGTCGGCGACGGCCTTTCCGCCTCGCTCGCCCGCCAGCTCGCCGCCCGCGGGCATCATCTGGTGCTGGCCGCCCGGAACACCGACAAGCTCGCCGATCTCGAAGCCGAGACGGGTGCGACGACCGCCACCTGCGACGCCGCCGATCCGGCCGCCGTGTCCCGGCTGTTCGAACAGGTGGACGGCATCGACGGCGACCTCGCGGTGGCGATCTACAATCCGTCGGCGCGGGTGCGCGGCCCGCTGGTCGATCTCGATCCCGCCGAGGTCCGCCGGGCGCTGGACGTCACCGCCTATGGCGCCTTCCTCGTCGCCCAGGCCGCTGCCCGGCGCATGCTCGCACAGGGCCACGGCACCATCCTGTTCACCGGCGCCTCGGCCGGCGTGAAGGGCTTTGCCCGGTCGGCCCCCTTCGCCATGGGCAAGTTCGCCCTGCGCGGTCTCGCCCAGTCCATGGCCCGCGAGCTGCATCCGCAGAACGTCCATGTCGGCCACGTCGTCATCGACGGCGCGATCCGTAATCCGGGTCGCAGCGAGCCGGCCGACCAGCCCGATTCCATGCTCGATCCCGACGCGATCGCCGGGACCTATCTGGCGCTCATCGACCAGCATCGCTCGGCCTGGAGCTGGGAGATCGAGCTGCGCCCCTTCGTCGAGCGCTTCTGACCGCGGCAGGCGCGCGCCGAGGCACCGGGCGCGCCGTCCCCGGCATCGCGGTTGCCAAGCGCGACGCCCTGCCGCATCACTGGCGCCACGAGGGATCGCAAGCGAGGGGAAGACACATGCTGACCGTATGGGGACGCCGGAATTCGTCGAATGTCCAGGTGGTGATGTGGGGCATCGCCGAACTCGGGCTCCAAGCCACGCGCCACGATGCCGGCCACAAATACGGCGGCACCGACACGCCGGAATACCGGGCGATGAACCCCAATGGTCTCGTGCCGGTGCTGAAGGATGGCGACGACGAGCCGCTGTTCGAATCCGCCGTGATCCTGCGCTATCTCGCCAGCCGCTACGGTGCCGCGCCGTTCTGGCCGGACGACGTCTCGGCCCGCGCCCAGATCGACAAATGGGCCGAATGGGCCAAGCTCAACATCTGGCTGAATTTCAGCGGCCCGGTGTTCTGGCAGATCGTCCGGGTTCCGGAGGCCGACCGCAACGCCGCCGCCATCGCCGCGGCGGTACAGGCGCTCAAGCCGCGCTTCGACATCGCCGAGGCGCGCATCGCCGAACACGGCTACATCGCCGGCAAGGACTTCACCCTCGCCGACCTGCAGTTCGGACACCTGCTCTACCGCTATTACGACCTGCCCATCGACCGGCCGTCGCACCCCGCCATCGAACGCTACTACGCCGGCCTCACCGAGCGCCCGGCCTATCGCGAGCACGTCATGGTGTCCTACGACGACCTGCGCGTGGTGTAATGCCCTGCCCCTGCAGCGCCCCTCTCGGCGGGCGCTGCTGGGCCGGCTTGTCGCGATCAATCCGACGGGCGCTTGTTGCTGAGCCCGGGAACCGGCGCCTACTGGCAGATATAGCCGGCATAGACCCAGCCGGTCGGCTCGCCATCGGCCTCGACGACGTACCAGGACCCGTCGTCATTTGAATCGATGATGTCGACATAGGTCCGCTGCCCCAGCCGGGTCAGTTCCGGATAGCGCGAGCCCGGGCCTTCGCGGACCGACAGGTAATAGTCGCCATTGGGATCGAGGCCGCACACTTCGGCGGCATTGGCAGGCGCGGTGCCCGCCCCGACGGCCAGCATGGCCAGCACCACTCCCGAGATCGTCGCGGATCGCAGCATCGCCCTGAACTCCTGTGCGTGACGCCGGATCAGTGCCGGCGCCCCGCCATGAGTGGCGCGTCCGGCAGGGCGTGACCATGCCCCGGCGTCCGGATTGCACGTCCGGGCGTCCGCACCCGATCACCCGGCGTCGCGCGGCGGGAAACATCGGCTCCGCCGCGCGGGCTCAGTCGTCGGCGATGATCGTCTGGATGCGCCGGGTCAGGTCGCCCATGTCGAAGGGCTTGGTCACCACCTGCATGCCGTGTTCCAGATGGCCGTGGTTGAGGACGGCGTTCTCGGCATAGCCGGTGATGAACAGCACCTTCAGGCCGGCGCGTACCTGCCGCGCCGCTTCGGCCACCTGCCGCCCGTTCATGCCGTTCGGCAGGCCGACATCGGTGATCAGCAGGTCGATGCGGGCCTCGGATTCGATCACCTTCATGCCCGAGGGACCGTCGCCGGCCTCCAGCGCGGTGTAGCCGAGTTCCTCCAGAACGTCGACGACCAGCATGCGCACCAGCGGCTCGTCGTCGATGACCAGCACCGTCCTGCCGGTCTCGGTCGGCGCGACCGCCGGCACCGGCAGCGCCGCGTCCTCGCTGTCGTCCTTGGTGCCGAGATAGCGCGGCAGGTAGATGCACACCATCGTGCCCTGGCCGAGCTCGGAATAGATCCGCACCTGGCCGCCCGACTGGCGGGCAAAACCGTAGATCATCGACAGGCCGAGGCCGGTGCCCATGCCGATCGGCTTGGTGGTGAAGAACGGGTCGAAGGCCTTTTCCACCACGTCCGGCGTCATGCCCGAGCCATTGTCGCTGACGCAGAGCGAGATGTACTGGCCGGGGGCGAGATCGCGCTCCCGCGCCGCGCGGCCGTCGAGCCAGCGGTTCGCCGTCTCGATGGTGATCTTGCCGCCGTCGGGCATGGCGTCGCGCGCATTGATGCACAGGTTCAGCAGCGCGTTTTCCAGCTGGTTGGGATCGACGAGAACACTCCACACGCCGCCGCCGACGACGCTCTCGACGCCGATCGCCGGGCCGACCGTGCGCCGGATCAGCTCCTCCATGCCGCTGATCAGCGTACCGGTGTTGGTCGGCTTGGGATCGAGCGTCTGGCGCCGCGAGAAGGCGAGCAGCCGGTGCGTCAGGGCTGCGGCGCGCTTGGCCGCCCCCTGGGCGGCGACGAGATAGCGGTCGGCTTCGCTCAGCCGCCCCTGCGCCAGGCGCGTTCCCATCAGGTCCAGCGAACCGGAAATGCCGGCCAGGAGATTGTTGAAATCATGGGCCAGCCCGCCGGTGAGCTGGCCGACGGCTTCCATCTTCTGCGACTGGCGCAGGGCTTCCTGCGCCCGCTCCAGTTCGGCGGCGGCGTCCTTCTCGGCGTTCACGTCGCGGGCGACCGCGTGGATGAACTGCTCGTCGGGCACCGCCGTCCAGGACAGCCAGACATAGCTGCCGTCGCGGGTCCGGTAGCGGTTCTCGAAGCGCAGGGTCGAAAGACCGTCGGAAAGCCGGCCGGCCTCGGCCTTCGTGGCTTCGGTATCGTCGGGATGGATCAGGTCGAGGAAGGAGGTGCCGACGAGGTCCGCCTCGTCCCAGCCGAGCAGCGTCGTCCAGGCCGGGTTGGTGGCAAGGATGGTGCCGTCGAACCGCGCCACCAGCATCAGGTCGGTCGACAGACGCCACATGCGGTCGCGGTCCGCCGTGCGCTCGGCCACCAGACGTTCCAGATCCTCGCTTTGCCGCGCCTTGGCATCGCGCGCCTCGACGATGTCCTGCATGTCGACGCAGGTGCCGATCCAGCGCAAGGCCGCCCCCGCCTGCGCGGCACGGGCCGGCACGCAGCGGCCGAGGAACCAGCGATAGACGCCGTCCTCGCGGCGCAGGCGATACTCGATCTCGAACGGCTCCTCGGCGGCGCGCCGCTCGGCCCAGACGGCCAGCGCCCGGGCGCTGTCGTCCGGATGCAGCGCCTCGCTCCAGCCGAAGCCCGCCAGCGCCTCGGCCGACATGCCGGTAAAGGCCTGCAGGAACGGGTTGGTGTAGTCGTAGCGCCCGTCGGCGTCCGTGGTGAACAGCACCAGCGGCAGCGCTTCGGCGAAGGTCCGGAACCGCGCCTCGCTCTCGCGGAGCGCCGCCTGGTTGCGGCGCTGCTCGGTCAGATCCAGCATCGCCCCGAGCATCCGCACCGCCTGGCCGGTCTCGTCGCGGATCACATGACCGCGGTCGAGCACATCCGCATAGCTGCCATCGGCGCGCAGGAAGCGGTATTCGTCGACCCAGCTGGTCTCCGTCCCGTCGATCGCCGCATGGATGCTGGCGTCGACCCGCGCACGGTCCTCCGGGTGAATATGGCCGATCCACCATTCGCCGGTCGGCTCGACATCGTCCGGCTTGTGACCGTAGGCGGTCTCCAGCGCCTCGTTCCAGAGCACGTGATTGGTGGCGAAGTGCCAGTCCCAGATCGCGTCGTTGGTGGCGCGGATCGCCAGGCGGTAGCGCTCGGCGGTTTCCCGCGCCACGGCCTCGGTCTGCTTCTGCTCGGTTACGTCGCGGAAGAACACGGCGAGCCCGTCCTCGACCGGATAGGCCCGCGCCTCGACCCAGATCGCCCGGCCGTCGGGCCAGACATAGCGATGCTCCAGCGCGACCGGGACCCGCTCGCTCATCGCCTTCTTGTAGAGCCGGCCGAGTTCGCCGTCCTCGGTCCCCGGATAGAGCTCCCAGTGCGAGCGCCCGATCAGTTCCTCGCGCGGGCGGCTTTCCAGACGCTCGGCCTCGACATTGAAGTCGATCACCCGGAACTCGCGGTCGAGCAGCGCGAAGCCCTCGCCCATTCCGTCGAGAACGCCCTTGGCGCGGGCCTCGCTCTCGCGCAGGCGGCGTTCAGCCAGCACCTGGCCGGTGATCTCGTTGCAGGGACAGAAAAAGCCGGCAATGGTGCCGGTCTCGTCGCGCACGGGGGTGTAGGAGAAGCTGAAATGCGTCTCCTCGAGATAGCCCCGGCGCTGCATGTGCAGCGTGATGTCGTCCATGTGGACCGGCTCGCCCGCATAGGCCTGGTCGACGATCGGCACGAGATCGGCGCGGATCTCCTGCCACACGTCAAGGAAATCGCGGCCGAGCGCTGCGGAGTGCTTCGATGCGAGGATCTCGGAATAGGCATCGTTGTAGAGCAGCGTGCGGTCCGGCCCCCAGGCGATGAACATGGCCTGGTTGGACGACAGCATGACGCCGACCAGCGTCTTCAGCGCCGGCGGCCAGTGGCGCGGCGGCCCGAGCGGCGTTTCGGCCCAAGGGAATGTGCGCAGGCATTCGCCCGTCGCGCCGCCGCCGGCCAGAAATGCCGGAATGGCCGAAGAGGCGTCGCCAACCTGCTGATCTGTCATGCTCTTAACATCGCCTCTGCTCACCCCGGCCACCAGTTAGTGCCCGTGGCCGAATCCGCCATCCCCGCCCCCCCCCTCACCGTCCTTGCCGAAGGGCGGGAGCGACGGCTGGGAGAGCCGAGAGGCGCGAATTGTCCGGATCGTGTGTTCCGCAGGCCGTCTCGAGCGGCCGCTTCGATCCCGCGTATCGGTCACAGAATGTCGGACGACGCAAGAGGCAGGCCGGGCGGGTTCCACACCCGGCTATCGATCAAATGCCGAGCGTGCTTTCGTCCCCGCGGACCGGCATCGCTGGCAGATTGCCCGAGGGGCGTTCTCAGATCGGCATGCGGAAGGTGAAGCGGGTCTCGTCCGGCGTCGAGGCGGCGTCCAGCGTGCCGTCATGGGCCTCGGCAATCTGCGAGGCGATGTAGAGGCCGAGGCCCAGTCCCTGCTGGCTCGGACGCGTGTCGGCGCGAAAGAACGGCTGGAACAGATTGCCCATCGCCGCGTCGGGGATCGGCGCGCCGTGATTGCGCACCGACAGCTCGAATCCGCCGTCGTCGGTGCGTGCCTCGACCATGATCGGCCGGTCCTCGGCGCCGTGGGTCAAGGCGTTGCCGAGAAGGTTCGACAGGAGCTGGCCGACCCGCGAGCGGTCGCAGGGCACCGGGCGGTCGATCGTCAGATCCAGCTCGACCCGGGCATCCGGCCGGATGGAGCGCAATTCGTCGACTACCTGGCGCAGCGTCTCCTCGATCGGCACATCGGCGTCGCGAGACAGGCTGAGGCCGCCGCCGAGCCGCGCCCGGGCGAGATCGAGCACGTTGTCGATGATGCCGCCCATGCGCACGACGCTGCCGCGCATCAGCCCGACGATGTTCCGGGCGCGCTCGTCCAGCGGCCGCTTCGCCAGCATGCTGACGCCGGCGTCGATGGAGGCGAGCGGGTTGCGCAGATCGTGGCCGAGAACCGCGATGAACTGCTCGCGCAGATGGGCCAGTTCCCGCGCATTGGCCAGTTCCGCCTCGCTCGTCGCCAGCTTCTCCTGGCCGTCGAGATGCGAGGCGATCAGGTCGGCAAACAGCGTGAACATGCCGGCGGTCGTCTCATCCTTGAGGGTCGCCGGCAGCGGATCGATGGCGCAGAGCGTGCCGAAGAACGCCCCGTCGGCGCGGATGATCGGCACCGAGATATAGCTGCGGAAGCCGTACATCTTCGGCGTCGGATGATTGCAGTAGATGCCGTCCTGCTCGACGTCGTCGATGATGACAGCCTGACGGCTTTCCTCGATCTCGTGGCAGATCGTGGTCTCCACCTGCAATTCGTCGCCGGGGGTGAGGCCGAAGCCGATCCGGTCGAGGGCGCTGCAGGTGACCCAGCGCTCGCCCGTGACCCGGGCCACGGCGACGAAGCGCATGCCCGTCACGCGCGCCAGGACCTCGAGAATCGTCGGGACCGCCGGAATCCTGCCGATCGCGTCGACGTCTTTCTGCAAATCAGTCTGCACGCTTCAAGCAACTTTCCTGCTGCGCCGGTATCCCGCTCCGCTCGCGATCATGGCGTCTCAGTAATAGTGACGCAAGCACACGGTCCGTTCCGGCGACGCGGTCGCGCGCCTCTCATTGCAGGCCGACGGGGTCGACGATCCCGGCGGCACAGCCGCCCCGCATGCGTGGCGCCGCCCGGATCAGCGCGCCGACATCCGCCTCCGGCGTGATCTCGCCCTTCAGGCCGACGATCAGTTCCCGCACGATCCGGCGGCCGCCGTCATTGACGCAGCCGACCCGCACCCGCTGGCCGGCGCCGCGGCCGAACGCCGCGTCGAAGGCGTCCCGGATCTCGGCCGCCCTCACCTCCCGCCCGATCGCCCCGGCAAACAGCCGGCGCACCGGCGAGGCGTTGATCGCGCCAAGCACGATGAGCGAGTCGGCGAAATATTCCTCGGCATCGGCCCGGTAGCAGGTGCCGTGGCGAAGCCATTCGTGGCGGTCGAGGGCGGAGCGGGCGCCGGGCATCGCCTCGGCCAGCGCCGCCGCGGTGTCGGGCTCCAGCGGCAACGGGGCGAGGTCGGACCAGCGCCCGGCCTTGTCGAGCCGCTGCTGCGCCGGTGCGACGCCGCAATATTCGGTGCCGCGCGGCTGCGGCCACAGGCCGTGCAGGGAGAAATTGTCGGCATCGAAGCGGCCCGGGCGTTGCGACCGGCATTCGGGCCGCCCCGGCCGGGTCTCGCAGAAGGCCGGCTGCCAGCTGATCGCCAGCACCAGATCGCGATGGGCATTGCGCCCGGCATCCGAATCCCGCCGGCGGGCCGGCGCGGCTCCTTCGCCCGCCGACTCGACGCGGCGCACACGCTCGCCGCAGGTCTTGGCAATCCAGCGCTGCGCCGGATCGGCGCCCGGAATTTCCACCTGATAATGGCTGCCGTCGCGGCGGTTCTCGCCGATCAGCTTGTAGGCCCGGTCGACGACCAGCCGCTCTCTCTGCCGGTCGGGACCACCGCGGATGGACAAGGTCGCGTCGCAGGCCTCGCGGGCGATGACGAAGCCCTCCAGCGGCTCCTGCGCGCGCGCGCCGCTCGTCCCGGGCCATGCCAGGATCAGCGCGAGCCCCATTGCGATCATGCCGTTCCGTGCGAAGCCGTTCATGCGGCGTCCTTCTCCCCTCCAGCCCGAGCCTGATTGTGCACGCCGGACGGCGATCGGCCAACCACCGCAGGGTCCGCGACACATGCCTGGCGGCTTGCGGTCAGGACGCCGCGTTGTCGGCGGCGGCCTCGATCCGGCCGCAGCCGACCGCGACCCAGCGCCGGTCCGGCTCGGCGCCCTGAATGCGGACGAGATAATGGGTCGCCGGCGCGCCGCTGCGCGCGATCAGCGCATAGGCCTTGCCGGGCTCGGTGGCGACGGTCCCGGGATTGGACGGATCGGTCAGCGAGGCCAGCGCCGGACAGCGCGCCTCGGCGATGAAGCGGCCGGTCACGGGCGTCTGCGCGACAACCGGCAAGGCCGCGAGAAGAAGGAGGGTGGCGAGAACCGTGCGTGTCATGGTCCCGGCGATAGAGCGGAACCGCGGCGGACGAAAGGCGAAACCCGCATCGTCGCCCGGCATCGCCCGCGCGCAACGGACCGGCCGCCCATTCCCGCCTCCATTGCGCCCCCGATCGCCGTGCGCGACCCGGCGAATCCGGCTATCGTCCGGCATTGCGACGCGGAGAGACGACATGTTCGACGGCAGCTACACACTCGACACCAAGACCGGCGCCGCGCTCCATGTCCATCATGCGCGGGCAACGGTCCCCGCCCGCGCCATCGTGCTCGTCCATCACGGCCTGTCCGAACATGCCGGCCGCTACGGCGCATTCGCTGCGGCGCTCGCCGCGACGGGCTGTCACGTCCTTGCCCATGATCATCGCGGCCATGGCTCGACCACGGCGGCGGATGCGCCGCTGCGCCGCTTCGCCCGCCGCAACGGCGCCGAGAAGGTGCTGACCGACTGCCGCGCCGTGCATCTGGACGCAATCGCCCGCCATCCGGGCCTGCCGGTGATCGTCTTCGGCCATTCCATGGGCGGCCTCATCGCCCTCAATTACGCCGAGCGCCATGGCCGCGACCTGGCCGGCGTCGCCGTCTGGAACCCCAATTTCACCGCCGGACTGGAGGAGCGCGTCGGCCGGCTGGCGCTCAAGGTGGAGAAGGCGCTGAAGGGTTCCGACGTGCCCAGCGGCATCCTGCAGCGCGCCACCTTCGAGGCCTGGGGCAAGGCGATCTCGCCCCGCCGCACCATGCAGGACTGGCTGTCCCACGATCCGGCGGCGGTCGACGCCTTCATCGCCGATCCGCTCTGCGGCTTTGCGCCGACCCTGTCGATGATGGAGGACGTCATGGCGCTGATCTTCCAGGGCGGGTCGGAGGCCGGGCTGGCGATGCTGCCGGCCGAGCTCCCCGTCCACTGCCTCGGCGGCACCGCCGACCCGGCGACGGACAAGGGCGAAGCGGTCACGGTGCTGGCCGGACGGTTGCGCCTCGCCGGCGTCAGGGACGTCACCCTTCAGATCGTCGAGGGGGCCCGCCACGAGACGCTGAACGAGGTGCCGCTCTATCGCGACCCGGCCCTGGCCGGGCTTTTCGCCTGGTTCGACCGGATCGTGCCGGCCGGCGACACCGCGCCCCGGCCCGCCTGAACGCACGCCGTCTGCGCGCTGCCCCTTGCCGGCGCGCATGCCCGTCGCATTCTCCTCTGCATGTAGGAATTCGTCATCGCGACCTCATGTCCGGCGCGCGCCGGGGGGTCGCGACAGCGGGGAGAATGCCATGACCGATCTCTTCAGCGAGCCGGCCCTTCGGGAGGTCCTCCAGCAGACCGCGCGACTTTTCGCGGCGGCGTTTCTCGGTGGCATCGTCGGCTACGAGCGCGAGAGCGGCGAACATGCCGCGGGCCTGCGCACCCACATGCTGGTGGCGATCGGCGCCTGCCTCTTCACCCTACTGATGGTCGTGCTGATCGACCGCTTCGACAGCGACTCGACCCGGGCCGACCCGATCCGCATCGTCGAGGCGGTGACCAGCGGCATCGCCTTCCTGGCGGCCGGCGTCATCATCCAGGCGCGCGGCCGGGTGAAGGGGCTGACCACCGGTGCCTCGCTCTGGCTGGCCGGTGCGGTGGGTCTCGCCTGCGGCCTCGGCGAATATCTCCTCGCGGTGATCGCCGTCGTCATGACGCTGATCATCCTGCGGGTCGTCAAGCATCTGGAATAGGCGTTCGCGACCCCGCCCTCAGGCGACGTTGCGCAGCGCTCCCGCGGCCACCGCCTCCTTGGGCAGCGCCACCACCACCCGGCAGCCGTCCCGATAGGCCGGATCGATGCTGATCCGCCCCTGATGCAGGCCGACGACGCGGCGGCAGAGCGCGAGGCCGATGCCGGTGCCGCCCTCGGCGCGCTCGCCCTGCTCGAACTCCTCGAAGACGCTCTCCATCTCGCCGGGCGCGATGCCGATGCCGTTGTCCTCCACCGAGATGATGTGCTCGGCCCCGGTCTCCTCGTGCCGCACGATCACCATGGGCAGCCGGTCGCCATGATGGGCGAGCGCGTTCTCGATGAGGTTCTGCAGCAATTGCCGGAACAGATGCGGCTCGACGTCGAGATTGGGCAGACGCGCGCTGTGCAGCGTCGCGCCGGCGGCCTCCAGCTGCGACGAGAGATTGAAACGGATCTCGTTCATCAGGAGGTTCAGGTCGGTCTCGCGGGTCGCCAGCTCCGCCCGGTTCTCTGCCTTGGCCGATTCCAGCAGCGAGGTGACCTGCCGGGCCAGGCCGTGGCCGCTCTTCATCATCAGGTCGACATAACTCTCGGCGCGCGGACTGAGCGTGGTCTCCCGGTCGTGGCGGATCATGTCCAGCGCGCTGACGATGCTGCTGATCGGCGAGCGCAGGTCATGCGCCGCGAAGGCCGAGAACTGGGCCAGCCGGTCGTTGGCCTCGGCCAGATGCCGCTCGCGCTCGGCCAGTTCGGTGATGTCGGTGGAGATCGCCAGAAGCCGCGGCGCGCCGGTGACGCAGGTAAAGGCGATCTTGCGGGTCAGAAGCACGCGCTTGCGCCCGGTATAGTCGCTCACGTCCTCGACGATCTCGCTGCGCCCGAGCGCCATGGCGCGGCGGTCCTCGGCGAGGAACAGCGCCGCCTCGTCGGGCTGGAAATCCTCGATGGTGGTGGTGCCGATGATGCCGGCCCGCTTTTGCGGGGGGAAGACTTCGAGAAAGGCGCGGTTCGCGTAGAGAATGACGCTGTTCTCGTCCTTCACGAAGACGAGGTTGGGATCGTGGTCCATGACCAGCGCAAAGAACTCCGAATCCATGCGTGCCCCGTCGCCGCTTCGTTTCGCGAATCACTGAACGCAAGAATTAACGGTTTCTTCACCGAATGCGAAGCGCAAACAGCAGCTTCCGCTGCATGTCACGGTCGCCGATTCGTCAGGTTAGCTGAGCGAAGACGCCGCCGCGTCAGCCGGAGCTGTCCGGTGCGGCCGGGTCCGCCGCCCCGTCACCCGCCACCGACAAGGTCGAAACCGGCAAGGCCGCCGGCGCCGGCGGGCCGATGAAGCTGGCGTCGTCGGGGAACGGACGCACCATGCGAAAGGCGATCAGCTCGTCCCGCGTCAGCACGTAGAGACTGTCCGCCGGGGTCTGCATCGCCTTGATCCACACCGCCGGATCGACGCCCATCGCCACCAGCAGCTCCTGGCACCGGGCAATGGTCTCCTGCACCCCGGCGATCGACCGGTCGATGTCGCGCGACACGTCCGAAAGCGGCAGCGCATAGACCTGGTGGACGCCCACCCAGGCACCCTGCCCCGCCTTGCGCGTCAGGCCGCCGGCCAGCACCAGCGGACAGGCCGAGGCGCAATAGCCGTCGGCCGGCACCATGGTGGACAGCCGCCGCTCGCGCAGCTCGCGCGCCATGAACATCGCATCGTCCACAGCGCCGCCCGGCGAATGCAGGTAGAGCGTGCGGGCTCCGGCCGCCTCGGGGCTCGCCAGGAAATCGCGGAAAACGCCCGCCGTGCCGATCTCGATCCGCCCGATCGCGCTGATCGCGCCGTCCGGCCCGGCCACGAAGCGCATGCGCTCGGCCATCGCCTCGCCGTCCACCGGACCGTCCCAGCCCGGCAGGCTCGGCACGCCCCGGTCGGGCGCCACAGGGATCGTCCTGGGCAGATAGGGGCGAACCTGGTCACCCGGCTCGGGACGCGCCAGCGGCATCGGTTCGGTGCGGCTGATCCGCTCGCGGTCGGCCGATGCCTCGGCCAGTTGCCGGTAGTCGAGGAAGGCGATCGAGCCGGCGATGACGAGCAGCGCCACGAAGACGCCGCGCAGGACCGAGCCCTCAGGGATCGCCCGGATCAGCCGTTCGACGCGTCCCGGTGATGCCTCCTCGCCGATCATCGCGGTTCAGCGCACCACGGTCTTGGGAAACGGCGTCGGCCCGCCGGCGGTGTTGGCCTGGACGATGTCGTCGTCCGGCACCTCCCGCGGATCGTGGGCCGCCATCTCGGCGCGCGCCGCCGCCGGCAGCGCCTCGTCGGTTTCGGCCGTGCGCAGCTTCTTCTGGATGCGGATCGCCCGCATCAGTTCCGCCGCGCTCATGTCGCCGGTCTCCATCTCCTCGCCGTCCTCGCGGCGGATCACGTCCTGGACGATGCACAGGATGAAGATCAGCACCGCCGGCAACAGGTCGATGGAGATCGCGCCGGCCCAGGACGGCAGGAAGTCGCGGGCGTAGCGGATGACAGCTTCGGGCGAGGACAGCGGCGTGAAGCGCACCGGCACCACCACCGGCCGCGCCAGGATCTCGTCGGCGGCCGCCGCCAGGGCCTGGCTCTGGGCCTGCACCGCGGTCTCGACCCGGCCCACGACCTCGCTCTGGCGGGTGCGCAGATCGTCGTCGGCGCCGTCGGCGATCGGCGCGATGAAGGTGCGGCCGAGATCCTCCGCCGCGCGGCGCACGGTTGGCGCCACCGAGGTCTGCTGCAAGGCGGTGATCAGCCCGGACAGGGCGACCGCCTGCTCGGCATAGGCATTCGCGCGGTCGGCGATCGGCCCCTGCGAGGACACCAGCTGGCGCATCGCCGACAGCCGCTCGCCGCCCTCCCCGAACAGCGTCTTGACGTCTTCGCGCGAGGCGGTGATCTCGCCCTGCAGGCCGGTGAGCTGGTTCGACATCTGGCGCAGCAGCTGCACCACCGTGCCCGAGCCCGACGTGCCGGTGAGGATGCCCGAGCGGGCCTCCTGTTCGGAGAGCCGGGCAAAGCGCTGCGAGGCGAGCTGGATGTCGGGCAGAAGGCTCTGGGCCGCCAGCGCGTTCTCATGCGCCTCGTTCAGCTTCCCCTGATACTCCTCGGTCGTGACCGCCAGATGCTGCTCCAGCGCCGCCGCGCCGGCCAGCGCCGCGGCGTTCAGCCAGGACGACATGGCGATGATCATCGCCGCGCCGAGGCCCATCGCGACATAGAGCATCCGCCGGCTGCCCGGCTGGCGCACATGCGGCATGAACCGCATCAGATAGGACCAGAAGGCGTAGATCGCGACGGAGACCGCCGAGGAATAGACGATGGCGCCGAGGAACACCGTCGTCGCGGTGCCGTCGAGCAGCTCGCGCACGCCGAGATAGGTGTAGACGCCGCTGGCCAGCGCCAGCACCGCCAGCGTGATGCGGGTTGTCGTGTCGAGGCGGGTCAACTGCCCGCGCAGCGTATAGGATTGCGATGCGCTCATCGGCCCCTGGCCCTTCAGACATTCGTCGATGCGGGTCGAGCCGCTCAGCGTTGTTAACCCGACATTAGGGCTATCGCATGTTGGCGGGTAGCCGGGTGCCGCCGAAAGCTGCGCATGCGGTTAACCGCCGCGCCGAGCTCCATCGGTTTTGCCGATCGACCGATCGGGTTTTGCTATGACGACCAAGCAGAGCGCCCGCGACAAGTCATGCATCAAACGCATGGCTCACATACCGAATTGGACGTGGTGCCGAATCCGCCGATGACTATGTTCCACCGCAGTCAGCCGCCGACGGCACCTCCTCCCGCCGTTTGGCACTGGCTGTTTCCTCCCAAGGGTTTTTCGGAATCCTTCCTAATTCAGCCGGGTTCTCGCGAACCCGGCTTTTTTCTGTCCGGGCTTTGCCCGCACCTGCGCTTCCGACCACCGCCCACGAAAAAAGGCGGCTCCGGGGAGCCGCCTTTCATCACGCAATCATGTCTCGGAATGTCAGGCCTTGAGGCTGGCGCAGAATCGCTGGATCCGCTTGCAGGCTTCCTCAAGCGCCTCTTCCGACGTCGCATAGGAGATGCGGAAGTTCGGGCCGAGGCCGAAGGCCGAGCCATGCACCACCGCCACGCCCTCGGCCTGCAGCAGTTCGGAGACGAAGGTCTCGTCGCTGTCGATCACCGTGCCGGCTTCGGTCTTGCGGCCGATCAGGCCCTGGCAGGACGGATAGACGTAGAAGGCGCCTTCCGGCGTCGGGCAGTCGATGCCGCTGGCCTGGTTCAGCATCGACACGACGAGGTCGCGCCGGCCCTGGAAGATCGCGCGGTTGGTGTCGATGAAGTCCTGCGGACCGTTCAGTGCCTCGACCGCCGCCCATTGCGAGATCGAGCAGGCGCCGGAGGTCTGCTGGCCCTGGATCATGTCCATGGCCTTGATCAGCTGCACCGGGCCGCCGGCATAGCCGATGCGCCAGCCGGTCATGGCATAGGCCTTCGACACGCCGTTCATGGTCAGCGTGCGCTCGTAGAGCGCCGGCTCGACCTGGGCGGGCGTGGTGAAGGTGAAGTCGCCATAGACCAGGTGCTCGTACATGTCGTCGGTCAGCACCCAGACATGCTCGTGGCGCATCAGGACGTCGGTCAGCGCCTTCAGCTCGTCGCGCGTATAGGCGGCGCCCGACGGGTTGGACGGCGAGTTGAACAGGAACCACTTGGTCTGCGGCGTGATCGCCGCTTCCAGCGCTTCCGGCGTCAGCTTGAAATTGGTCTCGATGCCGGCCGGCACGAAGACCGGCGTGCCGCCGCAGATCGCCACCATCTCCGGATAGCTGACCCAGTAGGGGGCCGGGATGATCACCTCGTCGCCCGGGTTCATCGTCGCCATGAAGGCGTTGAACAGGATCTGCTTGCCGCCGGTGCCGACGATCACCTGCTCGGGCTTGTAGTCGAGGCCGTTCTCGCGCTTGAACTTGGCCGCGATCGCCTGGCGCAGCTCGGGAATGCCCGAGACCGGCGTGTATTTGGTCTCGCCCCGGTTGATCGCCTCGATGGCCGCCTGCTTGATGTTGTCCGGCGTGTCGAAATCCGGCTCGCCGGCGCCCAGGCCGATGACGTCGCGCCCCTGCGCTTTCAGCTCGCGCGCCTTCTGGGTGACGGCGATGGTCGCTGACGGCTTTACGCGGTCGAGGGCGGCGGCAAGAAATGCCATGGGTGCTGAACTCCGATCGTAGCTGCGGGAAGGTCCCTGCGGGCGCGCGGACCCTAATGCCAGCGGCGTCGGCCTGCAAGCCGGGCCCCGCGCAAGGGCGGCGCTAGTCGTCGGCCACGACCGCCGCCGCGACGATGCCGGCGAGACCGCCCGCCGCCCGGCCTTCGCCAGCCGCACCGCGCCGATCCCGGACGTCATGGCTGCGGAATATTTTCCGATGCCTCGCTATAAGCGCTTCTTTTTAAGGCGTTTTAAATCTCATCGGCTCAATAATAAGACAGCCCTATAGTCTATGCATTGGCGCTCGATGAAACCCTCCGCCTTTCGGTCCAGATTCCTGCGCGCCAAAGCCGGCAGCATCCCCGTCATGACGGCCCTGATGCTGGTGCCGATGATCGTCATCTCCGGCGGCGCCATCGACCTCATCGCCCATGAACGGCTGCGTTCGGTGCTGCAGGACGGTCTCGATCGCGGCGTGCTGGCGGCGGCCTCCCTCACCCAGACGCGCCCGCCGCGCGAGACCATCGAGAGCTTCCTCAAGGCGGCCGTGACGAAGGGCAGCTACGCCCTCGACGTGAAGGCCGACGAGCTCAGCAACGCCAAGCGGGTCGAGGCCAGTGCCACCGCCGTCACCGACACGGCCTTCCTGCGGCTGATCGGCATCGACCAGCTCACCGTGGTGGCCCATGCGGAGGCCGAGGAGAAGCGCAAGAACATCGAGATCTCGCTGCTGCTCGACATGTCGGGCTCCATGCGCTTCGACAAGTCCGGCAGTTATCCGGGCCCCAGCGGGGCCATGCGCATCAACTACCTGCGCCCGGCCGCCAAATCCTTCATGGACATGGTGCTGGCCGACGGCGCCGAGGACTACACCACGGTCAGCATCGTGCCCTATGCCGGCCAGGTCAGCATCGGCCCGATCCTGTTCGACGCCCTGACCCGCAACCGCCGCCAGCACGACCGCTCCTCCTGCTTCCAGTTCGGGCGCAGCGACTTCACCCTTGGCGTGCCGGATTTCGCCAATCTTCCCCAGACCCAGCACTTCACCCAGGCGAACCATCACGACGCGCTGAAGAAGGCCGGCGAGGCGCAGATCACCGAACCCTGGTGGTGCCCGGACGATCCCCACGATCCGCGGCCGGGCACGACGCACGATTTCGTCGCGGGCGAAGGCAAGGACACCGACCGGACCAGCGTCTCGTTCCTCTCCAACGACCGCGAATATCTCAAGCGGCAGATCGACAACTACAAGCTCTATGACGGCACCGGCACGCCGATCGCGCTGAAATGGGGGCTGCTGCTGCTCGATCCGGCGATCCAGCCGATGCTGCGCGAGGCGGCGCGTTACCGCGCCCTGTCCGAGGAGCTCGACATCGACGCGCGCTTCAGCAACCGGCCGGCCAGCTTCACCGATCCCGACACGATGAAGTTCCTCGTGCTGATGACCGACGGCGCGATCAGCAGCCAGCGCATTCCCAAGGATACGAGCAAGCCGGTCCAGTACTACAACAATGGCAGTCTCAACACCGACCTCTATACCGTCGGCGACGCCGAACGCTTCGCCGCGGCCCTGTGCACCGCGGCCAAGCAGAAGAACGTCATCGTCTTCACCATCGGCTTCGACGTGAACGACACAGCGGCCAAGCAGATGTCGAACTGCGCCAGCGGCGCGGAGCGCTTCTACCGGGTCAACGCCCTCGACATCCAGGACGCGTTCAAGTCGATCGCCACGGCGATCCAGAAGATCAAGCTGATCGGATGACACGCCTCCTGCCGATCCTGAAGGCTCCGCTGCGCCTTGCCCGCGACCGGCGCGGCGCGACCGCCGTCGAGTTCGCGCTGGTGGTGCCGCTGTTCCTCGCCATGGTCTTCTCGATCTTCGAGGCCGGCTGGCTGATGACCCAGACGATCATGCAGGACGGCGCGCTGAACCGGATCGTGCGGCAGCTGCGCATCGCCGACAATGCGGCGATCTCGGCCGACGACCTCAAGCAACGGATCTGCGCCCAGGCGATGGTCTTTACCGATTGCGCGGCGAACACGACGGTCGAGCTGATTGCCCTCAGCAATGCCTCCGACACGATCCCGGAGACCGTCGCGCGCTGCGTCCATCGCGGCACCGTGCCGGCCTATCGGCCGGGCGAACGCTCGGAGCTGATGTTCGTCCGGGTCTGCACCTCGGTGCGGCCAATGACGCCAATGCTCGGCCTCGCCGTGGCACTGCCCGACGGCGACACCGGCGCCTACGGCATCAATTCCTACGCCGCCTTCGTCAACGAGCCGCAATGATGGCCGATTCTGCCCCCACGGATGGCGCACCGCCGCCCGCTCGCCATCGCCACCTCCTCGGCGACCGGTCCGGCGTCGCGGCGGTCGAGTTCGCGCTGATCGCGCCGCTACTCGTCCTCGTCCTGCTCGGCACGGTCACGCTCTTCGACTTCTACCGGGAAAGCCTGGCGCTCGAACGCGCCACCGCCTCGATGAGCGACTACATGTCCCGCCAGACCGAACTGCCGAGATCGGTGCTCGACAACCGCATCATCGCCACGCTGAAGGCGCTGGTGCCGCAACCCGACGGCGCGCTGGAAGTCCGGATCTCCAGCCTGACCCGCTCGTCGCGCGGCTTCGACACCGACTGGAGCTACCCGCCGGACGCCTCGCCCGCCTTCGCGGACCGCCCAATCCCCGTCGACCTCCTGCCGTCGGTTGCCATCGGCGACTCGATCCTCGTCACCGAGACGATGATCCCCCAGAACGCCATGTTCGACGTGGTCCGGCTGAAGGGCATGACCCACAGTTCGGTAGCAGCCGTCCGCCCCCGCTTCACCAAGCGCATTGCCGGGCCGAACTGAGCCCTCTCGATACGAGCGGACGATACGCCCGGCCCGTGCTCGACGGTCCGCACCACGCCTTCATTGCCGGCGGTGGCCAATGCTATGCTGCGCCTTCAGGCAAGCGGCACAGAAGGCACGCGATGTTGACGATCCACGGGATGGCCGATTCCGGCAATTGCTACAAACCCCGGCTGCTGATGGCGCTGCTCGGCCGCCCGTTTCGCCATGTCGAGGTGAGCACGCTCGACGGCGGCACCAAGCAGCCCGCGTTCCTCGCCGCCAATCCCAACGGCAAGGTGCCGCTGCTTGAACTGGAAGACGGCCGCACCCTGCCGGAATCCAACGCCATCCTCTGCTATCTCGGCGACGGCACACGCTTCGTGCCGGACGACCGCTTCGCGCGCGCCGAGATGCTTGGCTGGATGTTCTTCGAGCAATACAGCCACGAGCCGCACATCGCTGTGCGGCGCTCGCTGCTGGTCTATCCGCAGATGCGCGAGGCCGCGACGCCGCAGCGTCTGGCCGACACACTGGCCGGCGGTCACAAGGCCCTGGCGGTGATGGAGCAGCGCCTGTCCGGGGCGCAATGGCTGGTGGGCGACGCGCCGAGCCTCGCCGACATCGCGCTCTATGCCTATACCCACCGGGCCGGCGAAGGCGGATTCGAGCTGACGGATTATCCCGTCATCCGGGCCTGGCTCACGCGGATCGAAGCGCTTCCCGACTACCGGCCGATCGGCTGGCTGCCCGGCGCCTGAGCGCCGGACTCAATCTTCACCGGCTGCCGGCCCATGCCGGCAACCCGTTCTGTCAGCGGACGGCTTACTGGCCCGAATAGACGACGCCGCAGGCAATGCGGTCGCCGGCGTCGCCCGAGGGCTGCGAGGAATAATCGTCGGTGCCGCCATGCACGACGATCGCCGAGCCGTCGGCATCGTTCAGCGGCGCCTCGCCGCCGGTCAGCGTCAGCGCCGGCGCGAAGCTCTCGAAGCTGGCCGAGCCGTCGGTGGTGGTGAAGTTCGGCAGGTCGCCGGCATGATGGCCGCCCTCGACCTTGTAGCCATGCTCCTTGTCGGTCGGGTTGTAATGGCCGCCGGCCGAGGAGAAATCGCCTTCGCAGACGCCGGTCTCGTGGACGTGGAAGGCATGGTCGCCATCGGCGAGATTGGCGAGATCGGCCGACAGCAGGAGGCCGTGCGGCGTCGGGGTCACCGTGACCGTGCCGGCCGAGCCGCCATCGGCGCCCTTCATCTCGACGGTGATCGGCTCCATATCGTTCTGCATGCCGGCATTCATGCCGTCGGACGGCGCGTTGGCCGGCTTGTCGGTCGGGGTCGGCGTCGAATCCTGCGCCATCGCCGGAACGGCGAACAGGGCGGAGGTGGCAAGAGCGAGTGTCGCGATGCGAAGCATGGGACGGTTCCTTCCGGTTGCGCAGGCCCGCGCCAGATTTGGTCCGCAGGCCTTAGTGTCGTCCCCCCGCAACGACCGCCCGGCGGCGATCGTTCCGCTCTGATCAGCCAGGCGTGAGCGCGCCGGCTGCCCGCAGGCATTGGTACGGAAAGGCAAGGCATGGCCCATCTTCTCGAGGCGCTCTGGACACGGCTGGGCGGGCCCGCCGACCAGGGACCGGTCGATCTGGCGAAGCTGACGCGGCGCTCCGTGCCAAACGACAGCGTCGCGGCGTCGCCCGGCGCCACCGCGGCACGGGTCGATGTCGCCCTGCCGGTCTTCGCGATCCCGCCGCAGGCCCTCCTCGCCCGTCTCGACGCGGCCCTCGCCGAGGATGGCGACGTCGTGCGGGTCGATCACGGCCAGACGCCGAACTACCGCCGCTATGTCGCGCGCAGCGCCGTCCTGCGTTTTCCCGACACGATCGACGTGGATGCCTTCGGCGCACCGGAGGGCACGCTGATGCGGATCTATGCGCGCGCGCTGCTCGGCCGGTCCGATCTCGGCGCCAACACCAGGCGGCTGAGCCGCTGGGCGGAGCTTCTGGCAAACGCCGCCCGCTGATCCGACGCGCGCCGATCGCCGGTGCGGCGCACGGCGCCTGCCTTGCCTCGCCCCACCGGCTCCGATAGTCAGCAAGACGATCGGTTCGCGGCGCTCCATCGGCCTTCGCGAACCTCTCTCCCATCCTGCCTCCGGTCGCCATGACACGCCTTCGCGCCAATTGCCTGCTGCTTCTCGCCGGTGCCGTCTGGGGCATGGGCTTCGTCGCCCAGTCGACGGCGATGGCCGCGGTTGGCCCGTGGACCTTCACCGCGGCGAAGTTCGGCATCGCGGCGCTGACCCTCGTGCCCTTCGCCATCACCGAAGGCCGCCGCGCGGCGGTGCCGGTGCCGCCCGGCACAAGGATCGGCTTCGTCGGCATCGGCGCGCTGCTGTTTCTCGCCGCCATCACCCAGCAGATCGGCATGGTCACCACCACCGTGACCAATGCCGGCTTCCTGACCGGTCTCTATGTGGTGCTGACGCCGATCCTCGGCCTCGCCCTGCTGCGCAGCCGGCCGCACTGGGTGGTCTGGCCGGCGGCGCTCACCGCGCTGACCGGCATCGCCCTTCTGGGCGGCGGCAGCCTGGCGGCGCTGAATGTCGGGGATGTGTGGATGCTGGTCTGCGCCGTGTTCTGGGCGCTGCAGATCGTCTTCGTCGGGCTGTTCGCCGGTCCGAGCGGACGGCCCTACACGCTGTCCTTCGTGCAGTTCGCCGTCACCGCGATCCTCGCCGGCCTCGGCACGCTGGCCTTCGAGGCGCCGACCCTGGCCGGGCTGTGGCAGGCCTGGCCGGAAATCGTCTATGGCGGCGTCCTGTCGACCGGGCTTGCCTTCACCCTGCAGATCATCGGCCAGCGTCACACGACGGCGGCGCAGGCGGCGATCTTCCTGTCGTCGGAATCGCTGTTCGCGGCGCTGTTCGGCGCGATCATCCTCGGCGAGCGCATCGCGGCCATCGGCCTCGTCGGCTGCGCCCTGATCTTCACCGCCATGCTGGCGGTCGAACTGGTGCCGATGCGGCGCTGGGGCAAAGCGCGGCACGCCGAAGCCTGACGGCACGCGGCGCTGCATCGCGCGGCGTCGTCTCAGCCGCGATGTTCCGTCCGGCGCCAGACGGCGCCGGTGACGCTCCTGCCTACTCGATCATGCCGCGATGGTTGCGGCGGTACTCGTCGCGCATGCGGCGGGCATCCTCGATGACCGCGGCGGCCTCGACGAAGAAGCCGGCAACGCGCTGGTGGAAGCGGCGGGGACGGCTGGGAGAAGTCTGAGGGGCCATGATGGGTCTCCGGTCTGTTTCATGTTGCAATGCAACAGATAGGCCGCTCCGGGGACGCGTGGCACCGGGCTGGTTGCAAGGCAGCCATGCAGGATTGCCGCGATCGGCGCGGCGCACTGCCTCCCCGCCGCTGTCGCCTCCTCCCGCTTCACCTGTTCGGGATCGGATCGCAGCGTGCCGCGTTGGCGCAGGACGCTTTGTCTTCACCGCTCCCTCACGGCCCCGATCCGGAACACTCGCCATGATCCTTCTCTCGCTTCTCGGCGCGGCCCTCGTCGCCTGGACCATCATCGAAATCGGCCTGACCACCCTGACGGCCCGCGGCGCCGGCCCGCTCACCGCCTGGTCCATGCAGGGGGCGTGGCGGCTGGCGCTCCGGATTTCCGATGGCGGCGAGCGCGGCCATCGGCTCCTGTCGGCCGCCGGCCCGCTCATTCTCGCCGGCTCGGCGCTGGTCTGGTTTGTCGGCCTGTGGCTCGGCTGGTGGCTGATCTTCCTCGGCGGCGGCGACGGCATCGTCAACGCCCAGACCAAGGCGCCGGCCGATGCGGTGGAAATGCTCTATGTCGCCGGCTACACGCTGACGACCCTCGGCCTCGGCGATTTCCAGCCGTCGGGCGCGCTGTGGCAGCTGCTCACCGCGCTCTGCGCCGCCAACGGCCTTCTCGCCCTGACCCTGTCGGTCACCTATCTCGTGCCGGTGATCTCGGCGGCGGTCGCCAAGCGCCAGCTGGCGATCACCATTCACGGCCTCGGCAGCACGCCGGACGGAATTCTGAGCCAGTGCCGGGACGGCGACGGCTATGGGCGGCTCGCCAGCATCCTCGATACGCTGTCCCCGAACATCATCACCCTCGGCCAGCAGCATCTGGCCTATCCGGCGCTGCATTACTTCCACTCGGGCGAAGCGGCGGCGGCGCTGCCGCTGCGCCTCGCCGCGCTCAGCGAGGCCATCGACAGCATCGCCGCCACCGTGCCCGCCGACCGCCAGCCCGACCGGCTGTCGATGATCCGCTGCCAGTCGGCGATCACCTCGTTCCTTTGGTCGCTGCGCTCCGGCCACATCAAGCTGTCGCGTGAGGAGCCGCCGCGGCTGCATGGCGACGATGCCGCCCGCCCCGCGCCGGCCGCCGGCATGGACGGGGTGCCCGCCGGCCATGCCGGATCGGTCGATCGCCGCCTGCTCCTGTCGCTGGTCCAGAGCGATGGCTGGTACTGGCAGGCGATCAATCGCTGCGACAGCGACTACGACGCCCTGGAGCGGCAGACCCGTCAAAACACCGACTGACGGTCACTGGCTGCGCGGATGGGCCGGCCGCAGATCGGCGAGCTCCGGCCGGAAGAACAGCCCGGCCTTCAGGCTGTCAGCGATCCGCTCCGCCTTCTCGTGGAACACCGCGGCCGTCGCCGCCGGAAAGCGCCGGCTGGTCGTCTCGCGCCACAGGCCGAGCCAGCGGTCGAACATGGCGAGATCGATCTCGCCGCGATGGCGGTGGTGGACGGCGAAGGGATTGCCCTTGTAGCGGCCCGAGGTGAGCATCACCGACGACCAGAAGGCCGTCAGCCGCTCCAGATGCGCCGGCCAGTCCGTCACCGCCCCCTCGAACACCGGCCCCAGCACCGGGTCGGCGCGCACCCGGTCGTAGAAATCAGCGACCAGCAGGCGCAGCGAATCCTCGTCGACGATCGGCGAAACAATGCGGTCCTCGGACATGGGGCGACCTCGCGGCAGGCCGGCGGACGACGCCGCTGGCTAAACATGTATTTCTGATATATGTTTTATCTGCACAGCGAAAGGGAGCCCGACGCATGCGCCTTACCCGCTACACCGACTATGCGCTGCGCGTCGTGATCTACCTCGCCGCGCGGCCCGACGGCCTCTTCTCGGTGGCCGACATTTCCGAGGCCTACGGCATTTCGCGCAACCATTTGACCAAGGTGGTCCACGAACTGGGCAAGGCCGGCTATGTCACGACCCTGCGCGGGCGCGCCGGTGGCATCCGCCTTGCCCGTCCCGCGTCGCAGATCTCCGTCGGCGAGCTGGTGCGGGCGACCGAGGACGGGTTCGACCTCGCCGATTGCGGCTGCTGCATCATCCAGCCGGCCTGCGGCATGAGCGGCGTCCTCGCCGAAGCGGTCACCGCCTTCCTCGCCGTCCTCGACCGCTACAGCTTCGCCGACCTGCCGAAGCGCGAGATCGACATCCTGTCGCTGTTCCCGCTGGCCGAGCCCGGCAATGCGTCCCGCGTGGCGGCGCGCGCCTGATGGCCGATCACGCTCCCCAGGACGACTCTGGCGACGTCGAGGTCGACAGCACGGCAGTGGCCGCCGCCTTCGGCCTGCCGCTCGCATTCTTCCGGACCGAGCTGCGCCGCGGCAATGTCCGCGGCACGGTCGAGCGCGGCGTCGGCGCCGATGCCGGACGCCACCGGCTGGTCTTCCGCTATCGCGGCCAGCGCCGCGTGCTGATCCGCCAGCCCGACGGGCATCTCGTCCCGGAAGAGCCGGAGAGCGGCGCCCCGCCCTGCCAGAGCTGATCGCGGCCGAACGCCGCCGCAGGCTCGGCCGCGATGCCGCTTCACCCGCACCCCCGCGCGATCGCTCCGCCACCGCTGCCAAGTCCTGCCGCGTCTGCTATGCCATTCGGGCCAATGAGGAGACGCGCGATGGACGAGACCGACGAACAGCCCCGGGGCGAATTGACCATCCGGCTGCCGGCCATGCCGGCCGACGCCAATGCCAATGGCGACATTTTCGGCGGCTGGGTGATGTCGCAGATGGATCTGGCGGCCGGCATCCGCGCCGCCGAGCGGGCCCGCGGCCGCGTCGCCACCATCGCGGTCAACACGCTGATCTTCAAGAAGCCGGTGAAGATCGGCGACACGCTCTGCGTCTATTCGACCATCGACAAGGTCGGCCGCACCTCGATCACCCTGTCCATCGAGGCTTGGGCCAAGGGCCGCGCCCGCCACGAGCGCACCAAGGTCACCGAGGGCACCTTCGTCATGGTGGCCATCGACGACGAGGGCCGCCCCACCGCCGTGCCGGCCGAGACCATTGCCGACTGAGCATGAGGCATCAGGCGCCGCGCGGCGCCCACAGGATGATCGCTGCGCCGACGAGGCAGAGCCCGGCGCCGGCCATGTCCCAGCGGTCCGGCCGGCTGCCCTCCACCAGCCACAGCCAGCCGAGCGAGGCGGCGATATAGATGCCGCCATAGGCCGCAAAGGCCCGGCCCGCCGCCTCCACCGGCACCAGCGTCAGGAGAAAGGCGAACAGCGCCAGGCTGGCGAGGCCCGGCACCAGCCAGAGCCCCGACGCGCCCGAGCGCAGCCACGACCACATGGCGAAGCAGCCGGCAATCTCGGCCAGCGCGGCCGCGACATAGGTGACGGCGGTGAATGCAGGCGTCATCGGATTTCCCCTAGCGCGGAACGCGGCCCAGCTCGGCTCGGCGCTGCGCGACCCAGACGCATTGCATCAGTGGCAAGCCGCCCGCAACCGCGAGACCGCGACGGCTGCAGGGGTGTCACCGCCGCGTCGGTCGGCAAGCCGCATGCTCCGCACGGCGCAGCATTACCCGGACCAGCCGGAGGCCCATTCCCGGCGGTCGGATCCCGCAGCGAGGACACCGCCGCACGGTTGCCTTGTCGTATCGGGGCCCGTTATGCCGGACCGGCAGGGATCGGCCCGCCGTCCGCCGCAGACATGGGAACGCGGCGGGTGCCGCCCTGCCGTCGTCACCGCACAGACGCCACGCATTCCGAAGGTCCAATATGCTGCAAATTCTCGTTCGCGACTTCGGCTACATCCATCTCGGTATCGGCCTCATCGGCAATCTGCTCTTCGTCATCGGCTCGGTGCTGTTCTTCAAGGCCTTCGAGGAGTGGTACACTCTGGCCGTCTGGATGTTCGTCGCCGGCTCCACCGGCATGTTCCTCGGCTCGCTCGGCGAACTCGCCAAGACGATCTACGAGGGCAGGGAAAAGCGCCGCGACAAGCGCGCAGCGGACGCAGGCTAGCCCGAGGCGCACCCACCGCCAGACCGGCCTGCCGCAGCCCTTCGCCGCCCGATCACCCCTTGCGTGTCTTCCCGTCGATCAGCACCGCCTGCTGCCACGGGCTCGGCGCCTTGTCCGTGCGGTGGATGCAGCCGGCCCAGCAGCAGGGCCGCTTCCGGCCCTCGCGCAATTCGCCGATGGTGCGTTCGATGCGCCGCTGCCGCGTCTTTGCCTGCTTGGCATCCTCGACCCAGCAGATGAACTCGTTGCGCCCGAGCGGCGTCAGCTTCCGCCAGAGATCCAGCACCTCCGGCTCCGCCGTCAGCGCCGCCTGCATGTCCTCGCCGGCCTGGTGGACCGTCCCCTGCGGAAAATCGTCGGCCATGATGCCTCCCGGCATGTCTCGTCCGGTTGCAGGTGCATAAAGTCAGGCGACCCTACGATCCGGGCCGGCGCCGCCGCAACCCGTCCCGGCGCCTATTTGCAGACCACGCGGCGGCGGTTCTTGGCGTCGAGATGCAGATGGTCGCGGTGGTCGTAATTGTAGCCCGGCCCCAGCACCGTGCCGAAATAGCGGCAGGCCGAATGGCGCACGGCCTTCTGGAAGCTCTTCTCGCGGAAGGAAAAGAAGCCCTTCTTCTCCACGTCGAACACCGAGCCGTCGGAAAAGGCGAAGCCGCGCACATCGAGGGCGTTGCCCTTGGCGTGCTCGGAGACTGTGCGCGAGCCGGCGATGCGCGAGCAGCGATAGGAGGAGGCGTTGAGCACCGCCGTCGGGCGCTTCCACAATTTCCAGCGGGCGGCGGACTTCACTTCGTCCTCGACCCATTGCGAGATCCGCGCGGCAGCCGCGCAGTTCATCGTCGCAGCCGGCTTCATGGCGACGCCCTTGGCGATCGCCGTGATCTTCACCGGATGGGCAATGCCGCAGGACTTGCCGCTGCTGACCGGGTCGATGTCGACGAAGCTCACGCCCATCTTGCGCAGGGCCGTCCGGCACATGGCTTCCGAGCGCGGCATGGCGCGGTAGCCGCTCGGCGTCTGGTTCTCCAGCGCGCCCCGACCCGGCACCGGGCTCTGAGGTGCCGGCTTGCGCGCCTCCCCTAGAGAGGCGACGACGCTGCGCTGCGGTACGAACTTCGGGGTCGCGGGCACTTCCCGCCGCTGTGGCGGTGGCGCGGCGGTCACCGCCTTCAGGCCGGTCCAGGGATCGGCGGCCGGCGCGGCACTGCTCGTCTCGCCGCCGACGCTGCGCGGCGCGTCCAGCGGCGGCAAGGCGCCATTGCCGGCCGGCTGCAGCGGCGCGGCGGCAGGCACGCTGGCGCGGCGGCCGAGAAGATCCTGATAGAGCGAGCTCGTCGTCGACGCCGAAGACGCCGCGGCGGCGGCCGGTGCGGCGGGCGCGGCGCGGACGATCGGTTGGGTCGCGGCAAGCGGTTCGGGGGCCGCCGGCGGCGCGGCGTTGGCGCCATCCGGCCGGGCGACGCTCGGCCGGTAGCCCTCGCCGGCCGACGGAACGTGACCGCCCCAGACCATGCCGCCCGATTGCGGAATGTCGCCGGGCGGAACCGGGGGCGCGAAGCCTGTCTGGGCCGCGGCATGCTGCGAGGAAAGGCTCGCCGTCACGATACAGGCGACGGCGAGCGCAGCGAAGCGCCATTCGCGAATACGCGATACCATGCGATGGCCTTTCGTCTTCCGCGAAACTCGAGCGGACAGCCGAAAGCTAGCCGGGTTTGGTAAGCGAAGAATGAACAGGCGGCGCTTTGTGCCGGGATGAAACAGCGCGGTCCGTCCGCAAGCGGCCGGCCCGGCGCTTCAGGCGCGGCCGTCGTCGCGCAGCGCCGTGGCCAGCCAGCCGGCCTCGGCCTGCCGCAGCCGCCGGGCCGCACGGGCCATGGGCGGTTCGGCGGAGAGCGGCCCGGGCACGCCGCCGGCCGCCTCGCAGCGCTCACCGGAGGGCGGCGTGACCGGCCGGCCCGGCGCGATCCGCGAAGGGCGGAGCGACCGGCGGTCTGTGGCCGAAGCGGGGCGATGGCGAATGGTGATCATGGCCGCCACCATGGTGGCCGGCGGCTGAACCTCGGCTGAACGGCGCGTTGCCGGCCGGTCATTTGCAGGTCAATGCGAACCGGCGCCCTATATAAAAGGGAACGCAGCGCCCGACGGGCGCGCGCGGCGTCCAACCAACGGAGCTGACGTATGTCTTCCCTGAATTTCGATCTGCCCGCCGATTTCTTCTGGGCCAAGTCGGCGCGCCGCGTCAGCCCGCGCGGCGGCGTCTCGCACAAGCGCTTCGACACGCTGGCCGAGGCCATCTGCAGCGCGATGGAAGACCAGGACACGCCCCGCTACAGCGTCTCGATCGACACCGACGAGACCTCACTGACCATGGACGAGGTCGACGCGCTGTATCGCAGCGACGATTTCGCCGCCTATCGCAAGCGCTACAGCGCCGCCTGACACCCGCATCGCCGGCCACGGGCGCCAGGCCGGCGTCCGCGCAGGCCGGGGCGGAGCCGATCCCCTCCCCGCCGACCGACCTTCATCTGGCCGCACAATGGCGGCCGGCATGCCTCATGCGCGCTCGCGGTTGCGCATGATCCAGGTCAGGAACAGGGCGGTCGGCAGCGCCATCGCCACGATCTTCGCCGTGCCTCGGCGCCGGTGCAGAAAGTCTTCCAGCTCCTCGCGCCGGGTCGGCAGGTCCGGCTCCTCTACCGACACCGAGGCCCGGCCAACCGTGTCGGCCATGGTGGCGCCGCGCGAGCCCAGCGGCTGCGCCGGCGCGCGGGTCGTGTCGCGGGCGGTCTGGTGCTCCATCTCGGCATTCACCTCGCCGCCGACGATCAGGATCGTCGTGGAGATCCAGATCCAGGTCATGAAGCCGATCAAAGCCCCCAGCGAACCGTAGGTGGCGTTGTAGGAGCCGAAATTGGCGACGTACCAGGAGAACAGCAGCGAGACGACGACGATCACCACCACCGTCAGCACGGTGCCCGGGGTGATCCAGCGCCATTTGGCGCGCGTCCGGCTCGGACCCCAATGGTACAGCGCCGCAATGCCAAAGGAGACCAGCAGGAAGATGCCGGCATAGCTGGCGATGCTGACCAGCCATTTCGTGTCGGTGCCGATGCCCAGGAGGTCGAGCGCCAGCGGCAGGCCGACGACGAGGCCGATGAACAGGATCGCCGCGACGATCGCCCCCAGCGTGAAGACGAAGGAGGTCAGGGTCAGCGTGACGAAGCTGCGCTTTTCCGCCTCGTCATAAGCGACGTTCATCGCCTCGAACAGCGCCTTCATGCCGGCATTGGCGCTCCACAGGGCGATGGCCAGCGAAATGACGAAGGTGAAGCCCAGCGTGGTGTTGCCCTGCGAGGCCAGCCGCGTCAGCTGTTCGTTGATGATCTCCATGCCGCCGCCGGGGATCAGCGCCTGCAGCATTGCGGCGTGCTCCTGCACCGTGGCGGGATCGGCGAACAGGCCGTAGACCGAGACGAGCGCCGACAGTGCCGGAACGAAGGCCAGCAGCAGGTAATAGGTCACGCCGGCCGCGACGAGCATCACCCGGTCGTCGCTGATCTCGGCGAAGACCCGCCAGGCCACGTCCTTCCAGCCCGCGGCCGGGATCTGCGACGGCCGCACGGCCCCGCGTCCCCTGCCCGCCTGATCCGCCCGCCCCGCCGCGTTCCGGGTATCACTCGTCATCAATTGCGCTCCTTGGTCCGTCCATTCGCAGGACAAACGGCCCGAACGCCATTCCGTTGCCACATTGCGGGACGGTGGGGTGAGTGGGAGCAGCTGGTGGTGACGTCGTTTGCCGAGCGCGCGGCGCCGTAAGGATATCCAGCATTCAACGGCGGATGCCAGTGACCCAATGGAAGGAGGCGCAGGCAGGACTCGCTGAATAACGGCTTTGCGCCCAACTCTGTCACTCTGCTGTGCCGGCATCGAACCCTAAACCGGACCCTTGCGAAGAATGGGAGCTCAAGCCTCATCGCTTCGGCGGTCGCTATCAAGGCGCCTCGCTACTGCTCCGCGGCAGCCAAAGCTAACAGCCTGCTGCAATTCAAGCGCATGCCGCAGAACAGCGAGAAAAATTTTCACAATTTGCGACACATCCGGCGTAGATATGTTCGGTTTCATTTTCTTTGCTCATTACCCTCTCGCTTGTAGTCACTATCCGCGTGCACAATTCTCAATTCGGGGCTGAGGAGCATCCTCGGCCCCGGGACATGGCGAAGAAAGTGGAACGGAAACGTTGCACCGCCTCATTGAGGCAGAGGAAGATTACCGGCGTGATGAAGAGGGTCAGTACCTGAGAGACGAGCAGCCCTCCGGCCACTGCCACTCCAATGGCTGGCGAAGTTCCGCGCTTGCCCCGTAACCGATAGCAATTGGCAGAGCCGCGGCGAGAGCTGCCATCGTTGTCATCATGATTGGGCGGAAACGGCGAAGGCACGCGGTCCGGATTGCTTCTCGCGCCGGGATATTTTGGCGCTGTAGATCGAGCGCCACGTCGACCATCATGATAGCGTTTTTCTTGGCAATGCCGATGAGCACCAGCAGGCCAATGAGTGCCATGAGGCTCAATTCCATATCGAACAGCATGAGCGCACCGAGCGCCCCTGTCGCAGCGGCCGGCAGGCCGGTTAGGATTGTCAGGGGATGAACCAGGCTCTCATAGAGCATGCCCAGCACGATATAGATTACCAAAACAGCAGCGACTAAGAGTAAGCCTTGATCTGCCATAGATTCCTTGAATGCGCGTGCGCTGCCACCGAACTCGATCGTGACACTTGTCGTCTTTAGTTGCTTCGCTCGGATGGCCTCGATACGAGATATTGCTTCCCCAATCGATCCTTCTGGCGAAAGGTCGAACGAGATAGATGCTACCGGCCGGGTGCCTACCTGGTTTACCTCCGCTGGACCAACAGTGCGCTCGAACGCGGCCACCGCTGCCAACGGCACCAGTGACCCCGTGTTTGCGCGGACAGTCACAGCATGCAGACGATCTGACGTTGTGCCAACGGGATCCATTGCGAGGAAGACTTCTTGGCTTTCTGCGACCCCCTGGATCGTCGCCACCGGCCGCCTACCGAAAGAGGCGTGAAGGGCGGCACGGATTTGACCCGCATTCAGACCGAGGTATCCGGCCTTTTCCTGATCGACAACGATGCGAGTATGTGTCGCCAGTTTCAGTAGATCTCCCGACACAGCCCGGAAAAGTGTGTCCGCTTTCATCGCCTCAAGTATCAGGTTGGACGACGATGCCAGCTCGACAAGCGTGTCGGCCTGAATCCAGAACTGATATGCGCCCCGCGCCTTTCCTCCCGCCATCCGAGCGCTTTGGGTCGTCGCCACCGTAGAAGTGAGACCCGAAATCGCAGCAAGTTCCTTTCGTAGGCTTGCCATAACTTCACTGATAGGGGGGCGACCACGCCTTGCTCTCAGCTCGACAAAGAGGTGGCCTTCGTTTACGGCACCGATCCTCTCGTTTCCAACCTCTGAAAGAACGTGCGCTACAAAGGGCGACTTAGAGACGATTACCTCGGCGGTACCTTGCATTTCGTTCATCGCGGCGAAGGATGTGTCGGGCTGCGCCTGGAGAGCGATAACTAGCTGGTCCGTGTCCTCTCCGGGCAAAAATCCCTTCGGGATCTCCTTCAACATCCAGCCGGTCGCTACGACCGAAAAAACGAAAATCAGAATAGTAGTCCGCCAAAACTTCAGGCTAACATCGAGCAGCATTTCATAACCACGGAGGAGGCTATGGAAACCGCACTCGAGCAGACTTAGCCTCTCCCGCAGGTTTGGATGAGAGGGCCTCAGCCAGTAGGCCGCGAGAGTGGGCGTGAGGGTAACCGACACTAGCGCGGACACAGCGAGCGCAATCACAACGGTCACGGCGAAAGAATTGAGAATGCGCCCGACAATGCCTCCCATCATCAACACCGGGAGAAATACGGCTCCCAGAGACAGGGTCATGGAGACGATCGTAAAGCCTACTTCCTTCGACCCGCGCATGGCCGCCTTGATCGGCGAGACACCTTCTTCGAGATGGCGTACGACGTTCTCGTGCATCACGATCGCGTCGTCGATGATGAGCCCAATAGATAAGGTCAGAGCGAGAAGGGTGATGTTATCGAGGGACAGCCCAAGGATATGTAAACCAGCGAACGTTCCGGCCAACGTCACCGGCACGACGAGGCTGGGGATGAGGGTAGAACTCAGACGCCCGACAAGCGCGAACATTAGGGCGAACATGAACACGGTCGTGATGATCATCGTCAACTCGACGTCGTGCACCGCATTCGCTACGGCCGTGGAGCGGTCGTTTACGATCTCGATGTTGACGCCTGATCCAAGCGCGTCGCGTAGTTTCGGCAGAAGTTCTCGAATCCCGTCAGCGACAGAAATGATGTCTGCGTCCGCCTGTGCTCGAATAGACAATACATAGGCGTCGTGACCGTCGTAGCGAGCGATCCGCTGTTCATGCTCGACCGAGTCGCTGATCTTTGCGATATCGCTAAGTCGAACGGGCGTTCCGCCGGTTCCAGAAACAACTAAGTCGCGAAATGCGGCAGCGTTCGAAGGCTGAGTGTCAGCCTGGAGGACAACCTGCAAGTCCGCCCCGGCGATGCTGCCGAGTGGTCCAGCGTCGACAGCTGCACGCACATAACGTCCTAACTCGCTGATGGTCATATTTCTGGCGGTAAGGGCAAGGGGATCTGCGTCAATGCGGATCGCGCTTTTGCCAGAGCCTTCGCCCGATACGGCTCCGACGCCGGGCGTGTCGCTGATCATTGGCTGAATGATCCTTCGGGCGAAATCCTCCAAGTCAGGCAATGGGCGACTTGCACTGCTAAGGACGAGGAGGAGAACCGGCACATCTGTCGGGTCAAGCTTCAGCGTCCTTGGCGCTGTCGGCATAGAACCCGGCAGACGAGCTTGTGCCCGTGTCACCGCTGCTGCGGTTTCGGCGACAGCTTGATCGGCGTCCCGGCCAAGATAAAACTCTACTGTGATAGCGGTAGATCCCTCGCGATTGACGGCGCGGATCACATCAACGTCAGAAAGGTTCGAGAATTCTTCCAACAGCGGCCTTGCAACCGCACTTGCCATAGTTTCCGCATTCGCTCCCGGGAAGTCGGCTGTCACCAAGACGGCAGGAACGTCGATTTTCGGCAGTGAGGCGCGAGGTAAAGCGGTGTAGGAGATAAGCCCGGCGGCGACCAAAGCAAGACACAGGAGGTATGTGGCAATGGGTCTGCGGATAAAGGGGGCGGAAACGTTCATGGACGATGCATCGGTACGTTGCCCGATTGCCGGCTAGCGTCTGCAACCTTTGCCTCGGCTGCTATCGTAACCACGTTACCTGCTGCGATTTGCGGGTAATCGCCCCTGACGACGCTCTCTCCGGGGCTAATTCCGCTTGCCACAAAGGCAAGTCCATCGCGAGTTTCGGATAGGACGACCTTGCGTTGTTCTGCCTTGTTACCCGGATCGAGAACGAAGACGCTCATCCCTTCCGAACTCGAAACCAACGTGTCGAGAGGCACCGTGACGGTTTCCTCTTGAACGTTGAAGTCGACGGAGACGCGGACATACTGACCGGGCCAGACCACGTTGTCGTGATTCGGAATGAGGCCCACCACCCGGATAGTCCCGGACTTTGAATCGACGGCTGGGTCGATGAACGTGACGCTCCCGCTTCCGAGAAGTTTCCCATCGCTGGGTTCGTATACATGGACTAGAGCTGGATCGGTCGTCGTTGCGAGAGATGTCAGCAATAGCGGGAGGTCAGTTTCCGGCAGCTGAAAGGACACTCGCGCAGGCTTTGTCTGCGTGATCGTCAGGAGTCCCGCCGCTTTTGTCTCCGACGCACCTACAAAACTGCCCAGATCTACTGCGATGGCGCCGGCACGCCCTGCGACCGGTGATCGTACTGTCGCATGATCGAGAGCAATTCGGTCGGTGATGACCATTGCTTCACTGGCGGCGACTTCTGCGGCGAAGATCGCTACATCCGCCGCGATCTCGTCGCGTTGCGCCGGGGACGCGGCGGATCTTCGGACGAGTTCCTCGAAGCGGACGAGATCAGCGACGGCGCGGTCGTGCCGGGCACGGTCACGAGCCAACAGAGCCTCACTCCGTAAGAGTTTCGCCCGCGTTTCCTGGTCGTCCAAGCGGAACAGCACGTCTCCTTTTTTGACCTCTTGGCCTTCGACAACCTCTTGCGCAATGATCGCCCCGGATACGCGTGGATGCACCCTGACGGAGGCAGAGGGTTCGATCCAGCCGGCGATAGTACGAGTAGTGCGAGATTCGGCTCTCTTAGCCAGGGCCACACGCACGACAAGTGGCTGCGCGCGAGAGCTTACGGGAACAGTAATTATAGGGCCGGCGAAATAGGCGCGACTGCTTTCTGGCCCCGAGGGAGCCACGGAGAGGGCCGAAACAAAGACGATACTGGCGACAATCGAAGAGACCTTTTTCAACACTTGGCTCCGTCGGTCCAAATTCAGTACCTTGTGCTTCCTTTATTCGGCGACCTCCGCATGACCATATTGCGTCAGGCGAAGGGTTGCCCACACCTCATCAAGCGCTTCGACGAGATCGTCTGCCAATGTATCGGTGTGGAGCGGAGTCGGTGTGATGCGTAGGCGCTCTCTGCCCCGCGGCACGGTGGGATAGTTTATGGGTTGGATATAGATGCCATGCACTTCAAGCAGGCGGTCGGACGCTAGAGCGCATCCTCTGATCGATGAATCGGATGTGAAGTGACGGTGTGCCCGACGTCTGGTTCAACTTCTACCTCGATGGAGGTGGATGATGGCCAGAGCGTTGAGCGAGGATCTGCGGTCACGGGT
>NZ_JAGDDZ010000009.1:0-100383 GCF_049132005.1 Aurantimonas sp. NFXS3
GAACCGCCGGCTCTGGAAAGACCCGGAGGCCACGATCGCCTCTGCCACCGCCTTCCTCTATGCCGCCTCGGTCATGATCCTCATTCGCCGCCTTGGCCGCGCATCATGACCTTTCCGGACGGGCTCTTAGTCGATGGGCATTGATCTGCGCGCCGTTGACGGCGGGGATTGTCTGTTCCCCGTCCCCGCGAAGGCACGAGCCTTTTGCTCCCGCGGGCCTGGACAGTTCATCTATCCGTCCACTGCGCTGCATGTGGACCTTGCGTTACGATGAGAATGTCACTCTCCTCAGTTCCGGCCCACGCTGCGATACTGGATCTGGATCCGGTCGGGGCGGCTTCCCATCTTCCTTTGGGCATTGGGCGCAAGAACAGACGCGGAAGAACCTTCGGGAGAGTAGATGATCGACTGGTTGCAAAGGGTCTTCAGCGATCCGGCTTACATCCCCGTGATCGTAGCTTGCGTTGCGGCAGTCGCATCAATTGCTGGCGCAGTCATCACGATCTTCAACATCGCGATTACTGCGCGCACGACGGCAAGCGTCGCCAATCGGGCCGTCTACATCAACTCGGTCACCGCCGAGCGGTCAAAGTGGATCGACGCCCTGCGGGAATCCATCGCCGATTACTCGGGAGCCGCAGAACGTGTGCTTGCTCGCAGAGAGGATCCCAAGTACGTCGGTTCGGTCGAGTGGGCGACAGACGTCCAGTCCTTGCGCACCCACATGTCCGCTCTGAAGATGAGGCTCAATCCACGAGAGACGATAGCTCAAAACCTAATCGACGCGGCGCGCAAGCTAGATCAGGCTGCACGCATTCATAGGTGGGCGGATATGGAACTCGCCAGCGAGATCATGGTCCGGCATGGCCAGTGGATCCTCAAATACGAGTGGAACCGCGTTAAGCTCGAAGCCGCCTCGGGCAAGGAACGGGACAGACTTGAGCAAGCTGAACGGGAGCTCGATGCCGACTACGCCAAGTTCCTTCAAAAGGACGGGTCTATGGAGCGCCTGAAAGCGATTGGGGTTGGCAAGTCTGAGTTGGAAATCGCACTCTTGCGCTCCAAGATGGACGTCGCCGTCCCGGACTCGCCGAAAACCTGATAGGCCGGCATGAGTGCCGGTGCCATGTAGCCCGCCGTCCAGGTCGTCGGCGCCCTCGCCGTGAAGTTGCACCTCTTCGACGACACCTCGTCGCCGGGCCGGAGCGAGCCTATGGTTGCGAGGACGCGACTCCCGCTAGTTCGGGGTACGTCGCACCGAGCGTCATCCTGGAGTTCGGTGCGCGCTCGACTGGCGGACCAGGGCGGGCATGTGAAAAGTTAGGGGGGGGAGGTTAATGAGCGAAATCGGAGACGAGCGAAAATTCCAGTTTCTGCGGAACGGCGATGCCGATCCGTCGGAACTCGACTGGAAGAAGGGAATCGAAAGCGCCCGCCAGGCGATTTCCGAGGCTATGAACGCAAAGAATATCGCGTTCTTGCTCGGTGCCGGCTGTTCCTCCCTGATGAAGGACAAGAAAGAACTCGGCATTGCGACCATGGCGCCTTTGGCCAAGGAGTTCTGCGGAGAAACCCTCAATGCACGGGTGGAAGGGTTCTACGACGATCCGCTATTCATCGGCGATGACCCGGCGCCGTGGCGGCTGGCCAAGGGCGAACTCGATTATCTCGATTCGCTCGGGATCGACTTGGCGAAAGACTACAATCGCAACCTGGAACGCCTGATGGAGGTGCTGTTCGCACAGCGGTTCGTACTGCGCCAAAGCGAAAATCCCAGCCTCCATCCGTACCGCGCTGTTCTCGACGGTATCATCAAGAAAGTTCAGGACTTCCTGTGGACCCGTGTCACCCAAGGGGCTTTCGCCACAGAGGGCGACACTACCGTGCGCGACCTCTATGAGCGGTTCTACAAGAAATTGGTCCTGAGAGATCGGTCCTTGCCCCGGCCGTGGGTGTTCACGACCAACTACGACCATTTCAGCGAATTGGCGATGGATCGGTTAGGCATTCCCTATGCCAACGGCTTTTCCGGCGTGGTGGAGCGTCGCTTTAACCCGGCAAGCTTCCGCTATGCCCTGGCCGAGCAACTCGACGTCGCCAGCCGCAAGTGGACCGCCGTCGACGCCTTCGTCTATCTCTGCAAATTGCATGGGTCGGTGACTTGGACCGAGGATGATCATGGCCTGTTCCCGATCAGGGAGGTTTGGCCTCCTGAGTCAACGAACCAAATGCTGATCTATCCGACGCCTGCGAAGCAAAACTCGTCGCTCGGCTCGCCCTACGCAGACCTGTTCCGCGAGTTCCAATCCCGGATCGTGCGCGAGCAGAGCGTTCTCATTACGGCGGGCTACGCCTTCGGCGACGAGCACCTGAACAACATCATCTATCAGGCGCTGACGATCCCGACGTTCCGTCTGGTGATCTTCGCCGCGCCGGACACGGCCGGCGAGATCGCCAAGCTGCGGGCGCTGCGCGACCCGCGCATTTGGATCATTGGGGGTAACGGTCCAGCCGAAGGTACGAGCGCGCATTACTTCGACATGATCGTCGAGCATTTCATGCCGCAGCGTCCCACCGACAGGATCGACGACGCTGTTCGCAAAGTGTTGTCGGAGCTGGCCCCGAAAAGGGATGACGAGCCGAAGGATGGCGAGGCATGAGCCACGATGATCGCAAGCGCGCGATCGGCAAGGTGGTCTCGGTCGCGGCCGACCGCTTTGTCGTTGAGATGCACGTCGGCACGGACAACTTCACAGTCGTTGGCTTCGATGGCGTGCATTATGTGGCCCGGCTGGGATCATTCCTGATGATTCCGTCGCAGTCGGAATATGTCGTGGTCGAAGTTGTAGGCCTGCGTGAGCGCGACGCGAGCACCCCATCCGAGCGAGGAGACTTCGATCGGGCTGGCTCCTCAAAATATCTGGACGTGGTGCCTGTCGGCATGTTGCCTATGCGCGGCGGGACGTTTCGGTTCGGTGTCTCCGTCTTCCCGTCCCTGTATGCTGACGCGCTCTATGCACTGGATGGCGAACTTGATCGCATCTTCGAGACCGAGGCGGCCATTGAGCCGTCAATGGGACCGGATGGCGGCGCCTGCGAACCTGAAGGGGCCACGCGCTATCGAGTTCTGCCCATCGGCAAGTCGGTGGTGTTCGAGAACTACGACATTAAGGTCCGGCTGAACGAGTTCTTTGGCGGTCATGTCGCCGTCCTTGGCAATACCGGCAGCGGCAAGTCCTGCACGGTAGCCTCGGTTTTGCAGTCCCTTTTCAACAAACCGGAAGAGCATCACGCGCGGGGCGCGACGTTTATCGTCTTCGACGTCAACGGCGAGTATCACGCCGCGTTGAATGCTTCTGCGAAAGAAGGGGCAATCGGGGTTGAGCGCGTCGTCCTCGACGGCACGGCGGCAGGCTTCCGCCTGCCGCATTGGTTCCTGGAGTTGGCGGAATGGGAGCTGTTGCTGCAAGCCAGCGAGCGCACCCAAGTTCCAATCCTGCGAATGGCCCTCGGGCTTTCCACCCTGTTTTCAAATGTGGGGGCCGCAGAACTCAAAAGCGTCCGCAATCACATCCTCGCTAAATGCATTACCCAGATCATCCGCGACGACTCTTCGAGTCCGTCCAAGCATGATCGGATCATTGGTATTCTCCATCGCTTCAGCACGAACGAAATCAACGCGGCAAAAATCCGGCCATTCATTGCGATCAACTTCGGTCAAATGGCGAACCCGGCGGGTCTGGATAATTATCTGGTTGGCCCGAATGGGTTCGAGTTAGAGGATCTGAAGCTCCCAGAATACCAGAACTTGCCCTTCGATTTTTCTGCTCTCGGCGACGCAATAGACCTTGCCATCCTGTATGCGGAGGCGCACGGCAATCGGCAAATCCGCGACTACTGCTCCCAGATGGTGACGCGCTTCCAGGCTCTGGAAGATCGTCGAGAGTATGAGTTTCTCCGGCACGAGGCGGTGGGTGCAGCCGCCGACAATGGGGAGATGGAGTTTCTCACCAGGCTGGTCGGCCTGATTGGCAAGGGAGCCGGTCACACCAAAGCTAATCAGATCATCATTATCGACATGAATGACGTCGAGGACGAGGTGGTCGAGCTGGTCAGCGCCGTGATCGCGCGGATGCTGTTTCGCTTGGTCCGGCGAGCCGATCCGCGCAATCGCTTTCCGATCCATCTCCTGCTGGAAGAAGCGCACCGCTACATTTCGGCGACGCCATCTCGCTATGCGGTGGACGCGACCAAGATATTCGAACGCATCGCCAAGGAAGGACGCAAATACGGCATGTTCGTCCTGCTGGCGTCTCAGCGCCCGAGCGAGCTGTCCAAAACGGTCCTCAGCCAGTGCTCCAACTTCCTGGTTCACCGCATCCAGAATCCCGACGATCTTTCTCAGATACGGCAGATGACTCCGTTCATTTCAGAATCAGTTCTGAAGCGGTTGCCGTCGTTGCCTCGGCAACATGCGCTGGTGTTCGGAACCTCGGTCAATCTTCCGACGACCTTCAAGGTCAGGGAGGCATCCCCGCGACCGCGAAGCGACGACACCGCCGTCGTCGATCTTTGGTTCCACGAAGAAGGGCGAGCCGCTGACATTCGCCTCGCGCTCCGTCCGATCGACGCCGCTGCGGCGGCGGCTGGTGAGGAGCCGATGGCGGTAAACGAAGCGCTGGACGATGACATCTTCTGACTATCTGGAGACTCTGGCGCAGACACTGGAGGCCACAGGGGACTACCGGGTGATCCGGCGTCTCAAGCCGCGTCCTTCCACCGTTGCGCCGCTTGGCACCCCGCTACGCCTTGGCCTGATGGTCGATGTGGAGACCACGGGTCTCGACCCTCAGCGCGACGAGATCATCGAACTTGCTATGACGCCATTCAACTACGGCTTGGATGGCACCATTTTCAACGTGGGCGATAGCTTCCAAGGATTGCGTCAGCCGAACGAGCCTATCGCCCCGGAAATTACCGCGATCACGGGCATCACTAACGAGATGGTGGCCGGCCAGATTATCGATCCCGCAGCGGTAGCCGCATTCGCAGCGCCAGCTTCGCTTGTCATCGCGCACAACGCGGCGTTCGACCGCCGCTTTCTTGAACGATTCAGCGACGTGTTCTCAACGAAGCCCTGGGCTTGCTCGTTCAGCCAGATCGATTGGGCTGCGGAGGGGTTTGAGGGCACAAAACTCGCCTATCTCGCTCAGGCCGCTGGTTTCTTCTACGACCGTCACCGCGCGATGCACGACTGTCTCGCTACGGTAGAGTTGTTGGCAATGAGGCTTCCCCGATCTGGTGTTGCGGGTCTTAGCCGCCTCCTGGACGGCGCTCGTGCCGTCTCTTGGCGCATCTGGGCGGAGAATTCGCCCTTCGACCTCAAGGATGTCCTCAAAGCGCGGGGATACCGTTGGAACGGTGATCCAGGCCCGCAGCCGCGCGCATGGTATATTGACGTTCACGAGGCTCAGCGCGAGGCCGAGCTGCGGTTCCTGAGAACGGAAATCTATCGGTATGAGGTCGATCCCCCGGTTCGGCGGATTGACGCGTATGATCGGTTTTCAGATCGCATTTGAGCGTCACCATAAGTTCGGACTGACGCTTGTTGCGATCGTAGCCGTCCTGGAGCACGGTAGGCAGCACCTCTTGTCTGACCGTCTCGACCTGCTCCGGCTGGAAGAAGCCGGTGATGACGAGTTCGGTGATGTCCGCATTTCCCAGCCCTACGAGGCGGCGGGCGGCTTCGTTGACGCAGAAGACGCGTCCATCCCTGTGCGCCATGCCGACGAAGTCGCTGCTGTTCTCTGCCAGTGCAATCTTCGTCCCACATCGTGAACATCGGCTGGCGGGCATCGATTATGAGCGCAACGAGGGTACGAGGGCCTGAAGGCAACAGTTCCGGTTGGCCGAGCGGCGAACTCGCCCAGTCATGGCTGCGGATCGTACGAGCCTGTTCGTTGCCGCCAGCAGGGAAGGAGTGCGTGCGTCTTTAGTCTGGTTCACGGCCCCCGTGCTCGGCAGCCCCGACCTCAGGTAGACGACGGAAGACAGGCGAGCCATTAAAAGCCTGCCCGCAGGTAGAGCGGTTGGGGAACGTCGGCGTTTCCAGCGGACGAGATAGCAGGACTAGGTCCGGGTTATACCGTGACCGGAATGGCAGCTTTTTGCGAGTTTCGCTTGGAAGTAGACCTTCCGCTTACGGCCCCTCATTGCCCAACCTGGCTGCGAATGCATTGGACGAACGGGAAGTGGCGCACGGCTCTGAGGTCCGTCTCGCAGTTCTCCAACACCACGGCCTTCGAAGTCGTCCTTGGAACCGAGATCAGGGCGCTTGCTGCGTTCCCAACGCATCAACGAACAGGGACGGCGATCCGAGTTGTCCGCCCTTAAGAACCACCTGGAGTCCATCGAATTCCGGGGCGCGGCTGTGGCACCGGCAGATCGGCGCTCCCTTGCCTAGGGGGTGCGCGATTTCTAGCGCGGTTACCGGCGACGCCTCGAGGACCCGCCCTGACGTATCGCCGCCGGCGACGACGATCCGCTGCAGGTCAAGGCGCGGGACGGCGGTGGCGGCAATCCGGCCGAGCGCGCGGCCGATGGAATCCTGGGCGTCCGAAAAGGAAATGCCGCGATCGGCGGCCGTCCGCTGGAGGACGGCGAAGGCCGGATCGTCGACGGTCCGGGCGGCAAAGACAATGACGCGGCCGCAGCGCTCGATCGCCGCGTCGACCGCCGTCTCGATCCTTGCGATCTCAGTCGCCGCGGTCTCGGAGGCGATGGCCTGTGCCACGTCGAGACGGATAGTTTCGAAGCCGCCCGCTTCGGCGATTTCGATCTGCTCGGCCGTGACCGGCGAGCAGCTGCCCGACAGCACCAGCAGGCGATCGACCGGCGGGACCGGCGCGAACGGGGCCGGAGTCTGAGGCAAAATCCCTGCCCGGCGCCAGTGCGCCACCAGCGCGTATTGTAGTCCCGAGGAGGAAGCGCTGAACACCGGCCCGTCGCTGCCGTTCCAGACGAGCCGGCCGGCTTCGGCCTGCGTCATTTCGTCAACGACGTCGATGAAGGCAATTGTGCCTGGCTTGTCGCGTGCCCGGTCGGCGGCATCGTCGGCGGTTCCGCCGGCGATCGCCGCGACGTCGATCGCGACGATGTCCCGTTTGGTCTGCGCGGCCAGATGCAGGCGCAGATCAGCTTCGCGCATGGGTGTCACGGGATGCCGCGACATCGTCGGATGCCTATCGATGCGATAGTGTGTACCGCCGGCGGCGGCGAAGAGATTGGCGAAAGCCTGCCACCGGCCGAGTTGCGGGGCGCCGACGATCGAAGGCGACCAGGGGCCGGCGACAAGGCTGTCGCCGATATCGATGGCGCGTCCGATCGAGCCGACGTCTGCAGCGGAGTCGAAGGTCGAGCAAACCTTATACTGGAGAATTTTGGGCGAAAGGTCGGCCAGCGCCCGGAACGGGCCCGGCAGGTTTTGGTCCATCCACTCCGGGCTTCGCGAGCGCGCGGTTCCGGCAATACCGACCACCGGATAGTCGGCGAAGCTGGCGAGATCCTGCGCATTGGGCGTGCGGGTGAACAGCACGGTGCGCAGCCCGGCGAAGGCGGTGACCTCCATGGCATCGGTCGATCCGGTGAAGTCGTCTCCATAGAAGGCGAGGAGGACGCCGTCCGGCAATCCGCCGCTCATGCGAACGTCTTCACGGCGACGGCCAGATCGGGCGAGGCTGCGGCGGCTTCCTGCAACGACACGCCCTGCATCGCGGCGTCCCAGGCTTCTCGCAGGGATCGCACCCCGGCGGCGATCCCCGAGGGATGCGCGACGATCCCGCCGCCCGCGCAGTAGATGAGATCCGGCGAGCCCAGATGCCGCCAGGTGCCTTCCGCCTGCTTGACGCTCTGCCCGGACGAGAAGACCGGCATCACCAGGTCCGGGCGGGCCGGGGACAGCGGTGTCAGGCACGCCTTCGCCGAAGCGATGACGCTGTCGTCCGGCTCCCAGAACTTGTTGGCGAGGCCGTTGACGTGCATGTGGTCGACGCCGGCCAGACGCCAGATCTTCTGCCAGGCGACATACGACCAGCCATTGTCCGGCGAGCGGCCGAGATAGCCCCAGCCATTGCGGTGGGCGTGGATCGGCAGGCGGGAATGCCGCCGCAGGGCGGTCAGGCCTGTCAGGCCGACACTGTTGAGGCTGACCATGACGCAGGTGCCGCCAGCCGCCTCGACCTGGTCGTGCCGCCGAAGCATCTCGTCGATCTCACCGGTCAGATTGACGGCATACATCACCTTGCGGCCGGTCCGCTCGGCATGGCGCGCGATCACCGTCGTCGCGGCCGCAAGCCGCTCCTCGAAGGGGCAGATCGCACCGTCGGCCTGCAGTTCGTCGTCCTTGATGAAATCGATGCCGCCGTCGCAGAGCTGGTCCACCAATGCAGCCGTTTCCGCCGGATTAAGGCCGATCGACGGCTTGATGATGGTGCCGATCACGGGACGATCCGCAACGCCTGTCAGTTGCCGCGTTCCCTCCACGCCGAAGGCCGGCCCGGGATAGCGGTCGGCAAAGGCCGGGGGCAGGTGCAGATCGACCAGCTTGAGTCCGGCGACCTCGCGGAGCTCGAAGAGATTGCCGGCGAGGGTGGCCAAGAGGTTCGGCAGCGACGGCCCGACATTAGCAAGCGGCCAGGACAGGGTCATCCGATAGCTGCGCGGAGCTTCCCCGATCGCGCCCGGCAGCATCGGCAGACCGCTATCCTCGATCTCCTCCAGGCGATCGACCGTGGCGGCGGATCGTGCCTTCAGTTCCTCGCTCTCGCCGGGGATCGCAATGAACGTCCCCGAGGATTGCTCACCGGCAATGATATCCGCGACACGATGCGGATCCCCGGCCGTTCTGAGGATGTATTCGGCGACGATCCGCTGATCCATGTTTTTTCTCCGCAGTTCGTGAGATCAGTGAGGGCGGGCGCCCTGCAGCCACGCGTGATAGTCGCGCAGGCCCTCGCGGATGTCGGCGAAGCGGGGCTCGAAGCCCAGGCCCGCACGAGCCTTGGAGATGTCCAGCGGCGCACCGCGTTCGAAGAACAGGCCCGAGCCGAGCGTGACCTTGCTTTCGTGTCCGACGATATCGGCGACGTGACCGACAATGTCGCGATGGGCCACGGCAACACCGCTGGAGATGTTGAAGGCCTCTCCCGACACTTCCGCCGGAGCGTCGAGCAGAGCGACGACGCCGGCCGCCGTGTCGCGAACATGCGTCCAGTCGAGCGACTGGTCGCCGCCCTTCGGAGAATTTGCCTCGGTCGGACCCTCCAGCGGGCCGAACATTGCCTGGTAGAGCACGTGCATCCGCGACGGCAGCTTGCCGGGCCCGTAGACGAAATAGAGCCGCGCGTTACGCACGTCGATGCCGTAGGTCTGCCCGTACTGCAGCGCCAGCACCTCGTTCGACGCCTTCGTCGCTCCGTAGAGGTCGGTCACCTTGACCGGCAGATCCTCGGTCTGGCCGCCGGCCTGGTCGCCATAGACGGCGCCGGAGCTCAGATTGATGAATTTCGGCACGCCGAAGATGCGGCAGGCCTCGATCACGTTCAGCATCCCGACCGTGTTGATCTGGATGTGGCGGAACGGCCGCTTGGCGAAGTTCGGACCGGCGATGACGGCGACGCCGAAGATGACGGCGTCGATCCGCCCTTCATAGGCGCGCATCCGTTCGAACAGGGTGTGGACATCGAGAACGTCGACGTTCTCGAAGGTCAGCCGGTCGCGATAGGGCTCGAGATAGTCGAGGCCCAATCCGTCGAGGCCGGTCGCGCCGAGATCGAAGATCACGACATCCTCGCCACGTGCTGCCAGATCATGGGAAATCCAGGACCCGACATGTCCCAGCCCGCCGAAGACGAGGGTTGCCATCAGAATGCTCCGTCTTGAAGAATTGTCCGGGCTCAGTTCAGCAGAAGGTTCGGAACCGCGAGGACGAGCCAGGGCAGGAAGGTGATCGCGATCAGCATCGCGAACAACGGAATGTAGAAGGGGAGGATTTCCTTCACGAGGTGGCCGAAGGGGATGTCGGCCACCCGCTGCACGGTGAACAGAACCGTACCGACCGGGGGCGTCACCAGCCCGATCATCAGGTTGAAGATCATCATCACGCCGAAATGCACCGGGTCGATCCCGTAGCTGACCACCAGCGGGGTCAGGATTGGCGTCAGCAGAAACAGCGCCGGCACCGAGTCGATGAAGCAGCCGACCAGCAGGATGAAGACGTTGAGGAGCGCCAGCAGCACATATTTGTTGTCGATGTTGGCTGCGAGGTAGTCGATGATCTGCGAGGTGACCTGATAGCGCGCGAGCACCCAGGCATAGAGGGCCGAACCGGCAATGATCACGAGGAGTGCTGCGGTGTCGACCGCGGTATCCTTGCAGATCACCCAGAATTCGCGGACCGTGATGGTGCCATAGACCAGAAAGGCGATGATGGTGCAGTAGACCACCGCAATCGCCGAGGCCTCAGTGGGCGTGAAGATGCCGGACAGAATGCCCGCGATGATGATGATCGGCGTCAGGATCGGCAGGAAGCCCGCACTGCAGGCGGCGGCGATCTGGCGAAGCGTCGCACGCTGGGCGATCGGATAGCCGCGCTTGTGTGAGAGATAGGCGACGAGGGCCATCAGGCCGAGGCCCATCAGGACGCCGGGAACGATGGATCCGAGGAACACGGCGGCGATCGAGACATTGGCGAGCGCGCCATAGATCACGGCGGGGATGCTCGGCGGAATGATCGGTCCGATGGTCGCCGAACTGGCGGTCACCGCCGCGCTGAAGCCGCGGTCGTAGCCGTCGCGCTCCATGGCCCGCATCTGAAGCGGACCGAGGCCGCCTGCGTCGGCGACTGCCGAACCAGACATGCCCGCGAAGATCATGCTGGACAGAATGTTGACGTGGCCGAGCCCGCCGCGCAGGTGCCCGACAAGCGATCGGGCAATGTTGAAGACGCGGTCGGAAATGCCCGAGGCGTTCATCAGCCGGCCGATCAGCAGAAACGCGGGGATGGCGAGAAGGGTGAAACTGTTGACGCCGTAGAGGGTACGCTGGGCGAGCATCTCGTAGGGAATGCTGTCGAAGCCACGGGTGGCTGCGAGCACCGAGATCGAGGCGCCGATCATCGCGAAGCCGACAGGCACGCCGATGAAGAGCAGAAGGAGAAGCGTGCCGAAGAGGGCGAGGAAAATGATCATGACATGTTGTCCGTCTGACCTGCGCCGTGGAACGCGTCGGCGATGTCCTTGAGGAGGAGGGCGATCAGCATGATCAGACCGACCGCCTGGATCAGGTAGAGATTGGCGAAGGAGACCGGGATGGTGCTGGCGCTGACATTCTGGGTCCGGCCCATCATCTCGAAGGCGCCGACGACCACCAGAATGGCGATGGCTGCCGTCAGGACGTCGCCGAGAATGTCGAACCAGCGCCGCACGCGGGCCGACAGGAGGTCGAGCAGGACGGTGATCCGGATCTGCGCGCCGTATCGCTGGGCGATGGCCGCGCCGAGAAATATCTCGGCGATGAAGAGAAAGCGAGAAGTCTCGTCGGTCCACGGCACGCCAATGCCGAGTGCGTAGCGCGATGCCACCTGGATGAACATCACGACCAGCATGGCGATGAAGGCGAGGGTCATGACGACCTCGACGAAGCGCCAGAAATAGCCTGCAAGTCTGTTCGGAAAGCCGCTGCTTCCCTGCTCAATCGACGCCACCGCGCGATCCCCCCGAAACCATTCAGTCGACGGCACGCCCGTCGCTGGACGGGCGTGCCGCATGCTAAGGATGCGTCAGTTCAGCTTGGACAGGACGTAGTCCCGGACCTCGGGTGCCAAGCCGTCCGCTATCTTGCGGATGGCCGGGGCCGCCTTGGCACGGAACGCAGCGACGTCCGGCTCAACGATCTGCATGCCCTTCTCCTGAAGCTGCTCGTACAGCTTGGCCTCGTTGCCAGTGACCAGCTCGTCGCCCCAGGCAATTGCCTCGTCGACGGACTCCTGCAGCATCGCCCGGTCCTCCTCGGAGAGGCCCTGGTAGAAATCCTCGTTCATCAGCCAGTGAAAGAACGAATAGACGTGCTGCGTCTTGGCGACGTAGGACTGCACCTCGAAGAGCTTGCCCGACCAGATGTAGTCGACGGGATTTTCCTGCATGTCGATGACGCCGGTCTGCAGGGCGGTGTAGACCTCCGGCCAGGCGATCGGGCTCGGCAGGGCGCCTATTTCCGTCCAGATCTGCACCCAGGGGGCGATTTCCGGCACCCGCATGCGAACGCCCTGGATGTCGTCCGGAGTCTTCACCGGGTTCTTCGAGGTGAGGTTGCGCGGGTTGCGGATCGACAGGCCGACCAGCTCCAGATTGCCGGTCTCGCGGACGGCCTGGCGCAGCTGCTCGCCCATCTCGCCTTCATAGACCTTCTTGGCGTCGGCGCTGGCATCGAACACGAAGGGCAGGTCGGCGCCTGCATATTTCGGCGCGTACAGGGTCATCGGCATCGAGCCGCCCAGTGCGATCTGGTACTCGCCGCTGCTGGCGCCCTCGAGGTGATCGCGCTCGCCGCCGACTTCGGTGCCGAGCAGCGTGACCGTGAAGCGACCCTCGGATTTCTCCTCGATGTTCTTCTTCAGTCGCTCACCGACCTGGAACATCTCGTGGCCGGGCTCGACGTGGAGCGCGATGGCGATGTCCTCGGCGAGCGCCGGAAAGGCAACGGTGGCAGCGCCGAGAACCAGCGCCGCGAACAAAGATTTCTGCATGAAGAACCTCCCAATTGGCGAGTCGGACCGCATCCCTCCCGGATGGCGGCTCCGCTGCAAACTGGTCCGACCATCAGACGTTCCAGCCAGCTGATGACTTTCTGGCTCATGCTGACTAGGCTTGTCAACGGGCGCATTCATCGCTCTATCGATCTTGGCAAAAGGGGAGAGCGCAGTGGTCGCTGACACCGAGAAGGCCAAGCCGGCCAGACAGAGACGTGCGGGGCGGATCGTGCGGCGGCGGCGCATGCACGAGGATCTCGTGGACATGCTGGCGACCGACATTCGCGCCGGGGTCTACGAGATGGGCGACGCGCTACCCTCCGAACGCGACCTCATGGACGAGTTCGGCGTGTCGCGGCTCACGGTGCGCGAGGCGACCGCCGCGCTGGAAAGCAAGGGCTTCATCGAGACCCGGCCGGGCACGCGCGCCCGTGTCTGCGGGCCCCGGCCGGACTTTCTCCTCGGCATGCTGTCGGAGGCCGCGGCCTTCCATCTGACCGAGCCGGGCGGCCTGCGCTCCTTCATGGAGATCCGGGCGATCGTCGAGACGGGCGTCGCCCGTATTGCCGCGGAACGCATTTCCAAAGACCAGATCGCCGGACTTCGGGCCGAACTGGAGCGGAACCGTGATGCCGTGGGCGACATGGACGAGTTCGGGCGCACCGACGTCGAGTTTCACTCCGCGATCGCACGGGTCGTAGAAAACCCGATCATCGACGCGTTCTTCGTGGCAATCGACGAGTGGCTCCGGGAAGTTCGCCGGACCAGCCTGCTGAACAGTGGTCAGATGGAGACAGCCTACGCTGCCCATGCCCGCATCTTTGCGGCTCTTGAAGCCCACAATCCTGATCGGGCGGCCGCCGAGATGCGAGGGCACCTCGACCAGCTGTCGCAGATCTATCCGCCCCCGGAGGGGCATCGGACCTGACTTCGAGCGGGCAGGCGGGCTTAGAGACATGTTCGTCCTTAAGCAGCGCGAGAAGGTGGCTGGCGCCTCAGAAGGCGAGCAACTGGCGACAGGCATCTCCAGCCGCAAGCAGTCGGTGCGCTTGGCTCATAGGCTGGGGTCATCCGGCTGAGGCGCTCGCTTGAGCGGGTCGAGCCGAGGTCACAAGGCTTGGCTGATCGCTATTTCACCTGGCATGGGTGGCAGTCGGGGCCTCTCATGCCCCTTCCACGGGACGATCGCCGATGCCGCTTCTGAACCGGGTGCTTCGCAAGACGCGGGAGACGCTCGCCATCTACTGGGTGCTCGCGCGGATCGTGGTGCCGATCACGATCCTCACCGAGATTCTGTCGCGGTCGGGGGTGATCGAGGCGATCGCACCCGCATTCGGCCCGGTGATGCACGTGTTCGGCCTGCCTCCGGAATTGGGACTTGCCTGGCTGAGCGGGCTCCTGATCGGGATCTGGGGAGCGATTCCCTTGATCTACGTGCTGGTGCCGGCCGCCGATCTGAGCGTCGGCGACATCACCGTCTTCTCGGCCCTTCTGCTGTTCGCCCATGGCCTGCCCATCGAGCAGAAGATCATACAGAAGGCCGGGCCGGCGCTGATCGTCACGACTATCCTCCGCCTCCTTGGGGGCGTGCTCTACGCCTTCCTGCTGCACCGCCTGCTCGTGGCGACCGGCTGGTTGGCGTCGCCGGTAAATCCTGCCTGGATCCCGATGAACGTCGAGCCGGGCTGGGGGGACTTCCTTCTCGGCCTGCTGGAGACCATGGCCACGATGCTCGTCATCTTTCTGGCGCTGTCCTGGATGTTGGACATCCTGAAGGCCACAGGGCTGCTGGACCTGATGATGCGGGGACTGGCGCCCCTGCTGCGGCTTGCCGGCATTCGGGGGGAGGCGGGAGAGTTCACGGCGGTCGGCCTGCTCCTGGGAATCTCCTATGGCGGCGGCCTCTTGATCCGCGAGGCGCGATCGGGCGCGATTTCGCCGCGCCAGATCTTTCTCGCCTGCGTTTTCATGGGCTTTGCCCATGGCGTCATCGAAGACACGCTGGTCGTCGTCGCGCTCGGCGCTGATCCGATGGGCGTCCTCGTCGGCCGCCTGGTCTTTGCCGGCGCGGCAACGGCTGCGTTTTCGGTTCTGATTGGACTGATGTCGGAGAGAACCTTCTCCAGATGGGCTTTCTGCAGCGGGCCCCGACCAATCCTGGATATCTAGAGCACATCCGGCTTAATCCGGTTCATATCCGGCAGCGGCGAAGTAGTTGGCGCATTCGTCTGGCTTGAAGAGCGGGATGACGGCGCCGACTGCATCCCACAGCCCGTCGACTGTCCTTTCGGCCTTCGATCTCATCAGTACCTTGAGCTTGGAGAAGGCCGTTTCGATTGATGATGTGGATGGCTCCTGCTCCCGGCGTCGCACTGCGCCATAGTTGGGATTTGTCGTCCCGAGCAGAGGAGCCATCCATGTCCGAGCTTGCTACAGTCGGTATCGACCTCGCAAAGAGCGTTATCCAGATCCATGGCGTAGACGAGAACGGGCGAGTTCTCGTGCGCCGCCAGCTCCGCCGAAGCCAGTTGCTCGCCTTTTTCGAGAAGCGGCCGCGATGCTTGGTCGGCATGGAGGCTGCGCAGGCTCTCACGACTGGGGGCGCAGGCTTCAAGAGATGGGCCATGATGCTCGACTCATGCCGCCGTCATACGTGAAGCCCTACGTGAAGCGCGGAAAAACGGACGCTGCGGACGCGGCCGCCATCTGTGAAGCCGTGACGCGCCCTTCCATGCGGTTCGTTGCTATCAAGAGTGAAGCGTGCTCATCCGTGTTGGTACTCCACCGCACACGGGACTTTCTGGTTCGCCAGCGCACGCAGATCGGCAACGCGATCCGCGCTCATATGACGGAGTTCGGCGTCATCGCAGCCCCTTTTGGCGCCGCTCCCTGGCCTAATTGTCACCGCCCTACACATTCGAACGCAGAGATCATGGTCGCAAGGCGGCACGAAGATGAAGTTTCGCCCGAGGTACCCGAAACCGGACCAGCTTACGCGATTCCCGGACACACTGCTGGGCCAGGTCGAAGCCTTCCTCAAGCCCCCCGCTGCTCTTGTGTATGTTGGTTTGACATTCCTGCATCCGTAGCTTCTCTATCCAAAATCCTGATCAGAACGCAATTCTGGATATTGAGAGTAAGATGCCGGGCAATTTTCTCTTGGTGGATCCTGCCAAGGATATATCCGTCCTGCGCTGTCTGGCATCGCAGGCGCGCGTGGACATCCTCGGGCTGCTTATCCGCAGCGGCCCTACAAATGTGAACGTGATCGCCGAGACCCTCGATCATCCGCAGTCCTCCGTCTCCTCCAATATCAAGGTGCTGGAGGAGGTCGGGCTGGTACTCACCGAAGCCCGCAAGGCGCGTCGAGGGATCCAGAAGATTTGCCGGGCAGCCTATGACGAGGTGATTGTCACGTTCAAAAGCGACCTGAGTGAGGAGCGCAACGAGTTCATCGAGGTCGCCATGCCGTTGGGTCTGTACTCCCACTGCGAGGTGACTGCACCGTGCGGAATCTGCTCGAAGGAAGGGGTCGTCGGTCTGCTGGACGTGCCGTCCTCGTTCCTTGAGCCGGATCGGATGAAGACAGCTCTCCTGTGGTTCACCAGTGGCTTTGTCGAATATCAATTCCCGAACAACATCAATCTTGTAAGAGCCAAGTGCCGGGCGCTCGAACTGATCCTTGAGGTCAGTTCGGAGGTGCCTGGGACCGACCCGGACTGGCCCTCGGATATCAGCCTCTCGATCAACGGTGTAGAGCTTGGTACCTGGACCTCACCGGGCGATTTCGGCGACAAGCGCGGCCTATTTACGCCGAGTTGGTGGAAGCTCGCAGGGTCCCAGTACGGAATGCTCAAGAGCTGGAGCGTCAACGACAACGGAACCTATGTCGATGGCGTGAAAATCTCTAATGTCCGGCTGGCGGATCTCTGTCTCGACGCTCATCGCTCGATCCGGCTGCGTATCGAGGTCAAGGCCGACGCCAGGCATCCGGGTGGTATCAACATCTTCGGCCGCGGCTTCGGCAATTACGACCAGGACATCATTCTCCGCCTGCACAGCGAGCCCTGATCAGCTTCGGCCGCGCTTGACGGCCACCTCGAATTCTGGGATGTATATCGAGAATTTCGATTTAAATCTGATTACTTAATATAATGGGAGGGAGGATGCGGGTCTCGGCCACCATCCATCGTGACTTCAAGATCGCTACGATCGACGACCGCATTTATTCGGCGTTCATCGAGCATCTTGGGCGTGCAATCTATTCCGGCATCTACGAGCCTGGCCATCCTGAAGCTGATGATCTCGGCTTCCGCAAGGACGTGCTGGCACTGGTCCGCGACCTTAACGTGCCCGCCGTCCGCTATCCCGGGGGCAATTTCGTCTCGGCCTATGAGTGGAAGGACGGAATCGGTCCGCGTGAGGATCGCCCGATGCGGCTTGACCTCGCTTGGCGCTCGCGCGAGAGCAACCAGATCGGCGTCAACGAGTTCGCCCAATGGTGCGAGCGCGCCGGGATCGATCTGATGCTGGCCGTCAATCTCGGCACCGGCAGCCTGCAGGACGCGCGCGAATACATCGAATACGTCAACCATCCCGGCGGAACCGCCTGGTCGGACCTGCGACGGTCTCATGGCGTTGAGAAGCCCCACGACGTGAAGATGTGGTGCCTCGGCAACGAGATGGACGGCCCTTGGCAGATTGGGCATCGCACAGCGCATGACTACGGTCGGATTGCGGACGAGACGGCCAAGGCGCTGAAGGGCTTCGATCCTACGATCGAAACCATCGCCTGCGGCTCCAGCAACGACGAGATGCCGACCTATCCCGAATGGGAGCGCGTCGTCCTTGAGGAGTGCTACGAGAACGTCGACTACATTTCGCTGCACAAGTATTTCGGCAACCGCAGCGGCGACACGTTGAACTTCCTCGCCAAGGTCGACGTGATGGGGCGGTACATCAAGACCGTTGGCGGCATTATAGACTTCGTGAAAGCCAAGAAAAAGGCGAAAAACGACGTCTATATCTGCTTCGACGAGTGGAACGTCTGGTACCACAAGCGGTACCAGGAGAAGGATGCGCTGAAGACCTGGGACTGGCCGGAAGCGCCGGCGCTGCTCGAGGAAGACTACAATTTCGAGGATGCGCTTCTTGTTGCCGCGCTGATTAACGAGTTCATCCGAAATTCGGACCGCGTTAAGATCGCTTGCATTGCGCAGCTGGTCAACGTCATAGCGCCCATCCGCGCCGAACGCGGCGGGCCGGCCTGGCGGCAGTCGATCTACTGGCCCTATCAGCTCGCCAGTCTCTACGGCCGGGGCGAGGCGCTCAACGCGGTGGTTGATACGCCGACCTACAATGCCCGGGTAGCCGACGACGTCGCCTATATCGACATGGCGGTGACGCGCGATCGCGAAAGCGGAACGTTAACGGCCTTCATAGTCAACCGGCACATGACCGATACGGCGGAATTCGTCATGGATATCGGCGGGCTCGATGCTTCGCGCATCGTCATGCACAAGGTCATGGAAGGGCACGATCTGCGCGCAACCAATTCGGCGGCTGCACCCGACCGGATTGCTCCGGTGCAGGGGGAAGGAGCCGTCCTCGACGAGGGCAAGCTGAAGGCCCGGCTCGGACCGCTGTCGTATCACGTCATCAGACTGGAGGTTCGCTAAGCCCGTTCGGGTGCGGACGCGGAGGAGCGGCTTGGATATCCAGGCCCGTCATTCATTACAATGGGAGGCAATAATGAGAATTTCGAAACCTTGGACCCTGAGCGCAACCGCAGCCGTGTTGGTCGCCGCCTTTGCTGGGCCCACGCTTGCGCAGGATGCCATCCGCATCATCGGGCACCGCTCGCCCCCGAACGAATACTATACCGACGCCATGCAGAAGGCTCTGCCTGAAGGGCGCGTCAACGTCGAACTCATGCCGATCGACAAGGAGCTGGAACTCGCCTCGATTACCATGTCGTCGAAGTCCGACGCCATCGATGTGCTCTATCTGACCGACAGTTCTCTGAGACGCTTCGCCGCCAACGGTTGGCTCGAGCCGCTCGACGATCTCTGGGAAAAGTACAAGGATGAGTACGACCTTGGTGACTTCCCGCAGTCCGTGATCGACGCGGTCAGCTATGACGGCCATATCTACTCGATGCCGGTTCTGACCAACACCGAACTCTTCTTCTACCGTAAGGACCTGTTCGACGAAGCTGGCATCGCGGCACCCAAAACGATGGATGACTACGATAGCGCGGCCGCGCATTTTGATTCGGGCCGCATGTCGGGCACGATCATGTCCTTGAAGCCAGTCGACGCGGCGCTCAATGAAACTCACTGGTACCTGAATGCCGTCGGTGACGGCTGGTTCGACGAAGAGTGGCATCCGATCTTCAATCAGGAAGCGGGCGTCGCGGCGATTACCCGCATGAAGGAAATGTCGCAGTACGCGCCGCGTGGCTTCACCTCCCATGCGAACGACGAGTCGACGATCAACCTGCAGCAGGGCCTTGCGGCCATGGGGCTGCAGTGGTTCACCCGGGCTGCGGCGATGGACGATCCCGAGCAGTCCCGTGTGGTTGGCAAGATCGACTGGGTCGCGCCTCCCGGGGGCGGCGCGCGCCTGGCCAATGACGGGTTCGCGATTTCGGCATTTTCCTCCGGTGACAAGGACGAGATGTTCCGCATGCTGGCCGAGGCGACCTCTGTGGACAGCATGACCAAAGGCGCCGAGTTTTCCATGCCGCCGCGACTGTCTGTGTTGCAGAACGAGGAGCTGGCTAAGAAATACCGTTGGTATCCTGCCGCCCTCGCCGCCCTGGAAGGTGGCAAGGCCTTCCCGGCAATTGCAGAGTTCAACGATGTCGGCGAGATCGTGACGCGGCACGTCCTGCGCGCCGTCACGGGCGAAGTCGAGGTTAAGGCCGCCCTCGATCAAGCCGCCAAAGAGACAGAAGAGCTCCTCGCATCGCGCGGGTACTACAACAACTGAGTGCTTAAACGGCCTGCCGCCGTCCCCCGGCGGTAGGCCCACCTAAATGCGAAATCGTTGGAGTATCCGCAATGGTCCGTTGGCAACGTGGCCTCTGGCTCTTCTGTATACCCAGTTTCGGGCTGTTGTCGGTCGTCCTGTTGTGGCCGCTCGGCTATGCGATATATCTCAGCTTCTTCGATTATTATCTTGGAGACGGCGTCCGTACCTTCGTGGGGTTGAATAACTACACGGACCTTCTGTCCGAAGCGCGCCTGTGGAACTCGATCTGGACGACGATCATCATCGCTTTTGGTTCCGTGGCCCTGGAGTTCGTCGTCGGGCTGGCCTTGGCATTAGCGCTCTATGGCAACCGCGTCGGCACCAAGTTCTTCTCCGCCCTCTTGTTCCTGCCGCATATCATCACCCCCGTTGTCGCGACGCTGTTTCTCAAATGGATGCTGGCATCCAATTGGGGCTTGGTCGACGCAACGCTGCTGACGATCGGCTTGGAGCCGCCGGACTGGCTGGGCAGCCCGGTCTGGGCAAAAATCAGCGTGATTCTCGCAGACGCCTGGATCTTCACGCCGTTGATTATGATCATTCTCTACGCAGCGCTCCAAGGCCTCGACAACTCGCTGCTCGAGGCCGCGCGGATCGACGGCGCGAGCAACTGGCGGATCCTGCGACACATCATCATCCCGGCGCTGATCCCGGCGATCATCTTCACGATCTCGGTACGGTTGATGGATGTCTTCCGGTTCTTCGACACGATCTACGTCCTCACCGGCGGCGGACCCGGTACGGCAACCGAAACTGTGACGATGTATACCTACCAACTTGGCTTCCGGATGCTCGAAGTGGGCAAGGCGTCGGCCCTCGGTGTCATTACACTGATCATTGTGGCGGCGTTGCTGCTGACGATCAACCGGTTTCTGACTCGGACCTACAGGAAGGGCGACCAATGAGCGTTCGCAGCAAGGGGCGCAGCCGCGGGCACCTTCTCTTCGCCGCGCTTTGCCTGTTCACCTTCGTCAACCTTGTACCCTTGCTGTGGGCGGTTTTGACGTCCTTCAAGTATCCAGCGGACGCCTTTACCATACCGCCTACGTTCATCTTCGAGCCAACGCTTCAGTATCACCAGGAGGTCTGGTTCGAAAACGACTTCCTTCGCTATCTGATCAACAGCCTGGTCGTTTCTGCGGGCACCGTGTTGGTCTCCATCCCGTGCGGCACCCTTGCGGCCTATGCATTGTCGCGCATTCCGCGGCGCAATTCCGGCCCGATCCTTAACGTGCTGTTCACCATCCGCATGTTCCCGCATATGCTACTGGCGATCCCGTTCTTCGTGATGGGCACTGCCCTCAACATGATCGACAGCTATCCGCTGCTGATCCTAGCTTTGGTCGCCATAAATCAGCCCTTCACGATCTGGCTGCTGCACGGATTTTTCCTCGATATCCCGCGTGACCTCGACGAGGCGGCGGCGATCGACGGCTGCACTTCGTGGCAGGCCTTTCGCATTGTCATCCTGCCGCTGGCGCGACCTGGCATGACCGTCGCAGCCCTGTTCAGCTTGCTAATGTCCTACAATGAATTCCTGTTCGCCCTCGTGCTGACCGGCGTGGAAACCAAGACGCTGCCGGTGGCCATCGCCTCTTTTGGTGGCGAGGACATCTCGTTGTGGTCGATCTCCGCGGCAGGCGCGGTCGGCATCATGCTGCCGATCGTCCTCATCATGCTGCTGCTGCAGCGCAACCTCGTGAGCGGTTTGACGGCAGGTGCGGTCAAGGGATGATCGCGCCTGCTCGCTGCAACAACCAGAGTGAGACATCATGGCTCCTGTAACGATTCAGCAGGCTACCAAATCGTTCGGCGGATTGACTGTTCTGCACGGCATCGACGTGGATATTGCAGATGGCGAGTTTGTCGTGCTGGTCGGCCCATCCGGCTGCGGGAAATCCACCCTGCTGCGCCTAATTGCCGGGCTTGAGGACATGACAACGGGCCGTGTTCTGATCGGCGATCGGGACGTGACGCACCTGCATCCCAAAGATCGCGACATCGCCTTGGTGTTCCAGTCCTACGCGCTCTATCCGCACATGACAGTGGCCGACAATATGGGCTTCTCGCTGCAGATGAAGAACGTCCTCAGGGCGGAGCGCGACCAGAAAGTCCAGAAGGCCGCGCAGATCCTCGATCTGTTGCCCCTGCTTGACCGCTATCCGCGGCAGCTTTCGGGCGGTCAGCGCCAGCGCGTGGCAATGGGGCGGGCGATCGTCCGGGACCCTCAGGTCTTCCTGTTCGATGAGCCCCTCTCTAATCTCGATGCCCAACTGCGGGTGCAGATGCGCGCAGAGATCCGCGAGCTGCACAAAAAGCTTCAGGCCACCATCGTCTATGTTACCCACGACCAGATCGAGGCTATGACAATGGCCGACAAGATCGTCGTTATGCGTGACGGACATGTCGAACAGATCGGCACGCCCCTCGCACTCTACGATACCCCAGCCAATGTGTTTGTCGCCGGATTCATCGGATCGCCGGCCATGAACTTGCTCGTCGGCAATCTGGACGCGTCGGGAACCGCATTCGTCTCCGAGAAGGGAGCACGGCTAGATCTGCCTGCACCGATCGGCGTCGACCGGGACAGGGCGATAATTGTCGGTCTCAGACCGGAGAACATCAAGATTGCGGAAACCGGTATTGATGCCCGCGTGCGGATCGTGGAACCGACCGGTGCCGAACTGCATGTGATTCTGGATGTCGGCGGTGAAACCGTGACCGCAGTGTTGCACGGCAGGCCGGACATACTGGAGGGCGAGATGATCAAAATCGCCGTGCCGCATGACACCTTGCATTTCTTCGACAAGGAAACCGGTCGCCGGCTCGACTTCGCTGCGTGACCAGCGGTCATCAGCCGGGGAGCGGCATGTCCATGTTCGGCCGACTTCTGAAATCATCCGAAAACGCGACGCTTTCGCGCGCGGCGCTGGCGCGGCCCAGCGTGCCCGCTACTGATTGTCGGACCGCCGCCAGACCTTCAAGCCGGAGACGAACTTGGGGCGAGTTCCGCCGCGTAGCGAATAGCAGCCTCGAGGCTTTGCGCGCGCGCGATACCCTTCCCGGCGATATCGAAAGCAGTGCCGTGATCCACCGATGTGCGGATGATGCCGCCGTTTAGCCCGACGGTGATGTTTACCCCCTCATCGAACGACATCACCTTGACGGGGGCATGACCCTGGTCGTGGTAGCAGGCGACGATCACATCGAAATCGCCGCGGTTCGCGCGGTAGAACAGCGTGTCCGCAGGAAAGGGGCCGCTGGCGTCGATGCCGTCCCGCTGCGCTCGCGCGATTCCGGGGACAAGCTTCTCTTCCTCCTCGCCGTTGCCGAACAGCCCGTTTTCCCCTGCGTGGGGATTGATCCCGCACACGGCGATCCGGGGTCTCTTCTGTCCAGCGCGCTCGAGGGTTTCGTGGGCCAGCCGTAAGACCGTGTAGGTGCGGTCCGGCGTGATACGACGGATCGCTTCGATCAGGCCCACATGAGTGGTCAGATGGATGACCTTCATCGTCGGCGTTGCGAGCATCATGGAGTAATTCTCAGTGCCGGTTAGCTCGGCTAGGATCTCCGTATGGCCGGGGAAGTGGTACCCGCCGGCATGCAGCGCTTCCTTGTTCAGGGGGGCAGTCGTGATCGCATCGATCCTCCCGGCCTGAACCATCTCGACAGCCGTCTTCAGGAAATGGAATGCGGCAGCTCCGGCCCTCCCGTCGACATGGCCGAAGGGGAGGGCTCCGACCTCAAGGCCCAGATCCGCACAGGCGACAACGCCGTCTCCGGTCTCGGGGACCGGTTCACCGGGGGCGAACTTCACGATGTCAAACGTGGCACCGACGATGTCGCGTGCCCGTGCCAGAGCGCCGGCGTCGCCAATGACACAGGGACGCGCGATCGACAGGACGTCTTGGCTGGCGAGCGCTCGCGCCGTGATCTCGGGGCCGACGCCGCAGACGTCGCCCATTGTGATACCGATCTTAGGCTTCACTTGGTGATCCTCGCTTCTCGAATCCAAGGCTCCCTGCTCCGGAGCGTCCGCTAGAGCCACGCTCTACAGTAGGGCGTGGCATGATGCGACGAAAATGAAAGAAATATATCGAAACCGGCGCAAAGGAGGTACCTTCCGCGGCCTGTGCGGCGGGGAATCAGCGCATCTGATAGAAATCTACCAAGGTGATATGGTGCGTAAAGCCAAGCGACTCGCAAGCATCATCGAAATGCTTCAGATTCAAGGCTTCGCGTCGTTGAGCCAGCTCGCCGAGCGCCTAGACACGTCGGTCTCCACGGTCAGGCGGGACGTGGACTATCTCAGCCGAATCGGGCCGGTAACGCGCACGCATGGCGGCGCGGCGCTCAGTCCCAGCGAAGTGCTCTCCTTCGAGCCGGGCAGCAATATCGCCAGCGAAATCGAGGCGGAGGCGAAGACGGCGATCGGCCGTCACGCCGCGCGGCTGATTTCGCCAGGCAGCACCGTCCTGTTCGACAGCGGCACGACGACGGGCCAGGTAGCCCGTGCCGCTTTGGCCCGCGGTATCGCCTTTACCGCCTTCACCAACGACATCGCGATTGCCACAGCTCTCGCCGGGACCGACAGGATCGTGGTCAATGTTTTCCACGGCCGGGTCCGGAGTGGCTCATCGACCTTGATGGGGGCGGAGACTGTTGCCGATATCGCTCGGATCCGCGGGGACTTGCTGTTCATCGGGACCCACGCCGGTTCCGTGGACGGGCTTTCGGAGACCTCCACAGAGCTCGCCGAAGTCAAAAGGGCGTTCCTCTCGGCTGCCACGCAGACCGTGCTGGTGGCCGACCGGACCAAGTTTCCGAAGCGCTCGCTCTGCAAGTTCGCCGCCTTGTCGGAACTGGATCGGATCATCATTGACGACAGACTGGAGGCCGAACTGCAGAGGGATCTGGCGTCCGCGCATCCCTGCCTGGATTTTGCTGTCAGGCGGATGCCATGACCGTAGTTCGGATAATCGCCGACGACCTGACCGGTGCCCTTGACGCTGCCGCACCCTTCGCAACGCCTGCTGACCCGGTCCATCTCAGCATCGATCCGGCGCTGCCGCAGCCGGAAATCAAACGGACGGTCAGCAGCGAGAGCCGCGAATGCCCGTTGTCGACTGCGCTGGAGCAGGTGCAAGGCGCCTTTGCCCGTATCCGTCTCGGGCCAGGCGACCGAACCCTTTGGTTCAAAAAGGTCGACAGTGTCCTGCGTGGCTGGCCGGTCGAGGAAACACTGGAGCTGATGCGGCTTACGAACCTGCGTCTGTGCGTCTTTGCACCGGCGTTCCCCGATATGGGGCGCCGAACCGTCCGAGGTTTTCACGAGGTGGCGGATCCGGAGCGGCCGGATCTCTGGGGGCCGGCTGCGATCCACGATCTTCGCGCAGCGTTCGAGAGGCAGGGAGCCAAGGCGGCCCTTTTCGATGGGCGGGGTGCCGCGTCCGGTATCGTGATCGGCAATGCGGTGAGCCAGGATGATCTGCGCGACCTGGTGCGACGGGTCTCCGGGCGCGAGGTGCTATGGGCCGGCAGCCGCGGGCTGGCTGAAGCGCTGTGCTCGCCATCCAAGGCGATTGACTGTCCGCGGATCGGGACCATCGTCGTTGGGACGACGCACCCCGTCACCCGACGGCAGACGAAGGCCTTGCTGGAGTCGGGTGGCGGGGATGTCGTGCTGATCGATCCTGTGCCACAGGCGCGAAGCGAAGAGGAAACGTCCAGATTTCTGCATGAGGCGATCGTGCGCTTGGAACGGCCCCGCAACCATGCGCTGATGGTGGTCGGCGGAAAAACGTTGATGATCGTTCTTGCTGCGGCCAAGGCTCAGTCACTGGCATGTGCGGGCGAGATTGGCCCCGGATTGCCGCTTTCCCGGATCATCGGAGGGCGCCTCGACGGGCTGGAGGTCGTGACGAAGTCCGGCGGCTTCGGCCGCACCGAGTTGTTCCTAACGTTGAGTGCAGCAGGTCTCACGGCATCCTGATGCATTGCCTTGTCCGGCGTCAGGTCCGCGACCAGCCGCTTCAGGTTCCGCTCTTGTCATCGAGCTGTTTTAGCTGTCGGATGTCCGACACCCCGATCTCCGCATAGACCTCTTCCAGCGGTGAAGGCGGCTGCAGTGATCCCCATCTTGCGGCACGCTTCGCCGAAGGCCGCACCACCTTCAGCCTGTCTTAGCGCGAAGGCGATCCGCTCGTCTGAATATTGTTTCTTCGGCCGTCCTCTCAGCGATGAAGTATGCTCAAGGAATCGTATTCAATATTGGCGTCCACACATGTCTGTCCGCTTTCGACCCGATCCGCAAATCAGGATTATTTCTGATCTGGATGCAAAGGCGGAAATGCAAAATTCAGCCATATCCGGAAGCTCTTGAGCGCGAGAAGAAATCACAGATATCATTCTTGGGATGATTGCCAAGGTTACATCAGTAGCGCGGGCAGTGCCAACGACAGAGCCGGAATGGATACCAGCAAAATCAGCCGTAGAAGGTCAGCGAAAAGGAAAGGTAAAACTCCCGTGGCGACGGTTTCAAAGCGCAGGTCGTCAGAAGCACTCGCAATCACAAAAAGATTCATTCCCAGCGGCGGGGTAATCAATCCGATCTCAACAACCGAAACCACAAGGACACCGAACCAGATCGGATCGTAGCCCAAATCGACGATGATCGGGAAGACAATGGGTAGTGTGATTAGCATCATCGAGAGGCTGTCGAGGAAACATCCGAGGATCACGTAGATGACCAGGATCATGACTACGACGCCGATCGGCGCGAGTCCGAGCGCGTTGATCCAGTCTACGATGACCCGCGGCAGCGTCGATGTCTCAATGAAGAACTGCAAGACCGACGTACCGATTAATATCATGAACAGCATGCCGGTCGTAGCCGCGGTTTCAACCAGTGCCTCACGGGTCACCTGCCAGTTCAACTGTCCACGCATGGCTGCCAGAACGATGGCACCAAACGCGCCGACGGCTGCCGCTTCGGTAGGAGAGAACACCCCCACATAGATGCCGCCCATGACCACGATGAAAAGCGCAAGAATTGGCGCCATTTGCCGAAACGCCTCGAGGCGACTTGCGCCCGCAAGCCGTGCCGTCCTCGGGGCCCAATGCGGCTTCAAGCGTGCCATCGCGTAAACGGTCGCCATGTACAGTCCGGCGGCGAGGAAGCCAGGTATCATTCCGGCGAGGAACATCCGGCCGATCGATTGTTCAGTCAGGAGGGCATAGATCACCATGATGATCGACGGTGGGATGAGGATGCCGAGAGTACCACCTGCCGCCAACGCACCAGACGTCAGGCGACGGTCATAACCGATTGCCGTCATCTCAGGCACCGCGACCCGTGCCATGGTGGCGGCTGTTGCCAAGCTGGAACCGCAGACGGCGCCGAAAAGAGCGCATGCCCCTATGGTCGCCGAGGCAAGTCCGCCGCGCCAGTGCCCGATCAAAGAGTTGAGTGCACGATAAAGCGAGGCCGAGAGCCCGGCCCTCGAGGCGAACGCGCCCATCATCACGAACAGCGGGATGACGGAGAGCGAATAGCTCGAAGAGGTTACAAAGGGCTGTGAGCCGAGCACAAATCCCAGACTGAACCAACCATTCAAGTAGACCCCACCGCAGATGCCGACTGCGCCCATCGCGATTGCAACGGGAACGCGAAGGCCGATCAGAAACAGGAGAACGACGAGGCCGAGAACCCCGACCAGAGGAGGCGTCATGGCTCAGGCTCGACCCATGCTGGTGAACTCGCGTATTGCGAGCCATAGATTAACGAGGGCGGCGAGACCGATTCCGGCGATCAGCGGGAGCCAGTACCAGACCATCGGAATGCCGATCGACTGGCTCCGGTCTCCATAGGTGTATGCCGTCAGCATCTGTTGAACGGCGAACCAACACGCTCCGGCGAGAAACACCAGGCCCAGCATGGCAGCGAAGATCCGCAACACCTTTTGCCACCTCGGCGGCATCCGGATGGTGAAGACGTCGATCGATACATGCTGGTCGGAGGCGAATCCGTAGGGGATCGCAAGCATGGCGCCGATCATCGTACAGAGCGTGACAATGTCAGTCAGGCCGTGGATTGTCAGCGTGCTGACGGACCGCAGGGCGATATCGATAACCGTCAGGCCGACCGCGATCAGGAAGGCGACGGTGCCAGCAATCGCCAGCCAGAGGGATGCGCGTTTCAATAGGCCAGTTCCCTGTCGAGGGGGCGGCACCGCTGGCCGCCCCGGATGAACGCGTCAGTTCATTCGCATTCGGTAACGGCCTCGCCCATGGCAGAGTAGATCGACTTCGCCTCGTCGGGCGGCAGGTCGGAATCATTCTCCAGATAGTTGTCGATGACCGGCTGCAGCCGCTCGCGCCATTTTTCGCGATCTTCGTCCGACATCGGAATGATCTCGTTGCCGTGCGCCTTGGCGGCTTCGATCGCTTCCTGATCCGTTTCGCGCCACCACTTCCCCCAGTTCGCGAACATCTCTGCGCTGACCTCGTCGATCACCTGCCGGATGTCCTCTGGGAGGCTATCGTAACGTCGCTCGTTGAAAACGATGTACATGGCGACCGGATTGATGCCTGCATCGAGATGATAGTTGAGCACCTCGTGCAGCTTGAAGGCACCGACAGGCCCCCATGGCATGATGTTGCCGTCCACGATGCCGCGCTCCACGCTCTCGTAGATCTCCGTGGGCGGCATGCCAACCGGGGTCGCGCCAACATCTTCCAGCATTGCCGTGATTGCCGGGGTCGGAGTGCGCACGCGCATTCCGGCAAGGTCTTCGAGACTTTCTACCTTCTCCCTCGTATGGGCGGCACTGGGTTCCGTGACGGTCAATGAGAGGATATGTGTTCCCGGATAGTCCGCTTCGACCTGATCCTTGACCGCCATCAGAGCGCACGTGCCGACTTCTGCATTGGGAACGGTAAACGGAAGTTCGACCAAAACCGAACGCGGGTGCCGTCCTCGCGGAATTGCCGGGATGCCAACCGAAACATCCACGACGCCTGCGCGAGCCTGGTCAAACTGTTTGGTCGCGTCGCCAAGCGAGGAGCCGGCCGGAAAGAACGTGAACGCAACGCGCCCATCGGTCTTCTCCTCGATCGCCTTCGCCCATGGCTCCATGGCCAGCGTCTGGATGAAGTGCGTCGAGGGAAACATCGTCGAGATTTTAAGATCGAATTCGGCTGCGAAAGACGGAACGGCAGAGCTCGCCATTCCGACAGCACACCCAAGGACGGTAAAGATCGTTTTCATTTCTATTCCTCCCATTTTTATTGTTTCGCCGGCAGCGTTATTCCTGCACCTCGCTGTAGTCGATCAGCTTGGACTTATATTCGCTGCGAGGTAGATTCCCCGCCGCGACCAGCGCGATATCCGTTGCTACGACGAGTTTGTCCCGCAGGCGTTGCCTGATGCGATCGGCGAGCCCATCTGGCTCCTGTCCGTCGGCCGCAAGTTCAACGAGCACCTTGAGTGGCGGGGTCTGCTTGACCCCCTTGTGACCAGGACGCACGGAGATGACGCCTGTCACCGCGGGTGCAAACTCGTTCACGACTTCGCGGATGGCCGAGGGAAACACATTGACGCCGCGCACTATGAGCATGTCGTCGGTGCGTCCAATGCATCGCACACGTGGCGAGGTACGACCGCAACGGCAGGGCTCAGTGCGGACCGTCACATGGTCGCGTGATCGAAAGCGCAGCATTGGCGCCCCGCGATGGGCAAGATGCGTATAGACAAGTTCGCCACTTGCGCCATCCTCCATCGCGACCGCCTCGCCGGTATGCGGATCGATCAGTTCGATATGCACGAAGCCGCGAGCGCAGAAATGCATGCCCGTCTGCTCTTCGCATTCACCCCAGAGCGAGGCGCCGATGTCGCCGATCCCCATCGCTTCGGTCACCTTCGCGCCCCAGGCGGATTCGAGCTGGGAGCGCATCGCCGGTTCGCCGCCGCCAGGTTCGCCCGCGACGAGAATCCGCTTTACTGAATTGGTCGGAAGGTCCATGCCACGTGCCGTTCCCCACTCGGCGAGATAGAGTGCATAAGATGGGGTGCAGGCGAGCGCCTGCGGCTTTAACAGGTTCACCGCGGCCATCAACCGTTCGGTGTTGCCCGTCCCGACCGGCACGTGGCAAAGGCCGAGCCGATTGAACGAGTCGAGCGCGGCGCCAGCTACGAATGGACCGGCATTATAGGTTGTGACGATGCGCTCGTGCGGGGTGATACCGGATGCCGCATAGCTGCGCGCAGAGGTGCGCACCCAGTTGTCGAGATCGGCCGCCGTTAGCGGGATATAACTCGGCGTACCGGTCGTGCCGCTTGTGGAATAGATGCGGGCCAGATCCTGCATCGAGGCGGCGAGATGCGTCCCGATTGGGTCGGCTTCGCTGCGCGTCGCCCGCAATTCGTCCTTTTCAGTCAGCGGCAGCGCTGCAAGGTCATCCAGGCCACCGACTTGCCCTGCCGTCTCGAAGCCGGCGTCCTGGAGCTTCTTCTGGTAGAAGCGGGAATGCTCAAGCAGATAGCCGATCTGTTGGCGGTAGAGCGCATCATCCTGACGATGCTGTTCCTGCCAGGGGAGAGTCTCGATTTCCGGCTCGTGCATCATGTCGGGGACTGACCTTCGGCTGGCTCATAGGAGATGGCTTCCTCGGCATGGGATGCCATCAGGAAACCGATCTGGTTTTGCTGCTCTTCGGCCAGATGGGCGAGGAGTCCGCCTGTGCGTCCGAGTAGTGGGATCGCCTTGATCATCGCCACCGGGAAGTCGAGGTCGAGCATGACAGCGGCGGTTGGCATCGACACGTTCATCGGCAGCGGCTTGCCCCAGGCTTCGGCGACTGCCGGCTCGAAGGCCCGGGCCAAGGCAACGTGGAGACCGGAGACGTCACGTTCTTCGGCCATTGTCAGAATGCGCTGGGCACGCGGGTCCACGGGGCGGTGCAAAGGATGGCCGAAGCCCGGCATCTTGCTGCCAGCCTGGCGCGTTGTGCGGGCTATGTCGGACGTGACCGCCTCGACGCTTTCGCCAGCATCGACCCGAACCTTGGCTCGGTGCAGGACTTCACCACAGAGCTCTGACGTTCCAAGGACGACTGTGCCGCATCCCAAGATCCCCGCAGCGACCGCTGCCTGCAATGACCGAGGATCGGCGTCGTAGGTCATGCGTGCTGCCACGGCTGTTGGCGTGAGCCCGTGTTCAGCAATCGCAATCAGAAGTAGATCAAGAAAATCGCGCTGGTCAGTCGTCGGCTCGCGCCCCGTGACCAGCAGATAGAAATATTCCGTGAAGGTTAGGCGCCCCATCAGGTCGGCACAGAGATCCCGGCCGCGAATGGTAATGCTCTCCTGATCCGCCGTGCAGATTCCGGACGTGGCTTTGGCGTGCTTGCCGATCAGCAAATTGCAACCTCCCATACGGGCTTCGTGAATGAGGCGGCCAGGCCATCGGTCCGCGAAGCTGTTTCCTAGCGCCGTCCACTCTCGATCCTACGGGGGACGTGTCTTTTAGGAGGCAACATTGTAGGACAAAATTGACGTCGTCAAGCTTGCCTAGCTCCCGATGCGGCGGCTAAGTACGCAGAACAGGACGGAGCCGCATGAACCACGAACTAGCAACGCAGGAACGCGCAGGCCGGGGTGGGACGGTCGATCGCCTCGTCGAAGGGCTGCGCGACGGGATTCTAAACAGTCGCTATGCGCCAGGGCAGAGGCTGATCGAAGCTGATCTCCGGCGCGATTTCGGGGTAAGCAGAGGGCCGTTGCGCGAAGCGTTCCGGCGGTTGTCGGCGGAAGGGCTTCTGCAGATTGTACCCAATCGCGGGGCACTGGTCCGACGTCTCTCCTATGAGGAAATGATCGAACTCTTCCAGATCCGGACCGCGCTGGAGGCGCTGGCCGTGCGGCTGGCCGCACAGGTGACTAGCAGCAATGAAGGCAGGCGCGTGGATTTCGAGAAGGCGATCGCACCGATATGGAACGACGCACCGCGTCTGTCAGGTCCCGCATATCATGAGGAGAACTGGAATTTTCACCAATCGATACTCGACGTCTGCGGCAACCAGCAGCTAGCCGAGCTTAGTCGCCAACTGCAGTTACCGCTGATCATGCTCCAGTTGAGCGGTGCAATGACGCCCGCCATGTACGAGGAATCCGTAGTCGAGCACCGCACGATTGCACACGCAATTCTGGCCGGCGATCCACACGCCGCCGAGTGGGCACTGCGAGATCACCTAGGGCGGGCTCACCAGATCGCATCGCGCATGGACCGGTCGGTCTTTAGAAGTTGAGTTCGGCGACACCAATTTCGAAGCCGTTACCGGCGCCTTCGGGAAAACGGCGCAAATGCTCGAACGTGCAGAACAAGGAGAGGGTTGATGTCAGACAAACAAACACTGCTGCCCACCTCACTGGTTGGTTCTTATGCGCAGCCGGACTGGCTTATTGATCGCAGAAAGCTCGGCATGCGTTTTCCCCCTCGCGTGCGAGCTCAGGAACTGTGGCGCATCGCCCCCGAATGGCTCGAGGAGGCACAGAACGACGCTACGCTGATCGCAATCCGCGATCAGGAGCGGGCCGGGCTCGACATCATTACCGACGGCGAGATGCGTCGCGAAAGCTATTCGAACCGTTTCGCAACCGCCCTCGAAGGCGTCGACATCGATAATCCAGGCACCGCTCTTGACCGTAGTGGTCATCCGAACCCCGTGCCCCGCGTCACCGGTCCAGTCCGGCGCATGCATCCTGTTGAAGTTGATGACGTGAAGTTCCTGCGCGCCAATACGGATCGGCGGGTCAAGATCACCGTGCCGGGCCCTTTCACCATGGCACAACAAGCGCAAGACGACTTTTATGGTGACGAACGCGAAATGGCGCTGGCCTATGCCGCCGCGGTAAATGAGGAGATCAGGGACCTCTTTCTCGCGGGCGCCGATATCGTGCAGATCGATGAGCCCTACATGCAAGCGCGTCCCGACAAGGCTCGCGAGTATGGTGTCGAAGTCGTCAATCGTGCGCTTGACGGAATTGAAGGAGAGACAGCTCTCCACATCTGTTTTGGTTATGCTGCGGTGATCCACGAACGACCGGAAGGTTACTCGTTCCTGCCTGAGCTTTCGCAATCGACAGTTCGGCACCTGTCAATCGAGACCGCGCAATCCTCGCTCGACTGCCAAGTGCTCGAGGCTTTGCCAAACAAAGGCATTATTCTCGGGGTTCTTGATCTGTCGACGCACGAGGTGGAGACAGCCGAGACCGTCGCTGGCCGGATTCGGCGAGCGCTGCCCTATGTTTCGGCCGATCGCATTACCGTGGCACCTGATTGTGGCCTGAAGTACCTTCCACGCGATGTCGCATTTGGCAAAATGAAAGCCATGGCGGACGGCGCGGCCATCCTGCGTAGGGAACTCGCGGGATAGCGGAACTTGTTACGCGGCGAATCCGAATCGTTTCGCTACGGTGGAGCTTTTGGGCGTAGGACATCGCGAAACGACTATGGCGGAGCGAGAGTTGAACGTCGGCTTTCGCTTTGCAGACGCTCCGAAGCTGCCGGTCTCCTTCCGGCCCATAGCTACAACTGCAGGAAGGGCTGTGATGGGTGAGACGCGCGGCGGATCGGTGGCTTCGCTCAGACAACGCCTTCAACGTAGAGCAGGATCGCGCAGATAATTACGGCACAGAAAACCAGAAACCATTTGCCAGCGCCTTTCTCAAAACGAACCCGCTTGTCGGCAATAGGCATACCATCGTGAAGGCTCGACGGAGCTGTCGGACCAGTCCTGGTGACGGTCTCTGTCTTGCTTTTATTTGTCATTCAGCTTCCTCTTGGTCGGGCCGGTTCAGCCTTCTAACTCCATCAGATCTAATGCCGGTCCTTTTGACAGCAATGTCCGTCATTGATCGAATGCAGACGGGCCACTATCGGGAGCAACGATCTCCGTCGACTGAAATCGGAATGGGGTAGGAAAGCGGGATTTGCTATTGGGACAGCACCTACAGGGGGACGCATGCGAACGATCGGCTTGATTGGCGGGATGAGCTGGGAGAGTTCGGTCGAGTACTATCGCATCCTCAACCAAGGCGTCCGAGACCGGCTGGGGCCTACGGCCTCCGCCCGCTGCCTTCTGTGGTCCTTCGACTTCTCCGAGATCGAGGCTCTTCAGCATCGAGGAGATTGGGATGAGCTGACGGCCCGCTTGGTAGAAGCGGCGCGCAAGCTCGAGACGGCCGGAGCCGATATCCTCTTAATATGCACCAACACCATGCATCGCATGGCACCGGCAATCGAGGCGGCAGTGCAGGTGCCCCTTCTTCACATCGCTGATCCGACGGCCGAGCGCATCAAAGCGGCGGGCTTGCAGAAGGTTGGTCTCCTCGGCACCGCGTTCACGATGGAGCAGGACTTCTATAAGGGACGCCTTGCTGAGCGCCATGGGCTGAACGTGCTCGTGCCGAACTCGGAGGACCGTGCCACGATCCACCGTGTGATCTACGAGGAGCTTGTTGCAGGGCAGATCGTCGATGCCTCGCGCGACGCTTACCGGGCTGTCATCGCGCGTCTGGTCGATGCGGGCGCGCAGTCGGTAATTCTCGGTTGCACCGAGATCATGCTGTTGGTTCGACCCGAAGACAGCACGGTGCCCCTGTTCGATACGACAGCTCTTCATGCGCACGCGGCGATCGAAATGGCGCTGGCCGACTGAACGGCAGCTTCCAGCTCTGACGTTTGCGAATGTGATCGGCACCAATGGGTCGTTAGCTGAGATGGCTCAGGATGGAATCCGCTCGATCTGCGACCCCGACCTTGGGCAGCTCTATGACTTCGTATCGAAGTTCGCCATAGGCGACGAGAAGGCGGTCGTACTCGGCGACCGCCTCGGCCAGACCGTGTTGCCGCTCGCCGTCGTTCACGAAGATCTCGGGCCACGGAGGCGTCAGGAAGACTCTGCGATGGTAGCGTTCGTAGCGTTGGAGCACGTCAGCCGCAGCGTGTCCCGTCGCGTGCTGAAGCGCCACGGCGGCGTCGACCAAGCCGCGGTCGAAGAAGACCCAGCCCGCTTCGTCCCCAATGCGCTTCCGGTCCTCGGCTGCGAGGTCGATCGCTCGGCGGGCGAAGGCGGCAAGGTCGACCCAAGGCAATGCACGCCCACTGCCGCGTTGCTCTTCCTCGACTATCCGGCGACCAGGTTCGGGCACGGTCATGAACCCTCGACGTTCGAGTTCGACGAGGAGGGTCGACTTCCCGCCACCAGAACAGCCTGAAAGCACGACGTGTCGAACACTCATGGCGCCTCGCAATCGCTGTCCGCTTTCGGGCGAACCCACTGTAGCCCCAACGGCCCGGAAGGGTCGTGAGCGGTACGACAGCTATCAGCCATACCGTCCAGAAAGCTGCCGGTCGGCTTTCGGCCCTAAACTGCCGCTCGACAGCGGCACCATCGACCTCGTCCCGATTGCAAACACATCGAGACGAGGTCACCGACTTACTGAACGGTCGCAAGTGCCTTGCGGCAATCATCAGCGCATTCGCGGCACATGGTGGCGCATAGCTTGCAATGTTCGTGATCATGCTTCTCGCATTCGGCCGCGCAGGTTTCACAAGCTTTGATGCAAATCTCAAGCTGCGCCCGAAGCAGTTCGACATTCTGCCCTGTCCGGCGCACGGCAAGATGGGCCGTGGCATTGCAGACATCCGCGCAATCCATACAGGTGCGAACGCACTGGCGCATGTCCATTTCTTCGGCCATGCAGGCGTCTGCACACGACGTGCAGAACAGCGAACACAGCATGGAATGGCGGGCCGCCGTCGCTAGAGCCTCGTTCGCACCCTGGCCTACGTCAGGGTGGAGGCGGATCATTTTCTCAATAGACACGTGGAAACTCCGTTGCTTCGGACGCCCACTCGCAGTGGGGATACACTGGGCAACGGACAGTGGCCGATTATGATCCTTATAGCTGCCGTCGAGCCCTCGCTCGAATCTCGCGACGGTCGTTCCAGCGCCGTCTGTCGAACGCGGTCTGACCTTCGAGGTGGTACTGAGGACGGTGCTCCAGCGCGAAGCCAAGTACCTCTCGGCTGACGCAGGATGCTCGATCTCGCAAGCGGCATACGAACTGGGATATGCGGATGCCGCGCATTTCAGCCGAGCATTCGTCAGTTGGAAAGGCATGTCGCCTCGCATGTAGCGGGCCGCGGCTCATGAGCTTACGAACGTCAGCTAACCGCGTAGATCGCCGGGAAGCGGACGGTCTCCTTTCGGCCCACGGCGGCATCGGAAATCACTTCTGATCCACGCCCATGCCGGACACTTCCCGTTGGCCATCCTGGCCGCGGGAGAACGACAATGGGACATTCATCATTCGATCCGGCAACGAACGCACGCAGGGGCGTGGAACGCAGGACGCTCTGTGGGCGCAAAGCGGGCGCTGAAGCCACCGCGGGTTTGAAGGCTCAGCGTCCGGCGGCGCTGGCAGTTGACGTTGACCGTCCGCTCTGTCCGAATCCAAGCAATTTGTTTGTCGGAAGGAACAAGTCAGAAACACAAGCATTCGCATCAAAGACAGGAGGAGACCGTGGCGACATTTTCGGTCGGTGATCACGTCAGCTGGAATTCCGAAGCCGGCCGGGTCAGCGGCAGGATAACGAAGATCCATCTCAAAGATTTCGAATACAAAGGGCACCGGCGTCGTGCGTCGAAAGATGATCCTCAATACGAAATTCAGAGCGACAAGACGGATCATATCGCCGCCCATAAGGAGGGCGCACTGACAAGGATCGACTGATGGTGGCGCAGTTCACCACCGTTGGCCATTCTAACCGCAGTCTAGACGACTTTCTGCAGATCCTGCGGGAGGCCCAAGTCGGCCTGCTGATCGACGTCCGCTCGTTTCCGCGATCACGTACCAATCCGGCCTTCAACATCGACCGGCTGCCCGGCGATCTTGCGCAGGTGCAGATCGGCTATCGGCATTGCCCGGTTTTGGGCGGGCGAAGGAAGAAGCAATCGAGTATCGATGACACTCTCAACGCGCATTGGCGCGTTCAGAGTTTCCACAACTACGCCGATTACGCATTGGGTGACGAATTTGCCGCCGCGTTCGATGAACTGGTCCATCTCGGTCGTGACCAACGCTTGGCACTGATGTGTTCCGAAGCGGTCTGGTGGCGGTGCCATCGCCGCATCATCACCGACTACCTACTGCTGAATGGCCATGCGGTCGATCATTTGATGGCCTCTGGACGGATCGACCCTGCCGTGCCTACGCCAGGCGCAAAGAAAACCGCGCAGGGCAAGGTCGTCTATCCAGCTGCTGGCGTATAGTGTCAGCCGGTTGCCGGCTGAAGCGGTGTCCGCTGACAATCTCCATACCAGCGTGGCACGGGCGTCGTGGGCGGCAAAGATCAAACGCCTTGTCCGCCGTTCATGACTGCCAGCCGGAGCGGATAGGGTAGGCGGTAGTCTCTTCAGAGGAGCCACTCTACCGGCAGCCAACCAATCACCGTCAATGCGAGGTTTCGGAACTTGCTCGAGCCCGGTTCCTCAGTGGTAACCGTGCCGGTAGCGGGATCGATCCAGGCAATTTTGTCATCCTTGACTTCTACTCGCCAGGAGAGACCGGGAAACTCGTCATCAAAGGCCGCGTGCAGCTTTTGGGCGAGGAGCTCGCTGTCGATCAGCAGCCCCATCTCGGTGTTAAGCTGGACCGATCGTGGATCGAAGTTGAACGAACCGATGAATATCCGCTTACCGTCGACCGCAAATGTCTTAGCGTGCAGGCTAGCCCCTGAAGAGCCGAAGAATCCGAGATCGTCGGGGTTTTCCGGCGCGACCTCGGGGCGAAGCTCGTAGAGGGTGACCCCGGATGCGAGCAACGCCTTTCGCCGCTTGGCGTAACCCGCATGGACCGCCAGTACGTCCGTGGCCTCCAGTGAATTGGTCAGCATCCGGACCGGGACGCCCCTGGATTCCAGTGTGGCGAAGGCTTCTACGCCCGCTTTGCCGGGAACGAAGTAGGGTGTAACACCATCGAAACGCTCCTCGATCGAACCAACCGCGTGGGCCAATTGACCGGTCAGAAGGTCGACGCTCGGAACGGCTCCCTGTCCTTTTGCCGGGTCATCGCTGACCAGCACTGTGTCGGTCCACTCCAGAGCGAGAGTGCCCTTGGACAGAGACGCGACAATGTCCGAATTCCTTAGGATTGCTTTGTATTCCAGAAGCCTGGGATCATCATGCCAGCGGGTCAACCGGTCCGAGATTGGGTCGCCACTGCTCGCCGCCACGATGGTCTCTGCCAAATGGACCGAAGGACTGGCCCAGTAGCGGTCGAAATCGGCAGCCACCTCGGGCACGATCTCGCCTACGGCTAGAACGTCGAGATCTACGAAGAGCGGCGTCGGGCCGGTCCCAAAGTACTCGTCGCCGATATTGCGTCCACCGACGATCGTGGCAAGCCCGTCGACTGTGAACGACTTGTTGTGCATCCGCCGATTCAGCCGGAAAAAATCGAAGCCGTAGCTGAGCATTTTCAAACGGCGCAGGTTGAACGGATTGTAGAGTCGGACCTCAGCGTTTTTGTGCGCGTCGAGCTGCGCGATTTCCGCATCCAGGCCGGACGTACCATTATCGTCCAGAAGAAGTCGCACCCGCACGCCGCGATCTGCCGCTCGGCGCAGGGCGTCGAGCAAGAGCGATCCTGTCAAGTCGCCGTGCCAGATATAATATTGCGCGTCGATGGAGGAAGCAGCAGCGTCCGCCAGGAGGATGCGTGCGGCGAATGCGTCCGCGCCGTTCCCAAGCGGCGCGACGCCAGTCAGGCCGGGCCGGTTCCGCGCAGCCCGCTCGGCGAGCGGACCGTCTACCGGTGATGGCAGTGCGACAGTGACGCCCCGACCGTCGACGACTGGGACCGAAAAAACCATCCGCGCCAAAAGGACTGAAAGTCCGGCGCCGACTAAGAGGGCTACCAAAGCTTTCAGAAGCCACGTCATCTCGGGTCCTTTTTCGGTTGATTGGAATGCTCGCGACGAGCGAGAACCTCGATCGCGGCGTGGCACCCGCGCCATAGGAACGATAGTCCGCTATGATCTCAAGCCTCGTCATGCATGGAAAAGGTGTCGATACACCATTTCCAAACCGCGTCAGTTACTTGTCGAGGATGGCGAGATTTCCTACGGACGAGATAATAATCAACGTCCGGCGCATACCCTGCTTTTCCAGCATTAACTAACCGCCCGGATTCCAAGTCGGCTTGAACGAAAGCGCGGCTGACAATCGCTAATCCCTGTCCCGCCAATGCAGCGTCGAGTGCGTGGGAGATGTGATTGAACGTGGCACCCGGTAATTTCCCGGACACGCCGAAGTATCTAGCCCAGTGATCGTAAGCGTCGTGAAGAAGAGGGAATCGCCGAACCTGTTCCGGTGTTAGGGGGGCAGCGAGAGTTCCTAGGATGTGTGGGCTGGCCACCAGAATGAGTTGCTGCCGAAACAACAGCTTAGCCTCCAGCGAAGCCGCAAACGGTGGATGGCTCTCGCGCACTGCGATGTCTACTTGACCACCGGTTAGATCCGATATGGCGATTGTCGCGATGGTTCTGATTGCAATATCCGGGAGCAGAGCACTAAGGGACGATAGTCTTGGGATCAGCAACCTCGTCGCGAAGGTGGGAGTCACGCTCAGTGTGATGCTTCTGTCATGGCTATCAAGTTGTTCGGTTGCTCCTCTCATTATATCGAAAGCGCGTGCAATTTCGGCATGATACGCGACGCCGCTGGTGGTGAGTGCAATGCCTCGGGGCAAGCGCGTAAAAAGGGTCAGTCCCAAATGGTCTTCCAAAAGACGAACCTGTTGCGCGACAGCGCCCTGGGTAACTCCGAGCTCGTCAGAAGCCGCTCGAAAGCTCAAGCACCGCCCAGCAGCTTCAAAGGTACGGATCGCGTTCATGGGCGGAAGAGATTTGCGTGGTGCCCGCATCAGCTGCCTTTAGTTTTTCTACAGCCTGCGACATTCCTTCTGGCGCGAAAGTCAGTCGATAAACCGGCATTGTGGTCGGTGAAACCCGTCACTGCTTGACTGCTCTCCTCTGCCAGATTGCAGCGGATGGAGCAAAGCGAACACTACCACCTGCGTGCTGAGGCTTGCCATGATCCAACAACGAACGGCAGTAATGCCGACCTCCTATGCAGTCATACTAGCGGTAAGCGGAACCCACCTGATCAACGATCTGATCCAGTTTCTCCTGCCCGCGCTGTACCCGTTGTTGAAGTCACAGTACGCGCTGACCTATTTTCAGTTAGGTCTGTTGACGTTGGCGCAACAGATCACCGCATGCATTCTGCAGCCCATATTGGGCTTGTATGGAGACCTACGACCAAAACCCTATGCGCTAGCCGTATCAATGGCGGTAGTCGCTATTGGCATCGTACTCCTCGCGACGGCGGGTGACTTCCCGTCGCTCCTCTTCGCTTCGGCAGTTCTGGGGCTTGGATCGGCGATATTTCACCCCGAAGCATCACGTGTGTGTCGCATGGCGTCGGGTGGTCGTCTGGGATTTGCGCAATCAAGTTTCCAGGTCGGCGGGAATGCGGGAACGGCGCTTGGTCCGCTTGCGGCCGCGCTCATCGTGGTCCCGCTCGGTCAGTTTAGCACTGTCTGGTTCGGCCTGCTCGGCGTCTGTGGGATTATCGTTCTGCTTTGGATCGCGCGTTGGTTCGCGCATCATCAGCGCATGACGGCTGCTGCCGGGGCGCGGCAGATGGATGGCCCGAGTTTTTCGTACAGGCACATCAGCATTTCGTTCTCGATTTTAGGCGCGCTCTTGCTTAGCAAATTCATATACATTGAGACATTCAAAACCTATTATGCATTCTTCCTGATTGAAAGGTTTGGCCTTGGGGTGGCCCAGGCACAGAGCCTCCTGTTTATCTTTCTAGCAGCGGTTGCTTTCGGCACCTTTTTCGGTGGCCCAGTGGGAGATCGGATCGGACGAAAGAAAGTTATTTGGGTCTCGATCGTCGGCGCTCTTCCTTTTGCACTGATGCTGCCATTTGCTGAGCTATGGGTAGCAGTCGGGTTGAGTATCGTTGTGGGGGTGATTCTATCGTCAGCTTTCTCAGCGATAGTGGTATTTGCGCAGGAGTTGATGCCGCAGAATGTCGGCATGGTGACAGGCTTTGTTTTTGGATTCGCGTTCGGTGTGGGGGCGCTCGGTGCTGCCGCATTCGGTGCTCTGGCGGACCACATCGGGATAGAGCAGGTCTTTACCTACCTTTCTATGCTGCTTTTCCTCGGGTTCCTCACAAAATTTCTTCCGGATCTAAAATGATATCCAAAGATCTGCTCAAACCGAGCGTTGGACTTGCTCCGACAAATTGGAGAGCGTTTCCAGTTTATGCGGCTAGCCTTTCGAACTGAAGCGGGCTGATGAAGTCGAGCGCCGAATGGCGCCGGATGGGGTTGTAGAAGTTGCTGATGTAGCGAGCGATCGCGTGGGTGGCCTCTTCCCGGCTTTGGAACGCCCCGCGCCAGACGAGTTCGGCCTTCAACGTCTTGAAGAAGGTCTCTACCATCGCGTCAAAACAGTTTCGCTTCCCCGGCACCGAGATCAGGATGTCGTGCTTCCTTAGCTCCGCCTGGTACTCGATGGCGCAGTATTGGCTGCCGCGGTCCGCATGGTGGATGAGGCCGGCGACAGGACGCCGCACGGTGACGGCTCGGCGAAGGGCCGACAATGCCAGTTCCTTATGAAGCAGATCGCTGGTTGCCCATCCGACGACGCGCCGGGCAAAGAGATCGACGATGACAGCGAGATACAGCCAACCATCGCGGGTCCAGACATAGGAGACGTCGGCGCCCCATTTCTGGTTCGGCCCCGTGGCGGTGAAGTCCTGATCGAGGAGGTTCGTGCCCACCGGGAAGGCGTGCAGGCTGTCGGTCGTCGGCTTGAAGCGCCGCTTCTGCCGTGCCTACATCCCGTTCTCGCGCATCAAACGGGCGATGCGTCGGCGGGCGATCGGCAGGCCATTGCCGCGTAGCTCATGCACCAAGCGCGGGCTTCCATAGGTCCCGCTCGACAGCGCAAAGGCCGAGCGGACATGCGCCAGCAACACCATGTCGTCGCGCTGTCGGCGGCAGGCCGGACGCTCCTTCCAGGCGAAATAGCCGCGCGGACTGACGCCGAGGACCTTGCACAAACGCTGTACGGGGAATTCCTTCTTCGCGGCAGCGTCGACAGCCCGATACCCAGATACTCTGAAACCTCGCGCTGCGTTCGCCCGCTCATCTCGACCAGACGTACGGCCTCCGCCTCGAATTCCTCGTCGAACCGGCGATGTGGCTTGCCCATGGAATGCTCCTCCTTCCATCAGAAGAAATCTCCAGTTTTGCGAGGCAAGTCCAGTCACAAGGTGAAACAGTTTTCCACATCCTTGCAGAAGATAACGTCAGCTCGGCGGATCTGACAGAAGGCGCCAAGTTGGAAAAAGATGGCTGAGTGTACGATGAGCGCTGTTTGAATAAAACATACTAATCCGTAAAAAGATAATATGCGGTCAGTAATGTGCCGATTGCCACAACAAAAGCTCGAATGAGCGGTTGTGGAATTCTGCGGGCGGCGTGAACGCCCCCATACCCCCCAATGCCTACGGCAATCAACATTATCGTGGCTTGAGGCCACGCTACCGCGCCGCCACTGGAGAACACAATCAGTGTCACGAAGGCGGTCACAGTTGAGAGGATGGTCTTCAATGCGTTCAGGCGATGGAAGTCGGAAGTATTTTCGGTAAGGCCGAGGGAGGCCAACATCATGATTCCCATCCCTCCGCCAAAGAACCCCCCGTAAATAGCAACTAGAAACTGCACCAACCAGCCAATCATGGGGGGCGCCGAGAATTCGCGCCGTTGCAGGCATTTGGTAAGGGAGGGACCTGCTGCAAATAGCGTCGTCGCGCCGATTAGCAGCCAGGGGACGACGGCACGAAACGCATCGTTGTCTATTGCCAACAGGCCAAGTGCGCCTAAGAGGCCTCCAAAGATTGAAGCCAGTGCATACGGGACGACCCGGAGGCCGATCTCACGCAGTTCATGCAGATAGGCTACGGCACTTGTGGCATAGCCGGGAAACTGAGCGATCGAACTCGTGGCGTTGGCTGTAATCGCAGGTAGGCCAACGAGCGTGAGTGCTCCGAAGACAATGAATGTTCCACCGCCGGCCAACGCGTTGATCGCGCCTGCGCTGAACCCAGCAAGGACCAGTAGCAGTGCATCGAGGAATGTGACTGTCGTCAAGAAAGCCGCTTTCTATGGTATCTGTGCAATGGTGAATCGAGTTCGACCAGAGCGTTCGCACTACACCATACGAGAAACTCTAGACCTCGCATGGTCGTACATAATTTCGGATCACGTATTGAAGAGCATGAACGGCGAGGGGGCCCATTTCGACCATCAAGCCGCCGAGTTTGAATCGTTGGATGGTCGAACCTGAGCATGTCACGACTTGCCGTGAGAATGTGATTTGCTCCAGCGACCAGGAGATAAGAAGGGCCGAATTTTCCGTCGGCCATCATGTGAGTGGGATTCGGAGGCCGAAACGGTTTCTGGTCATATCAAGACGGTTCATGAGGAAGACCTCACCTACAAGGGTCATGCGTGTCGTGCCTCGAAGGAGGAGCCGCAGTATGAGACTGTCAGCGATAAGACAGAACATATCGCTTCGCATCGAGAGGATGCAGCGAAGAAGGTTTGATAACGTACGTATCGGTCGGATGAACGGTGCTGGCTGAAAATTATCATCTGGTTCTGTTGTGAGTTACGCTTATAGAATAGGGCTTATCTAACCAATGATCTCCAAGGAATGCGCCACAAGTGGAAACCTCGATCTGCATCGCTATCTTGGAGCTCTTCATTGAATGACCTGATAATCTTCGCGAGACCAGGTTCATCGACAGCGCTGGCCGCGCGTTCGGGTGAAACCCAGGCGCGTACGCGCTCTTGCTGTTCCGGCCAGCTCTTCAGCTCATCATGCACGTGCAGCGGGAAAACAAACACTTCGCAAACGACTCGGCGACCGCGCTTCAAGCGCTTCTCGTATCTGTAGCTTCCAAGCGGTTCTTGGGCGATCGATCCGTCGACCCCAGCTTCTTCGAATGCCTCCTGTGCTGCGGCTTCCGATGATGAGCACCATTGCATCGGCCACCCTTTAGGGATCACCCAACGACGCGAACCGCGAGAGGTGATGAGGAGGTTCTGAAGATCGCCGTCGGGCGTGAACCGATAGGGCAGCGCGCCGTATTGCCTCTGTGGCATAGGAGTTGCGTCAGGATTTGTCCGAAACTGGTTCGAATGGGGCTGCCACGTCATTTGAAATTTCTCCGGTAGTGGGCGTCCGGGCACGGATCGACGAAATCCGTGCCGGCGCCGACCGCTATGGCGAGTTCTGCTACCCGGCACGCGTGTAAGAGATCGGAGAGTCCTGAAGAGGAGGCATCCGTCAGGATAAGTCTCGGGTTGAGGCGTCTAGCGGAAGAAACGATACGAGAGCCGTGGACCAGATCCGTAACAGCTATCACCAGCCGGCGTGCGCTCACGACACGTGCGCGCGAAAGCACACTGTACTGCGTCGCATCGCCGTGGACGCCGCATACGCCGATTGCATGCAACGCCGCGATACGCTCGCGACATTCGCTGATGACCACAAACGGCGCGGAGCGACGTCGAAACCTCTCAATAACGTGGTTGGCAGTCTCCCCATCCTCCACAATGATGGCATGACCCATGCTGCGGCGGAAATTCGATTCCGAGCGAGGGACGTACTTCCCAGTTTCCGAACAGTCCAAATTCTTCGATGCGAGGACATCGGCCGAGCCGATGATAGGCGACAGCGGTAGCAACATGACTTCCCCCGGCTGATGTACGCAGATATACTTGCGTGACAAACAGCCCTAATAGGCAGACAAGATGTCAATGGTCAGGATGGATGACGAGCCTACCCGGACGCGAAGCGAGGCTTCTTGTGCGTCCGGGCTACATTCCCGCTTTGAGGCGCTGAGGCTCTCGCGGTGCTATGATCAGGAGGTCGTTCATGGGCCTAAGGTTGGCCATATGTTCATGGAAGTCAAGAAGTCTGATATCGGGTGTAGAGGCTGAATTTCGCTGGGGTTGACAACCTCAAGCGAAAGGCCAATCTTCCATCCATGATGATTCTAATCGACCTCCGCAGATTGATGATGGACAGGAAGCTCCTGATCGCAGGATCTTAAGCCCCAATCCGGTCGCCTAGCGCTCCCGGATCCGGGGGCGGGTAATCATATATTCTTCCATCGTATTTTCCGTCTTGAAAGCAATTTTGCTCGCGGAGGATGTACGTGGACGCACATTCCCATTTTCTGAAGTCTTGAAACGGAACGTTCAATCGACGTTTCGCATCTCGACGCGGCACAACTGCGAGTCACGACATGCGTCATCCTTTCAAATCACAACGTCTTCCGAAAATCAGCATTAGTCGTGGTGACTATGAGCGCCTGACACGGCTCGGCGCGGCTATGCTCGAGCGCATTCCAGATGTAGCGGAGGAACTCTTGTCCGAATTGGAACGCGCCAAAGTCGTCCCGGATAAACGCATGCTATCCAGCATCATCAGAATGGGCTCCACGTTGGAGTTTCGATCAGATGATGGCCAGCAACGGCAAGTGACGCTTGTTTATCCTGGGGATGCCGATATCGAGCGTGGCAGGGTTTCGATCCTGACTCCGATCGGCGTTGCTCTCATCGGGCTGTCGGACGGTCAGTCGATCATGTGGTCGGGACGTGACGGGCGTCGTCGTCAGTTGACGATCTTGTCGGTGCGGCAGCCGACAGCGGTCCCAGCCTGACATACGGCCTTCTTCGACTCTGCCTAGTATTCCTTTGACTTATAACCTGCTTGGAGGCGAATCTGATGTCGGTTGTAGAGCCCAGTATACTGACTGTTCGTGACTATAGTTTTCTTAGATCGCGGTTAGCGTTCGCAACAGGTTATAATGACACGATATACCGTCAAATTCGCGGAAAGCTGGCGGAAGCAATTGTGCATTTTGGTCAAGATTTCCCGCCGAACGTGGTTACGCTGGATTCTAGAGTCGACTTCCGCGTTGACGATACGATGTCGCAAACCCGAACTGTTGTTGTGGACGGTGATCGTGAAATTGTGGGTATGACGCTTTCTATTGCAACACCACGCGGACTTGCTTTGCTCGGACGAACCGAGGGACAGAGCGTCGTGGTCTCGCGGCGCGACGGAACAAAGGAAGTATTGAGAGTCGAACGGGTGGCGTACCAACCGGAAGCTGCCCAGCGCCTGTTTCACGCGGTGGAGGAAATGGCGCAAGGTCAAGGTTCAGGAAGCGGCCAGAGGCAAGCCGCGATCATTCCGTTCAGAGCCAAGCCTACGGCGACAGTTTCGCAGCACCTTGACGAGGATCCGGACCCCTCTGCAGCCTAGACTACGTGAGATCAAGGCGGCACCGCGAAGTGTTGAAAGAGAATATAGCGATGCGACCACTAACTAGAAATAAAGTGGTACGCTAGGCATTCCAGTTACGAAGCGCGCAAGAATGCCGCACCGACTAGCAAAAGTTGCCGAGAGAGGCTATATAAAAATCATGTATTCAGTGTCTCATCACAGGCCGTTCCTGCGCCCAGCAGGAAGACTCGCGACGCGTAGCTAACCCCGAGGGAGGTCAGTCGGCGCCAACGCCTGCCTGTCTCGGGGTCTGCAAGCAGCATCTTTAAATAGTAAAGCCCTTGTCGGGATCCCGAAGGTGTGTCCGTAACTCGGATAGGCTGGTTTCGCGGCAGCGTGTCAGTTGGATGTGGTGGATATGAACATGACGAACGATCGGAAAATCCAGGTAATAAACCTCGATACGTCGAATGCGGCGGCCGTTAATACTTCTACGCGCTTCGCGCGATGGCGTGCTAGGCTTCATCGACAGCGCGAACTACGCAGAATGGTCAATGAACTCTCACGGTTGGATGACCGTACGCTCGCAGACATAGGATTGTGTCGTAGCGATATACCAAGGGCGGTAAAGGGCTTCGAGGGAAAGAACAAAGGAGACAATCAAAAGTAGAGTCATCATGGCGCTTTGTAATTCGGCTAGGAGTATGCCGGAATACGGAAAATCCCATACTGCTCTACCGATCTTCAATCGAAGCCGTTTTCGAGGACGTCATGCTTTCATCTTGCACAGAATTCACGATAGAATATACGCGTGACCGAAGATCTAGTTCTAGAAAAGAGGCACTTTTTAGTATCGCGAGCCGTTGCCAAGAGTTAAACCGTGACCTTTCCGCCAGTCAGATTGCATTATCATTCGTCGAGCGCGAAAGGATCGGATCCACGGCATCTGACGGCGGCGTAGCGTTCCCGCGTGCTGTGATCGAAGGGGACCACCGTCCGCTGCTCGTCGTTACCAAACTGGAGAAGGAAATCCTCTTTGATCACGTCGAGTATAAAAAGGTCGACGTGATCATTAGCATAGTTGGGTCGTCAGCGGATTGCACAATTATGAATCAGATCACAGGTAAATTACGACGAATATTGAGAGCTTCGGAGCTATTAGCGGAGATCCGCACGTCAGGGGACGCAGAGAAAATCAAGGGAAAAATATTTAATGCTCTAAACTAGGGGATGTGTGGCGGGCGTGGAACCAGCGTGTTGCTGTGAACGAAAATGTCGTAGTGAAATGTCCGCCCGGCAACCGTGTACAGGTCGTGCGGAAGCAGGGCGGTCCGGGTTTCTCGCCTTATCAGCGCTTCGGTGAACGCGTCGTGTGTTCCGCAAGGGTGGCGCCTCCACGAAAGACGAGGTCATTCGCTGAAGACGGCTACAGGCAATCTCGGTGGACCATGTCGTCCGTCATGAAATCGCTGAAGCGTCGTCACTGATGGGCGGGCTGAGGTGTTGGCTGTTTAGGAACGTATAAATTGAGAAACACGGACGAGGCATCGATGAATACACCTTACTACCTGATAGATAAGGCGAGACTGCTGCAGAACCTGGAACGGATCGCGTATGTACGCAAATATTCCGGTTCGAAGGCACTGCTTGCGCTGAAATGTTTTGCAACCTGGTCGGTCTTTGAGTTCATGCGTCCCTATATGGATGGTACGACGTCGTCCTCGCTCAACGAGGTCAAGCTCGGTCGGACACGTTTCGGGGGCGAGACCCATGCCTACAGCGTTGCGTGGGCTGATCACGAGATCGAAGAGGCGCTAGGGCATGCAGACAAGGTAATCTTCAACTCGATTAGCCAGCTGAACAGGTTCCGCGATCGTACAGGTGGCATCGACTGTGGTCTGCGGATCAATCCAGGGGTCAGCTCGTCGACGTTCGATCTGGCGGATCCGGTGCGGCCATTCAGCCGACTTGGCGAAGGCGACATAGGCAGAATCGAAGCTGTACTCGACCGGATCAACGGTTTCATGATCCACAATAACTGCGAAAACGAGGATTTTGATCAGTTTTCAAGAATGCTCGATGAAATTGAGGATCGTTTTGGTGAACACCTAGGATATGTGGACTGGGTCAGTCTCGGAGGCGGGATACATTTTACCGCCAATGGTTATCCGCGCGACGCACTCTGTGATCGTCTTCGCGCGTTTTCAGAGCGTTTTAGCGTGCAGGTTTATCTCGAACCGGGTGAAGCGACTGTCACCGGTTCAACAACCCTCGAAGTTTCCGTCGTCGACACTCTTTTCAACGGTCGGCATTTAGCGGTTGTCGATGCTTCCATCGAGGCTCACATGCTGGACCTCCTCATCTACCGTGAAGAGGCGGATGTCCTCCCGAACACCGGACCACATGAGTACATGATCTGTGGCAAATCCTGTCTCGCGGGTGACGTCTTCGGTACCTTTCGGTTCGAGGCTCCGCTGAAGACCGGGGACCGTATTTCGATCCAGGACGCCGCCGGATATACGATGGTGAAGAAGAACTGGTTCAACGGCCTCGCCATGCCGTCCATCGCCGTGCGCGAAATTGATGGCTCGACAAAGACAATTCGAGAATTCGGTTACACGGACTACGAGACAAGCCTTTCGTAGTGGTCCCGCACGTATACAAACAAAGAGAAAATTCCCCTAAATGAAGAAACACGTCCTCATTATCGGTGCAGGCGGTGTCGCACGGGTCGTCGCGCATAAATGTGCCCAGAACAACGACTTTCTCGGCAATATACACATTGCCTCGCGAACACTTGAGAGATGCCAATCCATCGTCGCTTCGATCCGGGATAGGAGAGCGTTGAAGACGCACGGACTGCTCGAGGCACATGAACTGAACGCGATGGACGTAACGGCGACGGAGGCCCTGATCCGGCGCACCGGCGCAGGCATTGTCGTCAATGTGGGTTCAGCCTTCGTTAACATGTCAGTGCTTTCGGCTTGCGTAGCCACGGGTGCCGCCTACATCGATACTGCGATTCACGAGGATCCGTTGAAGGTGTGCGAGACGCCTCCCTGGTACGCAAACTACGAGTGGAAGCGTCGGGCGGAATGCGCCACGGCCGGCATTACCGCAATACTTGGGGCCGGTTTCGATCCTGGTGTGGTCAACGCCTACGCACGCTTGGCGCAGGACGACTATTTTGACCGTATCGACTCGATCGACATTATCGACGTCAATGCTGGCAGCCACGGCAAGTATTTTGCCACGAATTTCGACCCCGAGATCAACTTCCGGGAGTTCACGGGGCAAGTGTGGTCCTGGCAGGACCGCGAGTGGGTCTCCAATCGGATGTTCGAGGTGGAAAAGGAATGGGATCTGCCGGTGGTCGGTAGGCAGAAAGCGTATCTGACGGGCCATGATGAAGTGCACTCGCTCTCTCTGATCCTCGGTGTGCCGAACGTGCGTTTCTGGATGGGGTTCGGAGATCACTATATCAATGTATTCAACGTATTGAAAAACCTTGGTCTCTTATCCGAACAGTCAGTCACCACGTCAGAAGGAATCGAGGTCGTTCCGCTCAAGGTTGTAAAGGCAGTGCTCCCCGACCCGTCGTCGCTCGCTCCAGGTTACAGAGGGAAGACCTGCATCGGCGACCTTGTGAGAGGGCTGAAGAACGGCAAGGAACGGACGGTCTTCATCTACAACGTTTCCGACCACGAGGACGCAAACGAAGAAGTTGGAAGCCAAGGGATTTCCTACACGGCCGGGGTGCCGGCTGCTGCTGCGGCGATCTTGGTGGCCACCGGTCGCTGGGATGTGAAGGGGATGGTCAATGTGGAAGAGCTCCCGCCACGCCCCTTCCTCGGATTGTTAGGACAACTCGGCCTACCCACCCACATCAGCGAGGAGGGAGACGACCGGGAACTGCTATTCCCCTAGGCCGTGTAGGCGCCAGAACCGATGAATATTCAGTTCTTCGTACGCGTGTCTACGCCGATCTTACGCACCCCGTGACGGCCCTCTCCGAGCTATTGAACGCACCATTATATCGAGCGCAGCATGCGGATAACCTCGGATCTGAAATCCACCCCCGTGGCGTCGGGCATGCTGTTGATGTGCGTCGGCGTCGCCTGCCTAAGCATGAACGATGCTTTTGCAAAACTGCTTGCCCCCGACTACTCGCCGCTTCAGATTCTTTTTCTGCGCAACCTGATCGCGTTGCCTTTTTCCATCTTGATCGCAATTCGAATGGGCGGCAAAGGTGCACTGTACTCACGTCGCCCGGTGGCGCATCTTCTGCGGGGGGTGATCTGGATCTGTGCCGCGTTTCTGTTCTTCACTAGCTTGCGCTACCTGGGGCTGGCCGAGGCCACGGCGCTGGTGTTCGTAGCGCCGCTCTTTATTACGGCAATCTCGGCTTTGTTTCTTCGTGAGCCCGTCGGGTGGCGGCGATGGGGGGCGGTACTAGTTGGCTTTTCCGGTGTGTTGATCGCAGTTCGGCCCGGAGCTGCTACCTTTCAGCCCGCTTCGTTGCTCCCGGTCGCCACGGCTCTCTTCTACGCGCTTCTAATGGTCAGCGCCCGTTGGGTGGATAAACGTGAGAGCGTCTGGACACTGATGCTTTACCTCACCAGTGCTGGGACGCTTCTGTGCGCCGTCCTAATGCCGTTCGTCTGGGTTCCGGTGCAAGCGGCTGACCTCTGGCTTTTCGCGGCTATCGCACTGTTTGGAACCGCGGGAATGACGTTGATCACCCAAGCTTTCAGGCTGGCGCCTGCGGTCGTGGTGGCGCCCCTCGACTATACGGCTTTGGTCTGGGCGACCGCTGCGGGGTGGCTTGCTTGGAATGAGCTGCCTGATCTGCCGATCTTTTTCGGAGCTACGATCATCATCGCAAGTGGTGTCTTCGTTATATGGCGAGAAAATCGAGCCTAGATCGCGCGGCACACGGTGCGGGAACCGGTCGCTGCTTGAGCTTCAGCACGCTCATCAGCCTGCCATCCGTAGCACGTTGATCAGTCTGAATGGACCAGATACACTCGGTAATAAGGCACTCTTAGTATAGCGTATTCCAACCATTCGCCAGCTATTTCCGGAAGATAAGATGAAATCGATCGACGAAAAATTGCGCCCGATCCTCAGCACGGTTATTCACCGAAACTTCGGTGAGCAAGAATTCCATCAGGCCGTTCACGAAGTTCTCGAAAGTCTCGGACGGGTTATATCAAAGCATCCTGAATACGCGGACGAAGCATTGATTGAACGCATATGCGAGCCGGAGCGACAGATCATCTTTCGCGTCCCGTGGATCGATGATCAGAACGATGTGCAAATCAATCGTGGATTCAGGGTGCAGTTCAATTCCGCACTCGGACCCTACAAGGGCGGTTTGCGGTTTCATCCTTCAGTGAACGTCGGCATCATTAAGTTCCTCGGTTTCGAACAGACCTTCAAGAATGCCCTGACAGGCCTTCCGATCGGGGGAGGGAAGGGAGGCTCCGATTTTAATCCGCGTGGACGCTCAGATCGTGAGATCATGCGCTTTTGCCAGTCCTTTATGATCGAACTGCACCGACATGTCGGCGAGTATGTGGACGTTCCCGCGGGCGACATAGGGGTCGGGGGCCGCGAGATCGGCTATATGTTCGGAATGTATAAACGCCTGACGAATAGATACGAAGCAGGTGTTCTCACGGGTAAGGGCCTTTCTTTCGGGGGCTCGCGTGCCCGCACCGAGGCGACCGGCTTCGGTAGCGCTTATTTCATGCGGCGGATGCTGGGGACTCGCGACCAGACCTTCGAGGGCAAGCGTTGCGTGGTGTCCGGATCGGGCAACGTAGCAATCTATGCGATGGAAAAGATCGTGTCATTCGGTGGCAAGGTCGTGGCCTGCTCCGATTCGGACGGCTACATCGTGGATGAGACTGGCATCGATCTTGGTTTGGTCAAGGAGATCAAAGAGATCCGTAGAGAACGGATATCTGAGTATCCGCGTCTCAAGGGGCATGGGACTTATTATATCAAGGACGGTTCGATTTGGGATGTGCCGTGCGACGTAGCTATGCCATCGGCCACCCAAAACGAACTCACCGGCGCTGACGCTGCAACGTTGGTAAAGAATGGGATGGTCGCAATCTGCGAAGGCGCCAATATGCCGTGTACGCCTGAGGCCGTGCATATTTTTCAGGAATCTGGGGTGCTGTTTGCGCCTGGGAAAGCGGCCAATGCGGGTGGGGTCGCAACTTCAGCGCTTGAGATGCAGCAGAACGCCAGCCGCGATAGTTGGTCCTTCGAGAAAACCGAGGAGCGCTTGGCTGCGATCATGCACAACATCCACGATGCCTGCGCCGAGACTGCGGCGGAGTACGGAGCGCCCGGCAATTATGTTTTGGGCGCCAACATTACCGGATTCGTTCGCGTCGCCGAGGCTATGCGAGCCATGGGCGTTGTCTAACGCAAAGCCAACCTCAAGTGAGGTACGATGTTGCAATCAATCACATCAGCAGTGCGGATATGGCCGGTGCGAGCACAGGATAGCGACGAGCAGCACCAGACGCAGAGGATAGCGCAGGGAAATCGAGAACGAATAAAGTCAAATGGGAGTGAGCAGTTGTGTACCGCTATTCAATCCCTTATTTAACGAGTCGGAAGCACTGAGGAGTGTGAACATTTTGACTGAAGATAACGATCGTCAATATTTCATCACGGAACTGACGGCCGAGGTGGTCGCGGCCTATGTCTGCAAGAACTCGCTGCCGGCATCTGACTTGCCGGCGACAATCGCTTTGGTTCATGCTGCATTGGAACGATCGCGAGAAGCGCCGGTGGCAGAGTCCGTCCCCGAAAAGCCGAAACCCGCCGTTCCGATCAATCGCTCGGTGACCGATGATCACATCGTATGCTTGGAAGACGGAAAGACGTTCAAGTCCTTGAAGAGACATATAGCGACCCATCATGGAATGACGCCTGATGAATACCGAAGACGTTGGGGCCTGAAGGGCGAATATCCCATGGTCGCACCAGGTTACTCCGCGTCGCGATCAAAATTGGCCAAGTCGCTTGGTTTGGGCCGGAAGGTCGGGAAAAAGAACACTTGAACGAGTTCGCTACATTGCCTTGGCGGACGGTGTAGTTGACGGGTGGGGCGGGCGTAACCATAGATAGGATGAAGCATGATGTGCTCTTCTTCCGCGACGACGTTCTCGGATGATCGCCGAAAAGAGATCGGCTTTCCGCAGAAACGATCGGGTTGACGAGCTTAGTGCCGCATGGAACTGGCATTGTCTCTCCGATCAGGCGCGACAGCGCTACGCTGGATCGCGCAGGGTAGTGAGCGAGCAACCGGATGAATAGGCGCAGGATCGTTCGCGTTATTGATGTTGCTAACCTCGGTCAGACAAAGCTGACGAACCTGCTGGCGCGGCTTTGCGGACTGTTCATAACGCCCAAACGCGTCCGGCGTGAAGCAACCGCTCTTATTGAAAAGCTTGGGCCTGAGGGAGCATTGGTGGCCGTCCGCGACAAACATCGGATGGCTCAGGTGGTCGATGCTGAGAACGACGAGCGCCACTGGAGCGTCGTACTGCGAGAGATCGAGCGGCAGACCGAGTACGAAGATCAGACCGATATTGCCGGTCCGATCGGACATCCCTGACCACAGCGGCAGTCGATCTGTGAATTTTGAGAGCAGTTGATGGAAGACATCACCAAGGAGCTTGCTAAAAAGATCATGCTTGCCAAGCACGAGCGTACAGTTTGGGAAGCTGGCCGAGCAGCGTCCCGTGCACAAGGCGCAACAGCTCTCAACCCTTACTCGCCCACCTCGTCGGATTATTCGATTTGGGCCGATGGCTACGAAGCCGAGAGGGGACTAAAGACGGCGGCCGTTTGGTTCGAAGATGACAAAACTCGCAAACCGTAATGACGGCGCAGTGAACATTCCTCTACCGTCTGATACGAGATTGTGCGGGGCCGATAGCGTTATGTTTCACGGTAGCGATCCCACGGTTGCCAGGTGGCCAATTTCACGACAGTACCGAAGCCAGAGAGGGAACTTCAGTGGACTGCGGCACACGAGAGCAGTGACTGGGTTTCGGCCCTACTTTCTCGTCATTGAAACGTATCTGGACCGTCAGACGTAGGCCGCTTCGGCAGAAGCCTATATCAAGCCATGCCGCTCCAGCGCCCGGCGGATCTGCTTAAACGAGGGAATGACGATGGCGCACGGAGTGCGTGAAGTCCTTGCGTCGGTTAAGGGTCTGCTTACCGGAGGAGGCGCTTTCATTGTCGGCAACTCACTGCTTGGCGTCCTCCTGCCACTACGCATGGAAGCGGCTGGCTATTCGGTCGCACTGACTGGTACGATCATGGCGGCCTACTATCTGGGGCTGGCGTTTGGTGGCCTGCATGCGAAGCGGCTAATCCTACGGATCGGCCATATCCGCGCCTTCGCCGTCTTCGCGGCACTGACCACAGTAACGACCTTAGTTTATTCGCAAGCGTTCACGCTCACGGTGTGGTTCATCTTGCGGATCTTTAATGGATTTTGCATCGCCGGTCTGAGCACCGCGATCGAAAGCTGGCTGAATGAGCGCAGCAACAATGCGACAAGAGGGCGAATTCTCGGCCTCTACATGCTCACCTTCTATCTGGCGGTCGCGACGGGCCAAACACTTGTCAACCTCGCGAATATAGATGGTTCGGAACTATTCATCCTTTCCGCTTGTTTGATTGGGCTATCACTCATACCTGTGGCTTTGACGAGCCTTAACGAACCGGATCTTAAGCAGCATCGTCCACTGCGTACGATAGATTTGTACGCGGCATCTCCCGACGGATTTTTCGGTGCTGGTGTCGCCGGATTGCTGGTGGGATCCTTCTACGCTCTCGGCGTGGTCTTCGCACGACGTATCGGGCTCGATGTCTCGGATGCCGCACTTTTCATGAGTGTCGTTGTGCTGGGTGGTTTAGCATTTCAACTGCCCGTCGGAATTCTCGCCGACCGATATGATCGCCGCGTCGTCCTTGCCGGAGCGCTTTTGATGGTCGGCGCTTGCTGGGGACTACTGGCGCGTTCCATCGTGGTGGGATCGTCATTCTATGCGCTGCTGGTTTTGGCAATAGGTTTCGGCGGAGCTATGAGCAGTGTTTACCCAATCTGCGTCGCGGAGACATTCGATCGGCTCGAACGCAAGCATTATGTCGCAGCGGCCGGGCGTCTCCTGATGGTCTATTCCATCGGCGCGACGGTTGGACCCTTATTGGCGTCCGTTTTAATGGCTCTTTATGGCCCCTACAGCTTTTTTGCGTTTGAGTCGGCCGTGGCCGTGAGCTTCGCGGTTTTCCTGCTGCTTCGTATTCGACGGCAGTCGCCCTTGCCTGCGGATCAGCAGGAAATGTTCGTAGCGGTTCCCGACACAACGCCAGTCGCCATAGCTCTCGATCCGCGAACGGATCCTGATTGAAATCAAAGAAACTCAAAAACCAATCGCGCTGTATTACCGTCCAAAAAACTGAGACCTAAATCCTGATCTGTGCAGAAAGTGGTGTTGTCATCATCATACCGCGGTGAGCGCTACGTTGATTTCCGTCAAAAGATCAGCCCTATCTTCGCCCTTCATACCCTCGCAACTAGCACGCATGTAGGCCGTTTTGTCGTCTCGCCATTGTTTAAGCATATGAGCCTTTTCGCGGCGGCTCAGTTTCGGGTCGTGCAGAATCTCGAAAGGTAGTTTGTACTTTCCGTGATAAGACAATTCGTTCTCCGTTATAAGTCTCTACATTCCTATTACCTTATGTATATACGTTATTTGTTTATTCAAGTCGATTAAGGGAGCTAAATGTTGATTTAGCGCGTAAACCATGCATTATCGAGTCTGTTGGCAGGATCGGAGCGCTGGAAGCTATCGACCGATGGGCGGGCAGCGGCGAGCAATCCGATAGTCTTGTTTTTATGAGCGCTGATGTACGGATAACTCCGATCGGCAAACAGGAGGCAGTTTCTTGTATAGACGGAATTCTTTTGAATGTTTGCCATGATCGCGGTTCGTTCTTCGCGGAGGTCGCAGCTTTGGAACACGTTTTTCTTTCGCTGCGTGCCGGAGCAAGCATTTTAGCTCCAGCGTCGCCACCAACGGATTTTCGGATAAGCGATCTCGGTCGCTACCTCTGCGAGGGCACTCAGGTCACGTTCAAGTTGGCGCAAAGCGAATTTGATGCCGAACAGGCGCGCAAGTTCGGGTGTGGTCAAGTCTTCCGTCTCACCTGTCTTCCGCATTGTGTCCAGGCCATCCCGGTAATCACGCACGATGGGTTCTAGGGGGGTGGAGGGGCCGGGGACGGGGCGGCCTAAGAGTTGGCCCTGTACGCTATCGAGCGCCTCAGCTCCCCTGACGATCGCGCGACGGAACGGCTGTTCAAGCGTGCCTACGAGGGTGTCGTCTCCGCCACCGCGGGCAGCGCGACGCAGCATGTTGACGTCGTGCCGCACACGGCGCAGGGCCCGTAGGATGCGTTCGGGATCGGGCCTACGCCCGATGGCGAGCCGTCGCTCCCGGGCGGCCTCGGCCGCGAAGGTCGCTAGCGCCGTCAGCTCGCCGCGGACTTTCCCTGCGCGCGTCGTCAGTTCGTCCTCGCCTGTGCCCACTTCGGGCAAGATAGCCCGCAACTGCGCGGCCAGCAGATGCGCGACCCTAGCTGCCGTTTCCACCGCCGAGCGCGATGCTTTGGCCGGCAGCACCACTATACCGACGGCCAGCCCGACCGTTAGGCCGATCGCGACACCGATCACCCTCTCTACGGCGAGTACCTCCGGGCCGACCTCAAGCCCCGGCGCCCCGAGGAGGACGACGGTGGCCGAGATCGGCGCGATCTGGAAGCCAACCGAAATAGCCGCCATTACCGCGAGTGGCACTAACGCGATCGCGAGGGCGAGTGCCGTCGAGATCGGATCGTCCGGCCGCAACGCTAGCGCGACAGCCGCCGCGACGATGGCACCCGCGAGTGAGCCGACACCCTGCTCGAACGCCTTGCGAAGCGAACTACCGATATTCGCTTGGGTTGCCACGATGGCGCTGATCACCGCTGAGAGTTCCACCGTCAGACCGAGCGCGTGAACTGCCGCCAGCGTAAGCAGGCAGGCGATGGTCATGCGCGATGCGTGGATTGTCCACCAGGCGTGACGCGTAACAAAGTGCCTCATTCAAAAGCCCTCTTTCTCATCGCGTTCGCGAGTTATGGCAAAGGCGGACAGGGATATGGACCGCATGCGCCGACGTCCACTGCGACCCATTTAAGGCGCGGGACCCGCGCCATATAGCGGCCCGCTTGGGAACCGTGCGCTTTGATGTAGGGGATGGTTGCGGAGGGACCCGGATGCGACCCGAATCTTTTTCGCCGCGGCGTCCAGACATCGCAGAATGCCTCGACTATGGCTTGGCTGTCTGGACAGATGGGCCTGCATTGCGAAACGGGGAAGCATTTTCTGACGTGAGGGGTATCTTTCTATAGGCGGGCGACATCGCCGGTATGGCGAGGAACTCGACGCGGAGGCGGTGCGTCTGGTCAAAACGAGCGGGCGAACGTAGCGCGAGATCATGGAGGATCTCGACATTGGGCTTTTGACGCTGCGGCGCTGGCCCGACACACGTCAAGAGCGCGATCTGGAAGCATCACTATCTGAACGGCAGGGGGCTGCAGCGGTCGGTGGCGGCTGCAGTGCTCCAAGCTTTCATCTAGACCGATTGTGCCGCTGCCAATCAGGCGCTGGGCCATGTCGTCGTTCAATTTTGGGTCAGGAGTCCGGGCTCGGCGCCCGTGGCCGGCTGAGGCTAAGGCGCATATTCTGTAAGAGGCGTTGGTTCCGGGCGCGGCGGTTTTGGAGGTCGTCCAACGCCAATCGCTGTTACCGCAACAGCTTTACGGATGGCGTCGTGAGCTTGATGCAGGCTCGGCCGCATCACCGGTTTTGGAGTCGGTAATCGTCGAGCCACCCTTCGACCCTTTGTCTCAAAATCAGTCAGAACGGCCGTGCCGCAAGCGGGCTGCGGCTTGAGCGAGTGGCAGGATCGAACTAGAGTCGGCGGTGCCGTGGTCCACATCGGATCTGACGCGAGCCTGAACTCGATCGCGGTGGTGATCGAAGGCTTGACGGGTCGGGTGTGCGATCGGTCCACCGGGGCCGACTACCATCCGGTAGAGCGCAGTCTGTGGCCGGTCCAAAGTCAGCAAAACCAGACTGGATTGGCCTATAAGCAATCCACACGGTTCGGCTTGACAGAATGATCCACCCGCCTATCTCCTTCGCATGGTTCGAAGGATCAACATTGCGTCAGACCTATTGCGCGTTTTGTCCGTCATCTTCGGAGCGGCAGTGATCATTCCTAGCACGATCTCCCTCGTTCTGGTCTTCTTCGCTGTTGTCAACCTTCTCGTTTGAAGTATCCGTGGGAAGATGTTGCTGCTGTTCGCTTCAACTGGATAATTTCACGTGCTTCGGAATGCTGCGGATCCAGCCTTGTCCGTTGCGGCTCGAACAATACGAGAGGTCCTACGGATTTTGGCCGAGTTGCCGAATATTTATCATCGTGAACAACACGCTGTCATGTATTCAGTCTTCTCGAAAGATGGTTAACGGAGGTTGCGTGGCAAGCAGATGCACAAAAACAGCCTTGAGGATCAAGCGGGTCGGTTTGTTTTCGCTGCAGATAAATTCGAATGCGTTTTTCGCTTCCCTTGACTGTCACCCAATAGTTAATATGTGGCTTACATGGTCCCTATATTTCTTTGGGAAACAATCCTCGACAATTTCCAAGCCCGATCTCTCGGGTTAAAAGCGTCTCCGCTTCGGGTAACCCCGTCCGAAGAAAGCGGGTCTCAACGCATCAGATCCTTCCCGTCGGCAGAGTCGCGTGAAAACCCCGATCGCTCGTAGTTCAGCTTGCAACTTGCTTTGAAACGAAATCAGGCGGTCATTCTGCGAATAACCCTGATTCTGTATAAGCATGGGGGCCAAAACTGGTTATGAAGCCGACGCTCTCGCGAAATGATAGTTAACAGGCATACAGCCGAAGCGCTAGCGGCGGTAGACTGCTCGGGTGGATACCCATTCATCCTGTTGCAGCTTCGGAGCAAATCAGATTCCCTCGTGCGCAAAGGAGCCAAGGGAGGATCGGATGGCACGACTGTTCTGGCTGAACGACGAGGCGGGGCCGCTATCGAGCCGCATCTGGCAAAGAACCAGCCAGGGGCGCGTCGCGTAGATGATCGCCGGGTCATCAGCGGCATCCTGCACGTTCTCAAGACCCGGCAGCCGTTGGCAGGACTGCCCGAGCGAATACGGACCTGCAACGACGATCTATAACCGCTTCAACCGCTGGTCCCGACGGCGAATCTGGACCAGCATTCTGGAGGCACTGGTCGCAACAGGTGTGCTGAGCCGCTCAGCCTCGATCGACTCCACCTACGTGAAAGCACACCGATCTGCTCATGGAGGAAAAGGGGGGGCGAAGGCGCAGGCAATCGCCCCTTCCCGAGGCGGGCAGACAACAAAGATCCATGCCATCACCGACTGACTCGGCCGCCCGGCGATCCTACGGCTGACACCCGGCAATATCAGCGACGTGGGTGCTGCAAATGACCTGCTGGATGCTGCGGGACCGGTGCGCTGGTTCACCGCTGACAAGGGCTATGATGCTGATGCTCTGCGGCAACGGCTTCGCAATGTCGGCGGGAGGCCCGTGATCCCAGGCCGATCAAACCGGAAGACACCGGTCGTCTACGACAAACGACGCTACCGTGAGCGCTGGCGGATCGAAGCTGCCTTCTGCCGCCTCAAGGACTCTCGACGCGTCGCAACCCGCTACGACAAGCTCGCCGCGAACTTCCTGTCCGCCGTCGCCCTCGCGACCATCATTGCCTTCTGGGTTTGATCGAGTCTCGACCCTAGGTAAATAGTTGCAGCGCAACGCCAAGGGAGACCGCGCCCCATACACACATGTTTATGAAGGACCGGAACAGGCCCCCGTCTTCGTCGATGCTGATTCCGCACTTCTCGAGAGCGAGATTTCCGGGGAATAAAAAGCACCGAAGAATGAATTTCAACACAGTCATGTGTGGCTCCCAGTGGAATTAGCTCATTGCCTCGGTAAGTTTCTAAAATGCATCAGCTATGCATATTTGATGGTATTGCCGGCGCCTCATAAAAGCAATACCGTGAGTGCATCTTTTGGGGAGGTTTGCCTTGCGGTTGACGCTGTACACAGACTACGCGCTGCGACTGCTTATGTATCTGGCCCTGAAGCCGGGTCAGCTCGCCACCGTTAAGGAGGTCTCCGAAGCTTTCGGCATTTCGCGTACCCACCTGATGAAGGTCGCGCCCAACCTCGTGAGGGGCGGTTTCGTCGAATCTGTGAGAGGAAGAGGAGGGGGGGTGCGCCTCAAGCAGCGCCCGGAGGAGATCCGGGTGGGAGAGGTGGTTCGTTCCACCGAGGAAGCATTCGATGGCTTTCGTATCGTCGAATGCTTCAATCCTGAGCGCAATTCTTGCCGAATAACGGGTGCCTGCCGGCTGCGTGGGGTGCTGCACGAGGCCCTGGACGCTTATATGAACGTCCTAGACCGTTCCACTCTTGCAGATTTAACAGTGCCAAACACCCCGCTTCGGAACATCCTAGGAATAACACCCAAGCCGCAGGCGGCGGAGTTGATGGGGGCTGTTGTTCCTTGCAATCGCTAACGAACGCTTTCGCTCGTTTCATCCCTAGACGAAGCATATTCATTTCGCTGAGCCGGTTGCGAGGCCAACCAATGCCAGTCGTGGCAAGCTTCAACGACGGAGTATGTCTTTCGCCGCGGCTTATACCAGCGGCAGCGAAGCCGGACTCTTTGGGCATTCCCAAGTCGGCGGAAGTCTGAATCAGTGATGGCAAACGGAGGTTTGCCATGTCGCTACCCATCCCGCTTCGCTCGGATTTCGACGGGCCGACGCTGAGACGATCGGCAAAGGCCACGAAGGATGCGGCGCAGGCTCGGCGTTTGCTGGCGCTGGCCGAGATCTACGATGGCGGCTCGCGCACTGACGCATCCCGGATCGGGGGCGTCACCTTGCAGACCATCCGCGACTGGGTGCTCCGCTTCAACGCGCGCGGCCCTTCCGGCCTGATCACCGGCAAGGCGCCGGGCAACCGGTCGAAACTGAATGACGAACAGCGCAAGGCTCTGGCGGCGATCGTCGAGAAAGGACCGATCCCGGCGATCCACGGCGTGGTTCGCTGGCGGCGCAAGGATCTTGCACGCTGGCTCTTCGAGGAATTCCGCATCGAGGTCGACGAGACGACGGTCGGGCGCGAATTGCGGTCCCTGGGCTTTGCCAAATTGTCCGTCCGGCCGCGCCATCATGCCCAGAACGAGTTCGAACTCGAGGATTTTAAAAACGTATGGCTCGCCCCGACTGCAAGGGACAATTCTCCGGCTTTTCAGTCTGCACCAACGTATCCGGTCTCGGGGCTTGACGATCATCCCCGGCCAAGATGGAGCTTCCGCGCGTTCCGGTCCTCATAAGCTTCTCGGCGTCGGACGCCACATCTTAAGTCAGGATCTCGGAACACCGTTCGACTGTCAGGCCATCTTTTCAGTCCACTCACAGACAACGTCAGCCGGAAAGTCCGCTTTCCAGCCGAACTCGATTATCGTGCCGACGGCATTGCCTTCAGATCGAACGGACGTCCGGTCTTCACACCGCCCAGATGATCCTTGCCATTTTAGCGGCTAACGCGACGATGACGGTATTGATGTGCGCTCGCGACAGCAATCCGCGCAACCAATCGCCGAGCCGTGTCTCACCCTTGGCCAAGCTGGGCAACGCCGCTCGCGCTCCATGGATCAGCATCCGCCGGAGATAGCCATTGCCACGTTTGGTGATTCCCAAAAGCTTGGGCTTTCCTCCGGTCGTCATCTGACGCGGGACGAGACCAAGCCAGGCTGCAAGGTCGCGGCCACGTCTGAACGTCTCGGCTTGTCCGACCGAGGCGACGAAGGCGGTCGCATTCAGTGGGCCGATCCCCGGGATCGTCGACAACAGTTTCATCGATTCATCCGTACGGGAGAGGCTTGCAAATTCCGCGTCGAGGGCCCCGATCCTCTCATCGAGGTCCCGCCATTCGTCACGCATATCCTCGATCAGTCGCCTGATCCGGCCGCTGATCGCCATCTCGCCGGCAAGAAGATGCTCAAGCTGGCGTTCCAGCTTGCTTCGTCCCTTGGCGATCACAATGCCCCGTTCAACAAGGATCGCCCGAAGCTGGTTGATGAGCGCCGTGCGTTCACCCACGAGACGATCCCGGGCGCGATGCAGACTTTGCATATCGAGTTGCTCGTCGCTCTTCAGATTGACAAAGCGCATCGTCGGACGGGTGGCCGCTTCCGCAATCGCCTCAGCATCTCGATCATCTTTCTTGTTCGCCTTCACATACGGACGAACGTATTCCGGCGACATCAGCCGCACCTCATGGCCTTGCTCGCGGAACTGGCGACCGAGATGGTGGGCGCCACAGCAGGCTTCCATTGCCATAACGCAGGCCGGCATTCGTACCGTCAACTTCATGATGCTGTCACGACGCATCCGACGCCGCAACAGCACGTTCCCGGCCCCATCCAGGCCGACGACGCTGCAAGCGTTCTTTCCAAGATCAATACCAAGAACCTTGATCCCATTCATCGACTCGCCTCCGTGCGATCCTCGCCAAAGACGCAGTCATGCGCCTACGGAAAGGGGCGAGCCATTCCATAAGCTTTCCGGCCGAACTGGCAGCAATTCAGGCGAGGCTCCCGGCGGGCAGCGAGATCGAACTCTGGTGGGCTGACGAAGCCCGGATAGGACAGAAGAACAAGGTCACGCGGCGCTGGGCCAAACGGGGCACGCGGCCTTCAGCACCAAGCGACCAGCGAACCATGTCGGCCTACATCTTCGGAGCCATCTGCCCCAAAAAGGGCATGGGCGCCGGCCTCATCCTGCCCTATTGCGACACCGCCGCCATGAACGAGCATCTCAAGGAGATCAGCCTCGCCGTCGATCCCGGCGCTCATGCCGTTCTCATTCTCGACCAGGCCGGCTGGCACACCACGCCGAAGCTGACAGTGCCGGCCAACATCACCTTGATGTTCCTGCCGTCCAAAGCGCCGGAGCTGAACCCGGTCGAGAATGTTTGGCAATTCATGAGGGACAATTGGCTGTCGAACCGCATCTTCGTCGACTACGACGACATCATCGCCCACTGCTGCAACGCGTGGAACAAGCTCGTCGATCAGCCATGGAGAATCATCTCCATTGGGATGCGAGATTGGGCACACCGGTTCTGATCAGTGCACGTTGGTATTAGCGACGATCATTGATCGGTATGTCATCTTTCGTGAGGATACGTTCGGCTGCTCCATCCATATCCTCGTACTGGCCATTCCGAAGCGACCACAGAAAAGCCGCCAAGCCGGCGAGACCGAGCCCCAGCGCTACGGGGATCAGGAACATGTACGTGTTCATTCCGCTGGCTCCATAGCGGGTGCCATCTCTCTGTTCTGCGCTCGCTCGAAACGCCGCCGCCGCGAGATGTTGACCAAGCGAAGCGCATTCGCAACCACAACCAACGAGGATCCCGACATCGCCAGTGCTGCGACCAGAGGCGTGACATAACCGAGGACCGCGACAGGAATCGCGACTGCGTTGTAGCCGATCGCCAGCGCCAGGTTCTGCCGGATCAGGCGCCCCGACGCGCGAGAGACCTCCAGGGCGAGGGGGACGGCGGCCAAGCTTTCTCGCAGGAACACGAGGTCGGCGGCGTTGCGACCGATGTCCGCGGCCGTGGCGGGAGCGATCGAGACGTGAGCGGCCGCCAGAGCCGGGGCATCGTTCAAACCATCTCCGACCATGAGCACCTTGTGGCCTGCGTCGGTCAGTGCCCGGATGCGATCCACCTTTTCGCGGGGAAGCGCGCCCGCCCGGACGGTCGCGACCCCGAGCTCCGCCGCGATCCGCGTTACCTCGACGGTGCGATCGCCCGACAGAATCTCGATGCAGAGCCCCTTGCGCTGCAGATCGGCCAAGACCGTCGCCGCGTCCTCGCGCAACCGATCCTCGAAGACGAAACGCGTGATGAAGCGGCCATCCCGCGCCAGTACGGTTCCCACGTGAGCCCCTGCGTGATCTGCGGCACCCTTCACCGCCCAGTCCGCACGGCCGAACCGATAGACCACGCCGTCCCAGCGAGCTTCGATACCTGAACCGGGGATTTCCGCCACATTGTCGAGCGCGATCGCGCTCATCCCGTCGGCATGCCTCGCCAGCGCCTTCGACAGTGGATGACGGGAATGGCTCGCGATGGCAGCCGCCAGCCGCAGATCCGCGCGAGCGATATCTGCCACGTTGACCAGATGCGGCCTTCCGAGCGTCAGCGTTCCCGTCTTGTCGAATACGGCCGTATCGACATCGGCGAGCCGTTCCATGGCCGACCCGTCTTTCACCATCACCCCGCTTTCGAAGAGGCGGCGCGCCGCGACCACCTGGACGATCGGCACCGCCAGTCCAAGCGCACAGGGACAGGTGATAATCAGAACGGCGATCGCGATGCTGATCGCCTGATGCAAGTCGCCGTCGAGGAACATCCAACCGAGAAATGTCGTCAGGGCGGTCAGATGCACCACCGGCGAATAGAGGCCGACAACCCGGTCCGCCATCCGCCTGTAGCGCGCGCGTCCGCCCTCCGCCGCCTCCATAAGCTGGATCATCTCAGCCAGGAAGGATCGATCGGCGGCGGCGGTGGCGCGAATTCGCAGCGGCCCTGTGAGGTTGAGCGTGCCGGCCTTCAGGCAGGCCCCGGCTTCGGCTCGGAATGGCTCGCTCTCGCCGGATACGATCGAGCAGTCCAGATCGGAGGTGCCGTGCTCGACCTCGGAATCGACGGGCACCCGCTCACCGGCAGCCAGAAGGATGTTCGCTCCGGGCCGGATCTCGGAAACCGGCAGATAGATCGTGCTGCCGTCCTCGCGGATGACAGTCGCCCCCCGCGCAGAAAGCTTCGCGAGGCCTTTGACCGCCGTGCGGGCGCGTTCGCGCATCATGTGGTCGAGCGTGCGGCCGATCAGCAGGAAGAAGATCAGCGCCACGGATGCGTCGAAATAGGCGTGTTGGTCGCCCTGTATCGTGTCATAAATGCTCAGGCCGAAGGCGAGGATCACGCCGACCGATATCGGCACGTCCATGTTCGTCCGACCGTTGCGAAGTGCGCTCCAAGCCGAGCGGAAGAATATGCGGCCGGAGTAGAAGAGCGCCGGTAATGCGATCGCGGCCGAGATCCAGTGGAAGAGGTTGCGCGTCGACGTCTCGGCGCCCGACCACACCGCAACCGACAGCAACATGATGTTCATGGCGGCAAAGCCGGCTACGGCCAGAGCCCGCAGCAGATTGGCGAGGACTGCATCCTTCTCGTCCGCGCTGTTGTCGTGGAGGTGCGCCGGGAAGCCGATCGCCGTCAGGGTCTGTATGAAGGGCGGCGGGGTCTCCCCGTGCCAGTGGACTGCGACCCGCTTGGTGGAAAGGTTCACGCGAGCATGCTCGACATGGTCGAGCGCACCGAGAGCGCCCTCGATGGCGCGCATGCAGCTGCCGCAGTGGATGCCGGGCACGGAGAGGACGGTCTGCCGAAGATCATCCGTGATCTGCCGGCTCGCGAGGAGAACCTCCTCGACATGGGCATTGCCGGCGGGACCGCTGGTTACCTCCGGAGCCGTATCCACATCTTTGCAACAGCCCTTCATGGTCGCTGCCGTTGGTCCTAGACCTGAGCCAGTTTTGATGGCGGCTCGTCCACGTGGGATATTTCGTCGGGCCGGCGGATCGTCTTGTAGGCGTGCCACGTGCCATGCCCGAGCAGCGGGAACGCCACGATGAGGCCGGCAAGACCCGTCAGCAGGCAGATCACGAACAGACCCAGGGCGATGGCACCCCAGGTAATCATCACCGGCAGGTTGTTCCAGACGAGCATCATGCTGGTGCCCATCGCAGTGAGCGCGTCCGATCGTTCGTTCAGCAGCATCGGTATGGAGAAGGCGCTTATCGCGAAGGAGAAGGCCGCGAAGAGCCCACCGACGACGGCGCCGACGATCAGCATCGCCCACCCGATGCCGGTCGTGAGCAGCATCGGGATTAGGTTGTCGAGGCCGGGGAACGGCCGATAGCCGAAGAACAGGGCATAGACGATCACCGCAGCCCGCCACCAGATGAGCATCAGAAGACAAAGAAGAATGCCGACGAAGAACATCTGTGTGCCGGACTTTGCCCGCACGCGGTACAAGCGACCGAGGCTGACGGTCTCGCCTGCATCCTGTCCCCGACTTAGGTCATAGAGACCGATCGCGACGAAAGGACCGATGATGAGAAAGCCCGCCAAGGCCGGGAAGAGGATGTGGTCCCATCCAAACGAGAACATGCTCCACACGGTCAGGATGGACAGCAGGAATATCACGAGACCATAGGCAAGGCTGATGTGGGGATGCGCGACCATATCGCGCCAGCCGGCCTTCAACCAGCCCAGCGCGGCTGAAGGGGGGAGGTGACGCTGGAACTCGGGGTTCTGCATTTCCCGAATGTCCGAGGTCTGGTTGAGAAGGCCGTAGTTCTCGTCGGCTTCGGTCATCGATCGTTCTCCGCGTGGTACTTCGGCTGCTCGTCGCATTAACAGGCAGATTTGGCCGCCCGGAATTGGCCGGCTTTAGTCCCCGGCTCCTTTAGATGCGCCACGCAATCGGGCTGGGATGCAAAGGCGACATAGACAAGGTGCGCGTTGGCGCCTGCCAAGAGCAGAACGCCGGCCAGGACAAGTCCGCCCACCATCCACCGGATCCTGCTTCGGTTGCTCTGGGCCACGGTCGCTCCTTTCCGCGTCAGGGGGTCTGGTGGCTCAACGAGTGGACGTAGACTGCAAGGATCTTGATCTCTGCCTCCGTCAGCCGCTCGTCCCAGGTCGGCATGTGCCCCTGGCGGCCCCCGTGGACCGAGGTGACGATCGTTTGCAGATCGCCGCCATAGATCCAGAATGCGTCGGTCAGGTTCGGTGCGCCGACCTCTCGCATGCCCGTAGCATCCTCGCCGTGGCAGGCGGCACAGCTGGCCGCGAATATCTCTCGCCCCGCCTCGACTTGCTCGATACTATCCGTCGTCGTGACTGCGGGATTGCTGAGCGAGTACACATAGGTTGCGACGTCGTGAACCTGGTTACGGTCCAGCATCTGGTCGCGGCCGAAAGCCGGCATCTGCGCAAACCTGGTTTCGTCGTGCATCGCATTGATCCCGACCCGCATGGTCTCGGCGATCGTTTCCGGGTCTCCGCCCCACAGCCAGTCGTCGTCGGTCAGGTCGGGGTAGCCGATCCGGCCGGTCGCGGTGACGCCATGGCAGGCAGCGCAGTTGTCGCCGAACAGCTGCGGCGCGCTCTGCGCGACGATTGCCATCAATTGCGGATCGGTCTGGATCTGCTCGAAGCTCGAGGCCTCGATCTGCGTGACCCACGGCGCCCGTTCCACCGAGGCCTCGACGAGCTCCTCCTCCACAGTCTGCCGCTGATCGATACCGAGCAGACCCTTCGTGTAAGTTGAGCCGAGGGGCCAGGTCGGCATCAGGAACCACCACAGCACCGCAAAGATGTGCGTCACGATGAGGAAGATGAGCACCCCGCGCGGAACCGGCGTGTCCAATTCCTTGATACCATTCCACTCGTGGCCGGTCGTACGGTGCCCGCTGACTGGATCGCGATCTTCCGGCTTCATGGCCGATCGTCCTTGTCGAGAATGCTCTTCTTTGCCCTGTCGAAGCGCTTTCTGTTGGACGGCCAGAACGCATAGACGACGACAGCGAGGAAGAACGCCATCAGATAAAACAAGCCCCAACTCTTGGAGAAGACGACGAGGGTTTCGTAGTCGAGATCCATGGAGTTAGCCTCCTGGTGCTGGTGCTGGTGCTGGTGCTGGTGCGGTCAGCTCCTCGAGGTCCGGTGGTTCGCCCGGGGCGGCGGTATCCTGATAGGCGGCGTTGGTCAGCAGTCCCAGGACCTGCAGATACGCGACCAGCGCGTCCATTTCGGTGAGCTCTGTCGCTACCCCGTCGAAAGTGCTGATCTGCGTCTCCTCGCCGTAACGTTCGCGAACGGCTGCGGCGTACGGGCTGTCGGGCGAAGCCTGGCCGATCGCATCCTTCTGGGCGTTCGCGATCATCTCGTCGGTATAAGGCACGCCCACAGCACGTTGTGCCGCGAGATGCTGGCCAAGGTCGCTGGTCTCCAACCCGTCGCGGGCCAGCCAGGGATAGGCAGGCATGTTGGACTCCGGGACGACGTCGCGCGGATTGGTCAGATGCGCCACGTGCCAGAAGTCGGAATATTTGCCGCCAATGCGCGCAAGATCTGGCCCCGTCCGCTTGGAACCCCACAGCATTGGGTGGTCATACTGGGACTCCACGGCCAGAGAATAGGGACCGTAGCGCTCGACTTCATCGCGCAGCGTGCGGATCATCTGGCTGTGGCAGGCGTAGCAACCCTCTCTGATGTAGATGTTCCGCCCAGCCAGCTCCAGCGGGGTGTAGAGACGCATGTCGGGAGCTTCCTCCACCGTCTCGTCGATGGTGAAGAGCGGCGCGATCTCGACGATGCCGCCAACGCTGGCGGCTGCGATGATTGCCAACACGAAGCCAATGGCAGACCGTTCGATCTTGCGGTGGAAAAACTCGGCCATGGGTTCTACTCCGCCGGCGCAGGGGCAACAGCCTGCGCCGCTCGATCGTCAGGCATGTCCGGCGCTCGCCGGCCAGTGGCTTCCGGCACGGCACTGACCGTCATCCAGATATTGTAGCAGCCGACCACTGCGCCGAGCAGGAACAGCAGCCCCCCGAAGGCACGTGCAATGTAGTAGGGATACATGGCAACCAGGGAGTCGATGAAGGAATAGGCGAGGGTGCCGCTGTCGGTGTAGGTCCGCCACATCAGGCCCTGGACGATGCCGGAGTTCCACATGGAGAAGACGTAGACGAGCGTACCGGCGATCGCGAGCCAGAAGTGCACCTCGACGAGCGCGGCAGAGTACATCCGCTCCCGTTTCCACAGGCTCGGGACCAGCGTGTAGATCGAGCCGAAGGTGATCAGCGCCACCCAGCCGAGCGCGCCGGCATGGACATGGCCGACCGTCCAGTCGGTGTAGTGCGACAGCGAGTTGACGGGGCGGATCGCCATGAACGAGCCTTCGAACGTCGAGAGCCCGTAAAATACGGCGGCCACGAACATGAAACGCAGGGTGGCGTCGTCGCGCACCTTGTGCCACGCGCCGTTGAGGGTCAGCAACGCATTGCCGGCCGAGGCCCAGGAGGGCACCAGCAGCATGACCGAGAAGGTCATCCCCAGGGTCTGAACCCAGTGCGGCAGGGCCGTGTAGTGCAGATGGTGCGAGCCTGCCCACATGTAGAAGAAGGTGATGCCCCAGAAGCTGAGGATGGACAGGCGGTAGGAGAAGATGGGCCGATCTGCCCGCTTGGGCAGGTAGTAGTACATCATGCCGAGGAAGCCGGCGGTCAGGAAGAAGGCGACGGCGTTGTGGCCGTACCACCACTGCACCATCGCGTCCTGGACACCTGACCAGATCGTATAGCTCTTGGCGTGACCGAGAGAGACCGGCACGGCGAGGTTATTGACGATGTGCAGGATCGCCACGACCACGATGAAGGCCAGAAAGTACCAGTTCGCAACGTAGATGTGGGGCTCTTTCCGACGCGCCAGCGTGCGGATGTAGAGGACGAAATACGTGACCCACACCACGACGAGCAGGAGATCGGCGTACCATTCCGGCTCGGCGTACTCCTTCGACTGTGTCAGACCCATTGCGTAGCCGCTGACGGCGAGAATGCAGAACAGATTGTAGCCGAAGAGCACGAACCAAGGGCTCACCTGGCCCGCCAGGCGGGCACGAGACGTCCGCTGCACGACATGGAAGGAGGTGGCGATGAGCGCGTTGCCGCCAAAGCCGAAGATGACGCCCGTCGTATGCACCGGCCTGAGGCGACCGAAACTGAGCCAGGACGTCTCGAAGTTCAGTACGGGCCAGGCAAGCTCGGCAGCTACCCACACGCCGACGAACATGCCAAACACGGCCCAGATCATCGTCAGCGTGACACCGGCCTTGATCGGATCGTCGTAGTACTCAGAAGACCGTCGCGCGAGCTCCGGCTCCGGATCGTCATGGTGCGCAAGCAGGAAGAAAATCGCCACCGCACCCGCCACGAGCATCAGCGCCCCGTGCACTCCAAGCGGATCCGTGCCCCCCGCGACCGCCAGCAAAAGGCCGAATGCTGCAAGGACCGCCATAATTGCGATCGAGAGCTGCCGTTCACCCTGTGTCAGCTGTGAGATCATGTCGCCGTCACTCTTGTTCAGCGGTGTGTGAGGCGCGGCTGCTGCCGCGCATCAAAAAGATGCACCAACGATGCGCTTTATGCACGCTTCCGTTCACTTCCGAAACCCCCAAACAAGCCATTGTTGCGTCCGGGAACTAAGAAGCCATAACGACCAAGCCGCCATTTCTTCCTGCTTTGTCGGGAGTTCAGCGACAGCTTGGAAAAGGTCGGTCGTTTATGGATCACCCTGCTAGTTTTAGCCACCGTGCGGTAGCCGTGGCCGCAGCCCTTCAGCTTGCCGGCGGGAAGCCTAGAAGGAAGATAATCGCTATGAGGATCAGGGCGACGATGACGACTGGGACGACTATTTTCATGATAACCCCTAACGCTGTACCCGTCGTTCCGGTAATCCGTTCATGCCGAGACGCGCATCGCGGTGCTCGTCGCCAACCGTACAACGCAGATCTATTCCCCTTGCGCATACTCCCGCAGCTTCTTTGCTAGACTTGCCTGCGGTAGGCCATGATCTGTCGCGTCCGAAGGAATTTGCATCCAGCCGGGTTCGACGCCTTGCATGTTCGGCAGTTCGTGCGCGATGCCCTTGTGACAGTCGATACAGGTCGCTTGGCCCGAAAATAGATACTCCTCATGGATTTTGGCGGCGCGTTCGGTCTGTTTGGACACATCCATTGCCAGCGTTGAATGGCAATTGCGGCATTCCAGACTGTTGTTTGCCTTTAGACGAGACCATTCCCGCTTGGCGAGTTCCAGACGCATGTCGAGGAATTTCCGCCTCGTATCGATGGTGCCGAAAATATGGCCCCAGACCTCCTTCGAGGCTTGCATCTTACGGGCGATCTTGTCTGTCCACTCGTGCGGCACATGGCAATCCGGACAGGTTGCCCGGACACCGGAGCGATTGGTGTAGTGGACGGTGTGCGTCAATTCCTCGAAGACGTTGGCCTTCATCTCGTGACAGCCGACGCAGAACTGTTCGCGGTTGGTCACCTCGAGGCCAGTGTTGAAGGCTCCCCAGAATAGGACGCCGCCGATGAAACCGCCGAGCGTGAGGAAACCGAGGCCGAGCGTCGTTGCCGGTGTCGTCAGTATCCTCCAGCACCAGAGGATGGCCGCCTTGATGCCGTCGATCATTTATTCGCTCCCGGCGGGGCGTGCACCCATCTCGCTCATGTCGCGGAAGATGTTCGGGATGAGCGGTTCGGTGTCCGCCTGCGGCACGTGGCAGGCGGTGCAAAAGTAGCGACGGGGTGAAACGTCACCGAGCATCTGACCATTTCTGTCAATGTAATGCGTGACGCTGATCATCGGGGCGCCAGAGGCCTCCGTGAACTCGCGTCGATGGCAGGAAAGGCAGCGGTTGGCGTTGACCGAGAGCTGGTAGCCCTCGATTGAATGCGGGATCACCGGCGGCTGTTCCGGATATGCTCGCATCTTACGCTGGTCGTCCACAACCCACCTCGGAAAGGGCGGCGCCGGCGTCAGTTCCATCGGCTGCTCGGCGCCGTGGAGCGGTGGGATCGGGATATCCTGCGACACCGCCGCAATGGTGGCAAACAGAGCGAAAAGGAACGCCGCAGGGACGACGAGGAGGGACCGCCGGTTTAGGCGGAGACGGCTCGGACCGCGCATTTCTTGAAATCCGTCTGTTTGGAGATGGGATCGGTGGCGTCGAGAGTGACCTTGTTGATGAGTTGGCTCGCGTCGAACCAGGGAACGAAGACGACGCCACGCGGCATGCGGTTGCGCCCGCGTGTCTCGACACGGGTCCGGATCTCGCCGCGGCGGGACTGAAGCACGATCTCCGCCCCCTGCCTGAGGCCGCGCTCGCGGGCATCTTCCGGGTGCATGAAGCAGCGAGCCCCAGGGAAAGCCTTATAGAGCTCCGGCACGCGCATGGTCATCGAACCCGAGTGCCAGTGCTCGAGGACGCGGCCAGTAACGAGCCACAAGTCAAACTCATTGTCCGGCATTTCTGCCGGCGGCTCATAGGGCACGGCCAGAATCACCGCTCGCCCGTCCGGTCGCCCGTAGAATCGTACGCCTTCGCCCGGCTTGACGTATGGATCGTACCCCTCGCGGTAGCGCCATCTGGTCTCCTCGCCGTTCACCACCGGCCAGCGTAGACCCCGGACCTCGTGGTAGATGTCGAAAGGCGCAAGGTCATGACCGTGGCCGCGGCCGAAGGCCGCGTATTCCTCGAACAGCCCCTTCTGTACGTAGAAGCCAAAGGCGTCGGACTCGTCGTTGGCATAGGCGGGGTCCCGCTCGGTGGACGGGAACTTGTCCACCTGGCCGTTCTTGAACAGCACCTCAAATAGCGTTCGTCCGCGATACTCCGGATTGGCGTCGAGGATTTCCGCAGGCCAGACCTCGTCCGTCGTAAAGCGCTTGGAAAACTCCATTAACTGCCAGAGATCCGATCGCGCTTCGCCCGGCGCGTCCACCAGCTGGCGCCACATGTGGGTGCGTCGCTCGGCGTTGCCGTAGGCGCCTTCCTTCTCGACCCACATGGCTGCGGGGAGGATGAGATCCGCGGCTAGCGCGGTGACAGTCGGGTACACCTCGGACACGACGATGAAATTGTCCGGATTGCGATAGCCCGGGTAGGTCTCCTGGTCGTTGTTCGGAGCCGCCTGCAGGTTGTTATTGACCTGTACCCAGTAGAAATTGAGCTTGCCGTCCTTGAGCATGCGGTCCTGCAGGACCGCATGATAGCCCGGCTCGCCCGGCAGGAGACCGTGTGGCAGTCTCCAGATCTCCTCGGCGTGCTGCCGGTGCTCGGGGTTGGTCACCACCGTATCAGCCGGCAGACGGTGGGCGAAAGTGCCGACCTCGCGTGCCGTGCCACAAGCGGACGGTTGCCCAGTCAGCGAAAAGGGGCCGTTGCCGGGCTCCGAAATCTTCCCCGTGAGCAGGTGAATGTTGTTGACCATGTGATTGGCCCAGACGCCGCGCACATGCTGGTTGAAGCCCATGGTCCAGAGCGACATCACCTTGATGTCGGGATTGGCGTAGAGTTCGGCGAGCTCCTCGAGGAAGGACGGCTCGACGCCCGAAAGCTCGGACGCCTTTTCCAGCGTGTATTCCGACACGAACGCCTTGAAGCCTTCGAAGTCGGTCGCTTCCATCCTGCCGGCGTTCTGTGCGCCGGCGGCCTCCATCTCCAACGGGTGTTCGGGCCGCAGCCCGTAACCGATGTCGGTCTCGCCCTTCATGAAGGTGGTATGGTTCTCGACGAAGTTTTCGTTGACCCGGCCGGTCTGGATGATGTGGTTGGCGATGTAGTTCAGGATCGCGAGGTCGCTTCCCGGCGTGAAGATCATGGGGATGTCGGCCAGATCCATCGAACGGTGGGTATAGGTGGAGAGCACGGCCACACGCACATGTTCGTGGCCGAGGCGGCGGTCGGCAAGCCGCGTCCACAGGATTGGATGCATCTCAGCCATGTTCGAGCCCCAAAGCACGAAGGCGTCGGCGCTCTCGAAATCGTCGTAGCAGCCCATCGGCTCGTCCATGCCGAAGGTGCGCATGAAGGCGGCGGCTGCCGACGCCATGCAGTGGCGGGCGTTCGGATCGAGATTATTGGAACGGAAACCCGCTCGCATCAGCTTGGAGGCCGCGTACCCCTCGAAGATCGTCCATTGGCCTGAGCCGAACATGCCGACGGCGGTCGAGCCCTTCTCCCCGAGAACCCGCTTGGCCTGTTCGGCCATCACGTCAAACGCCTCGTCCCAGGAAACCGGCTCGAATTCCCCATCCTTCGCATACTGGCCGTCGCGCTTGCGCATCAGCGGCGTGGTCAGGCGGTCGCTGCCATACATGATCTTGGACAGGAAGTAGCCCTTGACGCAGTTGAGGCCGCGATTGACCTCAGCCTGCATGTCGCCATGGGTCGCGACGACCTGTCCCTCCTTTACCCCGACCATGACGCCGCAGCCCGTGCCGCAGAAGCGGCAGGGCGCCTTGGACCATTTTATCTGCAACGTTTCGACCCCGCCGGAAACCGGCTGGGCCGCCGCAGGAAGCGTGATGTTTGCGGCCGCGGCGGCGACACCCGCCGCCTGTGCCTTCAACAGATCCCGTCGGTTGAGGCTCATGGCTCTGCTCCAGTGGCTAGCAGTTCACGATGTTCGAAGACCATGTTCGCGCTGATGACGCCGTCGAGCGTGGCGATCTCGGTCAGGCGGTTGCCGACGAACCTGCTGGAAGATCCCTCGAGCAGCACGACCAGCTTTCCCTTTTCCTGGGCAGCTATTTCCGCTCCCTCCATGCCGCAGATGGCTGCGCGGACGAAGTCCGCCTTGTCCGGAAGAGCCGAAACGACGGCGCTGGAAATCACGTACTGGAGGCAGGCGTCAGACATCTTCGCGTCTCCGTTCCTGGAAATCGACGCTGATTGCTTCGGAAGGGCAGGCCGCGATACAGGCGCCGCAGCCGCAGCAAAGATCCGGCCGCAACGCCGGGAGGAACGGTCCGCCGATCCGCGGCGGAAAGGAAATGGCCATCTCGGGGCAGGCGTCCCGGCAGGACTGGCAGACGATTCCGTTCCAGGCGAGACATTCGGCGCCGATCGCCACGACGTGTTCGAAAGCCGGTGCCTGGCGATCGAACAGATCCTGCGGGCAATTTTCGGCACAGGCGCCGCAGAAGGTGCATTCGCTCTGGTTGAAGCTCAATTGGGGCGTGTCGTCGACGATGAAGATCAGTCGCGGCTCGCAAGCGGTGGCGCAGTCACCACATCCGTCACAGGAAGCCAGATTGGCCGGCAGCAACCATGGAGGCCGCACGACTTCCTCTTTCCGGCGCAGCCGTCCCGTCAAGAATTGACGGCGCGAGACGTCTGGTTCATTCCGGGTCATGTCAATGCCCTGCGGTGGGCGGCCCGGGCGGCCCCCACACGAGCTGCGTCATCCAGACGATGAAGCCGTAGGCGCCGACCGAACCGAAAGCCACGAGAGGCCAGATTCCGTAGGCCAGGGCCAGGAAGATGAGCAGCTCCCGGCGACGTCGACTTTTGAACGTTCGTTGGTCGTTCGGGTCGGTTGTCGCCGACATCGAATTTTCCTCCGCTCATGTGTCCTCGAAACGTGTAACACGCCTTTTAACATGTCAATCACCGGAGTGTGTTCGCGCCTATCGATGGTTTTCTATCCTCCCTCTCTACAACAACATCGCAATCCGAGCGTTGCGGCGGACGTGAGTGCTGCGGCACCGCAGCAATTCCTGCAGCTGTTTGCGCCCTGACAAAGTTCTACGATCGACGGGAGCTAGAGATTGGGTTTCAAGGAGAAGCATCAGCATGAAGCCCCCGACGATCGACCCGAACATGCCAGTCGATGAGATCATGCGCAGGTGGCCCGCCACGATCGGCGTTATGATCCGCTACAGGATGCTCTGCATTGGCTGCCCAATCGGGATCTTCCACACGGTCGCGGATGCGTGTGCCGCCCATGGGGTGGACGAAGCAGCCTTTTCGGAGGAGCTTCTATCGGTGATGCGCGGCGATCCCGCCTCGGATACATCATCGGCATTCGAGACAGTTTGCGGCGATCGGGGAGCCGTCGGGACGCTGCACGAGCACCTGTAGGTCTTGGTCGACGACCCGATCAGGCCGCAGGACCGGTGTCTTCAGGCGCTTATGCCCCTGCGGTCCGCATGGTCGGCTCACGGAAGCGGGCTTGCCATCCTGCACGTCGGGCGCAATGTCCGCGACGTGAACGGACGGGAGGCTATCTCCGCCGCCTGTTCTCGGCCACCAGCATCAGGGCGTGAGGATCCGTCACCGTCACCTTTTGTCTCCCGCTGCGTACGATCCCCTGGTCTTCCCAGGCGCTCAGCAGCCTGCTGACGGTGTGAAGCGTGCTGCCGGTCATCTCGGCGATATCCTGGCGGCTGATCGGGAAGTCGATCTCGATACCGTCCGGTGTCTTTCGCCCGGACTGCGACACCAGCCGAAGCACCGCGCTGGCAATCCGCTGCTCGACCTGCTGGGTCGACATCTCCACGACGCGCGCCTGCGTCTCCTGCAGGCGCTTGCCGATGGTCTGATACGCGCTCGCACCGAAGGCCGGGAACCGGGACTGCAGGTCGTGCCATACGGAATTCGGCCAGGCGATGACCACACAATCCACTGCGGCGATCGCGCTGGCCGGATAGGTTCTGGTCCCCATCGCAATGGCGATGCCGAACAGCTCCTCCTCGTTGATGTAGCGGGCGATCACCTGTTCCCCGTCAGGCGTGGTGCGGACCACCCTTATGTGGCCCGACAGCAGGAGGAAGAACTGCTCGGCCTTCTCGCCCTGGGTGAAGATTTCCGAATTCCTCGGGTATCGGGAAGATCGCGCCGACGCGAGAATGGCATCCAGATCACGGGCGCCTAGATCGGCGAAGGCGGGAAGGGCGGCGATCAGCGATCTGTCTAAAGCCATGCAAGCGTCTCTTGTGACCAGTCGGACAGTCTTCTAACTCCCGTTTGCGCTGGCGCAAACTGTGGCTCGGCGTTCCGGGCTATCAAGGGGTCAACGGCAGCCCAAGCTGTCGGAACAAGAGGACAAGAAAATGAGAGTAGTTCTGGCCGCGATCACGCTCGGTGCAGTCATGGTCGCAGGCGTGGCAGGAGCGGCCGAAATCGAGGTCCACATGCTCAACAAGGGTGCCAAGGGCGCCATGGTCTTCGAGCCGGACTTGATCGTTGCCGCTCCCGGCGACACGATCCGCTTCGTGCCGACCGACAAGGGGCACAACGTCGAGAGCATCAAGGGGATGCTTCCCGAGGGAGCGGAGTCCTTCAAGAGCAAGTTCAACAAGGAATTCACGGTCACCATGGACGCTGAAGGCCTATACGGCGTCAAGTGCACGCCACACTACGGGATGGGCATGGTCGCGTTGATCAAGGTCGGCGAACCTGCAAATGCCGACGAGGCTCAGGCCGTAACGCATCCCGGGAAGGCCAAGGCCGCCTTTGCCGACCTCTTCAGCAAGACGGTAGCGTCGAACTGAGCCCAACCGTCGGGGGAGCTCAGGCAGTCACCAACGCCTGAGTCCCTCCAGCGAAGAGTGCGATATAACCGATCGTTGGAAGCACCGCATGGCAGTAGCCGGCGGTGCTTGTGTGTGATGGGCTCCGGCGCCTTTCCGAGTTACGGCGTAGAGTTCGCCGGTCTCCCGCTCGGCTGCATCGGTCGAGGGGCAGGCTGCCGAAAAATGCCACAGACGCCGCGAACTCCTGACCGCGGTTGCTTGTCAGGCGCTTCTTGAACAGACGTTCGCTAGGAAACCCGAAAACCGTCAGAAAGCCGGCGCCGCACATGAGGTCGGCCGCCAGCACGACGCATCGGTGGCGCCACGCGGTCCATCCGCGACGACGAAGAGGGCGCACGGCGTTCAAGCGCCGGCGCGGGGCCCCCAGAGTATCGGCGCAAAGCGGACGGCGAACAGCAGGAAGCCGCAACACCAGAGCGCTCCGCCCAAAGCGAGCGCCGTGGTATACCAGTCGCCCGCGAACGGCGCGACTACCCTCAGACCGGCCCCAATGGATACCAATCCATACATCGCGACGACGGAGCGGTCGGCGATGATCGCCCGTCTTGTGTGGCCAAGGCTCGCTCGGGTCATGACCGCGAGCGTCATGGATCCAACGGCGCCTGACGTGAGGGCGTGGAGCGCAGCTGAAGCCGGCAGGAAAGCGACGATCTGGCTGATGCCCATGAGAACGAGTGCAAGGGAAAGCCACCCATAGCCGAGATGGAGAACGAACAGGATCGGCTGGGTTAGCGTCGCCATGCCGCGCCACCGCGTCAATCTTGCCGCGAGCAGGAGACCGGCCAGGGACAGCGCAACGCCCGCTGCTGGCGTTTGCGGCAAGCCGGCCCATGCCAGCATCGCGACGACCGTTACCGCGAGGGCAGCCTTGTCGAGTCCGCCGAAGGGCGATGGCAGCCGAATAGCTCCTTCCTTGACCAACCAGTTGCGCGTGAAGCTGGGCACAATCCGTCCACCAATGAGCGCGAGCAGGATTGCCGCGACGGCGAGGGCCAAACGTTGACCGAGACCATATGGCCCGATGCCCATGTTCCCCAAGTGGTCGACGGCGTTGGCCAGCCCCAGTACGGTGAACATCGCCGCGACCGGCGCGTTCTTCCAATTCCGCCCTGCGAGAACTTCGCGCCAGATGGCGAAGCCTAGAGCTGCAGGAAATGTCAGGTCCACCGCCATAGCCAGCCAGGGATCGGGCGAGAACAGGCAGGCTGCCCTTCCGGCAATCCATAGGCCGACAAGCGCCAGCAGCGGCAGCCCACTGAGAGGCAGCCGGCCGGTCCAGTTGGGAATCGCGGTCAGGATGAAGCCCGCAAGGACCGCACTCAAATAGCCGAACAGCATCTCGTGCGCGTGCCACTGCATGCCCTCGAAGGGACCGCCGAACTGGACGCCGCTGAAGAAGGCCCAGAGCCAGAGCGGGATCGCGAGCCCCGCGTGGAGCGCAGCCAGGAAGAAGAAGGGTCTGAAGCCGTAGTGCAGGATCGGCGGCATCGACCGGATCCTTCCTCGGCCGTCGCGGGAGAGGTCGCCCGACTTCAGCGCCGCGCGGGGCGCGGAACGGTCGGACGCGGAGGTGGACAGTGCAGCCATCAGGCTTTTCCTGTTTCGCGTGTTTCAGAAAGACGAGGGCGTGAACGAAGATTGGGCGGCTCACGAGCCGCCCAATCTTCAACCTTCTTCGATGTCAGCTACTGCGTCAGCTGGCCGAGCATCTGATCGACGCCTTCGCGGTAGATGTCGCGCTGCTCGGGTCCATCGACGATCAGCTTGGCGACGAGACCTCGACCCACCCGCGACAAGGCGTGATCGACCAGCAGATACTCGCCCGGCACTTCGACCTTGAAGTCGACCACGGCAGCCCCGCCGGGAGGTACGCTGATCGTCTGTACGTCCGGCAGCACCGTTCCCGTCAGCGATCCGAGATCATACACCCTGTCGAAGATCTCGCCGATGACATGGAAGCTCGACGTCTTGTTGGGGCCTCCGACACCGAAGTAGATGCGCACGGTCTCGCCCACCATGGCCTTCATCGCATTGTCGCCGGTCAGGCCCTCGGCAGCGCCGTTGAAGACGTAGTACTCGGGCCGCTCGTCCATCAGCTTGTCGTAGCTCTCGGTCAACTGGCCAGCCGTTCCGAAAGCCTCCTCGGTGTAGAGCTCGCCCTGCATGACGTAGAACTCATGGTCGACCGGAGGCAGGCCGCCTTCCGGCTCGACGAGGATCATTCCGTACATGCCGTTGGCGATGTGCTGTGCGGCCGGACCGACGGCGCAGTGATAGACGTAGAGGCCCGGTTTCAGCGCCTTGAAGGTGAACCCTTTCTTCTCGCCGGGTGCGGCGAGCGTAGCATGCCCGCCCCCGTGAAGGCCGGTGACAGCGTGGAAATCCACGTTGTGCATGGCCATGCTGTCTTCATGGTTCTTGAGCAACACTTCGACCGTGTCGCCGACCCGTACCCGCACGAGCGGCCCGGGAACCTTTCGGTTGAAGGTCCAGTAGTGGTAGCTGGTGTTGTCGGCAAGCTTGCCGATGACTTCCACCGTCTCTAGGCTGACCCGTACCGTCTCCGGCTCTCGGTCGTCGATCACCGTCGGCAGATCCGTCGCCTGCCGGATGATGTCGACAGGCGCGTCATGACTTCCGAGCTCCGCGACATGCTGGTGTGCGGGATCCGCGAGAGCCAGGCCCGTGAACCCGAAATTCAGGGCAAGGGCGCCAGCGGCTGCGGTTGTGAGAAGCATGCTCCGGACGTTCATGACACGGTTCTTTCCGACCTCTTGTTTGCCAGTACATGTCTAGGCCGGTCGAAGACGTCGTTCTTTGCTGGACAACAAACATCGCGAGGATGTCGTGCCAAGGCGGTCGGAGGCGGGTGAAAATTCGGCGGGGGTACGGGGGCGGCAGCCCGGTCGGTTCATCCCATGGATCGCGATCGAGCGCGGCGCCTCGCCAACATCGCAGTTCGCGCGGGCGCGACGGAGCGGGGCACCGGGAATGCCTCGGCTGGTCGCTTGGGCCGAAACGTGCGGCCTCGCGAACGACGACCTGTTGCTCAGGCGAGCGACTGGCAGGTTTTATTGCGTTCTGGGCGCGTGTCACATGACATGGCGCCAGAAGGCCATGGCGCGGTCAGAAACTTCAGAACTCCAGCACCGACCCGGCGTCGCTGTTCTCCTGGAGCTTGACCTGTAGCCCCGGCCGAGCGGCCGCAATCTTCTGAATACGTTCTGGTGGCAAGAGGCTGAACCCGGTGGAGAACGCATCGGCGGTCATGGCGTCCGGAGCGATGACCGAGATGATGCAGTACAGGCTCGCACCGAGCCCGCTGCGGGGATCGAGAATGTGGTTGAAGCGTCCCCCGTCGGCAAAGCGGTAACCGTCGGGGCTGGATGTTGCGACGGCCCTGTCGGCGATCTCGAGCACGTGCTGGTGCGCCGCTCCGTGTCCATCGAACCCGACACCCACCCTCCATGGATTGCCGTCGGGCCGGGACCCGAGAGCGCGAATCTCGCCCATGTTGACAAGGCTGTTCGCCACGCCGCCCCGGCGAAGGACACCTACGATACTGTCCGCTATGAACCCCTGCGCAATGCCGTTGAGAGTGAGCGCCATGCCGCGTCGACCGAGAGCGATCCTATCCCCGCTGACAAGCACGTCGCCATAATCGACAAGATCTAGCGCTTTCCGTAACCGTTCTTCGGAAGGGCCGGACGGGTCGGGGTCGGCGCCCCCGAAATGTCGCGCGAGAAGGCTCCACAAAGGCTGAATGCTCGGATCGAACGCGCCACCGGTTTGCTCCCAAATCATCCGGGCCTTCCCGAGAATTTCAACGAGCTCGCGCGGAGGCGCAGCGAGGACGCCTGTCCTATTGAGTTCCGACAGCGCCGTGTCGTCTCGATAGAGGCTGAAGATCCGCTCCAGGCGCGACAACTCGGCATGGGCCTGCCTTACCAGCAGTTCGGCCGCGACCTTGTCGGTGTGGTGGACAGTCATGGATGCTGATGCACCCAACGCCTCTCCCTCCCACGTTACCGTTTCCACGCCTAGCTTGGCACTGGCGCCGAGCGGAAGCAGTCCCAGCCCAACGGCAGAAGCAGTGATGGAAATGAAACGGCGGCGGCTAAGAGGTCGGACCATGACATGGCTCCTACTGCGTTGAATCCGATGTTTGGGGCAATGTATCGTCATCCACGGCGAAGTCTTCCGTACCCAAGACATAGTCGGTAGGGATTTCCGCGAATTCGACGATTTCACCCCCGTTCCGGTCGGCGAACGCGGCAGCTGCCGCCTCCGACGCGAACGGAACCGTTTCCGGCGCGCCCATGCCGCCGCGCATCGAACTCCCGATGACGTAGAAGGCCTGTCGCGCCTCGACCCAGTTTTCCGCGCCCGGCTCCTCCCAGCTGGCGGCCTTGCCCATGTCCGAAACGTAAAGGGCAGAAATGTTCTTCGACTCTTCCGGCAGCATGGTGAAGGCGACGAGGTCGCGAGCCGAGGAGAACCACACCGGTTCTGGGTTGGGGCCCAGCATGATCTGACCCTTCGGCCCGGGATGCTCCAAGACGTTCATGCCGCAATAGTGTCCGATCGCGGCCTCCGTCATCGCCACCGGCTTCGGCATCCGCGTCTCTGCTTCGTTATTGCATCCTGCAATCGTCAGGACGGCAGCGATCGCCACGGGAACAATTAGTCTCACAGCTCTCTCCTCGAAAACACCACGGCCGCGGCCGCCAGCGGCACGAAGGTCCAGGCAAGCAGGGCGGTGATCAACGTGGCGGCTCCGAGAGCGGCGTTGTCTGCAACGCCGCCCATGCCGGACAGGGCGCTGACGCTCTCCGACCCCAAGTTGAGCAGGCGGTAGGCGTCAGTCGGGTTAACCAGCAGCAGCGCGCTCAGGAGCCCGCCGCCAACGATCCGTCCCTGGTCGACTACGAGCACGCCGAGCAGCGCCATGTCGTAGATGAGCACGCAGAACAGCCAGACCCCGATGGCAATGCCGCCCGCCGTGCCGCGCTCTGCGACCAGAGCACTGATCAGGTACCCGATTGCGATGAACACCGCGCCGAGCAGGATCGACGAGAGAATCATCGACATGAATGCCGTCCAGCTCGCGAAGTCGCTCGATACGCCCGTTACAGCCAGCGCCGCCGCGGCGGCGCCGTAGCCGATGAGCGTCGCGAAGGACAGGATGGCGACGTGCCCGACGAATTTGCCCATCACGACTTGCCAGCGCCCGATCGGATAGCTGAGGAGTAGAAGCATTGTGCCACGTTCCATCTCTCCGACGATGGCGTCGTGCGAGATCAGCAGCGCGATCAGCGGGACCAGGAAGATCGTGAGGCTGGAAAGGCTCACGATGACCACGTCAAGCGCACCGGCGCCGACATTCCCAGTCGGCGCGCTGCCCAGGAATGTCAGTGTCAGGGCCAGGGCAGCCAAAAGCAGTGTCGTGGCAAGGATCCAGCGGTTGCGGAGCCCCTCCTGAATTTCCTTGTGGGCGACAAGAAGGATGTTCCTCATCGACCTGGCTCCCCCGAGGCAAGGAAATGCGCGTAAAGTTCGTCGAGCGACGGCGGCACGACATCGATGTCGGCGACGGGGGCATCGCAGGACACGGCGCTTTTCAGCAGCGAGATCTTGTCTGCGGGGCTGGCGTCGATCTCCAGCATGTGGCCGTTGATCCGCCTCCATGCGCCGGTGCGATCCGTCCAGCCGTTCGTGGCGCCAGCGGCACCGTCGGCGAGCCTCACCCGTATGCGCGTCGGCAACTGCGCGATCTGCCGAAGCTCGTCGATCCTTCCGTCGGCGATCTTGGCACCGCGGTTGACGATCACGACCCGATCGGCCTTGCCCTCCAACTCGGTCAGCGCGTGCGACGAGAGCAGAACAGTAGCGCCGTCGGCACGTAATCCCCCGATGATCTCGTAGAAGATGTGCCGCAGCGCCGGGTCCAGCCCTGTCGTCGGCTCGTCGAGGAGAAGCACTCTGGGGTGTCCGAGCAGCGCCTGGGCCAGACCCAGCCGCTGGCGCATGCCCTTGGAATAGGTGCCGACGCGGCGGTCCGAAGCGTTCGCCAGGCCGACACGCTCGAGCAGCGGCCTCACGCTCTCTGCCGCCACCCGTTTCAGGCGCGCATAGAAGGCCAACGTCTCGCGTCCGGTCAGCGCCATGTTGAACGAAACATTCTCCGGCAGATAGCCGAGCTTCTGCCGTGCGGCGAACTCGCCTGCAGCCGGGTCCTCTCCGAGAACCCTGACGAAGCCCGAATCCGGCCGGATCAGCCCGAGCATCAGCTTGATCAAGGTCGTCTTGCCGGCGCCGTTGTGCCCGACGAGCGCAATCGTCTCGCCCTCGTGGAAACTACAGGAGATGTCCGTCACGGCAGATACCTTACCGTAGGACTTGCTGACGGAGGTGATGCAGACGGTCTCAGTCATGGCCGATGCTCCGGGCAGGGGGCGCCATCAGCGGACGGCTGTCCACCACGCCGCCGGGCAGCAGCGCCGGGAACTGGGTCTGCGCCCATCGCAAGACTTGGACGGCAGGGCTGTTTATGAGGACTTTCGACTGCGGCGAGGTCCACAGGACCTGATCCATCAGGTCGTTTGGCCGGTACGGATTGTCGCCGACACCGTCTCCATCCAGATCGAAGGCCGGATTGTCGCTCCAGTAGTTGCCCACGCCTTCGGCGGACCAGTCAAGGTCGCGGGTCCCGACATATTTGATCTGTATCCGGTTCCGGACGAAGGCATTGCCGGAGATGGCATTGCCCTCCGAGCCCGCCGTGAAGTGAATTCCGATCGCGCATCCCTCGAACAGGTTGTCGTGAAACGCGTTCTTGTTCGCATTGTAGATGAACACGCACTTTTCCGGTCCCAGCCGCATGCCCGCCTCATCCGTCGCCCCATCTTCCGGCGCCGCACCGGGAACCGCGTGGGCACCGCTCACGCGGCCGGCCGCTGTCCACTTTTGCGCCGGCTGCATTCGTCCACGCACCGTATTCCCAGTGATCACGGAGCCATTCGCATAGTTCAGCATGAGGCCGTAGTCACGATCGCCATCCGAGACGTTCCCTTCGATGTGAAGGTTCCGCGAATACATGATCGCATAGCCGATCGAATTGTTCTCAGAGACATTGTCGATTACTTCACTGTCATTGGTGTACATGTAGTGGATTGCGAAGCGCAGATTGCGGAAATGGTTACTCTTGAAGACATTGTCTTTGCTAGTCTTTGTAAAAATCCCATCTCTGCCAAAGCTGATGTCGTTCCCGATCACTTGGGCGCCCGGCGCATTCCACAGGGAAATGCCGTCGCCGGCCTCGCTGGTCCGGCCCTCGCGAAGCCCGACGATCCTGTTGCCCTTCGCGAGCGAGTCCTCCGCCCCGTGGAGATAGATGCCGACGAGGTTGCCGAGGATCTCGTTGCTCTCGACGCGGGTGCCACTCGCCGACTGCGCGACGAAAATGCCGGAATCCATCTCCGAGAGGCTACGCCCCGATCCGGTAATCTGCAGTCCCCGGACGATCGACCGAGGCGCGCTTATGGTGATGACGCTGCCGCTCCCGTTTCCGGAAAGGACTGCGCCTGTGTCGCCTTCCAGCGTCAGGGTCTTGGCGAGGGTGACAGGGCCCTCATGCCTGCCTGCGCCCAGCCGTATGACGTCGCCCGGCGATGCGGCGTCGATCGCGGCCTGCAGGCCCGCACCGGGTGCCATCCGGATGACGTCGCCCCAGGCGGGCGCACCGGGCATGGCGGCGATCAACGCCGCCATGCCCACAATGATCGTGACGAAACGTGCCACCGGCCTAGACCGCTTGCGGCTCGACGAACATGCGGCCCTTCATTTCCATGTGCATCGCATGGCAGAACCACGAGCAGTAGTACCAGTATACGCCTGGCTTGCTCGCGTTGAAGGTGACCGAAGCGGTCGCCTGCGGCGCGACTTCCATGTTGATGCCGTAGTTGACGACGCTGAACCCGTGGGTCAGATCCTCCACCTCGTCGACATTGGTGACGTAGACCGTCACCTCGTCACCCTGTTTGACAGTGAACTCCTCGAGGCCGAACGCGGGCGCGATTGAGATCATGTAGACCCGCACCTTGTTGCCATCGCGAATGACTTTGGAATCGGACGTAAGATCGACACCGTCGGCGGCCGCCTGCTTGACGGCATCGGCGAAAAACGGATCGTCGCGGCTCCAGACGTGCACTGGATCGATCTTTGACCGGTGCACGAGCGTCGCGTCATGCGGCTCGGCGAAGGTCGGGTTGTCGTGCACGAGGACCATCTCGTCGCCGGAGATGTCGATCAGCTGATCGTTCTCCGGCTTGAGGGGACCGACGTTGAGATAGCGATCCTTGGAGAACTTGTTCAGCGAAATCAGCCATTTGCCGTCCGCTTCCTTGGTCTGGCCCATGGAGGTGTGGTTATGGCCGGGTTGGTAGTGGACGTCCAGCTTCTGGCGTATGGGGTCGACCTGTTCACCTTCGAAGGCCAGCTTGGCGTCCTCGATGTTCCACTTGCAGATCTGGCTGTCGATGAAGAGCGTCGTGTAGGCGTTGCCCTTGTCGTCATAGGCCGTGTGCAACGGTCCAAGTCCCAACTCCGGCTCGGCGACTACCGTGTCGCGCGGCTGGATCTTGTCGTCGAAGAGGTCATCGAACTTCCGGACGTCGAACACGGTGACGGTCGGCGACAGCTTGCCGTTTGCTACTACGTGGATACCGTCCGGCGCGGTGTTGATCCCGTGCGGACTGTTGGGGACGGGGACATAGCGCGTTAGCGGAGATCCCTTGCGGCCATCCAGCACAGGCACGCCGTTGATCTCCTCGAACTCGCCGTTCGCAACGGCCGCCTCGATGCGGGCAAGGTTGAAAATGACGATCCAGTCCTGCTCGCTTGCCATCATCTCGGCGAGGTTCACGCCTTCTTCCGAGTTGTAGCAGGTCGCAAAACAGTACTTGCCCTGGTAGTCGGCGTCGACATTGTCGAGATTGCCGTCGACCATGATCTGCCAGGCCACCTTCATGGTCTCGCCGTCGACCGCGGTGAAGATCGCCCGGTACGTGCTCTTGTCGTTCATCGTGGTGCCGTCGTTCTGCAACGGCACCCGGTCCTCGCCGTTACAGAAGACGTATCCCGTCTTCGGGTACTTTTGGACACGCAGGCCGTGGACGGTGTGCTGGTTCGGCAGCTGGATGATCTTGTCGCACTTCATTACGTCGAGGCGGATCCGGCAGACGCGGGTGTTGGCCTTGTCGTTGGCGTAGAGGTAGCGACCGTCATAGGTTCCGTCCGTGAAGGACAGATGGGGATGGTGCAGGTCGCCATTGTGGTAGACGCCGCCCTGGTCCTTGAGGAACTCCACCGTCTCCGGTAGCAGGCCTTCGGTCAGCACCTTGCGGCTCTCGTTGGTCTGACCCCATCCGGTGGCGCTGCAGCGGTTGAAGACCGGAATGCGCATCATCTCACGCATGGACGGCGCGCCGACCACTCGGATCTCGCCGGTTTGGCCACTGGAAAAGAACACGTAGTACTCATCCAGTTCGCCGGGCTTGACCTCATATGTTCCGCCGGGCGCACCTTCCTGCGCCGCCGCGGGGCTGACCGCTCCGCCGCCGAACGTCAGGCCGGTCGTCATGCCGGTGGCCCCGGCAGCGGCAACGAACGCGGTGGTGCCTAGCAGCTGGCGGCGGCTCAGGCCTTTTCCGGTTTCTTCCTGTGGCATTGTAACCCTCCTGGGGTACGGGTTAGGTCGTCGGCCTCGACACGGTGTCGGGTCGCTCGACGGGAACTCCCTTGTGGGAGATGGCTGGTTTCGTGGGACCGCCGCCGCGGGTGGCGGGGGAAGACAGGGCTTGGAACTTTTCCCGCTTGAGGCGCACCTGGATCATGTGTGGGCAGCGGTGATCGTCGTGGTAGAGTTCCTGACAATGCATGCAGTAGATGCATTCATTGACATTGATCTGACCCTCAGGGTGGATGGCCTGAACGGGGCATTCCTTGGCGCAGCGCTGGCAAGGAGAGCCGCATTCGGGCCAGCGCTTCAGCCACTCGAACATGCGGATGCGGCCAGGGATGGCGAGGGCTGCGCCCAGCGGGCAGAGGTAGCGACAGTAGAAGCGCTCGATGAAGAGGCCGGCCGCGAGCAGCGTCAGGGCAAAGACGACGAAAGGCCAGTCGCGGGCGAACTTGAGGATGATGGCCGTCTTGAACGGCTCGACCTCGGAAAGAACCTCAGCCAGAGCCAGCGAGTAGAAGGACAGGCCGAACAGTCCGAGAAAGATGATATACTTGATCGGCCACAGCCGCTCGTTCAGCCCGAACGGCACCTTTATCTGCGGCACCTTCAATGCCTGAGCGAGGTTATTGGTCAACTCCTGCAGCGCGCCGAAGGGGCACAGCCAGCCGCAGAAAGGACCGCGTCCCCAGAAAAGCAGGCCTGCCGCCACAGCCGCCCACAAAATGAAGATGAGTGGCGCCGAAAGGAAGAACTCCCAGTTGAAACTGGTCATCAGGGAGTTCGCGAATGTCAGAATGTTGACGACGGAAAGCTGCGCATTGGCATACCAGCCCAGCCAGACGAGGGTGAACAGGAGATAGCCGCGGCGTACCCATGTATAAAGCTTCGGGCGCCGCACGAGCCAGTCCTGGAAGAAGAAGATGGACGTCAGCACGAGAAGTGCCGCCACCGTGATGCCCACGGCGATGGTGTTCATTTCCCAGATGCGCTTCCAAAGCACGTCTTCTTCGATCTCGGGCTGGCCGCCACTGGCTGCTGCAGGATCGGTTGGCACCTCCCGCATCACCTCGGCACCGGATGGTTCCTGGGCCACGGCCTCTTGGCTGACATACTGCTCGGGCAGCGAGTATCCGACGTTGAACGGAAGGGACGCCTTGTCGCGCGCGCCGAAGCTCCGCTGGACGAGAAGCTGCAACTCCCATGGCTCGGTGACGTCGAAATCGAAATCCGCCGGGACGACGAACAGCGCGATTTCCCGAAGCCGCGGCGCGCCCTCGGCCGCCAGATCGCCAAGGCGGGTATGGTTCCGGTCCCGGAAGCGCATGCCATCGCCGTCCTGCAGCAGCTCGATCCGATCGAAGATGCCGCCGCGGACGTAGCCCGAGCCCTTGAAGGAATAGGCACCGTCACCCGCCACGATGATCGCCTGTTGGCCATCCTGCAGCTTCTGCTGAAGGCGCTCGTAGCCGCGCTCCCCCATAAGGCTCTGGCCGATCGTCGGCACGCTCACCGGCGCGATGTAAAGTTCGATGAACAGGTCCTCGGGCGACTGGCTTTCGGGCCTTTCTGCAGCTTCGCTCTGACCTGCCTGCCTGAAAGCCTCGGTCACTTCTCCGACCGTGAGGCGCAGGCTGCGGACAGAACCGTCCCCGAGGAGGCTCTGCCAGTCGCGGACCTCCTGCTTCGACAGATCGACCACCCGCGCCAGCCGATGCTGCTGCGGTGTTACGGTGTCAGCGACGCGCTCGCCCAGACGGCCGCTGCGGATCAGCTTGATCGCGGACCGCACGATGCTGTCGCCCATGACCAGCACCGTCACCGTGGCGCCGCTGACGATGTCGACCGGCGGGTGCCTTTCGGCTCCTGCAGCCACGCGCCCCAGATCCTTTCCGATCAGGGAGTTGAGGGCGTCGACGACTTTCTCTTCCGGAATGCCGATGAGAACGATCGGTTCGGAATGTTCCACCAGCTTATAGCCTTGGACGATACCGGCCGCGTCGATGCCGACCAGGATGTGGATCGGCTTGCCGGAGTAGCCGACGGAACTGGTAAAATCCGTATTGAGGTAGACGTACCCGGCAAGCTCGTCGCCGCGATAGACGGGGGCGATGGGCGCGTCACCCTGCAACTCGCCGAAGCGATCGGCTCCTTCGATTATCTCGGCAGGCTGGGTCTGCTGCAGGAATTCGGGCAATCTTCCTGTTGCTGAAGCAGGAGCCGAACCAGCCAAGATAAGAATGGCAGCGAAAGCGGCGGCGATGAACGCTAACCAGAGTTCATGGGGGCGCCAGGCGAGACCGATGATGACTGCGTACTCCGAACTCTGGCGCATAGGCGACGCGTTGCCCATTTCTGCCGTGATGCGCAGTAAGTAGCAGTTCCGGTGCCGGTATCTTTGCGCTAGCGCAAACTGCGGTGTGTTATCTGGCGGTAGGTTCATGGGCTATCGGAACTGGAGCCCCACGCACATGTCTCTACTGAAGTCAGAACCCTTCGCGGCTGTGACGTCCATGGACGAGCTCCTGGCAGTTGCCTACGCGATGGAGCAGGAGGCGATCGATGGCTATTCCAGGCTGGCCGACCTCATGCGTCAGGAAGGTAGGCCGGAGATGGAAGCGGTGTTCCAGCGGCTGGTGGCAGAAGAAAGCGGGCATCTGGGCAACGTCGTGCGGTGGTCAGAACAGGTCACGAAGAAGGAACCTGACCTTTCCCACCTCCAATGGGATCCGGCCGGCAGCTTCGATGACGAAGGCGCAGGTACCGTCGCGCCCGCACTGCTCACCGCTTATCGGGCATTCTCCATGGCTGTCAGGAACGAGGAGCGCGCCTTCCTTTTCTGGACCTACGTGGCGGCGCACGCTGACGAGTCTCAGGTCCAAGAGGCTGCCGAGCAGATGGCACGGGAGGAGATGGGTCATCTGACTACTCTTCGGCGCGAAAGGCGGCGGGCCTTTCACGAACAGCGTGACGCGCCGCCCGCGCCCGTGATCGATCTTCCCGAACTCGAACGACGTCTGGCAGACATGCTCGCGGACGCGTCTTCGACTGCGTTCGGAGCCGACGCGGCGAGCCTCGAACATCTGGCGGCAGAAGCGCGCGAGCGATCATCGACGACCGCGCGAGCCCCATTCAAGAAATCGCGCCTTCTGCTCCAGGGAGTCCCACCGCAGGTGTCCGAACACCTGGCACCGCTATCCGAGCTTCTGCTCGATTGCTACCTTGATCTTGGAGAGACAGAACTCCATCAGAACCGGCGCAACAGCGCCCAACTGCTAGCGGCCGGCGCGATAAGGTGTCGATCGTTCCTCCGATCGATGCCGGAAACCGCGGGGATCTGATCATCTTCCGCTGGAGCAGTTCGAATCACGCAGCGATGGTGGGAAGCAATCGGAGCGACAGCGAAGAAAGCGGCTCCTACAGTCCGAGGTTAAGCGGGAGCTCTCTCGGTTGGGTATCGATCCTCGCAAACTTTGATGGCGCAGCGAATAAGCCTCCGCCATCCGAAACTACGCGTACCCAACCGCTCGATAGAGTTTGCTGAAATGAGCAGGTCCACGTACGAACCATATCCAGCCGAAGGTGACACTGGAAGCCATCCGCGGTGAGATGACATCGGCAGCAGTACCGCCGCCGAGCACAGCATCCCTAGTCATGATCAACGCTTGGCAGAAGCACGCAATGGGGGCAAGGTCGGGGCTCTTTTCGAGCAAGGCCTTAGCCGTCAAAGCTAGTTGGGAGGCGGAAATCGAGCGGCTTCATTCCAAGATTGGCTAACCGATGGTGGACCGCGATTTTTTGGCGAAAGCCTCCTGTCGACAAGTGTGGTGCGGAGGCGGGAAATGATCAATCTAAAGCCAGAGCATGTGGGATTGACGATCCGGCGTTAGTGCCGGAACGTTGGGATCAGTCGGTCGGACTATACCAGCCGAGTTATGGCGAGAATCCTCCGAATGTCGAACTCGTCCTGCGGACGGCACCTTGCAAGTCAGAGCCGCGGCGAAAAGGGCGTTGAGGACACCTCGGTGTTTCAAAACCCAGCAGAATTCAACTATGTCGACATAGTCTGGCCTGCGGATCAGAAGCGCCAGAAAGACTATAAAGCTGTAAGCGTGGGATTGCCAGGGGATTTGATCGAACGCAAATCGCATGTGAGCTAACTGCATTAGGCATTGCGTGATTGTTTTAGCGGCCGTCGCAACAAGGCCCTTCATTATGCCATGCTCGCCCTTTGCCCCGTCGATTTATTTCGATGACGCCGATCTCGATGCATTTGCACGTGAATTCAGCGAGCGGATCCGCGCGGATTCGACTTTACGTCCCGTTTTTAATCGGCTGATTGGCAATCGCTGGGAAGATGCCGAGCTCGCAATCACCGACTTTTTGCGTGCGAGCTTGTTTTTGCGATCCAATCCGCGCATCGATGCAATCTGGCTCGCCCGTGCGGTGCAAGACCTGAACCTCGCGACACTTGATCGGCTGGGTGATATTCTACTCGACTGCGCGCTGGCCACGCTCCCGCTGCATAGCGCTGCGGTAATTGCTGAAATCAGCAATGCGCTGGCCCGCTTGCTCGGTGACGTGGTCTCCGTGGAGGGGGCCGGCCGACAGAAACGTCTGCAGTATTTATATGTTCGTTTGCGATCGGGCGCTCTCATGAGCCAACTCTGACGTTAGAACATTTCTCTGTAGGCATTCGGCGTGGTCTGCCCCCATTGAAGTGGTCCTCCTTGGAGTATGGTTTTCGAGCCATTGGAGGACGAGAGCATGCCGCAGAAGAAGCACAAGCCTGAAGAGATCGTCGCGAAGCTGCGGCAGGTCGATGTCCTGGTATCGCAGGGGCGATCGGTTGCAGAAGCCGTGCGCGCGATCAGCGTGACGCAGTTCACCTATTATCGTTGGCGCAAGGAATACGGCGGTCTGAAGGGCAACCAGGTCAAGCGCCTGAAGGACCTTGAGAAGGAGAACGAGCGCCTTCGAAAGGCGGTCTCCGACCTGACCCTGGAGAAGCTGATCCTTCGAGAGGCCGCGTCGGGAAACTTCTGAGCCCTTCCCGCCGTCGGCGTTGCATCGAGCATGTCAGGACGATGTTCAAGGTATCCGAACGCTTTGCCTGCCGTGTGCTCGGCCAGCATCGCTCGACGCAACGCAAGACGCCGACTGGTCGATCTGATGAAGCGGCGTTGACCGCCGACATCATCGCGCTCGCCACCCAGTACGGCCGCTATGGATATCGCCGGATCACGGCGTTGCTGCATGCGGCCGGGTGGACGGTGAACGTCAAACGGGTCGAGCGCATCTGGCGACGGGAGGGGCTGAAAGTGCCGCACAAGCAGCCGAAGAAGGGTCGGCTCTGGCTGAACGATGGATCCTGCGTCCGTCTAAGGCCGGAGCATCGCGACCATGTCTGGTCCTACGACTTCGTCGAGAGCCGAACCCACGATGGGCGCAAGTTCCGCATGCTGAACATCATCGACGAGTTCACCCGGGAATGCCTGGCGATCCGGATCGATCGCAAGCTGAACTCGATCAGTGTCGTCGACGCCTTGACCGACCTGTTCATCCTGCGCGGCGTGCCCGACCATATACGCTCGGACAATGGGCCGGAATCTATCGCCAAGGCAGTGCGGGAATGGGTCGTCGCCGTGGGTGCCAGAACCGCGTTCATCGAGCCGGGCAGCCCATGGGAGAACGGCTACTGTGAAAGCTTCAACGCCCGACTTCGGGACGAGCTCCTGAACGGCGAGATCTTCTACTCGCTGGCCGAGGCCAAGGTCGTGATCGAAAGCTGGCGCCGCCACTACAACACGGCACGTCCGCACTCGGCATTAAGCTACCGCCCGCCGGCACCGCAGGTTCTGCAATGGCCGTCTTCGCCACCCGGACCAGCTTCGCCGGCCACGCCAGCCTTGGCGCAAAGGCCGCTCATGAACTAAGATTTGCCTTGGACCACCCGGTGGGGGCCGACCAAACCCACGCAGGAGATCGGTGCGCACGATCCGGCGGCTGAGCCGAGCGCCGGCATAGCCGCCCGCCATCGCGCTCAAAGCCATGACGGCAGTCTGCTCCCAGAAGATCAGCCCGGCCCAGACGAAGGCGCCGGCCGAAATCAGCGACAGCAATGCAGACAGCACGTTCTTCAACCCGTTCATGCCGTGCAGGTCCACGTGCCCCAACAGGCCGAACGTGGCCAGCAGCATGATCCCAAGGCCGCCGTTGAAGTACCCGCCATAGACCGACACAGCGAAGATCGCTGTGTCGGACAGGACGGGACCCGCCGCGCCCGCGCCACGTTGTTGCAGGACATTCAGTAGCATCGGACCGGTCGCGAAGATTGCAGTTGCCAGCAACAGGAGCCACGGCAGGATCCAGAGGAACGCGTCGCCCGGTGTCACGATCAGCAGGAGCGCGTGCGAATTCCGACTGATGTCGCCCACGCTTCCGAGATGATGTCGCCCACCGTTCCGAATTGAAGTCGCCCACCGTTCCGAATTGAAGTCGCCCGCCATTCCGAGATGAAGTCGCCCGGGTGGGGCGGGTGCTGCTGGCCTGTTTAGGGTCGCTTCTTTGGCTTGCCGAAGGAGAGGCCGATGCCAGCGGAGAGGACTGCCATGCGGCAGGTTCGAGACGTCGTTCGAATGAAGGCGGCGGGGATATCGGCGCGGGAGATCGCGGTCCGCATTGGGGTCGCGCCGTCGACTGTGCGCCTGACGATGAAGCGTTTGGAGCAGGCCGGACTCGACGAGGCTGCCGTCGCGGATCTGAGCGAAGCAGCGCTAGAGGCGAGGCTCTTCAGCCATGTCGGCACGAAGCAGGGTCACCGGCGGCGAACCGAGCCGGACTTCGCGCTGATCCACCGGGAGCTGAAGCGCAAGCACGTGACGCTTCAGATTCTTTGGGACGAGTACATCGAAGCCCATCCCGACGGGTACCGCTACTCGCGCTTTTGCGATCTCTACCGCGGCTTCGAGCGGCGCTTGTCGGTGACGATGCGCCAGACCCATGTCGGCGGCGACAAGCTGTTTGTCGACTATGCGGGCGACACGGTGCCCGTCGTCGTCGATCGACTGAAGGGCACCGTGCGGCGGGCGCAGATCTTCGTGGCGGTGATGGGTGCCTCGAACTTCAGCTATGGCGAGGCGACCTGGAGCCAGGCGCTGGGTGACTGGATCGGCGCCCATGGCCGAGCTTTTGAGGCGATCGGCGGCGTGCCGAACCTTTTGGTGCCCGACAACACCAAGGTCGCGGTGATCAAGGCCTGCCTCTATGATCCGCAGATCAACCGCACCTATGCGGCCATGGCGGCGCACTACGACACGGCGGTTCTACCGGCACGGCCAAGAAAGCCCCGCGACAAGGCCAAGGTCGAGGGCTGCGTCCTGATCGTGGAGCGCTGGCTACTGGGACGCCTGCGGCACCGCATCTTCTACAGCCTGGCCGAATTGAACGCCGCGATCACCGACCTGATGAGGCGCCTGAACGAGGAGCGCATCATCCGCCGTCTCGGCCGTACCCTGCGTCAGCTTCTGGAGGAACTCGATCGGCCGCGGCTGAAGCCGCTGCCAGTCGAGCCCTACGTCTTTGCCGAATGGCGCATCCGGCGCGTCGGCATCGACTATCACGTTGAGGTCGAGAAGCACTTCTACAGCGTCCCCTTCCGCCTGGCCCGCCAGGAGGTGGAAGCGCGCATCACCGCCCGCACGGTCGAGATATTCGCCAGAGGCGAGCGGGTCGCCGCGCATCTGCGCTCGAGCGGCAATGGCGGTCACACCACGGTCCGCGAACACATGCCCTCCAGCCATCGCCGGCATGGCGACTGGACCATCAGCGCATCCGCAAGGAGGCCGCCCGCGTCGGCTCCGTCACCGCCATCCTGTGCGACCTCATCCTGGAACGGCGGTCCCATCCCGAGCAGGGGTTCCGCGCCTGCATCGGCATCCTGCGCTTGGCCAAGCCCTTCGGACCTTCGCGCCTGGAAGCCGCCGCCGCACGAGCGATCGACATCGGCGCCCTGTCCTACGGCTCGGTCCGCTCGATCCTCGACAAGCGCCTCGACCAAGTCCCGCCGACGCAGGCCGGGAAGAGACAGGAACCTGGACCGGACGCCGCACCGATCCTTCACCCCAACATCCGCGGCCCCCGCTATTACCAATAGGAGATCGTCATGCTGTCCCATCCCACCCTCGAACAGCTCGGCCAACTCGGCCTCGCCGGCATGGCCGAGGCCTTCGCCGAGATCGAGGCATCGAGCGAGGTCGCAAGGCTTACCCATCCCGAATGGCTCGGTCTTCTGATCGAGCGTGAGGTCAGCCATCGTCGCGACCGGCGCCTGGCGGCCCGGCTTCGATACGCCAAGCTGCGTCATCAGGCCGTCGTCGAGGATGTCGATTACAAGGCACCCCGCGGTCTCGACCGCGCTCTCTTCCAGAAACTGTGCACCGGCGACTTCATCGCCGCCCACGACAATCTGATCCTGACCGGCCCGACCGGCGTGGGGAAGAGTTGGTTGGCGTCCGCCATCGGCCACAGCGCCTGCCGCGACAACCGATCCGTCCTCTATCAGCGTGTCTCCAAGCTCTTTGCCAATCTCGCCACCGCCCGCGGCGATGGTCGATACGCCCGGATCATGCGCACCCTCTCGGGTGCCCAGCTCTTGATCCTCGACGACTGGGGCCTGGAACCGCTCGACGATGCCGCCCGCCATGACCTCCTCGAGATCCTGGAGGATCGGTACGGCCGAAAGTCGACCGTCATCACCAGCCAGATCCCCGTGGACCGCTGGCACGAAGTCATCGACCATCCGACCTATGCCGACGCCATCCTCGACAGGATCGTCCACAACGCGCACCGCATCGAACTCGTCGGCGACAGCATGCGACGCACACGACTGAAATCCGCTTTGCGCGATTGACCGACGCCGCTCGCGGTGACAGGAAAATCATACGTCAGCAGCGCTCGGAAAGCCGGGCGACATCATCCCGGAATGATGGGCGACATGAAATCGGAATGACCGGGCGACATCGTCGGAATCCGCAAGCGCGCCGAGGATGCTCCCGAGAGCCGCGAGACAGGCGATGACTCAAAACCCCAGCGCCCCTCAGTGCACATGTCGCTACGGAAGCCCATGCGCTGCTTAAATATCCAGGCAGCGCACTCAGCGTGGCAGTCGCATTCTCGGCGACGGGCGGCACCGATATAGATGAGAGCCGGCATGGCTCTTGCCGGCGCCGAAGTTGCCGAGAGCGATGACGTTCTCCCGGCGCCGGATGAACTTGCACCGCGCCAGCTTAAGCATCAGCATCCTGTTGAGCAGTTGATCCGCGACGCCGCTCATGCCCCTCTGATCAAACTCCAGGCCAGTCTCAATCTCGTCCGAAGACCGGTGGTGACCCGGAGATCGTGGCGCACGACTTTCGCTATCAGCGCAAGCGTACCGGCTCGTTGCTCATCAGGCATCGCTGCCAGGCAATTGACCACGTCGGCAAGAGCCTGATCCGCCGCGAGTGCTCTCAGCGTCTCGGGGCGTATGCTCTGGGCAGGTTCGACGGAGGCGTTCCGTTCAGCTGAGACTGAGTGCTCCATAACCGTGACAACAGCCTCGATGATTTCGCGACCGGCGGCCGATCGGTCGACCAGCATCGCGGCCGCCTTGGCGGTCCGGCGCGTGTCGTCATCATTGGTAAGATAGAGATTGAGCTGCCGCTTCTTGGGCGGGGCTTCGCTCTGTTTGGTGGGAACGCGAGCATCCCGCGGAGCGCGGATCCAGGCGCGTACATCCTTGAGGCCAGCAGCTCGTAGTTCCCTGTTCCTGATCGGGCGGCCAGCAACCGCTCCCGCAATGTAATCAGTGCGAACCGTAGCCGCCTCATCGCATGTTGCCAAGTTGTTACTCCTCATCACAATTCCCGATTCTAGAACATTCTAGAATCATTGATATCGAGATAAGTGGCGGCAGAACGAATGCACCGCAACGTCAGGACAGTTACATGTCGATATTATCTTAGCGAATAAAATTTATCATAAATTTAAATTATTGCGGGCAGATCGTAATTTGGCTGCGTCATCTATTCGAGCGCCTGTGAGCGGTTTGCTCGGTAAAATGTTACTCAAATGCCGAACGTTTACCGTAGTATCTCGATTGCGAGTGGAATTTACTTGTCATCCACGATTACGCGCCAATATCGCTGATACGCCCGCAATCACGCGGTCGCAACATCGGTCGGAATGCAGGTAGCGCTTAGAGGGCGGCTACCGGGGGAGCGTCAACTCCACCCAGCAGCCTGACCATCACTGACTCGAGTGAGGAGATCAGAATGGCTCACACCGTGATGCCGCGCACCCGTGCGTCTTGCAATACCCCTATCACGTCCATCCGTCCGCCCCTTCAGCATCAGGCAAGCCTGGCGCCAAGGCCTGAGGTCTCGCGCCATGCCGCATTGCGTGCCGGCATGGCCTTTGCGCAGCACAATCGCTTTGATCCGTGCGCTGAGCCGCCGGTCGTCCCGGCAGCATTTGTCGGCGCGGCGGTGCCCAGTGTCTCGAAGGGCAGGGCAATCCCGGCCAACGCTCCCTGCGAACTGGAACGCTCGCCGGCGGCCGCTCCGCGTTCTGTCCCTGATGAGCGCATCCCCGAAGCACGAGCGGCCGCGACCGTCTCCACACCGTTCGGCCCGGTGTTCTCCGCCAGCGAGATCACCGCAACACGGTGGCTGCTGAAGACGCTCAGCGACAGGCAGCTGCTTTTGGTCCCGCCCGAGGGGATCAATGCCCCCGGCTGCGTTATCGACGACGGTCTGCTGACCAGGCTCGCGCGGATCCGCGTGATCTGCAGGGTCGACGCTGGCCCGTTCGGCATCATCGTCACCTCCGCCTAGACAGCCGACGCTGACCATCCCGCCATGCGGGGTGGCCGACGCGCGATCGTCACGTGTCACGTGTCGATCGGCGCTGCTCTCGCTCATCTCATCATTCCAGACACGTCGTCCGCCGATCGTCATCGCGGACGCGAAGGAACCGCTATGCCCAGAACCAGCAAACTTGGAACCAGCAAACCAGACGGCCGCCGCTCCCAGCAGGCCAAGGATGAACCCCGCACCGCGTCGACGCCGGAAGCGCGCGTGCGCTCCCTGGCGCTCGACATCGTCGCGAAGGCGGCCGCCGCCGCTGCAAGCCCGACTCCCGAAGATCCATGCTTCGGTGCATGGACGCCGCTGCAGGCCTTCGGGCTTTCGGTCACGACCCGCGTCGGGCAGGCGCTGCCGGGCGTCATCGCGATCGGTCTCGAAGCCGATCCGCGGCTGAAGGTGCTCCAGGAAACGCGCTTGCCCATCACAGCAACCGCGCTGTCCATCGGCGACCAGGAGACGGCCAGGAATGTCGTCCTCGGCGATGAGGAGCGACCCGTCCGGTACCTTGCGGTCGATCTCATCGTTATCGACCGGACCACCGGCCATGCGACGTTGCTCGACGTCAAGCGCGGCAGTGCCCTCTACTCCTCGCGGGCGCGCCTCGATCTGTGCACGGCGATGGCTGCCTGCGCGCTCACCGCTCCCGCCGCCCTTCGCCGCGTGAAGGTCTCGATCGCTTCGGCGTCATGGGGGATCATCGATCTCGCGGGTGCTGCCGGCTTTGCGAAAGACCGCTCTGTGTCCGGTGCCGGCATCGATGCGTTCTTCGATGTCCCCATCACGCCCCTGATCGAGCTGTTCAACCGGACCATCGAGACCGGTTACGGGGCCGAGATGCAGCGGTTGGCCGGCCACCTCTTCGACACGCCGGATGTGACACAAGGCGGCTCGGACGAATGGACCGAGAGCGATGGTCCAGCACCAAGGGAACTCACGGTCAGGTCCGTCAGGTCGGTCGGTTGCGCTCCCCGTCTGCCGCAGCGCCTGATCGGTCCGCATGAACGCCGTCGGCTGGCACTGGTGTCTGGAAGCAGCAGCCGCTCCCGGAAACGGGGCCGGACATGACCGTGGTGCCGTTTGCCCGATACGACCGGCAGGGTTCGCGCGAGAGGCGGGGGCGCGATCCGGCCGCGGTGCCGGCGCGGATCTGCGCCATGCCGGCGTCCACCCTGGTCGCCTACACCATCCGCCGCAGCCGCGCCGGAGCGGCGCGCGGCGAGATCGCGCCGCTGATCGGTCGGCTCCGCCAGGTCGATGATCCAGCGGCCGCTGTCCTTGCCGATCATCTCGAGCAGTTACGACGCATCCGGATGAGGCAGACGCCGTGACCAACGGCGCCACCGGATAGCACTGCGTGATGTGCCGTCACACCAGAGGGGAGGGCGCTGCCATCAGCGCTCTCCTCCCTCTCCGATCACAGCAACCGGCGTGCCGTGCCGACCGGCCCGAAGACGCGAGGAAGGCTCCGATGCCGACAAATCTGCGAACAGGCTTCGAACAGCTGCGCGAGCGCGCGCGAAGGGAACAATACGTCATGCAAGGCGAACTGGACGACATCGCGGATTCGGGCTCGCACAGGGATCGGATCGTCGCGGCACTGAGCCCGTCCGCTCGCCTGTTGTTCGATGCCATCGACGGCAACGTGGCGGCCGCCACACGCTCGCGAGGGGAGCGGACGCTCCTCATCACCGTCAGGGTGTTCTCGTCTGAGTGGCTCGACACGGCGCGGCAAGCGGTGAAGGCGTCGATCCGCGCCGCATGGCTCGATCAATACCTGACGATCACCGTTTTGACGGCAACGTCCGAGAGCCGGCTCGAGCACGGCTATCCATTCGAGCTTCCGCGTCTTCCCGAGATGCTGGCCGAGGCGTCACCCTGCCTCTGCCTCTTTCCGCCTGACCATGAACCGCCAGAGATGCTGCGCGCCATCTCGGATGCTCTGGTCGAGATCGCCGATCCTGCACGCGAGGATATCG
>NZ_JAGDDZ010000010.1:0-73348 GCF_049132005.1 Aurantimonas sp. NFXS3
AAGCTCAAGCTCGTGAAGCGGCAAATGTACGGGCGCGCCAAGCTTGATCTTCTTGAGGCCCGCTTGCTAGGCGCCGCCTGATCGTCATCGAAAGTGCGTCAGACCCAAAATTGCACGCCGAATGACATCGAACGCACGACGCGCTTCACAATGCTGCTGCATCTGCCGCGACTCGAAGGGCATGGCAACGGACCGTGAACCAAGAACGGACCGGCGCTTGCGGGGCATGGCGCAGAGGCTGTTCGCGACGCGATCACCCGCACCATCGTGACCTTGCCTCAGGAGCTGCGCCGTTCGTTGACCTGGGACTAGGGCGCCGAAATGGCCCAGCACGCCGCCCTCAAGATCGATACGGGCATCGAGGTCTACTTCCGCGATCCGCAGAGCCCCTGGCAGCGCGGCACCAACGAGAACACCAACGGAATGCTCCGCCAGTACTTCCCAAAAGGCACTGACCTCAGCGCCCATTCCGCGGAGACGATTGCCGCCGTGGCCGCCACCCTCAACGCCAGGCCGCGAAGAACTCTTGGCTGGAAAACCCCGGCCGAAACCCTTGATCAATGGCTGATGAAGCAAGAAATAGCTCGTGTTGCGTCGACCGCTTGAATCTACCCAATTTACGTCAGTGGCCATTGGCCTCAGATGCAAGGAAGCCGGCGTGCGCCCGTCGATGGGCTCGGTGGGCGACGCCTACGACAACGCCATGTGCGAGAGCTTCTTTGCCACGCTGGAATGCGAGTTGCTCGATCAGCGCAAATTCCAGACCATGGCCCAGGCTCGCATGGCCGTCTCTCTGTTCATCGAGGGCTGGTACAACCCCGCCAGGCGCCATTCCGCCCTCGGCTACCAGTCACCCATCAACTACGAAAGGAGCGCCAAAGCCAGCCTCGGTAACGCAAGCCCTTAACTGTCCACGAAACCGGGGGAACGCCAGCTATGAACTGGATTAAGCAGGATCTGCTCTAGATCAAAGCGTCAGTCCATCTGCGTTCCGATATCGCAAGGTCCTACTGTAAGCGTCTCCACTGCAAAGGCTAGGACGCGACCATCTTCATCATTTGGAACGTGTGGATTGGAGAAGCTGAGTACGATTTCTGTCAGTCCTTCTGCCCCGCCCAAGGGTACCATGAGCTTTCCCCGACCATCCAAAGTCCTGTCGGACATAACCTTTCCGCCGACTGAAACTGTGACGGTCTGCAGCCCAAGGGTGAAACCATCGATTTCCAGGCAACGATCAACCGCAGCTGGCGGCAGCTGCAGTTTGAGCCGGCTTTCGGTTCCATCGCTCCAGCGATGTGCCGCTTCGGCGACTGACCAATCGATGTAGCGGACTGCTTCGTCTTTCGTATCGTGCTGGAAGATGGTTCTCGGCGACATCGGCTTCTGGGGAGCAATATCTCCAGGAACTATCTGCAGATAGCTGGGCTGGTTTATTTCAACGGTCTTCGCCGAGACCCACGGCTCGATCTGTGAAGCGGTAAATGCGCAAGCAGCAGGAACTGTTACAAATATTCTGCCCGGATCTTCAGGATAAACAAGTACCTTCTTACAATCAGGGCCGACCGTGGCTCTCACGGGCTGCTCTCCAAGGCCTGAGTATCTCTCCGCAAATATCTCTGGTGGTGGATCGTACAGAGCCGGCACATAGGTCTGCAATAACCGAGACATATACGACGGGGATACGTAGCTCTCGTTGACAATATAAATCATCCTGCCCAACCCTGATGCTGTCATAGCAATCGTTAAAAGCATGACAGGCCAACGAGCGCTGAGGGGGAACCTTGAAGTCGCGTCTATAGCTGTCAAAGCGAACGGATAGATAAGCGGAATGTACCAGAGCGCATAGCGTGATAGGCCAGGCGTTGCGCCCGAGTTTAGATTTTCTGTCGATGCGTGGCTGTAGAGCGCCGCCACGAGAAAGACACCGCAGACAAACCATAAAGAATTTTCGTTCGTGACAAGAGAGGACCGGCCCCGATGCCAGAAGACGATGCCGCCGACGAGAATCACAAGTCCGAAAATCCAGTTGGGGAATAGGCCTACATCGGGGTCGATCAGCCAGATATACGCGATCGATATACCGGCCCCAGGGCTAGCGCCTCCTGACAAAAGTTGAGGAGTTATTACGCCGTGACGAAAGAAATAGTAAGCTGGGTGCAGCGCGAGGATTAGGACCGTCAGACAGGCGGCCATGATCTCCCAACGCGAGTAGGGTGCACTCCAACCCTTAAGCCCTCGAAGCCCAAGCATGGCAGCCGCTACAATCGACAAGCCTGGGTTCTGCGTCGCAGCGAACGCCATCAACAGGGCGCCGACGACTAGCAGATTCCTTGTTGTTAGGATAACTGCAGCCAGGGTGAAGCAGTAGGTGAAGAACTCGGAATGTACCTTGTTTCCATACCAGAAAATCGGAGAACTTGCAGTTAGTACCGTAACTGCCACGAACCCTCTCCAGCCAGCAAAGCAAGAGGCCAAACCCATTACGCTTGCAAATAGAAGGGCGTGCAGGACGAGGAAGCTCATATGCGCGCTGAGATGCAACCCCATCCAAGAGATTGAAGCCTGCACGAGCGCGGCTAGAGAGCTATAGAGCCAGAAATGATTGAAGTCTGCCGTGTCCCCGACCCGAAGCTTTGGGAAAAGATCCCGCAGCCATTCGCTCGGTAGGGTGCCGGTAACTGAACCACTCTCATGAAGATGCTGATACGCAGCGAAGCTTGCATCACTCATCCACGGACGGAGTGTCTCTGCCCACGCGTAGAATAGAGCATAGTACTCCATTCCGTCTCCGACCCTTAGGACGGGAAGGGTGAACGCAACTAGAAATGCCAGCGCCAGCATCAGCGTCGTCGCTGCAAGCCACCAAAATATCGAGAACGGCGGAATCCCCCAGTGCGCTATTCCCCTGAGAAGCGCATAGAGTAAGTTTGTACTGTTGCTCCGTTGCTGCGTATTTGCGGCCGCACTAGCAACGTTGACGTCGGAACTGGTTTTCACTGGTGGGACTGCCTCTGCTTCGCATATCAGGTCGCCTGCTGTCCTCAACAGCGGCATGAGGATTATATCGGACGGCGATGATCGAGGGATATTGTGAAGCCTGCGGCGATCGTGTCGGCGACCTGGTTGCCTTCGCGGATCGCGTAATTGGTGCCGCGATCTTCTGGATAGACCTGAGCCATTGTCGAGATCATGACGTTCTCGAACGGCGTGTCGCGACCCGGAACGTAGGTGGAATAGCCGCGCTCGGTCACCGGCTGGGCATATTCAGACCGCCACATGCGGTATTCCTGCACCCAGGAACGATCGAGTTCCGGGAACATCCGCTTCAGGTGCTCGAGCGCGAAATCGGCGTATTCGTCCTCGCTGTAGTTCCAGATCGGATCCTCAACCGGCAGGTATTTCGACAGGAAGGCGATGTGCGAGCCCTTGTAGTTCTCGGGCGAGTCGAAATTCGTGTGCTCGATGATGCCGACGAAGGGAAAGCCCGGATCGTTGACGTTGAGCCAGTAGGTCTCCGACAGGCTTCGGTTCAGCCGCAGCACCAGGCACATGTTGCCGAGATAGCGGACACGGCGCATGCGCTGCAGCCACTCGTCCTCGCCGGTGCCCTCGAACATATCGGCGATGATCGGGAACGCCGGGGTGAAGAGATAGCGGTCGGCGTACGCCTTGCCGGTCGGCGTGGTCAGCGCTGTGACGCGCTTGCTGTCCCGCTCGACGCCGATCACCGGCGTGCCGAAGCTGACCGTGCCGCCCTTGGCGCGGATCGCCGCGACCATGATGTCGGCGAGTCGGCCGAAGCCGCCCTTGAAATAGGCCAGCTGCTCGCCGCCGGTCTTGTCGCGCGTGCTCCCGCGCAGCACCAGCTTCTTCCAGAACCACACCGCGCTGATCTTCTCGGCGTGCACGGAGAATTTCGACTGGATCAGCGGCTCCCACACGACCTTGTAGACGTTGCGCCCGACGATCGGCTCCAGCCATTCGCGCACCGACAGGTTTTCGATCTCCTTCCAGTCCTTGATGCGGCGGACCTGGAAAACCATCAGGCCGAGCCGGATGCGGTCCCAGAAGGGCAGGGCGGTGAACTTCAAGAGGTCGAGCGGCGTCGTCAGGTTCCACAGCCGACCGTTGAAATACATGCCGTTGCGCGACGGCATCACCATGATGTCGTCCTGGTGGCCGAGCTCGGCGACCAGTTCCGGCACGTAGACGTCGTTGTTGAACCAGTGGTGGTAGAATTTCTCGATGCGGGTACCGTCGGCGAACTCGAACGTTCCGGCAAGGCCGCCCGCGTCGTCGGCGGCTTCCACCACGTGGACCTTCAGCCCCTTCTTGGCGAGGCGATAGGCAGCGGCAAGCCCGGTGAAGCCCGCGCCGACGACGGCGACGTCGTATTCGTTCTGTGTCATGGGATCACTCGTCATCATCAGGTGGCGGTTGCGCCGCTTTGCGCCACGGCGCCACGGAAAATTTCAGGGCTGAGCAGCATGGCGAGGCCGCCGGCTAGTGTCGTCGGCACCCATACCATCAAATGGGCGAGCACGGCGTAGCTCGTGGCGATCTCTTCCGTCCCGCCGAGCAGTGTGATCGCCGCGAAGGCCGCTAGATGGAACGGCCCGACATAGCCCGGCGAGGACGGAACCAGCGTCGAAAGCGTGACGAAGGCCATCACCATGACGGCAGCTAGCAGAGGCGCCTCGAGCCCGAAGCCCACCAACAGCGCCCAGTAGACGCCGGCCTCGCCGAGCCAGGCCAGCATTGACAGGCCGAAGACCAGCACCAGGATCCGGGCACCCGACATCTGCCGGAACCCAACCAGCAACTGGGCGAGGGCAACGAGGACGCGGGTCGCGAGAGCCGTCCGCGGTCGCGTTGCGGCGATGCGCGCCAGCAGCTGCGCCAGCGTGCCGCTGAACAGGAGGATCGCGAACATCACACCGATGCCGCCGACGGCGAGGAGGATCGCCCCGTTCGCCAGCCAGTCGGGCAGGCGGTCTGCACCGAGCCAGACGGCGCCGATCGCCAGGCACAGGAGCAGCGTCAGGAGGTCGACGAGCCGTTCTATCACGATGGAGCCGATGGCGGCCGCGCGCGGTACTCCGATGGCGCCGGGAAAGATCGTCGCCCGCACTATGTCGCCGGCCCGAAGGGGGAGGACGTTGTTGAGCGCGATCGAGCCGAGGAAGGGCGCCGCGCACTGGCGGACCGTCACCGGCGTTCCCGTGGCCCGGAGCATGATCGCCCAGCGGGCGATGCGCATCGTATAGCCGGCGGCCAGCGAGACCAGGGCGATCAGAAGAAACGGCCATTCGAACGAACCGAGCGCTTCCAGCACGCCGTCGAAGTCGACATTGTAGGCAATGATGGCGATGCAGGCGATCGAGATAATCCAGCCGATAGCCGCCCGCACCCGGGACGTGCGTCGCGTCGGCAAGGGCGGGCCGGCTGTGTCGATCTCGTCATTCACCGTCGTCACGCCCAGACGCGCCATGGGGCGCCGGCGGCCCAGAGCTTCTCAAGCTCGCGCTTATCGCGCAGCGTGTCGCAGGGCTGCCAAAAACCGGTGTGCTCGAAGGCAGAGAGCTGCCCGTCGCTGGCCAAGGTCTTCAGAGGCTCCTGCTCGAAGAAGGTCGCGTCTCCGGCAATATAGTCGAGAACCTTCGGCTCAAGGACGAAGAAGCCGCCATTGATCCAGCCGATCTCGTCGCTGGGCTTCTCCTGGAACGAGGCGACGTGGCCGGAATCGTCGACTGCCAGCACGCCGAACCTGCCGGGCGGCTGGACGGCGGCCACGGTCGCGAGCTTGCCGTGGCTGCGATGGAAGGCGAGCTCAGCCGTGACGTCCAGGTCGGCCAGCCCGTCGCCATAGGTCATGCAGAACGTGCCGTCGCCGACATAGGGCGCGACGCGCTTCAGCCGCCCGCCGGTCATGGTATTCTCGCCGGTATCGATCAGCGTCACCTTCCAGTCCTCGGCCTGGCTCTGCAGGACGCGGTGGCTGCCGTCCTTCAGGTTGATCTCGACATCGGAAAGATGCCGCTGGTAGTTCATGAAGAACTCCTTGATCACGTAGCCCTTGTAGCCAAGGCAGATCACGAATTCGGTGATCCCGTGATGGGCGTAGCTCTTCATGATGTGCCAGAGCAGCGGACGCCCCCCGACTTCCACCATCGGTTTCGGCTTGGTCTCCGATTCCTCGGCGATGCGGGTGCCGAGGCCTCCGGCAAGGATGACAAGCTTCATGGATCGTCCGTCAGAGTTTGAGATCGGGCTCGCCGATGTTGATGGTCTGGTCGATGATCGCCAGCGGCTCGGCCCGCAGCATCACGTAGATGCGCAGGATGTACTCGCCGATCATACCGAGGAGCAGCGACTGCAGGCCGATGCCGAATAGCACGAGGACGTGGATACTCGCCACACCTCGCGGCAGGTCCGACTCGATCAGACGCAGGATAACGAAGTAGATCGCGCCGAGCACGCTCACCCCGATCATCGCGATGCCGAGGATCGTCGCCATCCTGAGCGGCACGGTGGAATGGTTGAACACCGCCGTCACGCCCAGTCTGATCAGCCGCGTCATGCCGAACTTGCTCTCGCCGGCGGCGCGGGCGTCGCGGTTGTAGACGACGCCCGTCTGGCGGAAACCAATGCCGGAAATCATCCCGCGCAGATATGGGTTGTGCGTCCGGAACTTGGCGAGGGCGTTGACGACCTTGCGGTCCAGCAGTCGGAAGTCGCCGACGTTCTGCGGGATCGGATGCTCGCTGATGGCATTGATCGTCCAGTAGCCGAAGCGGCGAAACCAATTGAGCAGCGGCGATTCCTTGCGCTTGCGCCGAAGCCCGTAGACCACCTGATAGCCCTCTCGCCACAGGTCAAAGAACGTCTCCAGCATCTCCGGAGGATCCTGCAGGTCGGCATCGAGCTGCATGACCGCGTCGCCGCGCGCATGCAGATAGTTGGCGAGGATCGAGCGCTGGAAACCGATATTCTTGGAGAATCGGATCGCCCGGATACGATCGTCTCTGGCAGCCAGCTCCTCCAGCTTCTCCCAGGTTCGGTCCGAGGACTGGTTGTCGGAGAAGACGAACTCCAGGTGGCACCGCTCGCGCATCGTCACACCGAGGGCGTAGAGCCGCTCGTAGAGCCGATCGAGATTATCGTACTCGTTGAGAACGGGGATGCAGAGGGAGATCAGCGGCAGGCCACCCTGCCGCGTCGCGGCGTCATCAGGCATCGACATGGTGCGCCCGCTCTAGGTTGAGTTGGTCGATGGCGACGGTCAGCGCGGTTCGCAGGTCGGTCTGCTGGGCGGGGCCGATCGCCGCGTCAAGCAGGTCGGTCGCGCCGACGACGGTCGGGATCTCGTCGGGCCGCATCGGCAGGACGCCATACCGCAGCAGGGCAGGGTCGGCCGCCATGATCTCGGCAAGCGTGGAGACGAAGGCCGCGACCGTCAGCGGAACACCGCTCGCCAGATTGTAGATGCCGGGCCGAGCATCGGCAGCAAGCAGCGCCGCCGCCATGCGGCGGATGGCGGCGCAGGCATCCTCGACAGACAGGAAATCGCGGATCTGCGTCCCCGCGGAAAGATCCACCGGCTCGCCGTGGGCCAGTTTTGCGACGACGGCCGGGAACAGCCGGTGCGGCTTCTCGCCGGCGCCAAACATGTTAAACGCCCGCAGGACCGCGGTCGGCAAGAAGCTGGCTTCGCCGACCGAGTGGGCGAGGAGCGTGCCGGCCGCCTTGGTCGAGCCGTAGAGACGCTCGGATTCGATGGGAGCCGCTTCGTCCAGCCGCTCGCCCTCCGGGCCCGGCGCGTACTCCGCGCTGGAACCGAGATGGACGAATGCCTTTGCGCCGGCTGCGGCTGCGGCACGCGCCAGTCTGGCGGGAAACAGCGCATTGGCGGCGATGAGCCGCTCGGGGTCCCGATCCGCCGGATCGACTCCCGCCGCCAGGAGGTTGACGACGACCTCGGCGCGGAAATCCCGTGCGGCATCGCCGCACGCCGTTGCATCGAGCGGGTCCTCGGCAACCGTGACCGGGCAACCAAGCCCATGGTCGGCACGGCGCACCACCGCATGAACGTCGTCACCAGTGGCTAGCAGGAAGCCAACTAGGCGGCGACCGACGAACCCTGTCGCTCCTGTCACCATCACCCGCATCTCAAGAGCTCTGAGCCCGTATCAGCCCTTGGCGCCAGGTATCTATTTGAGCATGGGTTACGTCGCGCATGGAAACGGGACCGGTCACGGACGTCCCCGCTGCCCGTTCATAATAGGCGCGGTACCACGATGCGGTCTGGCGGATCATTTCTTCGACGCTCCACGGCGCCTGCCAGCCAAGTCGGTCGTGGGCGAGGCGGCTGTCGAGGGCCAGCGCGCCGGCCTCCGGTAGCGGGTCGTCGAGATAGACGAGGTCCGGCCGTTGCCACTGCGTCGCCAGAATTTCCATCACCCGCCGTACCGGATACTGCTGCAGCTCGCGCGGCCCGAGATTCCAGGCGCGGGCATAGCGCTTGGGCTCGTCCGACAGCAGGCCTGCTGCCAGCATGCAATATCCCTGCACAAGAGCCAGAACATGCTGCCAAGGGCGCGTGGCCTCAGGGAAGCGCAGCGTGAGCTGCTCGCCCGATATGACGGCGCGAACGAAGTCCGGCACCAGTCTGTCCTCGGACCAGTCGCCGCCGCCGATTATGTTCCCGCCACGAGCTGTGGCAATCGCCGGGCCAGCATCGCCCGAAAACGAACTGGCATAGCCTTTGATCACCATCTCGGCTGCGGCCTTCGACGCGCTGTAGGGGTCCTTGCCGCCGATCGGGTCGTTCTCGCGATAGGCCCAATCCCATTCACGGTTCTCGTAGACCTTGTCGGTGGTAATGCAGACGACGCCGCGTACGCTTGGCGTGTGGCGTGCTGCTTCAAGCACATGCGCGGTGCCGAGCGCGTTGACCGCGAAGGTACGCAGCGGCTCGCGATAAGACCGCCGGACGAGCGGCTGCGCCGCCAGATGGATGATCACGTCGGGCTGAAACTGCGCGACCGCGGCATCCAGACGGTCGGAGTCCATGATGTCGGCGGTCTCCGACGGCACCATGTCCGCAACGTCCAGCAGATCGGCCAAAGCCGGCGTCTGGTCGGGCGCAAGCGAGTAACCGTACTGCTCGACGCCGATATGATCTAACCAAGTCGACAGCCAGCTTCCCGTGAAGCCGCTATGGCCGGTGACGAAGACCTTCTTCGCCCGAAGCGCGGTTTCAAACGGTAGCATGTCCGTCATGAGCCGATGGAATCCTCTTACCTACATCTATCGTCAATATGCCCGCTCACGATGATCCACAAGCAGGTGAAGTTGGTTGTCTCCTAGATACACAGCCGGACATTGGATAGGGGCTTCTCCCAAAACGCTCACGACTGTTGCATGGCCGCCGCAAATTAGCCGAGGGAAGGGGCATCACGGAGCGCACCCCGTTTTGAGCGGTCAGGTGGCATAGCCGATAAGGCATAGCCATCCGCCTATGAGTACGACTATGTCGAAAGCTCCTGATGGCCCGTTTTCTCGGGTTTGAAGCCATCGCTTCCGTGCAGCGCCGGCGGCGACGGTCGACGGCGAAGAGGGTCCGCCTCGTCCGGGACGCGATGCAGCTGGGAATGAGCGTGTCCTTTGTAGCGCGACAGGCAGGCGTCCCGCTATCGCAGCTCTTTGCCGGGAAGCGCCGGATGCTGGAGGGCGGACATGCCGCCGTTCAGGCCAACGAAGGCGTCGCCGGCACGTCGAGGGTCCGCGGTCTGGAAAAGCGGGTCCGGGACCTCGAGTGCCTGCTCGGTCGCAAGACGATGGAGAACGAGATCCTGAAAGAGACACTCGAGGTCGCTCGTCCCCAGATCAACGAGCCACGCGGCAGGACGGTGAAGCCGAGGGGGCCGTATCGCAAGGCCGATGATGCCAAGTTCCGGGCGCCCATCCGTGCCATCGTTGACGCTCGGCCGGCCTAGGCTACAGGCGTGTGACGGCGCTCTTGAACCGTCGCATGCAGGCGGAATGCCGCCCGGCGGTCAAGGCCAAGCGGGTGCTGAGGACCATGCAGCATCATGGCCTGACGCTGGAGCGCCATACCGCCCGGCGGCCTGGCCGAACGCATGACGGCGTCGTTATTGCCCTGCGCTCGAACGTGCGTTCGCCAGCGGGCTCGAACCGGGGGCGCCTCGCTGGATCACTGCTCAGACCATCTGGAGATCCATGCCAGGAACCGCGAAGTCGTGCGCATACTCTTCGTCCTCGATTCCTGCGACCGCGAGATCATCGCTTGGTCGGCCGTGGCGCAGGCCGGCATCTCCGGCGAGATGGCGCGCGACCTCGTGGTCACCGCCGTCGAGCGCCGCTTCGGCACGACCAAGGTGCAACAACCCGTCGAATGGCTGTCGGACAACGGCGGCGCCTACATTGCCAAGGACACCGCCGACACTTCCGGGCCCTCGGCCTGACGCTGCTCTTCACGCGCGTCCGCAGCCCGGAGTCGAACGGCATGCCGGAAGCCTTCATTGAAACGCTGAAGCGCGACTATGCCAGCATCACCGTCCTGTCCGACGTCGCCGCCGTTCTCGCCTTGCTCCCCAACGGGATCGAGGAATACGCGAGGTCTATCCGCACTCAGGCTTGAAGTTCCAATCGCCGCGAGAGTTCATCAGGCTCAATGCCTAAACCCAACCGCCGCATGTCCGGCGAAACGGGGTGCACTCCACATCAGCCCCATAGATCAAGTCACTCCACCTCACTGCCCAATGACCAAGACGCCTCCACATTAGAAGCGAAACGTGTGCGTCCAGCACGTTTCAATCGCTCGGCGACTGCGATAAGAGTTCACATGGAAGGACGATACGGATGACGCTGTTCCAGGGTAGAGAGACGCTCATGAAATATTTCGATCACGCCTGATGCGCGTCCTACATTTTTTTAAGACTTACTGGCCCGATTCGTTCGGCGGAGTTGAGCGTACAATCGATGCGATTGCTCGTTCGACGGCGAGTATTGGAGTGGAGACGACTGTTCTATCCCTAAGCCGCGAGCCGCGAGAGCGCAGTGTGGTGTTCCACGGCCATCGAGCTCTTAAAGCCCGACTCGATCTAGAGGTCTCCTCGACTGGCATGTCTCTAAGTGCTTTGGGGCAGTTCGCCCAAGAGGCTGCAAAGACAGACATCGTCCACTATCACTTCCCCTGGCCGTACATGGACGCAGCGCATTTCCTCGTGCGACACGGCAAACCAAGCATTGTTACCTATCATTCGGACATCATCAAGCAGCGAGCGCTTAAGCATCTTTATACGCCGCTCATGCACCAGTTTATGCGCAGCGTTGATTGCTTGGTGGCCACGTCACCGAACTATGCGGCGTCGAGTCCTATTTTAGCACGTTACCGCGATAAGGTTGAGATCATTCCAATTGGACTGCAAGACGCGGTCGACGCCGAGGAGGCACTGCCGGTACACTTGGAGACGGAGCGGCCATTCTTTCTATTCGCCGGTGTGCTCCGTTACTACAAGGGTCTGGACGTGCTTTTAGACGCCGCTTCACTTGTCGCCGCCGATATCATCATTCTCGGCTCAGGACCTTTGGATGAACACCTCCGCGGACGTGCTCAGGCAGAGAAACTGACCAATGTCCGGTTCGTCGGCGCCCTGCCCGACGAGGAGAAGGTTGCGCTGATGCGCCGGTGCTGGGCTTTCGTATTTCCATCCAACGAGCGATCGGAAGCGTTCGGACTATCGCTCGTGGAGGCTGCGATGTTCGCGAGGCCAATGATCTCAACCGAGATTAGTACGGGTACGAGCTACGTTAATCGGCACGGTGAGACGGGACTGGTGGTGCCGCCGGATGACGCGCAGGCGCTCGCAGCAGCCATGAACGAGATCCTTCGGCTGCCGCTGCGCGCGGAACAGTGGGGCAAAGCCGGCCGGAGGCGTTATCTCGATCTGTTTACGGCAGATGCCATGGGCGGACGCTATCAGGCACTTTACGCGCGCCTTCTGACCCCTAGCAGTGAATGATGCGGCCCGTTCCATTCACTTCGGCTCAGATCATACTCTTTACGACCGGCTTCAGCAACTGACTCGCCTCCGCCGAAGCCCGCTTCAGCGCGTCAATGGATCTGTTTTCTCACTTTTCTAACCAGATTCACCTATCGTTGCAGAGCATGACGAGCAAGGGATATGGAGTTGGACTTGCCCGGGAAAAGTGGAGAGCACCAACTGAGGAACCAGGAGGTGTTCTATGGGAAACGGGAACAGGCCGACGCCGGAGTTCCGGCGTGAAGCGGTGCGGCTGGCACTGACCAGCGGCCGGACGCGGCGGGAGATCGCGGAGGATCTGGGCATTGGCTTATCGACGCTGACGCGTTGGCTAAGCCATGAGCGCGATGCCAGTGAGCCAAGCGAGGCGCCGGTCGATCTGCATGCGAGCTGAAGCGGCTGCGGCGGGAGAATGCGGTCCTGAAGCAGGAGCGCGACATCTTAAAAAACGATCAAGGGCCTTGGCCCGCCTGTGCGCGGTAGAAACGGGGCATGCTACGGTGGTCGGCGGAGGGGAGTTGCCGGCTGCTTATTGGAGGCTCTCGACCCCGTTAAAAAACGTGGCACATGGGCTGTTGCGCACTTGAGAGTGGTGACGTCATCGCGATGGCGATCCCGGTTAGGAAAATGACGAACTTGCGCGGCTCAGCCCCTCCATCACCATGGAGGAGAAGCTGTGCCCAAGTCAAAATCTACAAGTCCCCAGAACCTGACACGCACCAATCCGGGGGCAGCGGCAATCGACATCGGATCCAGGACGCATATGGCTGCCGTGAGCCCGGAAAGCGATGAGACACCAATACGCGCTTTCGGCACGTTCACCCACGATCTGCATGATCTCGCCGACTGGTTCAAAGCCTGCGGCGTCACCAGCGTGGCTATGGAGTCGACCGGCGTCTATTGGATTCCCGCCTTTGAGATCCTCGAGCGGCACGGGTTCGAGGTCATTCTGGTGAATGCGCGATATGCTAAGAATGTCCCCGGGCGCAAAACCGATGTCAGCGATGCCGCTTGGCTTCGCCAATTACATTCCTATGGCTTGCTGCGCGGAAGCTTCCGCCCCAATGCCCAGGTCACAACGCTTCGTGCCTATCTGCGGCAGCGCGAGCGGCTGGTCGAATATGCTGCCGCTCACATTCAGCACATGCAGAAGGCGTTGATGGAGATGAACCTGCAACTACACCATGTCGTGTCGGACATCACGGGAGCGACCGGCATGAAAATCATACGGGCGATTGTCTCGGGCGAGCGGGATCCAGACGTCTTGGCCTCCATGCGCGATATGCGTTGCCATTCTTCGACTGCGACGATACGAGCCGCCCTAATTGGCAACGACCGAGAGGAGCATGCTTTTGCACTCTCCCAGTCTTTGGAACTCTACGACTTTTACCAGCAGAAGATACTCGAGTGCGATCGGCGCCTCGAGGCCGCAATTGCCATGATGGCCGTCGAGTAGGAAGCCCCGCTCGCGCCCCTGCCAAAGATCCGGACCAGGACGAAGCAGGTGAATGCACCATCCTTCGACGTGCGCGCAGCACTATATGGCCTTGTCGGCACCGACCTGACGCAGATCCATGGCCTTGGCCCATCTCTGGCTCTCAAGCTGGTCGGCGAGTGCGGTACGGACCTGCGGGCCTGGCCGACTGCCAAGCACTTTACGTCGTGGCTGTGCTTGGCTCCTGGCAACAAGATCTCCGGCGGCAAGCTGCTCTCGTCGCGTGGTCGGCCCCCATCGGGTGGTCCAGGGCAAATCTTAGTTCATGAGCGGCCTTTGCGCCAAGGCTGGCGTGGCCGGCGAAGCTGGTCCGGGTGGCGAAGACGGCCATTGCAGAACCTGCGGTGCCGGCGAGCGGTAGCCCAAAGACGAGTGCGGACGTGCCGTGTTGTAGTGGCGACGCCAGCTTTCGATCACGACCTTCGCCTCGTCCAGCGAGTAGAAGATCTCGCCGTTGAGGAGCTCGTCCCGCAGTCGGCGTTGAAGCTTTCACAGTAGCCGTTCTCCCATGGGCTGCCCGGCTCGATGAACGCCGTTTTGGCACCCACGGCGACGATCCATTCCCGCACTGCCTTGGCGATAAATTCCGGCCCATTGTCCGAGCGTATATGGTCGGGCACGCCGCGCAGGATGAACAGGTCGGTCAAGGCGTCGACGACGCTGGTCGAGTTCAGCTTTCGATCGATCCGGATCGCCAGGCATTCCCGGGTGAACTCGTCGATGATGTTCAGCATGCGGAACTTGCGCCCATCGTGGGGTCGGCTCTCGACGAAGTCGTAGGACCAGACATGGTCGCGATGCTCCGGCCGTAGACGGACGCAGGATCCATCGTTCAGCCAGAGCCGACCCTTCTTCGGCTGCTTGTGCGGCACTTTCAGCCCTCCCGTCGCCAGATGCGCTCGACCCGTTTGACGTTCACCGTCCACCCGGCCGCATGCAGCAACGCCGTGATCCGGCGATATCCATAGCGGCCGTACTGGGTGGCGAGCGCGATGATATCGGCGGTCAACGCCGCTTCATCCGCTCGACCGGTCGGCGTCTTGCGTTGCGTCGAGCGATGCTGACCGAGCACGCGGCAGGCAAAAAAAGCGTTCGGACACCTTGAACATCGTCCGGACATGCTCGATGCAACGCCGACGGCGGGAGGGGCTCAGAAGTTTCCCGATGCGGCCTCTCGAAGGATCAGCTTCTCCAGGGTCAGGTCGGAGACCGCCTTTCGAAGGCGCTCGTTCTCCTTCTCAAGGTCCTTCAGGCGCTTGACCTGGTTGCCCTTCAGGCCGCCGTATTCCTTGCGCCAACGATAATAGGTGAACTGCGTCACGCTGATCGCGCGCACGGCTTCAGCAACCGATCGCCCCTGCGATACCAGGACATCGACCTGCCGCAGCTTCGCGACGATCTCTTCAGGCTTGTGCTTCTTCTGCGGCATGCTCTCGTCCTCCAATGGCTCGAAAACCATACTTCAGGGAGGACCACTTCAGAGGGGGCAGACCACTCTGTCGACTATCAGGCGCTGCTCCGAAGGCGCGGCATCCTGATCTCGATGAGCGGGCGCGGGGACTGCTACGACTGTGAGACTATGCGGGCAGCCTGAAGGATCTGGCCCGTGTTACGATTGACCTTGTGTCATGGCGTTGATCTGCCGGCCCTCCAGGCTGCGCCCGGCGGCGTTTCGATGTTTGACTTCATAGGAAGCTTGAGGGACCGCCATCCCATCACAGTCCTGTCCCACCGGAACGCGGCGTCGGGTTCTCTCACCTGGAGGACCATGATGCATGATACCATATCGGACACCGTCATTGTCGGTGTCGATACCCACAAAGACCTTCATGTCGCCGTCGCAATTACAGGTCTTGGGGCGCCTCTCGGGACCTTTACGGTGCCGGTGACGGCCGCAGGTTATCGACAACTGCTACAATGGGCGGAAGCCTTCGGACCCGTTCAGGCATTCGGTATCGAAGGCACCGGCTCCTACGGTGCAGGCTTGAGCCGGGCACTCCGGTCGAAAGGATATCGCGTCATCGAGGTTGACCGCCCGAACCGTCGGCTGCGTCGTCAGCGCGGCAAAAGCGATGCGATCGACGCCGAGGCCGCCGCTCGCGCGGTTCTTTCTGGCGAAGCGCGCACCTGCGCCAAGTCGGGCGACGGTGCTGTCGAGATGATCCGGCATCTCAAGATCGTCCGTGACACCGCGATGAAGTCCCGTACACAGGCGATGATTACGCTGAAGACCCTCATCGTGAACGCGCCTCAAGATCTGCGCGAGCGATTCATCACCATCACCATCACCATCACCGGCAGAATCGCATTGGTCCGGGCGTTGGCTGCCTTGCGTCCAGGCTCGATCAATTCGACGACGGCCTCGGCCAAGACGGCACTTCGCATGCTGGCTCGTCGCTGGCTGTCACTGAATGCGGAGATTCGCGAACTCGTCGACGCGCTCGAAGTCTTGGTTCTCCAGAAGGCACCATCGTTGATGTTTTCGCCAGGCATCGCGACCGGCACGATCGCGGAGATGCTCATCGTTCTCGGCGACAATCCAGAGCGCATCCGATCGGATGCAGCCCTCTCCAAGCTCTGCGGCGTCTGTCCCATCCCGGCATCTTCCGGCAATACCACCCGTCACCGTCTCAACAGGGGAGGAAACAGGAAAGCCAACGCCGCGCTGCACCGCGTAGCCGTTGTCCGCATGCGCTGTCATCCCGCAACAAAAGCTTACATCGAACGCCGGACAGGTGAAGGAAAGTCATTGCGGGACATCCGACGCTGCCTCAAGCGGTACATAGCGAGGGAAATCTTCAACAGCCTTTGTCGACCGAATTTGGGGAACGGCCAAGCCACAAATGCCGCTTGACCGACATAGGAGCATCAACTCGATGGCGGAAACGTTCTTCAAGACCATCAAGTCGGAGCTGATCTGGCAGGTCGCATGGCAATCCCGCAAGCAGGCCGAAAACGCCGTCGCCCAATACATCGACGGGTTCTATAACCCTGTCAGGCGCCATTCATCGCTCGGCTTCCAGAGCCCCATCGCCTTCGAGCGAAACGCCTGAGAAATGAGCTAAACGCTCTCCACAAAAGCCGGGCAAGTCCAGAGAGGCTGGCCGTATAAACTGAAAACGCTCTCCAATTGTCGGAGCAAGTCCGATTGTGGCTTGTGTCTTGTTGAGGGACGGTCTTGCTAATACGCATCATCGGCGCGTCTGTTTGCGTCTTTCGAACCGAACTGTTTCTCCTCGATAGTGAGTTGCAGACGGTAGAAGCAGCAGAAGCCGAAGCCGGCGGCGACCAGCATGAAGGATTCGCCGATCGCCAGCCGATTGTTGGAATTGGTCAACAGGGTCAGGGCGAAGAATGCGGTCGCCGTCACGTAGAGCACCAGTGCGGATGACGGGATCAGGCCACGGGCGCGGCAGGCAAAAGCCTGCCGGAGGCTCCAGACCATGAGAACGGCATAGAAGCCGAGCCCGACGAGGCCGTAGCGCACGGCCACCTCCAGATATCCATTGTGCATGAGGTGGTAGCCGACGCCCGCATAGCTAGTCGTCTCCCAGAGCGCCTCCCAAGCGATCCCTGTTCCCAGGACGAGGTTCGTGCGCCAGATCTCCCAGCCATTCATCCAGATCATCAGCCGTTCGTTAAGACTGTGCGGGACATTGCCCGAGGCGATCAGCGCATCCACTGAGGCTAGCGGGGCGCCGCTGCTGGTCGCCCCGGTGGCGAACGCGATGGTGGTGGCGATATTCGGCGCCATCAGGGCCGAGATCTCCGGATAGAACAGCACCGACGGGATCGCCGCGGCGACCATGACCGCGGCCAGGAGCAGCCAGTGCCGCAATTGCGTGCGCTCGGTAAAGACCATGATGAACAGAACCGGCAGGGCACCCAGCAGCGCCAGCCAGACGCCCTTGGAGAACGCGCCGGCAATGCCAAGGAAGCACAGCCCGGGGACGATGACGCAAAGAGCGGTGCCACCGTTCCGCAGACCCCGGTGGTGCGGCCCCGCCCGCGCGAGATAGAGGCCAAAGCAAATGGCCGCCAGCGCGATCAGGCCGGCACCGACCGAGGCATGGATGGGATTGCGGTGGAAGAGCAGGGGCGCGCGATCGCCGGAGAGCATCGTCTGCGGCTCGAGGCTCGCCAGAAGGGCGATCAGGCTGATTCCCAGGAACGCCCAGGCTATCGCCGGCATTCGCTGCCAGTTCAGGAAGAAGGCGTAGCCGAGCGTCGGGTAGACCAGCGGGAAGAGATAGATCCCCTCGGCCGAGCCTCCCGCCATGTCGGGTGTCAGCACAAAGACGGCGGCATTGCGCAGGAGGATGTAGACCACCCAGGCGATGCACAGCCAGCCCATGATCCCGATTGACGGCCGCTCGTCGGTTCTGACGAAGGTGACAAGGGCCTGGAGCAGGAGAAGCGGCGCGCAATAGCGATAGAGGTCGCTTTCTGCCCAAGCAGCCGAGACCAAGCCGAGCGTCAGAATGATGTTGAGGACCGGGATCGCCTGCGCTCCTAATTCTCGAGCAGGGCTCCTTTCAACCGTCGCGCCGCGCTGCGGCAAAACCTTCATCGGGTACTCCTCAATCAGGTGGGGAACTCGGTATCCCGCCAATTTTGTCTATACGGCATTGGGTAGCGCTGGAAATCCAGCGTCAAGCAGCTGAGCTGATTTCAGGGCGTCTGGCGCACCTACTACGATCACCCTAGAACCGCCACTGCCAAGCTCGCACGGAAAACCTCGAGATCGATCTTGAAAGAGAGCTTTATATGAGGGATTGCCTAAGGCGAAGTCACGCCTCCTCTCAACACCACGGCCAACCTAGTTCGCCATTATACAACTCCCAAAGGCGGGGGGGGCAATAACCGCCTAACCCCGAATGCGCTTCGAGTTAGAGAATTAGCGGGGGGGGGTAGAAAAGTATCAATACGGGTATAGCAGCGATGCACCCGCACAGATTAACGAAGCGCTCTTAACAGGCCGCGGAGGCGATCGCAAAAAATGTATCACACTCGATCTTTGTCGATTGATGTTGATACTTTAGATGAATAGCTAAGTGGAGCGAATATAGTGGATAGTCAGATTAATAATGATACCTATGAATCTGCGATCGAAACGGAAACACGCCGTGTCTCTAGCGCGATATCATGGTTCATGCTCGGTGGCTTGATCGGTTCTATGATCGGATTTGTGGCTGGGGCATTTATATCTAGATTTTTATTCTGAGGTGTGGGGGTATATGACGGTAAAGATGTTAAAATTGTTCTGAGTTATATGTGAGCTACTCAGCAAGGCCTCGTGTCGGCGGGTCTTTCCACGAAACGGCCTTCTCGTGCTATCGCCGCTGGGCGGCAGGATGTGCGGGCCGGAGCCGCGGGTCTCGCCCTTAGATCAGAGCGGCGGTCCGGGCAAACGCCGGCTGTCGTGGCACAGGCTGCGGGCGCGATCGAACGCGGTGGGGCCGGCGCGGAAAAGGCCCTGCGCGATGGCGCTGCGATCCAGTCTTTCCGGCTGGCAGCGCGGGACGGACAAGCGGGAGACGCGGATGGATTCGCTGAAATTCGGAACGAGCGGGCTGCGCGGCCTGGTGAGCGACCTCGTCGGCTGGCCGAGCTTTGGCTACACGCTGGCCTTCCTGCGCCATGTGCGGGCGGGCGATCCGGCGGGCGCCGAGCAGATGGTGTTTTTCGGCCGCGATCTGCGGGCGAGCAGCCCCCAGATCCTCGAGGCCTGCATCGCGGCGGCCCATGCCGCCGGTTTCCGGGCGGTGGATTGCGGCGCGGTGCCGACGCCGGCGCTGGCGCTGGCGGCATTGCACCAGGGCTGCCCGGCGGTGATGATCACCGGCAGCCATATTCCCGACGACCGCAACGGGCTGAAATTCTACGGCCGCGGCGGCGAGATCACCAAGGCCGACGAGACCGGCATCGCGGCCGAGTTCGCCGCCATTGCCGGGGCCGATCCGCGACCCGGGCCGGAGGCCGGCGGACAGGCGGCGGAACGCGACGCGCTTGCGGTGTTCGCCCGGCGCTATACGGACTTCTTCGCGCCCGATGCGCTGGCGGGGCTGACCATCGGCGTGTTCCAGCACAGCTCGGTGGCGCGCGACCTGCTGGCGGATCTCGTGGCGGCCCTCGGCGGCACGGCGGTGGCGCTCGGGCGCTCCGACGCCTTCGTGCCGGTGGACACGGAAGCGCACCGGCCGGAAGACGTGAAGCAGATCCGCGACTGGGCGGCGGCGGGCCGCTTCGATGCGATCGTCTCCACCGACGGCGATGGCGACAGGCCGCTGGTCGCCGACGCCAAGGGCACGATCCTGCGCGGCGACGTGCTGGGGCTCCTGACCAGCCGGGCGCTGGGGCTGACGACGATCGTCACCCCGGTGACATCGAGCTCGGCGGTGGAGACGTCCGGCATTGCCGGCAGGGTGGTGCGCACGAAGGTCGGCTCGCCCTTCGTCATTGCCGGCATGGCCGAGGCGGCGCAGGCGGGCGCCGAGGGCATTGTCGGCTTCGAGGCGAATGGCGGCCTGCTGCTGGGCTCGGCGGTGACCCGCGACGGCCGCAGCCTGCCGGCGCTGCCGACCCGCGACAGCGTGCTGCCGATCCTCGCCACGCTGGCGATGGCCAAGCGTCGCGGCATGGATCTGGCGGCCTTGGTGGCGGAGCTCGATGCCGGCCATGCGGCGGCGCACCGGCTGCAGGACGTGCCGCAGGCGGCGAGCGGCGCGTTCCTGACGCGGCTGGCCGAGGACGCGCAGTTTCGCGACGGCTTCTTTGCGCCGGCGGGCCGGGTTGCGTCGGTCGACGCACTGGACGGCGTGCGGGTGATCCTCGACGCCGGGCCGGTGGTGCATTTCCGCGCCTCTGGCAACGCGCCGGAGCTGCGCTGCTATGTCGAGGCGGGGTCGGAAGCGAAGGCGGCGGAGCTGCTCGCCTGGGGACTGGCGGCGGCGGAGGCCGAGGTCCGGGGCTGACGGCGCCTGGCCGCATCGCGGCGCGACGGTCTGCGGCATCGGGACGTCGCTGAACCGGTGTGCCTGACGGGCCCACCCGACGGGTGGCCGGAGCTGCCGGTGACCCGTTCGGGTGCCGAGGGGGTGGGAGGTTCCGCCCGTTGCTCAGCCGCAGGCGTAGCCGACGGCGGACCGGCCGAACCGGTGGCCAGCACACCGCCGAGATGTATGATCTCAATGACCGTCTAGTCGAAGGACAGGGGGTGTGCAGTGGTAACAGCCTCGGCTCTGAAACGGATGAAGTCGAGATCTGTGACGACAGCGCCCAGCCTTCCGCCGTACGCAGAATATTGTGGGCATACACGCGCCACTCGCCAAGTGACGTAGCAGCGGAACGCCAAATTGCCGCAGTGACGTGGTTGGACTTTCCCGCAAATATGTTGAGGACCCCTGACCTGCCACTGAACTTTCATCCAGCAGCGATTAGAGCCGGGTCCGTTTTGCTACGCCGATTGGCGCGGTGGGAGCAAGCGGCGCAGGCACGGAGCGTTTCTATTGCGTAGTGCCGGAGTCGGTTGAGGTGATGGTCTTGGAGAAGACCGCAGGGGCCATGTAGCCAAGCGGGGAGTGAGGGCGCTCGGTGTTGAAGTCCTCGACCGAGGCCGTAATCATGCTGCGGGCGTGGTCGATACCGAGGAACAGACTTTCATTCAGCAGTTCGGCGCGCATGCGGCCATTGAAACTCTCGACGAAGCCGTTCTGCATCGGCTTGCCCGGCGCGAAGTAGTGCCTCTCGATTTCGTGATCTTTCGACCAGGCGAGATGGCGTTCGAGGTGAACTCGGTGCCGTTATCTGAAACAATCCTGCCGGGCTTGCCGCGGATGGCTATAAGGCTGGTCAACTCACAGGCAACACGGCGACCGGAGATCGATGTGTCCGCGATCGCTGCCAGACATTCGCGCGTCACGTCGTCGACGACCTTCAGGATGCGAAAGCGCCTCCCGCAGGCAAACTGGTCATGGACGCAATTCAGCGATCAGCGGGCGTTCGGCTTCGCCTCGACAAGGATCGGCACCCTCGTGCCAACGGCGCGGCGCCGTACACTGCGCTTGCGCACTGTCAGTCTCTCTTCGCGATAGAGACGATAGATCCGGTCGACCCCGACGTCTCTCCGTTCCGCCGCAGAAGGAAAAACAGCCGGCGATACCCGAAGCGTCGCCGCTCAGCGCCGCCACGTCGAGCATCTGCTCGGCCAAAAGCCTCTTCAGCTTTGCATTCTCACTCTCGAGAGCTTTCAGGCGCTTGACGTCGGAGACGTCCATGCCGCCATACTTGGCCTTCCAGTTGTAGCGCGTCGCCTCGGAAATTCCGTGCTGGATTGCCAGATCGGCGCCCTTTGCGCCCGCCTCCTGGGTCGTGTCCCCATCCGTGGTGTAGCTCGGCGGTAGCGTCGTCGATCTCGTCCGCGCCTTTCATCGCGCTGTAGGACGGATCGGCGGCGCGGTGGTCACCAGCGGTTTCCGGTTAGGCATGGGTTGGGACATCCAACCCGGACCGGAGATCCCCAGATGACCGACGACATGATGAGCCTGCGCAGCCTTCTGGAGAAGCCCCCTGATGCCGATCTGCTGCGCGAGATGATCGGCTTTGCCGCCCAGCGGCTGATGGAACTGGAGGTCGGTGCTGCGACCGGCGCCAGCTATGGCGAGAAGTGTGCCGAGCGCCTCGCCCAGCGCAATGGCTACTGCGACAGGGATTGGCAGACGAGAGCCGGCACAGTCGAGTTGCGCATTCCGAAGCTGCGCAGGGGCAGCTACTTTCCCGGCTTTCTGGAGCCAAGGCGCATGGCCGAGAAGGCCCTGACGGCTGTCATTCAAGAGGCCTATGTCCAGGGCATCTCGACGCGCTTGGTCGACGATCTGGTCAAGGCGATGGGCATGACCGGCATCTCCAAGAGCCAGGTGTCGAGGCTGTGTGAAGAGATCGACGGCAAGGTAAGAGCCTTTCTAGAGCGGCCGATCGAAGGCGACTGGCCCTATCTCTGGATCGACGCGACCTACCTGAAGGTACACCGCGGCGGCCGCATCGTCTCGGTTGCCGTGATCATCGCCGTCGGCATCAACGCCGATGGCCGGCGTGAAGTTCTCGGCATGGAGATCGGCACCTCGGAAGCCGAGCCGATCTGGACCGAGTTCCTGCGAAAGCTGACCCGACGCGGCCTGCGCGGCGTAAAGCTCGTCGTGTCCGACGCACACAAGGGCATCAAAGCCGCGGTCACCAAGCTGCTAACGGCGACATAGCAGCGCTGCTGCGTGGGGCTGTTGAAGAAGTCCGCGGATCCCGATTCACTGCTGCTATTGGGCGTGCAGGTCAGTGGGCAACGAAATGCTCGGCCGCAAGGAACGCGATCAACTCGAACTTGATATGTGCGGCTCGCTTCGGCAGTTAATTCCGGACGACCACTTGCTGGTCAGGGTCGACCAGGTTCTCGATCTCGCTTGGCTGCATGGAGAGTGGCTGAGCTTTATGCCGAGGGCGTCGGCCGTCCCGGCATGATCCGGAAGTGGCGGTCAGGCTGATGCTGGCGGGCTTTCTGCTCGGAATTGTTCATGACCGTCGTCTAATGCGTGAGGCGCAAGTCAATATTGCGATCCGCTGGTTTGTTGGCTTTGGCCTTCACGAGGCGCTTCCCGATCATTCGTCGCTGACCCGCATCCGCCAGCGTTGGGGCGCCGAACGCTTTCGCAAGATCTTTGAGCGGACGGTTACGGCCTGCGTGGCGGCCAAGATCGCCAAGGGCGAGATCGTCCACATCGACGCTTCGTGGATCCGTGCCGATGTGAGCTGGGAGAGCCTCGCCGTCCGCCATGTCGATGCTCTCGTCGACGCCAACGACGCGGATGCGGACCGCGTCAGCCGCAAGACCGGTAAATACAAGAAAGCTTGTGTCCCCGATCCGGATGCATCCATGGCCACGAACGGGCGCAACCGGCGGCTCGAGCCTGCCTACAAGCAACATGCGGTGGTGGACGATGAGCGCGGGGTGGTTCTGGACGTGGAGGTCACAACCGGAGAAACCAACGAGGGAAAGGTCAACATCGAGCGCATCGACGCGGCGGCCGAGATCAGGGGAGCAGCAATCAAGATCGCCACGGCGGATGCCGGTTATCCCTATGCCAAGGTCTTCGCAGGTTTGGAGCAGCGTCACATCGAGGCGGTGATCCCAACCAAAGCAGAGCCGATCCGCAGGCCTGTGCCGATGCGCCGCCTCTGTTAAGACGCGAAGCACGATCGCCTCAAATGCCCTCGCGGTAAGATCCTAAAGTCAGGGCAAGCTATCAAACACGGCCGCTTCTTCACGTCCCGGGCAGCCGATTGCAGACAACGTGACCTTGCGCGTCTCTGCCTCTCGAAGGGGCGAGTGAACAAGGCTGTCGTCGTCGGTGTTGAATATCCTGCGCTTCTGCGGGCTCGCCGTCGCCGGGAACGGTGGTCAAACGAGGATCGCCGCCTCTACCAACGTCACCGCTGGCGCTCCGAAGGCTACCATGGGGAGGCCAAGACGTGGCACGGCCTGTCTCGGGCCGTTAGGCGCGGGCTGAGCAACACGAGGATCCAAGCCTACCTCACCACCGCTGCCATCAACCTGAAGCGCCTCGCAGCCGCACTTCTCGCCATTTTGCTGTTCGCAGGACGCCGAGAGCCATCCCTCGCATGGGCTCTCTCTCTGGATTGCAAAGCGATCGGCCGATCCGGCCGATAACGCTCGGGCAAACGGACGTCGGAAACTTCAATTCCTCAACAGCCCCCGCGTCCACGGGATGCGCAACGCCCTGTCCTATGTCCCGAAGGCGCAGCAGAGCATGGCGGCGGCTGCCATGCCCCAGGCTTTCACCCAGCCCGATCGCGCCGCTGCCAGTCAAGCTCTGCGCCATGTCGCCGATCAGCTCCGGAACAAGAGCTCCAAGCTGTGCAGCTTCATCGACGACAGCGAGACCGACGTGCTGACGCATCTGGACTTTCCCAGCCAGCATCGGACCCGGATCCATTCAACGAATTCGCTGGAGCGCCTGAACAAGGAGGTGAAGCGGCGCGCCGATGTCGTCGGCATCTTCCCGAACAAAGGCTCGATCATCCGCCCCATCGGCGCGGTCCTTCTTAAGGTCAACGACGAATGGCAGACGCAAAATCGCTACATGCAGACTGAGCCTATGGCCGAACTCATAGCCACAGGCAGCAAGCCAGAAACCATACGAATTTCCACCGCAGCCGCCTGAAACGACCTCAGCAACGGCACACTGATCAGCCCGGCCTTGCCGGAAAGCGTCGTGCGAAGCCGTGAGCTACACCATGCCGTGGGACACGATCGCCTCCTGCTCCTTCAGCACGCCAATAATCTGCTCTTCCGTGAACCGTTTTACGCTTCATGCTGTCCGTCCTCTAAGGAAGGTGGGCTCTAATCTGCCGTGGAGGCAAAACTCAGTGGTAGGTCACCCCTGCGCTCGCATTGAAAGGTTCAATTTCGTACCGAGACTGGAGTTGGACGAAGCCGTAGCAAGTCTCGTTTACGTAGATTCCCTTAGGAGCAAACCGAATTCAGAGCCGGTCCTGCCGCCGCTACAACAGATCATCGACTTGGACGGCATCAGGAGGTTCCCATTACGACGGTTCTGGCAATGCGAAGCGAGCGGGACTCCACGGCAGGACATCTAGCGGCGCAGGCCCTTCGTGCCGGTCCGCAGGCGGCCCCGCGGCCCGAGACCGGCAGCGTGACGATCGCCGGGCAGGTCCTGAACTTTGCCCAGGACAGCGAAATCTACGCCGAATGCAGCGAGGTCCGCTCCTTCTACGAGGTCGTCGGCGGCGTCGTGCGCACCTGCAAGTTCCTGAGCGACGGGCGGCGCCAGATCGAGGGCTTCCATTCGGCCGGCGACATCTTCGGCCTGGAACTCGGCGATAGCCATGGAATGTCGGCTGAGGCAGTCTCGGACTGCACGATCGTCGCCTATCGCTGGCGTGGCCTGACCGCGGCGGCGGCCCGGAACGACCAGATGGCGCCGCAGATCTTCCACTTCGCCATGCAGTGCTTGCAACGCGCCCAGCAGCATGCGCTGCTGCTGGGTCGGCGCAGCGCCGCCCAGCGCGTCGCCGCCTTTCTGGTCGAGATGGCCGACGACGAGGAGCCGGCAACGGTGCATCTCGCCATGACCCGCCAAGACATTGCCGACTATCTCGGCCTGACCATCGAGACGGTGTCGCGGACCCTGTCGCAGTTCGAACGCGACCATCTGATCACCCTGCCGTCCACCCGCCATGTCGTCCTCGAGGACCGGGATGCCCTGATGGCGCTCAACGACTGAGCCGCCGACGCGCGCCGGGCCCGGAGCCGCAGAAGGGCCCGGAGCCGAAGGGGGGCAAGCGCCGGCGAGGGCGGGGCGGAGGCATCGCGAGGCAGCGCGGGGCGTCTGCCCACGTGCTAAACCTGGCTTTGCCATGCGACCGCACACAATCTTTACGATCTCTTCACCACATCCGCAGCTTGCCCTTGATTTTCGGTCGGCGAAGACCGGAAATTCACCGGGCCGAAACTCGTCTGCGCCACAACCGACCTCCAGCTTCGCGATCTCCCGGCAGAGGAGACGGCAGGAGGAGCCAAGCGTTGGACGCCAGATCTCCGCAGACCGAGACGACGATCTTCGTCGATCTCGACGGCACGCTGATCCACAGCGATCTTCTCTGGGAAACCCTGTTCCTGGCGGCGCGCCAGAAGCCCCAGGTCATGCTGCAGGTGCCCGGCTGGATCGCCGCCGGCAAAGCGCGCCTGAAGGCCGAACTCGCCCACGCCGTCGATTTCGATCCGGCGTTGCTGCCCTATCGCGAGGAGGTCGTTGAACGGCTGCGGCGCGCGCGGGCCGATGGCCGCCGCATCGTGCTGGCCACCGGCGCCAACGAGAAACTTGCCCACGCTGTGGCCGATCATCTCGGACTGTTCGATGCGGTCATGTGCTCCTGTGACACGGTCAATCTAACCGCGCATCGCAAGCTCGACCGCATCCTCGACGAATGCGGCGAGGATGGCTTCGACTATGTCGGCAATTCCCACGAGGACATCTGCCTTCTGGACAAGGCGGCAGAGGCCTTGGTCGTGGCGCCGGACCGGGCCGCGGCGCGATGGCAGAAGCGCTCCGGCGCCGAACGGATCGACGATGCCGGCGGCCGGCTGCGCCCGGCGTTGAAGGCGATGCGGCCCCATCAATGGCTGAAGAACGTCCTGATCTTCGTGCCGATGGTCCTGACCCACGAATTCTTCAATATCGAGATGCTGGCCGGCGCCATGCTCGCCTTCATCAGCTTCTCCTTCGCCGCGTCGGCCGTCTACATCCTCAACGATCTCCTTGATCTGACCGCCGACCGCCGGCATCGCTCCAAGCGCAACCGGCCCTTTGCCAGCGGCGCGCTGGCGATCCCCACCGGCATCACGCTCGCGGCCGCCCTTCTCGGCACTTCGCTGGCTATCGGCTTGTTCCTGCCCGACTATTATCTGGTCGTGCTGGGGCTCTACCTTGTGACTACGACGGCCTATTCCGTCGCCCTGAAGCGCATGTTGCTGATCGACGTCCTGACGCTCGCCGGCCTCTACACCACACGCATCGTCGCAGGATCAGAAGCCTCTGGCGTAGAGACCTCGTTCTGGCTGCTCGCCTTCTCGCTGTTCTTCTTCCTGTCGCTGGCGCTGGTGAAGCGCTTCACCGAGCTGCAGGATTTCGGCATCGGCGCCGGGCGCGCGACGACCGGGCGCGGCTATGTCGACGCCGATCTGGAAACGCTCGGCCAGGCCGGCATGGCCTCGGGCTTCGCCTCGGTGCTGGTCCTCGCCCTCTATATCGACAGCATGGAGGGCGCCGAGCAATATACCGAGCCCTTCCTCGTCTGGCCGCTGTGCCCGCTGGTTCTCTACATCATCGTGCGGATCTGGATTCTCGCCCGCCGCAACCAGATGCACGAGGACCCGGTCGTCTTCATCATGAGCGACTGGCGCAGCCAGATGATGATCGCCGGCGGCGGCCTCCTGTTCCTGCTGGCCGCCATTGTCTGAGCCCCGCTACGAGAGCTGGGGACGGCCGGCCCACACGCCGCGCCGGGCGATCGCCGGTTGCGACCTGCCGCGATTGTCGCCTGCCGAGGCGCAAGGGCGGGCAGGGGGCGGCGACGGCACCTTCCTGCCCTTCGGCAATGGTCGCTCCTATGGCGACAGCTGCCATGACGATGCCGGCACGCTGATCGACAGCCGGCCGGGCGCCCGTATTCACGCCTTCGATCCACAGACCGGTCTCCTCACCGCCGATGCCGGCGTGCTGTTCAGCCAGATCACCCGTCATGTCGCGCAGGCCGGCTGGTTCCTGCCCGTGACGCCCGGCACCCAGTTCGTCACGCTGGGCGGCGCCATCGCCAACGACATCCACGGCAAGAACCACCATCGCCGCGGCACATTCGGCGCCTGGGTGGAATCGATCGTCCTCGACCGCTCCGACGCGGGGCGCCTGCACTGCAGCCGCGAAACCCATCCCGAACTCTTCGCCGCGACGATTTCCGGCATGGGTCTGACCGGGCTGATCCGCGAGGCGACGATCCGGCTTCTCAAGGTGCCGTCGCTGACGATCGCCGAAACGACGACCCGCTTCGACAGCCTGGCCGACTATTTCGAACTGGCCGAGGCGGCGGACGAGCGCCATGAATATGCCGTCGCCTGGATCGACTCGCTGGCCACAGGCCGGGCGCTGGGCCGCGGCCATCTGATCGCCGGCGACCATGCCCGCGATGGCGAGCGGACCGGCATGGCCCGCGCGCCGCTCGCGGCGGTGCCCATTACCCCGCCGATCAGCCCGCTGCGCGGCCTTGCGCTGCGCGCCTTCAACGAGGCCTATTATCGCAAGGCCCGCCCCGGCACGACGCAAAGATTGGTCTCCTTCGACCAGTTCTTCTATCCGCTGGACCGGGTGGGCAGGTGGAACCGGCTCTATGGCCCGCGCGGTCTGCACCAGCACCAGAGCGTCGTGCCGACGACCACGGGCCCGGATGCCGTGCGCGCTCTCATCGAATGCGCCCGCAGCCACAAGCAGGGCTCGTTCCTGACGGTGCTGAAACGGTTCGGCGACAGGCCGAGCCCCGGCCTCACCAGCTTTCCGCGGCCGGGCTACACGCTGACCCTCGACTTTCCCCATCGCGGCGAGATCACCCTGAGACTGCTCGCCGAGCTCGACCGGATCACCGTCGCAGCCGGCGGTGCAGTCAATCCCTACAAGGATGCCCGCATGTCGCCGGACACCTTCGCAGCAGGCTTTCCACGCTGGCGCGAACTGGAAGCGTTGCGCGACCCGGCCATCGTTTCCGATTTCTGGAAGCGGACGGCGCTGCGGCTCGACACGACATCAACGAAGACGCCCAAGCAACTGTAAAGCCGTCAGGTTGCGGCAAAGGGTTTGTTTACCGTGACATGAACCGTCGGTGGTCCGGCGGCGCGAATACGCCGATCTTAAAACATATCACACGGGTTTCCCTTAGATCAGCTTCAGCAGATCCGGCCGGTCCGGACGTTGGAACGAGGCAGTGCCGATGGCGAAATTCCTTCCCTTCATCCTGTTCACGGTGTTCACCAACGCCGCGGCGCAGGTGATGCTGAAATACGGCATGATGCAGCTCGGGCCGCTGAGCTTTGCCGGCGTCAACCCGATCCTGAAGATCCTGCAGATCGTGTTTAGCCCCTGGGTGTTCCTCGGGCTCTGCACCTTCGTGATCTCCATGGCCTCGCATCTCTACGTCCTGTCCAAGGTCGAACTGTCCTTCGCCTATCCCTTCCTGTCGTTGGCCTATGTGGCGGTGGCGGTCTTCGCCTATTTCGTCTTCCGCGAGGACCTCAACGCCCTGCGCATCGCCGGCATCGGCCTGATCTGCGTCGGCACGATCCTGATCGCCCAGGGCGGCACCACGATTCACGGCGAGGAGCCCGCGCTCGACATCGCCCAGGCTCCTGCAAACGAGGTTTCCCGATGAAGCACGTTCTCTTCGGCGGCGACGGTTTCGTCGGCCGCCACCTGGCCCAGAAGCTCGTCGCCGACGGCGAAAGCGTCCTCGTCGCCGACATCGTCAAGAGCGACCTGCCGCATTACGCCCAGTGCGAGTTCCTGCACACCGACGTCACCGATCCGGCCGCCGTGCGCGCCGTGCCGATCGCGGCGGACGACATGGTCTACAATCTGTCGGCCAAGATGCTGTCGCCGATCATGCCGCGGGCCAAGCGCCACGATTTCTTCTATCCAGTGAACTACCACGGCACCAAGCACATCATGGAAGCGGTGGGCGAGGCGGGCGCGACGAAGCTCGTCCACTTCACCACCGACATGATCTACGGTCACACCAAGGTCTATCCGATGACCGAGGAGCACCCGGTCTCGCCGCTCGGCGAATACGGCCAGTCCAAGCTCGACACCGAGCATCTGGCGGCTGAATGGCGCGAGCGCGGCATGGACATCACCCTGTTCCGGCCCCGGCTGATCATCGGGCCCGGCCGTCTCGGCATCCTTGAGAAGCTGTTCAAGCTGATCGACGCCAATCTGCCGGTGCCGATGATCGGCTCGGGCCGCAACCCGTATCAGTTCATCTCGGTCTTCGACTGCGCCGAGGCGGCGCGGCTGGCCTGGAAGGCGGGCGTGCCCAACGAGGCCTACAATCTCGGCTCCTTGAACCCGCCGCCGGTGAAGAAGCTGCTCGGCGACCTGGTGAAGCATGCCGGCTCGAAGTCGCTGCTGATCCCGACACCGGGCTGGGCCGTCAAGCGCACGCTCGACTTCCTTGATCTGATCAACATGCCGCTGATGGATCCCGAGCAGTATCTCATCGCCGACGAGATGTGCGTGCTGGACGTCGGCAAGGGCGAGCGCGATCTCGGCTGGGTGCCCCAGTACCGTGACGGAGACATGCTGATCGCCGCCTATTCCGAATATCGGGCCAAGCGCGAGGGCCAGGCCCCCGCCGCCGGTTCGTACCCGCAGCCGGCCGAGTGAGCCGACCCCTAGCGAGGAGAGACACGATGCTCGACCGTCCCATGGCTGCGAACCCCGACCTCGCCCCGACCCATCGTCGCGGACCGGCCAAGCCGAACCTCCTGACCGTCGAGGACGCCAAGGCGCTCGACGTCAAGACGATGGCGGACCTCTTCAAGGACTACATCAATCCCGGCCAGTTTCATTTCATGAAGCTGCTCGGCTTTCACAAGGTGAAGGTCGAACGCGCCGAGGGGATGTATTACATCGACCAGAACGGCCGGAAGATCCTCGATTTCTTCGGCGGTTTCGGCTCGCTGGCCTTCGGCCACAACCATCCGCGCATCATCGAGGCGCGTCAGCGCTTCCAGGACGAGCGCCGGCACGAGATCGCCATCGCCTTCCTGTCGCAATACGCCTCGGCGCTGGCCAAAAACCTGGCGGCCTGTTCGCCCGGCGATCTCGACATGGTCTTCCTCGGCTCCTCCGGGTCCGAAGCCATGGAAGCGGCGATCAAGGTCGCCGAGCGCGCCTCGGGCCGCAAGAACTGCAAGATCGTCCATGCCGAGAACTCCTTCCACGGCAAGACCAAGGGCGTCCTGTCGCTGACGGATTCGCCGCTCTATCAGGGTGAGTTCAAGCTCGTCGGCAACACCTGCAAGGTGCCCTTCGGCGATCTTGAGGCGCTCACCAACGCCATCCGCAGCGATCCGGAGATCGGCGTCGTGGTGCTGGAGACGGTGCAGGGCGGCGGCGGCATCATCACCGCCTCGACGGATTACTGGCAGGGCGTGCGCGCGCTTTGCGACAAGCACAACGTCCTGTGGGTGGCCGACGAGGTGCAGTGCGGCTACGGGCGCACCGGCCGCTTCTACGCCTTCGAGCATCATGGCGTGGTGCCGGACGTCACCGCGCTGGCCAAATCGCTGGGCGCCGGCAAGGCCGCCGTCGGGGCGATGATCGCCCGGCGCGAGGTCTACATGAAGGCCTATGGCACGCCGAAGACGGCGATGATCCATGCCCAGGCGACCTTCGGCGGCATTGGCGAGGCCTGCGTCAGCGCCATCGAGGGGCTCAATGTCCTCTATGACGACGATCTGATCGGCAATTCCGCCGAGGTCGGGGCGTATCTATTGGAGCGCCTGCAGGCGATCCAGGCGAAATACCCGTCCATCGTCAAGGACGTGCGCGGGCAGGGGCTGATGGTCGGTCTCGAGTTCCACGACTTCTCGCGGACCCTGCCGATGGCGCTGCGTCCGATGGTGGCGATCCTCGACGACAAGCTGAAGGGCTCGCTGTCGGGCTTCGTCGGCGCGCTCCTGCTGCGCGATCACGACGTGCTGGTGGCGTTTACCGAGTACAATCGCAACGTCATCCGGCTGGAGCCGCCGCTGATCTGCGACGAGGGCCATGTCGACCAGTTCTGCGACGCGCTCGACACGCTGCTGGGCCGCGGCATCGTCTCCATCGTCAAGGACTTCATCCGCTCCCAGATGAGCTGACCGCCGGGCAACCCGGGCGACAGACACGGCAAGGCCGGGCCCCCGCCCGGCCTTTTTGCGTTGTGGCGGCTGCACGTGTCGATGCGGGTTCAGGGTGCAAGGCCACCGACGGGCGCTATCGTCCCCTGGAGGCACCGCTCTCTCCCCGGATGGCTTCGCGCAACCTGATCCTAGCGCCTCTTGTTGCGCCTTCCGCCTGTGCCGCCGGCCCAAGGGGTCTTGGCGAGGTCGCTCTCGGCGTTCTCGTCCTGCAGCTTGCGCCAGCGCTCGAGCCGTTCTCGATCGATGGCTCCTGCGGCCACCGCCGCCTGGACGGCGCATCCCGGCTCATGCGCGTGCGTACAGTCGCGAAATCGGCACTGCGCCGCCTGTTCCGTGATCTCGGCGAACAAGATGTCGAGGCCGTCGGCGACGTCGCTGACCTGCAATGTCCGGATCCCCGGCGTGTCGATCACCCAGCCGCCGCCTGCAATCGGGTGAAGGGAGCGGGCCGTCGTGGTGTGACGTCCTTTCGCGTCGTCTTCCCGAATGGAGCCGGTCTCCTGCTGCGGTTCCTCGGTCACGCCGACAAGCGTGTTCACCAGGGTCGATTTGCCGACGCCGGACGAGCCGACCAGCGCGACCGTTTGCCCAGGCTTGCACCATTGCGCCAAGGAGGCTGTCGCATCGCTCGACTTTGGATTGACGATCACCACCTCGAGCCCGCGCTGCAGCGCGCGGGCCTGATGCTCGTATGAGTCGAGATCGTCTGTGAGATCGGCCTTCGTCAACAAGATGACCGGCTCCATTCCTGCCTGATTGGCCCAGGCAAGATAGCGTTCAAGCCGGGCTGGGCTGAAATCCATGTTGCAGGATGTCACGATGAACAGCGTGTCGATGTTGGCCCCGGCAAGCTGCGGAACCGTGCCGCCGGAAACGCGACGCTGGATGACGGAGCGTCGCTCGAGGCGGCGCTGGAGAAGGAGGGTGGCGGGGTGGATGAGAACGAAGTCGCCGACGGCGAAATCGCTCGTCGTGACGTCGGACGTCAGGACCGGTTCGACCGGCCCCTGTGGCGACAGGGCCGTGAGCCGCGAGCGGTGGACCCTCGCGATACGAACTGGCTCTAAACCCGCATCGTCCGGCGTGATCTGTTCGGCAAAGAACGAACTCCAGCCCAGGGCGGAAAGCAGCTCATGCTCTGCGGTTTCAGCTCGCGTGCTCAATGGGGCGTCCGATGAGAAAGGGCTGTCGCCATCTGCTCTCCAATATCGAGGCGGGGCTTCCCTGCCATCATGTCCTGTTCCTCAACGCTTGAAAGCGGCAGATCCGGAAGTCTTATCGAAACCCGTTCGGTCTCGATACAAGATCCCGTTCAACGCGCGATCGGGTGTGCTGCAGAACCACGTCCAGATCGCGGGCGGCGACCGCCGCGGCACTCCTGCCGCTACTGCGGTGGCAGCAGATCGTTGCGGACATAGGCGTCCCAGCAGGGCGAGAGCTGGATGCGGCTGTGGCCGGCCAGGCCCGGCGCGTAGAGGTCGCGCAGCAGGCGATTGGCCACGGTGACCGGGCAGAGCGGGTAGAGCAGCAGGTCCGTTTCCTTCACCGAGGCGAGCACCGCCGGGTCCGGGTCCGGCACTGCGCGGAACGGATCGGCGCCGATGGCGATGCCGCGCGGCGCCTGCCGGTCGAGAAGCCAGGGGAAGGGATTGACGAAATTCAGGTTCATGATCGTCTCGAAGCGCACGCCGCGTGCCGCTTCCAGCGCCTCGATCGCCTCGACCGCCTCCTCGACCCCCATGAGCCAGGTCAGGTGGAAATCCGGCTCGTTGTAGAGGGTGAAGCTTGGCAGCTGCTCCTCGTCCGCCAGATGGTCGAAGGCCTCGGGAAAGCGCTGGTAGGTGTCCAGCATCACCGTGGCGCGCCGGATCAGCTCCGGCCGCTGCGAGACGGCGGCGAGGGTGCCGAGGCGGGGCGCGTCGAGATCGACATAGGCGATCTGCCCGACAAGGGCGCGGGCACCGCGATGGATCACCTGCACGAAGGTCGGCAGGGCACTGGCGGCGACGAGGCTGAGGACCAGCGCCAGCCGCCATGTCGGCGCGCCGCCGGCCCGCACCAGAATGCGCAAGAGCACTGGCCAGACGAAGATGAAGGCAAGACCGCCGGTGTTCTGGGTTTCCACGAACAGCGCCGCGAAGCTCACCACGCCGAGCCAGAAGACGTCGCGGTCGATGAGCGCCGCCAGAGCGGCGACGCGCCGCGAGCGGACAAGCGTGGTCGTTGCTTGCAGAATGTCGGGCAGCCCGATCAGAGCGAGCGCGGCGATCAGGATCGCCAGCGGGCCGAAGGCCATGAAATGGATCGAGGCCGCCTGCAGGAAGCGCGGCAGGATGCTGCCTTCGTTGAGCGCCACCAGCGCGGCGATATCGCCGACATAGGCGCTGACGACGCCGGTCGTCAGTTCCAGGAGCGCCAGCGCGGCGAGGAAGCCGACAAGCGCCCCGATCGCCGTGCGCAGGGACACGCGTCCGGCGGCGAAGGCGAAGGCGCAGATCAGCGCGCCGCCGGCAAAACCGGTGATCTTGACGAGAAACAGCGCCAGCATCGTGCCGGCGATCGTCGCCAGCACCGTTATGCGGCCCCGGGCGAAGACCAGCCCGGCCGTCAGCACGTAGAGCAGCAGGCACATCTGCCGGTTGTAAATGCCGAAGCCGTCCACACCGGGAAAGCTGTAATAGGTCTCGACATTGATCGGCAGGATCTGGAAGACCAGGAACGGCGCAAGGAGCGCCAGCGCGACGAGCCGCGAACGGCGGTCGATATCGACCAGCACCAGCGCCAGCAGCGGCGCGGTGACCGCCATGAGCGACCATTGCGCGATCAGCAGCGGCTGGCCGTCGGGAAACAGCCCCACGAACAGGGCGAAGAGCCAGTAGCCCAGCGGCCCGACCGGCGTAAAGAAGTCGACGCCGGGAAGCTGGCCGCTCCAGATGCGGTTCGCCGCGTCGAAATAGATGAACAGGTCCCAGTAGAAGGCGCCGATCGGCAGCGTCAGCTTCAGGGTGAGAAGCGCGGCGAGGACGGCGCAGACCAGCGCGAGCAGAAGAAGCGGCGAGGTGAGGGCGGATTTCACCGTTCCGGCATCCTGTCGGTCAACGGAGGAAATGAGCGTCACGGATCCGTCCCATCGCGATCTGTCTCGGAACGGCATCCTCCCCGAACATGGTTAACAAAACCCTCCCGGCAGGTTGGTCCGGTGGCGGTCCCGGTCGGCCGGCAGCCAGGCTGCGCCGTTCGCCCGACAGCCGATGTCGCAAAGAGACTGCGTGTGCGCCAACCGCTCCACTAGGCTCGACACGCCGCTACGGCAGTCTGGCAGACGAGGGGTGGTCATGCAGGATCGGGCGCGGGCAGTGGTCATCGGCGGCGGCGTGGTCGGCGTGTCGACGCTCTATCATCTGGCCCGCAAGGGCTGGACCGACAGCGTCCTGATCGAGCGTCGCGAACTGACTTCCGGCTCCACCTGGCACGCCGCCGGCCTGCTGCCGCTGTTCAACATGAGCTATGCCGTCGGCCAGCTGCACCGCTATTCCGTGCGCTTCTATCGCAAGCTGCAGGAAGAAACCGGCATGAATGTCGGCTTCTCGAACGTCACCAATATCCGGCTGGCGCGCACCAGGGACCGCTGGGACGAGTACATGTACTATGCCGGCGTCGCCGAGACGATCGGTGTGCCGGTCAGGCTGCTGACGCCCGCAGAGCTGAAGGAGATCTGGCCGCTCTGCGAGACCGACGGCATTCTCGGCGCGATCCAGCATCCCGAGGACGGCTATATTCAGCCCGCCGACCTGACCCAGGCGCTGGCCCGCGGCGCCCGCGACCGCGGCGCCACCATCCACCGCAACACCACCGTCAGCGCCATCGAGCAGCTCGCCTCCGGCGAGTGGAAGATCGTCACCGACAAGGGCGAGATCGTCTGCGACCACGTCATCTCGGCCAGCGGCAATTTCGCCCGGCGGACGGGGCGCATGGTCGGGCTGGACGTGCCGGTGATCCCGGTCGAGCACCAGTACATCGTCACCGAACCGCATCCGGCGATCGTCGAGCGCCGCCGCCAGGGCCTGCCGGAAATGGGAGTGCTGCGGGAAAGCGATTCCTCCTGGTACATGCGCGAGGAGAATGGCGGCCTGCTGCTCGGCCCCTACGAGATCGGCGCGCCCTGCTGCTATCTCGACGGGCCGGACGCCGACAGCGAATACGAGCTCTTCCAGGAGGATCTCGACCGGCTGATGCCGCATATCGAGGCCGCCATCGCCCGCGTGCCGGCCTTTGGTGAGGTCGGCATCAAGAAGGTCTATAACGGCGCCATCGCCTATACGCCCGATGGCTCGCCCATTGTCGGTCCGGCGCCGAACCGCACCAATTTCTGGCTCAACGAGGGCCATTCCTTCGGCATCACCGCGGCCGGCGGGGCGGGCTGGCAGCTCGCCGAATGGATCGTCGACGGCGAACCCACCGTGGATTTGGCCGGCGTCGATCCGCGCCGCTTCGGCCCCTATGCCGGCGAAGGCTATCTGCGCGCCAAGAACGAGGAGGCCTATGCCAACGTCTTCTCGGTGCATTATCCCGACGAGGAACGCGCCGCCGCCCGGCCGCTGAAAACCTCGCCGTCCTATGAGCGGCAGAAGGTGCTCGGTGCCGTTTTCGGCTCCGTCTATGGCTGGGAACGGGCCAACTGGTTCGCCCCCGACGGCTATGCGGTGCCCGAGGCAGAGCTCGATGTCGGCGCCGACGTCCTGATGAAGCACAATCATGCGCCGGCCGATCACACCGGCCGCATCCGCGAGCGCTGGTCCTTCCGCCGCTCCAACTATTTCGAGCATGTTGGCGCCGAGGTGCGGGCGGTCCACGAGGCTGTCGGCCTCCTCGACATGACGCCCTTCGCCAAGGCCTATGTCAGCGGGCCGGGCGCCGCCGCCTGGCTCGACGGGCTCCTTGCCAACCGCATTCCGAAAACGCCGGGCCGCGTGGCGCTCTGCCATCTCCTGACCCCGGCAGGCGGCGTGCGCTCGGAGTTCACCGTCTACAAGGCCGGCGCGGAGAGCTACTATCTGGTCTCCGGCGGCGCCTATGAGGGCATCGACCATGACATCCTGCAGAAGGCGCTGCCGGGCGACGTCAGCGTGGCGATGCATCCAGTGACCCATGCGCTCGGCGTCCTCGTGGTCGTCGGCCCGAAATCACGCGAGGTGCTGGCGAAGCTCACCCGCACGGACCTCTCCAACGCGGCGTTTCCCTGGCTGACCGGACAGCGCCTGTCGGTCGGTCCGGTGGCCTGCACCGCCCTGCGGGTCAATTTCGTCGGCGAACTCGGCTGGGAGCTGCATCACCCGATCGAGATGCAGAACGCGCTCTACGACCTCTTGATGGAGGCCGGGGCCGAATTCGGCATCCGCCCCTTCGGTATTCGCGCCATGGGGGCGATGGCGCTGGAGAAGTCCTACCGCCAGATCCCGCGCGAACTGTCGATCGAATACAATGCCTTCGAGTCGGGCCTTGAGAGGTTCGTTCATCCCAGCAAGGGCGATTTCATTGGCCGGGACGCCGTGGTGGCGGCCCGCGAGAACGGCCTGCGCTGGCAGTTCGCGACCCTCGAGGTGCACGGCGTGACCGACGCCGACGCCCGCGGCTCCGAACCGGTCTATGCCGACGGCGTGTTGGTCGGCCGCGCCACCAATGGCGGCTTCGGCTGGCGGGTCGGCAAGAGCCTTGCCCTGGCGATGCTCGATCCGGCCCATGCCGGCGAGGGGACGCGGCTGACGATCCGCATCCTCGGCACGCTCCACGACGCTACGGTGATCGGCGAAAGTCCCTTCGACCCGGAGAATGTCCGTCTGCGCGGCTGACATGGAACGGGCCGTCCGGCCGCCCGTTGCTGGCGCAGCTTCCGCCGCCCGCGCAATGCCGCCGGCGGCGTTTTTCATCATCGAAAGGACGATTCCATGCCCCATACGACGCCCATGCCCGGCGACAAGGCACCGGCCCTCAAGGTCGCAACGAGCGACGGCGGCCAGCTCGATCTGGCAAACGACAATCCCGAGAACTTCTCGCTGGTCTTCTTCTATCGCGGCGTTCACTGCCCGATCTGCAAGAAGCAGATCGGCGAGTTGGCGAAGCGTCGCGAGGAATTCCGCGCCAAGGGCTTCAACGTCCATGCCGTCTCGATGGATGACGAGACCCGCATGCAGCGCCAGCAGGCCGAATGGGACCTCGACGGCATGCCGGTGGGCTACGGCCTCAGCGAGGAGAGCGCCCGCGAATGGGGCCTCTACATCTCCTCCAAGGCGCAGGATTCCGAGCCGGCGCGCTTTGCCGAGCCGGGTCTCGTAGCGGTTCGCCCGGATGGCACGATCTACGCCATATGGCTGCAGACGGTGCCCTTCACGCGGCCGAGCCTCGACGATCTCCTCGGCGGGCTGAGCTTCGTCGTCGACAAGGGCTACCCGACCCGCGGTGAACTCGCGGCCTGATTGGCCTCGCTGGAAGGCGAGGGCCGAGGTGACGCCTTTGTGAATTGCGCGGCCGGCCATCCGGCGTGACGCTTCCATAATGGGACATCGCACCCTGATCCTTGCCTTCCTGTCGGCGGCGCTGGCGCTTCTGCCGGCGCTGACCGGACATGCGGCGGCCGGCGCACAGCAGCGCGGCCTGCGCGATCTCGGTTCCGACCTCGGAGCCAACCCCGACGACGGCATCAGGGTCGACGCCGAGCTGGTTCTCGCCGTCGACGTCTCCTGGTCGATGGATCGCGGCGAACAGGAGATCCAGCGGGCCGGCTATGCCGCCGCCTTTCGCAGCGAGGACGTGCAGAAGGCGATCCTCGGCGGGCCGCATGGCCGCGTCGCCGTCGCCTATATCGAATGGGCCGGCACCCTGTCGCAGGCGGTCGTGGTGTCCTGGACGCTGATCGATTCCCGCGAGGCGGCTGACGGCTTCGCCTATCGCCTGCAGACGGAGGAGCCGGATCGCGAACGGCGCACCTCGATCTCCTCGGCCATCGACTATGCCGCAACCCTCTTCGACGACAATGGCTATGCCGGCCTGCGGCGGGTCATCGACATTTCCGGCGACGGGCCGAACAACCAGGGCCGCATGGTCACTGAAGCGCGCGACGCGGCGGTCGCCCGCGGCATCGTCATCAACGGGCTGCCGCTGATGACCACCGGCGGCTTCAGTTCATGGGGCTCGATCCCCGATCTCGACCGCTACTACGCCGATTGCGTCATCGGCGGCCCCGGCGCGTTCATGATTCCGGTCAACGAATGGGACCAGTTTCCCGCCGCGGTCCGCCGCAAGCTGGTGATGGAACTGGCCGATGCCTGGCCCGATCCGGCCCCGCAGGCGCCTGCCGTGGTGCCGGTGCAGGAGACGGCCAGCAGCGACTGCCTGATCGGCGAGCGTCAGTGGCAGGAGCGGCAGCGCCGCTGGATGGAGGATTTCTAGCTTCGCGCTTCCGAGAGGCCCGCGACACGCCGCCCGTCAGGCCGGGGCGAGGACCGAACGCGTGGCGCGCTCCTGCTGGGGCGAGCGCGAATAGAGTTCGCGGTAGCATTTGGAAAAATGCGAGGCCGAGACGAAGCCGCTGGCGACCGCGATCTCGACGATCGGCAATTGCGACTGCAGCAGCAGGTGCCGCGCCCGGTCGAGCCGGATCTCCAGATAGTAGCGCGCCGGCGAGCGGCCCATCTCCCGGTGGAACAGCCGCTCCACCTGGCGGCGCGACAGGCCGACATCCTCGGCGATCTCGACCAGCGATAGCGGGTCGGCGAGATTGGCCTCCATGATCTCGATCACCCGCAGCACTTTGGAGTGCTGCACGCCGAGCCGGGCGCGCAGCGGCAGGCGCTGGCGATCCTGTGAACTGCGGACCCGGTCGGTCAAAGCCTGCTCGCAGACCCGGTTCACCACGTCCTCGCCGAGATCCTCGCCGATCAGCGTCAGCATCATGTCGAGGGCGGCGGTGCCGCCGGCGCAGGTGTAGATGTTGTGGTCGATCTCGTAGAGATCGGCATAGGCGTCGACCCGCGGGAAGGCCTCGGAGAAGCCGGGCAGGTTTTCCCAATGGATGGCGCAGCGCCGGTCCGCCAGAAGCCCGGCGCGGGCGAGAATCCACGCCCCGGTGCACAGGCCGCCGACGCTGATGCCGCGCTGGTGGCTCTCGCGCAGATAGGAGAAGCTGGTCTTGTCGGTGAAATCCTCGACGAAGACGCCGGAACAGGCAAAGACCATCGAGGGCCGGTGCTCGGACGGCAGCGCCTTGCGCTCGGCTTCCACCGAACTGGTGACGGCCACTTCGACGCCGTTGGAGGCGCGGACCGGCTGGCCGTTCGGCGAGGCGAGGCGCCAGCGATAGATTTCGCGGCCGACGACGCGATTGGCGATCCGCAACGGCTCGATGGCGGTCGCGAAGGCGATCATCGAGAAATTCGGAACGAGCAGGAAGACGATGGTCCGCTTCGGGCCGGAGCCCGGGCCCTCGCTCGCGCCGGGCCGGGGCTTCTCGATCAGGCCACCCGCATTTCCTGGACCCATACCGCCCGCTCCGCATCAAGGGCCATTCACGCATCGCGTGCGCGGCCCAAGGTGGAGTGGAATGACGGGTTTCGCAAGCCGGGAACGGCCGCCGATGTCAGACAGTCGGCGGCAATCGGCGGGTGCGAATTACTTCTTGCCCTTGCGCGCCTTGCGGGCGGCGTAGCGGGCGTCGCGCTCGGCCTTCTTGGCGGCCTCGTCGGCGACCATCTGCGCCAGCGGCCGGTTCTTCTCGGCCTTGCGGGCCTCTTCCTCGGCGAGCCGCTCGGCTTCCGCCTCGGCGTCGCGCTCGGCTTTCTCGCGGGCCTTCACCTCGTCCTCGGCGCGCTTCTTGGCGAGGCGCTCCTCACGGGCCGCTGCGATCTCCGCGCGTTCCTGCCGGGCCTTTTCGGCCTCGGGGCTGTCCAGCCGCTCCTTGGCCTTCTGCAGCAGCGCCATCTTGGCGTCGCGGGCCGCATTACGGCGTTCGGCGAAATCGGTATCCTTGGGCTTCAAATCATCACCAGTGGTCGTCGGTACGGCGCCGCGCAATGCCTGCGCGGATTTCGGGGTCGCCTGTCATCGCTATGGATGCTGTTGGATAGGCCTCCGAGCGTCCCGGCGCAACGGTTGGCGGGCAAAACTTCGGTCGTTTCTCGCCGATGCGGCGGAAATTCGCGGCCTGACGGGCCGAATCTGCAGCCGGTGTTGCAAAGCACCGCCGCGTTCGCGCTCACGCCTGGCGTTCGCGCGCCCGCGATCCGGCCCGGCGCCGGCGCCCGTCGCCGACGGGAGTACCGCCAGTGTCTGGGCGATTTGCAACGACACTGCCGTCCGCGCTGCGATTGGGCAGCGGCTGCACCCGGCAGAGCTCGGGATAGGCGTCGAGCTTGTTGGGAAACGCCATGGCGGCGACGAAATGGCGCTGGAAATCGGGCTCCAGCGCGGTCTCGATCTTGGCGATGCGGGTGACCGTCGCCTCGATCTCGCGGCGATAGGCCCGGTTGAGCAGCGCCATGCGGGCGCCGGCGCCCGCCGCGTTGCCGATGGAGCCGCATTTGGCCAGGTCGCAATCGGGCACGAGGCCCAGGATCATCGCATAGCGCGGCTCGATGAAGGAGCCGAAGGCGCCGGCCAGCGCGATCCGGTCGATGCGGATCGGCGCCGTCGTCGCGGATGTCTCGGGCACGGGGAGGGGCGGCGGCAGCGGGACGGCCGGTTCGGTGGCCCGGCCGGCCTGCGTGGCAAACAGCGCGTCGGCGAGGGCCGGGGCCTCGGCCGGGTCGAGGTCGAGCGGCAGATCGTCCGGCACTGCGGCGGGTGCGGGGGGCGGGGCCGGGACGGCCGGTGCAGGCGGAACCGCGAACCGGTCCATCAGCAGCTTGATGCCGGCATAGAGGGCCGCCTTGCCGAGCTGGATGGCGCGGATGTCTGTCTGCAGGACGCGGATTGTCTGGACCGCCGTCTCGTGCAGCACATAGGCGAAGGTGCGGCCTTCCTGCACGATCCGCGGCGACCGCGCGGCGGCCGCGCCGTCGATGACGCCGTCTTCGGTAACGATCCCGGCAAGGAACATCTCGGCGATGACCTCGATGATACCCGATCCGCAAATGCCGGTGACGCCCACGGCTCGCGCGGCCTCGGCGAAGCCCGCCTCGTGCGACCATGTTTCGACGCCGATCACCTTGAAGCGCGGCTCCAGCGTCTCGGGATCGATCCGCACGCGCTCGATCGCGCCGGGTGCCGCGCGCTGGCCGCTGGAGATCTCGGCCCCCTCGAAGGCCGGGCCGGTGGGCGAGGAGGCGGCAAGCAGCCGGCTGCGGTTGCCTAGGACGATCTCGGCATTGGTGCCCACATCGACGATCAGCATGGTCTCGTCCTGGCGGTGCGGCCCTTCCGACAGGGTCACGGCGGCCGCATCGGCGCCGACATGGCCGGCGATGCAGGGGAGCAGATAGGCGCGCGCCGCCGGATGCAGGGTCAGGTCGAGATCGCTGGCCGGCACGGCGACGGCGCCCGAGACCGCCAGCGCGAAGGGCGCCTGGCCGAGCTCGGTCGGGTCGATGCCGAGAAACAGATGATGCATGATCGGATTGCCGACGAAGACGCAGTCCATGATGTCGGCGGTGGCGATGCGTGCCTCCGCCGCGACCTCTTCGATCAGCGCCTGGATCGCGGCGCGGACTGCCACGGTCATCTGCGGCCGGCCCTGCGGGTTCATCATCACGTAGGACACCCGGCTCATCAGGTCCTCGCCGAAGCGGATCTGCGGATTGGGCGCCCCGGCCGAGGCGATGGTCGCGCCGGACAGCAGCGAGGAGAGATGCAGCGCGATGGTCGTCGAGCCGATGTCGACCGCGATGCCATAGGCCTCGTTCTTCAGGCCCGGATAGAGTCCCATGAGGCGCGGACGCTCGTCGTCCCGGTCCAGCGCGATGGCGCAGGTCACCTTCCAGCCGCCGCGGCGCAGGATCGCCTGCACCTCGGGCAGGATCGCCGGATCGACGATCGGCGCCGCCACGTCCCAGTCCCGTTCCAGCGCCGCGAAGATCCGGTCGAGATCGCCGAGCGGCGCATGCATGTCGGGCTCGGCCACCTCGACATAGAGCAGGCGAATGGCCGGATCGCGGGCAATGTCGCGGGTGTCGACCGCCTTGCGCACGACGGCGGAATTGATCGCCATACCGGTGGGCAGGTCGACGACGAGGTCGCCCTCGATGGTCGCCGAGCAGGACAGGCGCCGGCCCGCCGGGAAGGGCCGCTTGGCGGCGTAGCGCGCTTCCTTGGCCGACCAGGCGGAGAGATGGTCGGCGGCCGAGACGATCTTGTGCTTGGCGAAGACGCCTTCGGCGATCTCGATCTGGCAGCGCCCGCAGATGCCGCGTCCGCCGCAGACGCTTTCCACATAGACCCCGAGCGTTCGCGCCGCCTCGATGACGGGCGTGCCGCGGGGAAAGCGGCCGCGCCGGCCGGACGGCATGAACAGGACGAGGGGATCGGCGCCGGTGGTCATCGGCGCGCCGTGTTCCGGCTGAGGCTTACTGGGCGAGACGCTTGCGGTTGGCGCGCACGCGCTGGGAATAGGGCTTCAGCCCGGCTGACAGGATCGTGTCGCCGTGGTTGCCGCCGCGGCCGGAGCCGGTCACCGTTGCCATGGCGAGAGAGGTCATCGCCTCGATGGTGGCGAGGTTCATCGCCACGATGGATTCGCCGGCCGCCTGCATCTTTTCGCTCAGCATGCGGGAGACTTCGTCTCGATCCTTGGCCTGCGGCGACGCGGCGGCCATCGAGAACTGGGTCAGGCGCGTGCCGATGACAAAGGGCGCCATCAGCATCAGCGTCGTGAGTTCCGCCGCCGTCTTGGGTGCGTGGAAGAAGGACGCGGGGTTCGGGTTGCGGCTCATGCGGGGTGTTCCTTGTTCGGTAGTTGCTACCAAACGCGCCAGATGGCGAAATGGTCTCCCGATCCGTAGCTTTATTTCGCACCTGCAAAAAGCGCCGCAACGACACGATCCGCAGTTTAAACGGCCGGCCGGTCACGACGCCGCCCTCCGGCCTTCGCGCCCGCCACGCCGCCGCCCGCCTGCTCCGGTGGTAGGAGCGGCGACGGTCGCTGCAGACGCCCCCCCCGCCGGCGCTACGTCGCGATAGTGGCGGATCCACTCGCCGCAGGAGGGATCGTTGCCCATCAGCACGTTAGCGGCGCGCACCGCCTCCATCTCCTGCGGCCGGCAGGGATTCATGATGGCCGAGGTCATGCCGGCCGCAATGGCCATCGGCAGGAAGGCGGCGTTGACGGCGTGGCGGTGGGGCAGGCCGAAGGAGATGTTCGAGGCGCCGCAGGTGGTGTTCACCCCGAGTTCCTCGCGCAGCCGGCGCACCAGCGCGAAGACCTGCCGGCCGGCGGTGCCCATCGCGCCGATCGGCATGACCAGCGGATCGACGACGATGTCGGCGGCGCTGATGCCGTAATCGGCGGCATGGCGGACGATGCGCCTCGCCACCTCGAAGCGCACGTCCGGGTCTTCGGAGATGCCGGTCTCGTCGTTGGAGATGGCAACGACGGGCACGTCGTATTTCTTTACCAGCGGCAGGATCGCCTCGAGCTTTTCCACCTCGCCGGTGACCGAATTGACCAGCGGCCGTCCCTTGGCCACGGCCAGCGCGGCGCTCAGCGCCGGGGAGACGGAGGAATCGATCGAGATCGGCAGGTCGGTGAGGCTCTGGACGAGGCGGATGGTCTCGACCAGCAGCGGCGGTTCGGAGACGTTCGGGTCGACGGCGGTGACGCCGGCATTGACGTCGAGCATGGTGGCGCCGGCGGCGACCTGGGCGAGGACATCGCGCGTGACCGTTTCGAAATTGCCCGCGACCATCTCGGCGGCGAGGATCTTGCGACCGGTCGGATTGATGCGTTCGCCGATGACGCAGAAGGGCTGGTCGAAGCCGATCACGACCTCGCGGCTGGCGGATGCGACGATGGTGCGGGTCATGGCCGAAGCTCCGGTCGGTGAAGGCGTCGCGCGGTAAGCGGCGTCAGGCGTGCTGGCGGTCGCCCGCCGCGGTCTGGATCGCCGTCGCGTCCATCCAGGAGCCGCGGCCGTAGAGCCATTGCGCCGAGGCAGCGAGCCCGCCGAAGGGAAAGACGTGAAGCTGCCTGACCGGGGTATCTGTCGTCTCGGCCCAGTGCCGCTCGATCGGCCCGGCGACGGATTCGGGCGAATGGGACGTGGCAAGCGCGGTGAGGGCGCTCGGCCGCTTCTTCAGGACGGATACCGAATTGCCGATGCCGCACAGCGCAGCGAAGCGGATCAGCGTCGCGATCTTGGCCGGGCCGGCGACACCGAGATGGATCGGCAGGTCGATGCCCGCCGCGCGGACGGACTCCGCCCAGTGCAGATAGACCGCCGCGTCGAAGCCGAACTGCGTGACGATCCGCAGCCTTGCATCGCTGCGCCGGGCGAAATCGCGTTTCAGCCGCAGCGCTTCCGAGGCGGTGGCGGCGGAGCAGTCCGGCGTCCCCTCCGGGTGGCCGGCGACGCCGATGTCGCGAAAGCTGTGGCGGTCGAGGATGCCCGTCGAGAGGACCTCCATGGTCGAGCTGTAGGGCCCGGCCGGTCGCGTCAGCCCGCCGCCGACCACCAGCACGTCGCTGGCGCCGCCTTCTTCGGCATAGGCCTGGACGCGATCGCGCAATTCGGCATGGCTGCGCATCCGGCGCGCCGGAATATGCGGCACCGGTTCGTAGCCGAGGTCGCGGACCCGCCGGACGGCACGGACGAAATCCTTCACCGCGTCGACGCCGACGTCGCAGAGATAGGTCTTCGTGCCGGGCGGAAAGAGCCCCGGCAGATCGCGCGATTCCAGCGCCTGGCGCGGGGCGATCTCGATGGAGGCGGGCATGGCCGTGCGGCCGGCATGCATGTCGTATCCGATCGGCTTCATGGTTCGCGCCCCTCGTTCGCGACGAGCGCCTTGAGACGATCGTCGTCGTAGCTCTGTTCGATATCGCGGGTCAGCCGTTCGGCTTCGGCTTCGAGGTCGCTCACCTCGGCCGGCGACGAGCCTCGTCGCCATTCGGCCAGATAGGCGTCGCTGTCCTTCGCACCGACGCGCATGGCGCAGCGGTCGATGGCCTCGATGAAGCGGGAAGGAAGTTCGCGGCGGGCGGATTTGCGACCCTGCCGCACCACGATCTGGGCGGGAATGTCACGCCAGTAGACGATCTGCAGTTCTGCCATCCGCCACCTCCGATGACCCCACTGTGGTCCGGCGGAAACGGTGCGGATATGCCGGGCGCGACGGGCCGCGATGCCGTTTGCGACATCGGGCGCGCGGGGCGCGGGGACAGGCGTCCTGATGCGGTCCGGCCACGGCGGCCGGTGTGGCGTGGGGCGGCTAGAACAGCCCCATTACGGCCAGGGCCGCGGCGCCGTAGACGCTGAGAAGGAAGATCGTCGAGGCGATGCCGACGAGGATCGAGGCGATCAGCCAGAGGCCGTCGCGCGCCGTGATGGCGATGCCGGCAATGGCGACGGAGACGCCCGGGAACATGTTGGTCAGCGGAAACGGAATGGCGATCAGGATCGACATGACGAAGCAGAACCAGCCGATGCCCGAAAGCAGCAGCCATTCGGGCTCGGGCCAGTAGCGGTGCCGGGCGAGCCGCTCGATCCGGCGCAGCATCGGTCCGATGCGGGTGACCACGCGTCCTAGCATCTCGGAGGTGATCCGGATCTTGCGGATGCGCTCGGGCAGCCACAGCCGATGCCGGCCGACCGCCAGCTGCAGCGTGAACAGCACCAGCGGCAGGCCGAGAAAGATCGACGCGCCGGGCGGCAACGGCACCAGGTTCAGGCCGCCGAACAGGATGAAGAAGGCGCCGAAGGAGCGGGTGTCGAAGGCCTGGGAGAGCTCGCCGATCGTCGCGCCGGCACGGTTGCGGTGAGACAGGCCGCGCAGGATCGCCGAAATCCGCTTCTGCCGCTTGGCACCACGCCGCCGGAGCGATTGTCGGAGGCTGGAGAAGACGGCAGGTGACACGGAGGACGCTCTGGGAACGGGGACTTCGGAAAAGCTCATGATGCGGCCTGTTCCGTCGCGTGTGAGGAACGGTCCGCGAACGACGCTGCCGCCTGACCGGGCTTCGTCGATCCACTGTGCCCTTGAAAGCGTTAAATCGGGGTTTTCCCTGTAAAGATCAAGACGTGATCCCCGCGGGCCCTGCGAAGGTCGCAGGGGCCATGATCGTGCCGCCCGCCGTCCACGGGTGCGAACCGCGCAAACGGGCCGGCAGCAGGGGAACTCAGGCGGGCGCGTGCTCCGGCACGGGCGCGGCGGCAGCGACGATGGCGTCGCTCAGGTCGCCGTAGCCGACGAAGCGGCGCTCGTAGCCAAGCCCCAGTTTCGCCGCGATCTCCCGGCCGCGCCGGTCGAGATCCGGGGCGTCGGTCTGGGCGAGATAGACCACGCGTTCGTAGTGACCGAAGAGCATGCCGATCAGTTCGGGATGGCGGTCGAGCTTCATCGGCCGGGTGACGAAGGCATCGAACTGGCGGGCGAGAAAGTCGGTCAGCCAGAAGGTCGTCATCTGCGCCTCCGCATCGGCGGCGAAGCGATCGTTGCCGGCAAAGAACGCGTAGCAGTGCGGCCCGGCGATGCGTTCGACGTCGTGGCGCGCACAGACCGTGTCGAGGAGGCCGCCGGTGCCGCAATCGGCATAGGCGATGAAGATCCGCCCGGCGCCGTCTGCGCGGGCCGCCATGATGGCGGCCTCGACCGCAGGCGCGATCTTCTGCGGCGCGTTGTGCAGGTCGGCCGGCAGGCAGGTGACCGTGACATGCACCAGCCCGTTGGCCGACAGGACGGCCAGAACCTCGCGGGCGACGGCGCCACAGGCGATGACCGTCAGCGTTTCGGGGGCGGGCGTGGCCGACATCTGCGCGCTGTCATGCGGCAGGGGATTCATTGCCCGGTCACCTGACATTCACCACGCCTGTCAAAAACCGGAGCATGGTGGGAACCAGCGGGGCACTGCACCGTTTTTCGGTCACATTTGCCAACCGGAGACCCCACAATGACCAAGCGCATCGCCATCGTGTCCACTCTTCTCGCCGGAGCCCTGGCGCTTTCGGCCTGCGCCAACACCGTGCGCGGCGTCGGCCGCGACGTGGGCAACACGGTGGATGCCACCGGCGCCGCCGTGAACGACGTCGCCCGGTAAACGCGCCCGTCAGCAGTTCGAGAAGGCGTGGTGACCAACGGTCGCCGCGCCTTTTGCGTATCCGGGGTCCGGCGCGCAGCCGGACGAGCGGGCAGGGCCGGCGTCACAGCTGGTTGTGCCGCCGTTCCATCAGGTTCCGGGCTGTCTCCACCGTGACCGCCGCGTCGCGGCAATAGGCGTCGGCGCCGACCTGGTTGGCAAAATCCTCGTTCAGCGGCGCGCCGCCGACCAGCACGATGACATCGTCGCGAATGCCCTTCTGGACGAGCGTGTCGATGACGACCTTCATGTAGGGCATGGTCGTCGTCAGCAGCGCCGACATGCCGAGGAATTCCGGCTGGTGGTCCTCGATCGCCGCGAGATATTTGTCGACGTCGATATTGATGCCGAGATCGACGATCTCGAAGCCGGCGCCTTCCATCATCATGCCGACGAGATTCTTGCCGATGTCGTGGATGTCGCCCTTCACCGTGCCGATGACCATCTTGCCCTGCTTCGGCGCGCCGGTCTCGGCGAGCAGCGGCCGCAGGATGGCCATGCCGGCCTTCATCGCATTGGCCGATAGCAACACCTCGGGCACGAACAGGATGCCGTCGCGAAAATCCTCGCCGACGATCTGCATGCCGCCGACTAGCGCCTTGGTCAGGACGTCGTAGGGCGTCCATCCGCGTTCGAGGAGGATCTGCGTTCCCTCCTCGATCTCCTCGCGCAGGCCGTCATAGAGGTCGTCCTTCATCTGGGCGACAAGATCGTCGTCCGACAGTTCGGCCAGAATGATGTCGTCGGCATCGGCCATGGCGCATTCCTTGTGGCGGGACGAACCCGGAACTGCCCCGAACGCGACTTTCAGCGACTGCGCCGCCTCGTCCGTCCGCAGCCCTCACTCTAGGGCAGCCGCAGCCGCGCAATCTCTTTGCTGCGACATCCGCCATTGCGAAAGCGACGTGCGCGACGCGGTCTGACACGGCGCGCAGGCGCCCGCCAGGGTCCGGCCGATGCGGACCCGCGCCGTCATTGTTCTCGGCGCGTCACCGGCCTTCGCAGGTAAGACGGCAACGGCCGGTGCTGCTCCTAGTATCGGTGACAGATCGAACGCCCGTGCGTGGCTGGAGCCGGCACGGGCCGCCGCTTTGGCCGGAGACCTGACGATGAGCGACGAAACCGGACATCTGAGCGAGATGCCGCGCACCGAAGGCGGCCGCCGCGGCCGCGGCACCGGCGGCGGGGCGACGGCCCGGCGCGCCGCCCGGGTCCAGAGCGCGTCCGGAACGAAGCTGAGCTACATCCGCCGCAACGTGCCGGAATACGAGCTCCTCGACGAGGCCGGCCTCGCGATCATCGAGGCGAATGCCGACACCATCCTCGAAGAGATCGGCATCGAGTTCCGCGACGACGCCGAGGCGCTGGAGATGTGGAAGGCGGCGGGGGCCGAGGTCTCGGGCGAGCGCGTCCGGTTTCCCAAAGGCCTGTGCCGCGAGCTTCTGAAGACGGCGCCGCGGACCTTCGTCCAGCATGCGCGCAATCCGGAGAACTCGGTCGAGATCGGCGGCAAGGCGACGGTCTTCGCCCCGGTCTACGGCCCGCCCTTCGTCCGCGATCTCGACGGCGTGCGGCGCTATGCGACCATCGAGGATTTCCGCAATATCGTGAAGCTCGCCTATCTGGCGCCGTCGCTGCATCATTCCGGCGGCACCGTCTGCGAGCCCGTCGACATCCCGGTCAACAAGCGGCATCTCGACATGCTGCTGGCCCACATGACTCTGTCGGACAAGCCGTTCATGGGCTCGGTGACGGCGCCGGAACGCGCCCGCGACACGGTGGAGATGTGCCGCATCCTGTTCGGCGAAAAGTTCGTCGACGAGAACTGCGTGGTCATCAACCTGATCAACGCCAATTCGCCGATGACCTTCGACGGCACCATGCTCGGCGCGCTGAAGGTCTATGCCCGCGCCAACCAGGCCTGCATCGTCACCCCCTTCATCCTCGCCGGCGCAATGAGCCCGGTCACGGTCGCCGGCACGCTGGCGCAGGTTTTGGCCGAAGCGCTGGCCGGCGCCGCCTTCACCCAGCTCTGCCGGCCGGGGGCCCCGGTAGTCTTCGGCACCTTCGCTTCGTCGATCTCCATGCAGTCCGGGGCGCCGACCTTCGGCACGCCGGAGCCTGCGCTGGTGTCCTACGGCGCGGCCCAGTTGGCGCGCCGGCTCGGCCTGCCGTTCCGCACCGGCGGGTCGCTCTGCGCCTCCAAGGTGCCCGACGCCCAGGCTGCCTATGAGAGCGCCAACACGCTGAACTCCACCATGCTGGCGGGTACCAATTTCGTCCTGCATGCGGCCGGCTGGCTGGAGGGCGGACTGGCTGTCTGCTTCGAGAAATTCGTGATGGATTGCGACCAGCTCGGCATGATGCAAGCCTTCTCGCGCGGCGTCGATCTGTCGGAGAACGGGCAGGCGATGTCGGCGATCCGCGAGGTCGGTCCGGGCAGCCACTTCCTCGGCTGTCAGCACACCCAGGACAATTTCCAGACGGCATTCTACCGCTCGGCCATCGCCGACAACAATTCCTTTGAGCAATGGTCGGCGGAAGGCGCGTTGCGCGCCGAGAACCGCGCAGGTCAGCTTTGCCGGCGCTGGCTGGATTCCTACGAGGCGCCGGCGCTCGATCCCGCCATCTCTGAAGCGCTGACGGCGTTCGTGGCAAAGCGCAAGGCAGCCGAGGCAGACGCCTTCGCCTGAAAGGGAGAGGCGGACCCGACCGCCCAGCCCGAAACGACTTCGGCGGCGCGGATCGCCCGGACGATCCATCGCGCGGTCTGGCGCGGCGACGAGGGCTGACGAGGGATCTGCGCGAGCCGGGTCGGCCGGCCGGACTCTGGCTGGATGGTCGCGATCATCTCGCCGGAGATGCCGACCTGCGCCACGGCCGACCAGGCAATGATCTCGCGGTCGCTGGCATCGAGGACGAAGAGTATGCGCACGACTTCGCGGGTCCTGGCATGGATCTCCAGGTGGTCGGAGCAGTGAGCCAGCGACGCGCCACCGGGTCGAGCCTGCTGGCGAACGCACGTTCGCGCCCAGCGCAATGACGACGCCGTCATGCGTTCGGCCAGGCCGTCGGGCGGTATGGTGCTTCAACGTCAGGCCATGATGCTGCATGATCCTCGGCACCCGCTTGGCATTGACCGCCGGGCGGCATTCCGCCTGCATGCGACGGTTCAAGAGCGCCGTCACACGCCTGTAGCCTAGGCCGGCCGAGCGTCAACGATGGCACGGATGGGCGCCCGGAACTTGGCATCATCGGCCTTGCGATACGGCCCCCTCGGCTTCACCGTCCTGCCGCGTGGCTCGTTGATCTGGGGACGAGCGACCTCGAGTGTCTCTTTCAGGATCTCGTTCTCCATCGTCTTGCGACCGAGCAGGCACTCGAGGTCCCGGACCCGCTTTTCCAGACCGCGGACCCTCGACGTGCCGGCGACGCTTTCGTTGGCCTGGACGGCGGCATGTCCGCCCTCCAGCATCCGGCGCTTCCCGGCAAAGAGCTGCGATAGCGGGACGCCTGCCTGTCGCGCTACAAAGGACACGCTCATCCCCAGCTGCATCGCGTCCCGGACGAGGCGGACTCTCTTCGCCGTCGACCGTCGCCGCCGGCGCCGCACGGAAGTGATGGCTTCAAACCCGAGAAAACGGGCCATCTGGAGCTATCGACATAGTCGTACTCATAGGCGGATGGCTATGCCTTATCGGCTATGCCACCTGGCCGCTCAAAACGGGGTGACTCCGATACACTACCGACAGGCCCGCGGAATCCCATTTTCGTGGGCCGCCTATGGTCAGGCAGATATCGAAATCGAGCGATGACGCTCTCTTGCGGTAACGGAATGCAGTTTCGCCTTGGCCCCCTGGCGACGCCGTCAGCGCACTCTTCATGGCCGCCGCGCCCAATATGCGCCTCGTTCTCACCGTCTTGGCGCTATGGCTCGTCTGGTTCCTGTAAGCACGCCAGCCGAAAACGGCAAACCGGATACGTCCAAATGCCTTCCCGGTTGTGTCGCCCCAATGACTTAGCCATTGTTCAGGGCTGAGCATTCCACAGCGATACTCTCGGTAAGCCAACCTTAACGTTGCGAAATGGCCCTATACTCGTCAGTTTTCTGCCTCTACCATGACGTATTGATCACTCAAAAGCCCCGATATCGTTAGGCAAAACTTGCGAAATGGACGCTGACGCAAGAAGGCGCCCCGTCTAACGTATCTTTGGGGGATGTTTATTGATCAGATGGCACAAGAGCGACTGGGGCACCGTCGTCGCGCATTGGCTTGGTGTGGCGCTCGTTGTATTCTTGACGGCAACAGGTCTAAAACTCCTTGCGGACGAGCCTGATTATCGATGGTTATCTGGTATAGCGGAGTATGCGCCTGGAGGTGATCCGTGGTATCGGCACATAGTCTCTGGCTATGCCTTTGCGGCGGTTGCGGTCTTCTACATTGCTTACATCGCTAAAGCTGGGCTATCGTCGCGGATCGTTCTGGACAGCGCGCGATTGAAAGGGCTTCTACACGGAGGAAAACCATTCTGGTCGTCGCTCAACCTCATAGCCACCTGGATTTTCTTTTTCGCGGCGCTGGTCTGCATAATAACCGGTTTCTTTTTGTCGGCCGGTTTCGACGCTGAGCTTCTGTTCTGGCATGTCGTGGGCTTCTGGATCGTCGTTGCGTTTCCTATCGTCCATGTGCTTCTGCATCTGCGGATCGGCGGTGTCGGTCAAATTGCTCGGATCTTTCGTCCAACTCGCCTCATGCGGAGCCCGCCAGCGATTGCCCTTGAGGAGATTATCCAACGGCTCCTATCGGAGCGTAGTGGTATCGCCCATACGGTTTCCAATGAGCCCCGGCTAGCCGCGAAGGTGCGAACGTCGCGATGGAGACATCCTGCGACGATTGGTATGATCGCTCTGATCCTCGTGTTGAGCGCGAGCTTAGGATTTGACCAGCTACTTGGTCGACCACTCGTCGCGGCTGCCATCGAAAATGGCGAAGCACCAGTGCTTGATGGAGATCTGGCCGAAGCGGTCTGGTCCAACGCAGAACCAATAGTTTTCAAGGCTGGGCACGGCGGCGATTTTGGTGGTACCGGCGAGACTACCTTCGAGGTTCGCGCCGTCCACGACCGCAGAAACATCTATTTCGCCGTCAAGTGGTCAGATCCGACCCGATCGTTGCAAGCTACGCCAATGCGCAAGGAACATGGGCGTTGGAAGATCGTCGGCGACCCGTCGAACCAGACTGATGGCGAGTACCTCGCGGGCGATAGGCTGGCGATGATGGCTGCATCACCGGGACGTGCATTGATCGGCGGGGCGATCCACCTAGGCCGCACCCCGATCGAAGGGGGGCCGCAGCCGGCATCGGGTCGCGGCCTGCACTACATGAAGAACAATCGCGGCATTGTCGACGTCTGGCAATGGTCCCCAGCCGCCGATGCCGCTGCAGGCTTTGCAGACGATGGTTACATTGGTGAGCCGTTACCCTACGACGAGGCCCAAGTTTCAGGCCTGAAGCCCTATCGCGGCGGTTTTTCTCAGGATCGCCTCCCAGGCGTGTCGGAGCCCAATATTCTGACGGATAATCCAACAAGCGAGCACGTCGTCCCAAAGCGACTTCCAGATCACCCCTCAGTTGGTACATCGCTTGCCAAGCGCCTAAAACTTGACCCAACCCACAGCGGGTCGATCGACGAGACCGATAACTGGGGAATGAGCGAAAGCCGCTCTAGGCCCTATTCCAAGTCCATCGACCGCTCAATACCGAACGGCGCCGTACTTCCCGGGGTCGTCGTCAATGATCTGACCGCAACAGGCCAGTCGGAGGTTGCGACCGCTGGCAAATGGGCAGGCGGTGCCTGGGTCGTTGAAATCCGCCGGCCACTAGCCACCGAAGATACGAACGATGTCGCCATCCGCTCCGGCGTCCTCCTGTGGTTTGCGGCATTCGACCAGTCGCCGACGCGGCACAGCTACCACCTTCGTCCCTTAATCATGGAACTTGACTGACATGGCTCCAAATCTGAGCATATCTCTCAACGGTCGACACAGTTTCGGCGGCAAGTGCGGTGACCTAATTCTAGATGCCGCCCTCCGCAGCGGTGTCGATTTGCCGCACGATTGCCGCTCAGGCTACTGCGGCAGTTGTACCATTTCTCTCGAAAAAGGATTGATCTTTGGCGGTGAAACAGCCTCTGCCGGTCAGGTTAGAGCCTGCCAGGCCCGTCTGTTTTCCGACCTCGCAATTCGCGTTGATCCGACTCCACCCACCGTAGTCGTAAGTGGCAACATCTCCACAATCGAGACAATCGCTAAAAATACGGTTGCTGTAAGCATTCTCACCAAGAGCGCTATGGAGATTCTCCCGGGGCAATATTGTAAGGTGAAATTTAAGGGGTTTCCCGAACGTTGCTTCAGCCCCACTGCCGATATGCAGACCGGCGGCTTTTCTAGGCATCTTCTCTACTTTCATATCAAGCAGACGCAAGACGGACGCGTTACGCCGGAAATCGGAACGCGGATCAACGTCGGACACAAGGTTCGCGTGACTGGTCCACTTGGGCACGCCTACCACCGGCGCGGTCGGGACAATCGGCTCGTGCTGGTGGGCACAGGCACCGGCTTTGCGCCGATCTGGGCAGTGGCTGCCGCGGCGCTTGAAGAGAACCCTGACCGGGAGATCGCGCTGATTGCTGGAACGCGCCGAGCATCGTCCTTTTACATGGGGTCCGCGCTGCGCCATGCGGCGCGGTATTCCAACGTGAAGATTTTGCCGTTCGTCGATGATATGCCAAGCCATGTACCGTTGATTTATCGTGGCGGGCTGAAGGAGCGGCTGCCGAAGATTACGCCCGACGACATTGTCTTCGCCGCTGGAGCACCAGTCATCGTCGAAGACGTCAAGCGATACGCCGAGCGAGCAGGTGCAACCTTCTACAGTGATCCCTTTCACCCAACCCATTAGGCAGGCTGTTGAAAAAGCCAGTCGCCGCTGGGCTTTAAGGGTGATTCCAGAGACCGAGCTGCGTGGTCGGCTACGTGAGCTGCCAATGAGCGCCGGCGGTTCGGCTATCGACGCCTGTTCGTCCTACTGCGCGGGAGGGTGAGCATTCGGGGATCAAAGCATCTATCGGCTACCGGCAGGAAGGGCTGACGGTGCGCAAGCGCCGGCCCCAGCAACGCGCGGTGGGACGCGGGCGCCGATCCTGGTCGAAGCAAGACCGTACGCATGCTGGTCTATCGACTTTGTGCACGACCAGTTCGCCTGCGGGCGGCGCTTTCGCGTACTCAACATCGTTAACGACGGCATGCGCGAGTGCGCGCATGCCGATAGGAACTGCAACAAACACTCCGCTTCCCGTTTTCCGACGTCGCCCGAGAGGCGGCCTCGAGGGTGCTTGACCACTACCCCGTGTGATTTCCGACGTCAGCCGTCCGACGCTGACGGTTTTGAGAATGGTCTGAACGGTATTGGTGCCAGAGCGCCGCCTCGCGGTATCGACGATGGTGCGGATGTCGGCTTCGCCCTCGGCCGCGCGCATGGCGCGGTAGCCATTCGTCACTCTGCGTTGGATAACGGCGGGGCCGAGCGCCTATTCGCAGCTGCTGTTGGCGGCTCCACCAGTCCGAGATCGGCGGAGAAGGTCAGGAGCCGTTCGCGGACGCGCGGGAATTTCATTTGGAGATCACAAGCCAGATCGCCTGCGCGTCGACGCGAAAGGATGCCGGCGAGACTTTGCTCCAGGCCCGGCGCCTGGCGGCGATTGTCGAGCCCACAAAGGTTTCGATCCCATCGGCCCGGACAAGAGCTCGTTTTGGCCTGAGCCAGAGTCGCGACGCTAGCATGTTGTCAATCGTCTGGTCGGCATTGTGCAGGGCGGTGAAGCCGCATCCGGCGGCCGGGCGCATGACCGCGGTCGGAGCCCAGCTCTCTCGAAACGCGAAGGGTTTCCCGCCCATCGGGACCGGGTGACGGAGGCCACGCCGCGCGCTGCGACCTTCGGCGGCGACACGCATGGCGCGAAAAGCGTTTGCCATCACCGAAATTGAACCTACCATAATCAATATTGATGGTTTGGCTCAGATCGTCTTGCTGCCCGACCGACCGATAGAGGGGTGATCGCCCATGGCGACCGAGATCTTTGTCGTTGCCTATGACGGGCATGATCGCAGCGTCGTCGACTACGCAGTGGTGCGGGCCAAGGCGAGCGGGGCGGCCCTCCACATCGTCCATGTCCTGCAATGGTCGCCCTACAGCTTCCTGACCGCCGAGGAACTCGACGAGCGCAAGATGCGCCGGCGCCAGGAGCTCGAACGCGCCAGGACCACGCTGCTCGATCCGCTCGTCTCCGAGATTTCCGCCGAAGGGGTCACCGTCGATTGCGAGATCCGCTTCGGCGCACCGACCGAGATCATCCTCGCGGTCGCCGAGCATCAGAAGGCGGCGATGATCTTCGTCGGGCGCACGGGCAGGGGCCCGGTCCAGAACAAGATCTTCGGCAGCGTCACCCTGGGACTGGCACAGGTCGCCCGCATCCCGACCGTGATCGTGCCATGAGCCGCCCTGCATCCGCCGCACGGAATTTCGATCCAGACAGAGGTTGCGTCATGCCGAAGACCGCCGCTCTCCTGCCGCTGGCGGGCGCCAGCCTTCTCCTGACCGGGCCCGCCGCAGCGCAGGACGCCGAGCCGGGCTTTTCCATCGACGCGACCCTTTCGGCGATCATGGAGCCGGTGACGACCCCCTTCGTCAGCTTCATCTTCGCGCCGCTGCCAGGCACCGAACTGCCCTGGATCGTCCTGTGGCTGATCACGGCGGCGGCGATCTTCACGGTCTATTTCGGCTTCGTGCAGTTCCGTCTGGTCGGCCATGCCATCCAGCTCGTGCGGGGCCAGTACACCTCGCCGGATGCGGCGGGTGAGGTCACCCATTTCCAGGCGCTGGCGACGGCGGTCTCGGGCACGGTCGGCCTCGGCAATATCGCCGGTGTCGCCGTCGCGGTGTCGATCGGCGGTCCGGGCGCGACCTTCTGGATGATCCTTGCCGGCCTTCTCGGCATGGCCTCGAAATTCACCGAATGCACCCTCGGCGTGAAATACCGCGAGGAATTTCCCGACGGGCGCGTCTCCGGCGGACCGATGCACTATCTGCGCAAGGGCATGGCGGAACTCGGCTACGCCAAGCTCGGCCGGTTCCTCGCCGTGCTCTTCGCGATCTTCTGCGTCTTCGCCTCTTGGGGTGGCGGCAACATGTTCCAGGCCAACCAGGCCCATGCGCAGCTGGTCGTCATCACCGGCGGCGAGGAGAGCTTCCTGAACGGCCGCGGATGGATCACCGGTGTCGTCATGGCGATCATCGTCTTCATGGTCATCGTCGGCGGCATCAAGTCGATCGCCCGCGTCACCGAGAAGCTCGTGCCTTTCATGGGGCTGCTGTATCTGGGCGCCGCCCTGGTGATCATCGGCGTCGAATACGACCGGATCGGCTGGGCGATCGGCCAGATCTTCGCCGGCGCCTTCACCGGGCTGGGGGTCGCCGGCGGCATTGTCGGCGCGCTGATCCAGGGCCTGCGCCGTGCGACCTTCTCCAACGAGGCCGGCATCGGCTCGGCGGCGATCGCCCATGCGGCGGTGCAGACCGACCACCCGGTCACCGAGGGCTTCGTGTCGATGCTCGAGCCGTTCATCGACACGGTGGTGATCTGCACGGCGACGGCGCTGGTGATCACCATCAGCGGCGTCATGCAGCAGGACCCGGCGACCGGCCTGTATGTCTGGGATCAGGGCCTCGGCCAGATCGCCACGGAAGGCTCGCTCAGCGGGGTCGAGCTGACCTCGGCGGCCTTCGGTACGGCGATCCCGTGGTTCCCCTATGTCCTGGGGCTCGCCGTGGTGCTCTTCGCCTTCTCGACGATGATCTCCTGGTCCTATTACGGGCTGAAGGCGTGGCTGTTCCTGTTCGGCGATTCCAAGACCTCGGACCTGTTCTTCAAGATCCTGTTCTGCCTGTTCGTCGTCCTCGGCGCCTCGGTCAGCCTCGGCGCGGTACTCGACTTCTCCGACGCCTCGCTGTTCGCCATGGGCATCGCCAACATCATCGGCCTGTACTTCCTGATGCCGGTGGTGAAGCGGGAGATGACCGGCTATCTCGCCAAGCTGCGGGCCGGCAAGATCCCGCGCTACCACTGACCGCGAAAGTGCGAAGCCGGCTCAGTCCCGGCTTCGCCGCCGGCCCGTGCGCGGCGCTGTTTCGCCGGCGGCCGACGCCGCCTTGTTGACCAGCGGGCCGACGGCCTCGACGATTTCGGCGATGCTCGGCCGCTGACGGCGCACATGGGTATCGATGGCGTGGCGCATGGCGCCGAGATGATGTGGCGAGGTCCCGCAGCAGCCGCCGATGATCCGGGCGCCAGCATCGATCGCCAGCCGGGCGTAATCGGCCATCTGCTCGGGCGTGCCGGAATAGACCGTGCCGCCGTCGACGAAGCGTGGGATGCCGCAATTGGCCTTCACGACCAAAGCGGAGTCCGGCGAGCCCGTTTCCAGCTCCAGAGCCGTCGCCAGCATGTCGGACGCGCCGACGCCGCAATTCGCGCCGACCGCGACGGGGCGCGGCGACAGGCCGTCGACCGCCTTGTGGAAGTCGCAGGGGTGGATGCCCATCATGGTGCGGCCGGCGCTGTCGAAGGAGCCGGTGACGACATAGGGCATGCCGCAGGCGAGCGCCGCCTCGGCCGCCGCGCGCACCTCTTCGGCCGCCGACATGGTCTCGATCCACACGACGTCGACGCCGCCGTCCTTCAGCCCGGCGATCTGCTCGCGGAAGGCTTCGACGGCCTCGGCGTAGGAGAGGGCGCCCAGCGGCTGCAGCAGCTCGCCCGTCGGGCCGACCGATCCGCCGACGACGACAGGACGGCCGGCCGCGTCGGCCACCGCCCGCGCCAGTTCGGCGGCAATCCGGTTGAGCGCGTGGGTGCGATCTTCGGCCTGGTGCAGCTTCAGCCGGTGGCGGTTGGCGCCGAAGGAGCAGCTGAGGATGATGTCGGCGCCGTTGTCGACAAAGGCCTGGTGCAGCGCCGTGATCCGGTCGGGATGGCTCTCCAGCCACATCTCCGGCGCTTCGCCGGCCTCCAGCCCCACCTCGAACAGATTGGTCCCGGTGGCCCCGTCCGCGAGGAGGACGCCCTTCGCGTCCAGGAGCTGGGTCAGCGAATGCGGCATCGGGCGGCCTCCGGTTCGAGCGGCGTCGCGGCGACGCCTGATGATGATGCGACGGCGGCACGGGGCCTCGCGACGAGCGGCCCGTGTGCGTCTGGCCGGATGATGCCGGCCTTGCAAGGGCCGCGATCTTCCGAACGCGTCATCGCGCAGTCAGCGCGCGGCAAGCGGCGTACGCCGCGGAAGACGCGGGGGCCTGACACACAATGTCTTGGGGACAAGTCGGATTGTGCGGTGCAACCGCCACAATCGGCGGCCAAGAGGGAGCTCACGCACCGGATGGCAGACGGCCTTCCGTGGCGGCAAACGGGGTTGCCGCAAAGTTCCGGCAAGGTTTTGTTAATAATTTGACCATGGCGATTCGCGCGGCAGCGCGCGAGGGGAATCGCCGCAGAGGGACGAAGCAGGGGGATTTTGCATGTTCGAGCGATTGCCGAAGCGACTGGACGAGGTCGACATCGTCACGGCGGCCATTCGCGCGCTGGCCCGTGAGGGCTACGACCGCGTCCGGATCGAGCAGGCGCTGATCCGCCAGGCGCCGGTGGATCTCGACCTCCTGGCCGAATGCTACGAGCGCATCTTCGGCGGGGCTGGCGCCTCCGCGCTGCCGGACCGCATCGCCGCCTGATTGCCGCGGCGGCGCGGCCGTCGCCGATCGCACGAAACCCGCGACGTGGGGATGTCGCGGGCCGGATGAGATCGCTGCGGCGACCGGCGACGCCCTGCGCCGCCGGCCATCCTTGCAGGATTACAGTTCGCTGGCGTCCAGCGCGTCCTTCAGGACCGGCGTGACCATGGCCGCCATCAGGCCGCGCATGGTCAGGGTGCCCATCGGCATGCCGGTCCCGTTGACCACATGCGCCTTGGTGACGCCGTCGCCGGTCATGCGGCGCGCAGCTTCCTCCAGGATCGTGCCGCGCCGAATCGGCACGCTTTCCGGCGCCGGGGCCTCGCCCGGCGCGATCGGCTCCATCACCGTCTCGACCTGAATCACCCGGCCACGGTTCACCTCGCGCACGAAGGAGGAGATGTAGTCGTCGGCCGGGCGCAGCACGATGTCCTGCGCGGTGCCCTGCTGGACGATCTCGCCGGCGCGCAGGATGGCGATCTGCTCGCCGAGCCGCAGCGCCTCGTCGAGATCGTGGGTGATGAACACTATGGTCTTGTGCAGTTCGGTCTGCAGGTCGAGGAGCACGCTCTGCATGTCGGTGCGGATCAGCGGATCGAGCGCCGAGAACGCCTCGTCCATCAACAGGATGTCGGCGTCCGTCGCCAGCGCCCGCGCCAAGCCGACGCGCTGCTGCATGCCGCCCGAGAGCTGGGCCGGATAATTGTCCTCGTAGCCCTTCAGCCCGACGCGCTCGATCCAGCGCATCGCGCCGTCGCGCTGCTCCTTGCGCGACTTGCCCATCACCTCCAGCCCGTAGGCGACATTGTCGATGACGGTCTTGTGGGGCAGGAGCCCGAAGCGCTGGAAGACCATCGAGATCTTGTGGCGCCGGAAATCGCGCAGGCGCGTGTCCGACATTGCGAGGACATCCTCGTCGTCGATCAGGATCTCGCCGGCCGACGGTTCGATCAGCCGGTTGATGTGGCGGATCAGGGTGGACTTGCCCGAGCCCGACAGCCCCATCACCACCTGGATGCCGGAGGCCGGGATGTCGATGTTGATGTCCTTCAGCCCGAGCACGTGGCTGTGCTCGGCGAGCAGTTCGGACTTCGACATGCCCTGGCGTACGAGATCCACCATCGCTTTGTCTTCGGGGCCGAAGATCTTGTAAAGATTGCGGATCTTGATGGCGATCTCATCAGCCATGGGCGGCCTCCCGGTGACGCTGCAGGCGCTTGCCGTAGGCCTGGCTGGAGCGGTCGAAGATGATGGCGATGGCGACGATCGCCAGGCCATTCAGGACGCCCTGCGTGAAATACTGATTGGTGATGGCCTGCAGCACCGGCTGGCCGAGACCGCGCACGCCGATCAGCGAAGCGACGACGACCATGGCGAGGGCCATCATGATGGTCTGGTTGATGCCGGCCATGATGGTCGGCAGGGCGAGCGGCAGCTGCACCTGTGTCAGCTTCTGCCAGCCCGAGGAGCCGAAGGCATTGGCGGCCTCCAGCACTTCCTTGTCGACCAGCCGGATGCCGAGATTGGTCAGCCGGATGATCGGCGGCATGGCGTAGATCACCACCACCAGCAGACCCGGAATGAGGCCGATGCCGAGCAGCATGACGATCGGGATGAGATAGACGAAGGACGGCATCGTCTGCATCACGTCGAGGATCGGATTGATCACCGCCTGCACCTTGTTGGAGCGCGACATGATGATGCCGATCGGCATGCCGATGATGATCGACATCAGCGTGCAGACGACGATGATCGACAGGGTTCGCATGGTGTCTTCCCACATGCCGAACACGCCGATGAGGATCAGGGCCACGAAGGTGCCGACGGTGATCGCCTTCGATCGGCTGGCCAGCCAGACGATGCCGACAATGACGAGCAGGATGATCCACCACGGGGTCTGGATCAGAAGCCGTTCGAACCACAGGAGGAACTCGAGCAACGGGCGGAAGATCGCTTCGATCGTGTCGCCATAGGCGCGCGAGAACGAGCGGTAGTACTGGTCGATCGTGCGCGACATCAAGCGCAGGTCTCGCCCCGCCAGTTGTGGAAATTCGGTCAACCAATCCACAGTCGAGGTCTCCTTGGCATGTTTTCTGGATCATGGGGCCCGGGGCGGGCCTGCGGTCGCACGGCCGGCGATGGACCCGCGAGGGGGCCGTGGTGCCGGTCGCAACCGTGGGGCAGGGCGCGTCGGCGGGATCGGCCGTCAAGCGCCCGCCAGGCGCGTTGCCCGGAATCGGGCAGGAGCGAGAATGACCTGCCGGTGGTGCGACCCCCCGGCAGGTCCGTCGTCATCGTGTCAGCCGGCCCGGATCAGAGCGCCGACTTGATCTTCTCGGCCGCATCTTCGGAGACCCAGCCGGTCCACAGGTCCGGGTTGTTCTCGAGGAAGTAGTAGGCGGTGTCTTCGCCGGTCGCCTGCTGCTCTTCCTTCCAGGCGAGGAGCTTGTTAACCGTGTCGTTGCCCCAGGCGCGGGTGTTCAGATACTCAGCCACCTCGGGCGACTGTTCCTGCACCTTCGGCGTCAGGACGGTGAAGACCTCGGACTTGGTCCAGGCATTGATCTTCGGCTCGGCGCAATCAACCTGTGTCGTGCACTCGGCCCATTCCTTGGGATCGTGCTCGGCGTCGAAGGGCAGCTTCTTCATCGGGTACTTGCCGAGAATGGCGGTTGGCGCCCAGTAATAGCCGAGCCACGGCTCCTTGTTCTCGTAGGCCTTGGCAATCGAGCCATCGAGCCCGGCGGCCGAGCCGGTGTCGATCAGGGTGAAGCCCTTCTCCTCGCCGTCATAGGCCTTGAACAGGTTCGCCGTGGTGATCTGGCAGCCCCAGCCGGCCGGGCAGTTGTAGACGGCGCCCTTGGACGGATCCTCGTTCGCCGGGAACAGCTCGGGATGCTCCAGCGCGTCACCGACGGTTTTGATCTCGGGATGGGCCTCGGCGAAGTAGGTCGGGACCCACCAGCCTTCCTCGCCGCCGTCCGACAGGACCTCGGCGCCGAACGCGATGGTGCCTTCCTCGGCGGCCTTGTCGATCTGGTCGCGGAACTGGTTGACCCACATTTCGGGCGCGACGTCCGGCTCCTGCTTCTCGGTCATCGAGGCGAAGGTCGGCATGGTGTCGCCTGGCAGGAGGCGCACGGTGCAGCCATAGCCCTCTTCGAGGATGATCTTGTCGATCGCCGCCAGAACCTCCGCCGACGCCCAGTTCATGTTCGACACGCTCAGTTCACAGTTCTCCTGCGCCGAGGCGGTGGCGCTGAACCCGAACAGGGCGGCTGCGAGACAGGTTGAGGCGAGAAGAAATTTCATGCGTAATCCTTACTTCTTTGTGCGAGGCGAGTATCGTACGCTGGAATGGCAACGCGAACACGGGGTGATTGTGCCCATGTCGCCCGCATACGACTCGTTGCTGCCGGACGGCAGACATCTCTTTGAACGTTCTTAGAGAGGCTAGCCTGCTAACGGCCGGAATCCAACCTGTTTTCTCAAATATGGCGCTCGTGGGGCAGCCGGGCAGGGCTCCTCGGGGCGTCCGGCGGGCTGGCAGCGACAGCCTGCCGCGGGGATTTGAGAAGGGCGGGAAATTGCGCCGGCGCGGCGAACAGGTCCCCGCGAATACGACGAAGACCCTATGCGGCCGCCGACGGACGCACCGCGCTGTCGTCGGACGGTCCGTGGCGGAACCGCGCCAGCGCTTCGCTGGCCACGCGTTCGGCCGGCATCGGCTTGCCGAAGTAGAAGCCCTGGAGCTGGTCGCAGCCAAGGCTCTTGAGCAGATCGACCTGCTCGCGGGTCTCGATGCCCTCGGCAGTGACCTTCATGTTCATATGGTGGGCCATCGAGACAATGGTGTCGAGAATTTGCGGCACGCTGGGCTCGCCATTCTCGTAGGCCACCATGAAGGACTGGTCGATCTTCAGTTTGTCGAACGGGAAGCGCCAGAGATAGCCGAGCGAGGAATAGCCGGTGCCGAAATCGTCCATGTCGATGGAGATGCCGAGGGCCTTCAGCTCGCGCAGCTGGGCGAGGATCTCGTCGGAGCGCTCCAGGACCAGCGACTCGACCACCTCGATCTCGAGGCGGCTGCCGTCAACGCCGGCCTTGTCGAGCGCCGATTTGACGATCGAGACGAGGTCGCCGTCGCCGAACTGCACCGGGCTCAGATTGACCGAGACAAAGAGATGCTTTGGCCACAGCGCGATCTGGCGGACGGCCTCGCCGATCACCCAGGTGCCGATGGTCTTGATGTAGCCGCGTGCCTCGGCGATCGGGATGAAGACCGCCGGCGAGATCTGGTTGCCCTCTTCGTCGCGCATGCGGATCAGCGCCTCGAAGCCGAGCAGCCGCGATCCGTCGCCATTGACGATCGGCTGGTAGAACAGTTCGAAGCTCTGGTTCTCCAGAGCCCGACGCACCAGACCTTCGATATGCCGGCGATGATGCATCGCCTCGTCCATGGACGGTTCGAAATAGATCAGGTTGCGGGATTTGTCGGTCTTGTGCTGCAGATGCGCGAGCTCGGCATGCTTGACCAGTTCAGAATGGGTGCGTCCGTCCTGGGGCGCGAGCGCGCAGCCGATGGAGACGCTCGGGGTCACCGTCGTGCCCTCGATCTCGACCGGCTCGGTCACCGCGTCGACGATCCGCTTGCAGAGCGCCGCGACATCTTCCTGCGAGGCGACCCGGCGCTGCAGGACGGCGAAATCGTCGGCGCCGAGGCGGGCCAGAAGGTCGTTGCGGTCGACGACGCCGATCAGGCGGTCGGCGACCACGCGCAGGAGCTCGTCGCCGGCGGCCTGGCCCAGCCGGTCGTTGATCTCCGACATCTCGTCGATGTCGATATACAGATAGGCCATGCGCTCGCGGGTGGCGCGAACGGTGGCCAGCACCCGGTCGCTCTCCTCCTGCATGCGATGCCGGTTGAGCAGCTTGGTCAGCGCGTCGTGATTGGCCAGGAAGATGATACGCTCGTCCGCCTCGGCGATCTTGCGCTTGCGGCGGATATAGAGAAGCAGCGGCACCGCGGTGGCGAAGAAGATCAGCACCAGCAACAGGGCGGAGGCGTTCGCCAGCGTCGTTTTGAACGCACTGCGGTTGGCGACCATGTTGCCGACCATCGAGACATAGCCGATTGTCCGGTCGTTCCGGATCAGCGGCATGATCACCGTCGGATTGGTGAAGCCGTCATCCTCGACGACCTGCCAGTCGCCCTCGCGCGCCAGGACGCTCTCGGACAGCCGGTCGCTCGACTGCATGCCGCCGGGGCGGTCGCGCAGCAGCCATTCATAGCGGTCGGAGCGCGTGCGATAGACCTCTTCGCCGTTGCGATCGAAGATCGCGAAACTCTCGATATTGGCGAGGTCGGCCAGCCGGCGGATGTCGGTTTCGGCGTCGGGGTTGCGGGACAGGCCGGTGAGGAAGGCATCCACATTGCCACCGGGCTGGGTCAGGAGCCGGGCAAAGTTCTCGCCCTTGGTCCGCATCTCGGTCTCGACGAGACCGCCGACGGTGGCGCCACCGATGGACAGCGCGCCGAACACGACGGTGCCGGCGATCGCCAGCCCGCCGAGAACAGTCAGTCCATTCCTGTAGAAAAACTTGAGCACCATCGCCCATTCCGCGCCGATTTCGCTGCGACCGTATGTCCGAGACGTAAAGATTTATCGAACAATGGCCGAACGGCCGATTTGCGGGATTGCCGGAAACCTGCGCGCCCATTCCGCGGCGTGGGAATGCTTACCCAGCGGGAGTCACGCGAGCACGGTCGATCGACCAGAATTCGCGCCGCCGTCAGGTGTTAATCTGTTCACGCTTTTGCCAGTTGACCGCTCGGCGGAATTGAAACTAGGTTTTTCGGCGGCGGGAATGTGGAGTTCTTGGGTCGGAGTCGAAAACATGAAGAAACTACTGGTCGCGATCGTGATGATCGTGGGCATCCTCGGCTGCGGCATCTCGACAGCATCCGCCGGCCTGGTCGCCAAGGTGGACCTGTCCGCCCAGACGATGACGGTGATCAAGAACGGCCGGGTGATGTATCGCTGGCCGGTCTCGACGGCCCGTCGCGGCTATGTCACGCCGACGGGAAGCTGGCGGGCCAAGCGCATCCACCGCATGTGGCATTCGCGCAAATACGACATGTCGCCGATGCCGTATTCGGTCTTCTACCACCGCGGCTACGCCATTCACGGCACCGGTGCCGTCAGCCGCCTCGGCCGCCCGGCCTCGCATGGCTGCGTGCGCCTGCACACCGCCAATGCCAAGATCTTCTATACGATGGTCCGCAAGATGGGCATGCGCAACACGAGGGTCGTCGTCCAGCGCTGAACGACCTGCGCCCGGCCATGCAAGCGGCCGGGTCGCGTTGCGAGCCCTCAAGCGGGCTTCGGCTGCGCCGGTTTGCGGCGGCCCTTGCCGCTCTTCCAGCGGTCGTGAAACCACATCCATTGTTCGGGATGCTCGCGCACCCAGCCCTCGACCACGTCGTTGAGCAGCTGGCAGGTGGCGGTCACGTCGATCTCGCCGCTGTCGGCCCGCGGCAGCTCCAGACGCGGCTGCAGCTCGAGCCGGTAGCGCCCGCCCGGCAGGCGGATCGACCGCGCCGGGTAGATCTCGCAATCGAACTGGCGCGCCAGCTTCGGCAGCAACGGATTGGTGCGGCATTCCCGGCCGAAGAAGGTCGTGGGTTCGCCCTTGCGGAATTTCTGGTCCACCAGCATGCCGACCGAGCCGGAGCGCTGCAGGATGCCGGCCAGTGACCACGCCGCGCCGGCCTTGGACGGCACCATGTGGCCGCCGCTGGTCCGCCGCGCGGCCTGCACTTCCTTGGCGATATAGCGGTTGTTGGGCTGCCGGAAGAGGGCGGTGAACTCCAGGTCGAAAGCGGCCGCCGCGATCGGCAGCAGCTCGAAGCAACCGAGATGGCCGGTGAAGAAGATGAACGGGCCCTTGCGCTCGCGCAGTTCGGCGAAGATTTCCGCGCCCTCGACCTCGATGCGCCCGGCCTCCGGGTTTTCCGGGTCGAAATCGAAGAGGTCATCGAGGAATACGAACTCGGCGGCGAGCCGGCCCATCTGGCCCCAATTGTCCCGCGCCACCTGCTCGACCCAGGCCGCGTCCTTTTCCGGATAGGCCTGCTGCAGATTGTCGACCGCCAGCCGGTGGCGGCTCGTCCACGGGCCGAGCAGCCGCGCCGTGCGGTCGGCAAAGGACAGGCCGACATCGGCCGGCAGCAGCCGGATGGTCCGCAGCACGGCGAACAGCACCTGGGCAATGACGAAGTCCGCGGCGCGCTTGGCCCGCAGCGCATAGCGCGCGACGAAGAGGTTCATGCGGCGCGCGGGTTTGCGCTCTCGGTGCCGGCCTCGTCGGCGACGCGCAGCACGATCTTGCCGAACACCTCGCGCGCCTCCATCCGCTTCAGCGCGATGTCGATCTGGTCGAAGCCGATCTCCGTGTCGATCACCGGATGGACGATGCCGCGGGCCATCTTCTGCATGGCGTCGCGCATGTTCTCCATGCGGCAGCCGAAGGAGCCGAACAGCTTCAGCTGCTGCTGGAAGAGCTGCATCAGGTTCATCTGGGTGGACACGCCCGAGGTCGAGCCGCAGGTGACCAGCCGGCCGCCGCGCTTCATGCACAGCATGGAGCCCGCCCAGGTGTCGGCGCCGACATGCTCGAAGACGACGTCGACGCCCTTCTTCTTGGTCAGTTTGCGGGTGACGCCCTCGAAGCGGTCGACGCGGTAGTTGATGACGTGGTCGGCACCCAGCCCCCGGGCGCGCTCGGCCTTGTCGTCGGAACCGACCGTGGTGATCACCGTCGCGCCGTGCCGCTTGGCAAGCTGTATCGCGGCCGAGCCAATGCCGGACCCGCCGGCATGGACGAGGATGGTCTCGCCCGGCTCGAGCTTGGCATTGTCGAACAGCATGTGCTCGACCGTGCCGAAGGTCACCGGCGCCAAGGCCGCGCCGATGGCGTCGCAGCCGGGAGGGGCGGGGACCAAGAGACGCGCCGGCAGATTGACCTTCTCCTGGGCGAAGCCGTCGAGATGGAAGCCGTGCACGCCCGAGACGTGTTCGCAGAGATTGTCGCGGCCTTCGCGGCAGGGGCGGCACAGGCCACAGGTCTGCGCGCCGTAGATCGCCACCAGCTGGCCGGGCAGCACCGAGGCGACGCCAGGTCCGATTGCCGAGACGACGCCCGAGGCTTCGGCGCCGACGACCAGCGGCATCTTGCGCTTGGCGAAGGCCATGCCGCGCCAGCCCCAGACGTCGATGTGGTTCAGCGCGACCGCAGCAATGTCGACGGTGACCTCGCCGGGGCCGGGCGGCGGCGGCGGCGGCAGGTCCACCTGCTTGAGTTCGCGGTCGCCGACGAGTTGCAATGCCCGCATGGGAAGATCCTCAGACTGGATAATGACGGCGTTGTCGTGCGGTCCCGAAGGCTGCGCGACGCCGATGGCCGGCCGGGCGGGTCGTTCCCGCCGCGGCCCCGGCATTCAGTGGCGCGGTTCGCGCCCGATGACGAGGCAGGCGTTCTGCCCGCCGAAGCCGAAGGAGTTCGACAGCACCGTGGCGATCTCGGCCGGACGGGCCGTGTTCGGCACGGTGTCCAGCTCGATCGCCGGGTCCGGCACTTCGTAATTGATCGTCGGCGGCAGCAGTCCGTTCTGGATCGAAAGCACCGAGAACACCGCCTCGATCGCGCCGGCGGCCGTCAACGTGTGGCCGATCATCGACTTGTTCGAGGAAATCGGCGTCGTCTTCAGCGCCTCGCCGAACACCGCGGCAAGGCCGGTGGCCTCCATGCGGTCGTTCTCCGGCGTCGAGGTGCCATGGGCGTTGATGTAGTCGATGTCCGACGGCTCCATGCCGGCGTCGGCGATGCCGGCCGCGATGGTCGCGATGATTGGCGAGCCGTCCGGCTTGGAGCGGGTGCGGTGGAAATCGTCGGCGCGCTCGCCGCAGCCATGGATGACGCCGAGGATCTTGGCACCGCGTGCCTTGGCCGCGCTCAGCGATTCCAGCACCAGCGCGCCGGCGCCCTCGGCCATGACGAAGCCTTCGCGATCCTTGGAGAAGGGCTTGGAGGCCTTTTCCGGATATTCGTTGTTGGTCGACAGGGCCGACAGCAGCGAGAAGCGGATCAGCGATTCCTGGGTGATCGAGCCGTCGGTGCCGATGGCGATGGCGCGGTCGGTCTCGCCCCGGCGGATCGCCTCGACGCCGAGCTGGATCGCCGAGGCACCCGATGCGCAGGCGGTCGACAGGGTGATCGGCAGGCCGCGCGTGCCCAGCCGGTCGGCCAGGAGCTCGGAGATGCGGCTGCACTGGGTCAGGTTGTAGATCGCCTTGTCGGGGCGGCTGCGCGCGATCTGCAGCAGCCGGTCGTAGCCGGCCTCCTCGATGGTGGCGCCGTCCATCGCGTCGAGGGCGAGGCGATGCTGCCACTCCATCTCCACCGGCGGAGCGGCGAGGAACAGCGGCCCGCCGAAATCGTCGTCGGCAAGGCCGGCCATGCGCACGGCTTCCGAGCCGGCGGCTTCCGCCATCATGTAGGAAAGACCCGTCGAGGTCTCCGAGCCGGGACCCATGAAGTCCACCGAGCCGGAGATCGTGGTGCGCAGGCTGTCGGTCGAGAAGCGCTCGATCCGGTGGATGCCCGAGCGGCCCGAGGACAAAGCGTCCCAATTATCGTCGACGCCGCGGCCCAGCGACGAGACGAGGCCGAGCCCGGTGATCGCGATCACCGGGCGCCCGAGAAAGTCCAGCTCTGCGCTGTTGCCGTTCGCGCTCATCATCCGATCCTTACAGTCTGCGCCCGTCCACGGCTTCCAGTTCGCAGGCACCCTCGGCGTGAAGGTGACCGATCGCGGTCACGATGGCGCGCCGCGGGGCCGCTGAAGCCGGGCGTTCCTCGCCGACATCGAAGGGCGGGATCACCGCACCGCGAGACAGCGCGCCGGCGGCCAGCGCCACGCCGGCCGGGACCTGCGCCTCGAAAGCATGGCCGAGCATCGTCCCATACGCCCTGACCGGGGCATCGGGAAACCGTTTGTTCAGGACGCTGCGTTCCACATCCAGCAACGGCTTGATGCCGGCGGCGCCGCTGAGGATCAGCGTCTCGTCGCTCGCCGATCCGCCCTCAGGCAGAAGCGCCTCGAAACGCGCCGCGGTGCGCTCAGCGTCGCGCTTGCCGCGGTCTCCAGAAGCGCTGACCAACCGCGCATAGGCGAGGGCCGAACGGGCTGCGGCGTGTTCGGCCGATTCCAAGATGAGGAATGCGCCGACGCTGCCCACCGTGATGCCGTCATGGCCCTCGGTGCGCGAGGAGACGGGCCGCCAGTCGTCGCGCAGCATCAGGCCGGCGAGGTCGAAGTTCAGGATCAGGTCCTTGCGCTCGGCCGAGAACGAGCCGCCGACGAGGCAGATGTCGCTCTGCCCGGCGGCAATCCGTGCCCGCGCCGAGGCGATGGCCGAGATGCCGGCCGCTTCCTCGCCCATGAAGGTGCGCGAGGAGCCCGTCACCTTGTGGACAATGGAGATGTTGCCGGCGAGAAGGTTGGAGAGCTGTGCGAGGAACAGGGTCGGGCGCAGTTCGCTGCCCAGCGTCTCGTTGACGATCCGGTCGCGGTCGTCGGCGCCGCGCGCCTTGTCCATGACCAGTGCGTCGACGGCGGTGTCGCGTTCGCCGCCGCCGGCGGCCACGACCATGTCGATCTTGGCGCGCACGGCCTCGTCGGCCGGGATGCCGGCATCGGCGAGCGCAAGCCCGGCCGCATAGGTGCCCAGCTTCTGCCAGGTCTCCATCTGCCGCTGGTCACCCCGCTTGGGGATCTGGCTGGACCAGTCGATAGGCGGCAACGGGTGCACGAAATAGGGCGCGTAGGTCTCGGCATCGATCCGCGGCTGCGGTGCCGCCGCGCGGCCCATGGCGTCGAGATGGGTTGCGATGCCCTCGCCGAGCGAGGACACCAGCCCGATCCCGGTGATCACCACGTCTCTGGCATTCTGTGTCATGCAATCGTTCCACTATCCCAATCGTCCGTCCCGCCCGGCGATCGGTTCCCGAGGGCCTCCCGCTGGCGAACGGCGCCGGGCGCCGTCCGCTGTATCAGCCGGCCTTGGCGGCGCGCAGTTCGTCGATCTTGGCGCAGAGGTTCTTCAGGACGAAGTATTCCTCAGTTGGCGCCTCGCCGTCATTGACCGCCTGGGTCCACTTCTCGAGCGGGATCTTGATGCCGAATTCCTTGTCGATCGCGAAGACGATGTCGAGGAAGTCGAGCGAATCGATGCCCAGATCGTCGATCGTGTGGCTTTCCGGCGTGATCTCGGCGCGGTCGATCTCGCTGGTCTCGGCGATGATATCCGCGACCCGGTCGAAGGTAGAAGACAATGAATTATCCTTGTCATGTCTGGAAGAGCGATTTGGGCGCGAAGCTATAGGGAATTCGCCCGAAAAAGCAAAGCGAGGACTGTGGTGATGCCTTGGCCGACGCGCTTGCGGCGCGTCGCCGGCGGCCCTCGTGGCGCCTTCCTGTGGCAAAGGCATGGCGAATAGCGGTCGGTGGTCGGGAACGCACGGCGCTCATGTGACGTTCGTAGGACAAGACCGGATCAGTTTCCAACGATTGGCGGTGCAAGTGTCGGCACGGCAATCGCCACGGCTGTTTCCCCGCGACCCCTCCGGCCACCGGGAACAAGAACGATGACCGCGCGCCAGATCACGGCAAGAAAATCCCGGTCGGCCAACCGCCGGTCCGACCTGTTCCTGACCAGTCGCCTGATCCGTGCGGCCACGGTTCTGGGCCGCGTCGCCGCGCAGGTCCACAAGAGGGAGCACCGGCTGTCCGCCCCCGAATTCAGTGTGCTTGTCATTCTCGGCAGTGCCGATGGCGAGACGGTCACGTCGTCACATATCGTCGAGGCCACCGAGATGGACAAGACCAAGGTCAGCCGCGCGGTCTCCGCCCTCGACGAGCGGGGCTGGCTGCACCGCACCCGCGCGACCGCTGACCGGCGCTTCGAATATCTCGCCCTGACGGCGGAGGGCTCCAGCGTCTATGCCGAGCTGATGCCCAAGGTGGAAAAGGCCGAGAGCAATGTGCTGGCGCTGCTGACCGCCGAGGAGCGCGACGGGCTGGAACGCGGCCTCGACGGCCTCGACCGCGCCTTCGGCCAGTAGCGCGCGGCGGGTTTGATCCCGGGCAATCCCCACCCGGCCCGCAACTGATTCTGGTTCGGTGTCGAAACCAAGCCCGCCCCGCCTCGGCGCGGTGATGGTGTTCTGGCATGGCTCGTGGAACGGCATCTCCGAGCATGTCACCGTCTACGTCAGAGAGGCCGCAGGCACCTAGCAGGTCCTCGGCGGCTATCATGATGGCCACACCGTCTAGGTGATCCGCGCGCTCGTGGTTAGCGTGGTCGTGCGGCAGTTGTCCCGAGAGATTGCCGGTGAGGCGATTGCCATCACCGATCATGATGCGGCAGCTGAGGCGCAGACCAAGGTGAGCAGGGGACGTCTCTACCGAAAGCCTCTGTGAACGATCAGGCATCAAGCCCGGTAGGGACGCGTCACTGAAATCGCGAAGGGCCCCTAAATGCTGCAACTCGCGGAGCAAGAAAATCATAGGTTCAGGCTGTAAATTCGCTCCTATCCTCCCGTGCCCGGTTTCGTACGCCGGCTGGCTAAAGAGATTGCGGGCCGCCACCCAGGCGGCCGGTACAGCGAAGGTGGTGATTTCAGCAGGGAAGATTCCCTCAAGCACTCCTGACTCTGGCACCGCAGACGGAAGATATCTAAGTCGGGCTCGATAGTGACCAAAGCTATTGAGGGCATTCTTGGAGGAGGCATTCGGTGGACTGATCCGCGCCGGATTCTCCAGCGCCTATTTCCGGGGACACCTTCGTATCACCAACGAAATCCGCTCTACACGCCCTACAAAATGCTGCAGACATCTATATTCATGACGCGGAAAGCGAGGCACAGCAGCAAACCTGAGAGCCCGTCCGGAAAGGGTTGAATGGCCGGGATGGCGATGATTCCAGAAGGTGTCTGAAGCCTGATCTGGAAGAGCCATGTGGACCCCGACCACTCGTGCGGAGCATAACCGCGATCACCTGCGCT
>NZ_JAGDDZ010000011.1:0-38997 GCF_049132005.1 Aurantimonas sp. NFXS3
GCCGAAAGGACAGTCGACGGGCTATGGGATGCAGTCGGCGCCGTCATCCCGCTCTTCAAGCCAGACGAATGCGCCAACTATTTCGCCGCTGCCGGCTATGAACCGGAATAGGCCGGATCTGCTCTAGGCGTTCGGCTATCCGGACAGAGCTTCCTGTAGAGGCCCTCCGATCCTGCATACTTAACCCAGTGGTTGACAATAGGCTCGACCGACATTATTAATCCGCATGGTTGAAGATAATCTCGACACGACGTTCACTGCCCTCTCGGATCCAACGCGGCGCGGAATGCTGGCGGACCTGATGCAAGGTGAGAAGTCCGTGGGCGAACTTGCTGCTCCATACGGAATGAGCTTCGCGGGGGCCTCCAAGCACGTCGCTGTCTTGGCGCGCGCGGGGCTGATTGATCGGCGTAAGGTGGGACGCAAGCAGCTTTGCCGCCTGCGTGCAGAGCGGCTGAAAGAAGCCAACGACTGGCTCCGCCAGTGGGAACGCTTCTGGAATACCCGCCTCGATGCTCTTGAAGCGGCCGTGAGGAGGGATGGAACTTGACCGCTACGCCAGTTCTGATGTTCGCGGGACGTTGCGAGGAAGCGCTAGGCTTCTATGCGACGACCATTCCCGAGAGCCGCATCGACACCATCGACAGGTATGGCGAAGAGGGGATCGCTCCCGCCGGTTCCGTACGCACGGCGACTGCGACCATCGCAGGGCTGACGATCAAAGCGCTTGATAGCCCGATTGTTCATGATTTCGGGTTCACGCCCGCAATCTCATTCTGGATCGACTGTGCCGGTGAGGCGGGGATCGAAAGTCTCGCAGCCAGGCTTGGCGAAGGTGGCAAGCTACTCATGCCGCTCGGCAACTACGGGTTCAGCACACGTTTTGCGTGGGTCGAGGACCGCTTCGGTGTTTCGTGGCAGCTCAACCTGGACTGAGGAGGAGAATGCGATGCAAGACCGGATTGCTCCGAATGCGCTGCGCTTCGAACGACTGCTTGATGCGCCCATCGAGAAAGTCTGGCGCTACCTGACCGAGCCAGACCTGAGGGCACAATGGTTCATGGCAGGGCCAAGCGACATGAGGGCCGGTGGAACGCTGGGTCTTACCATGAATCACGAACGGCTTTCCGATCAAGACGTGCCGGCGCCTGAACAATACCGCGCTTACAGCGGCCATAGCTGGAAAGAACGCATCACCCGCTTCGAGCCGCCGTTCCTTCTTGCGTTCACATGGGAGGACGGGGAGGCCGGCGAGGTCACCTTCGAACTGAGCCAGCAGGGGGCACAGACTCTCCTTGTCCTGACGCACACGGGATTGCGCGGTAGCGCCGACGCGATCAATTTCGGCGGTGGTTGGCATTCCCATCTGGCCGCCCTCAAAAGCCGCATCAAGGGCGAAGGCGTACCCAACTTCTGGGCGCTCCATGAGAAAGCGGAAGCTCTTATGGAAGAGGCGTTGCGCTAAGCTCGATACGATCAAACGCGAGGTGGGGTTTCGAGTACTGCTCGAACGTCCTTAAAGCTCAGTCTGATAATCTGTTACCCAGCTTAGCTCTGCCGAGAGTCCGGAGCTCTGTCGTACCGTTCAAGCTGGTCCCAGCGCTTCGCAATAAGCGGCCACGCCTTTCTGTTTACCAAATGACGTGGCTCGTCTCCGAGTATCATTTTCAATATATCGTCGACCGCTGTGCGGCTCATTCGTGCCATGGCTTCGGCGGTCACCCCTGCGACATGGGGGGAGAGAAGCGCGTTTGGCGCTGAGCGCAGTGGCGAGTCTGCCGGAAGCGGCTGATTGGCAAACACATCAAGGGCGGCTCCGCCGAGTTGGCCTGAGTGGAGCGCAGCGGCGACGGCGGCTTCGTCAATGATCGGGCCGCGGGCAACATTTACTAGAATGGCATTGGGGGGCATCGCCGAGATGATCTCTTCGCAAACGAGATTGTGCGTATGCTCACTCAGCGGGCAAGCGACGACGAGTATATCGGCTTTGGCGGCGACTTCGACGAGCGGTCGGAACAAGATGCCGTTTTCGTCCTCGCGCGGCCGGCGGGTCGCTGCGAGGACATTCATGCCAAAGCCATGTTTCGCGATCTGTGCGATCGCCTGTCCGATGCCGCCAAAGCCGACCAGGCCAAGAGTTTTGCCTGAAATTTCCGCCGAGCGTGGCGCGGCAGCGCGTAGGGTCTGCCATTTGCCGCTCCGGATACCGGCATCGTTTTCGGCGATCCGGCGCGCAAGGCTGATGACGAGACCGAAGACGTGTTCGGCGACGCTTCGGGCGTTGACGGAGGGCGTGTTCGTTACCGCTATGCCAAGACGGGTTGCTGCCTCGACCGGAATGAAATCGAGCCCAGCGCCATGGCGGACAAGGGCTCGAAGATGAGTGGCTCTTTCAAGTGCGGCCGCTGGGATGGCACGCCGAACAACCACGAAGGAGGCTCCTGCGATTTCGTGCTCGAAGCTTACAGGCCCTCCCTCATCGAAGGTCACGACTTCGGCATGATCGCCGAGCCGGGCCGCCTCGCATGCATCGATCGGATCGGTAAGCAGCACGCGAGGCAGTGGTGTTGATAGAATCATCGAACGTTTCGAATCAAGATTAGTCGACCTGCATCTGCGCCTTCTCGGCAACCGGGATCCACTGCTCCAGCTGGCGTTTCACGAAAGCCTCGGCCACACTCACGCTGCCGCCGACGGCCGTGATGCCCTGCTCTTCGAAAACCTTCTTGGTAGAGTCCTTCTGAAGAAATTCGTTCAGCGCCTCGTTGAGTTTAGTTACGACCTCGTCTGGCGTTTCGGCTGGAACGTAGACGCCCCACCAAGTGCTCACCTCGTAGCCGTCGACCGAGTCGGCGACTGTCGGTACGCCCGGCATCTGCTGGGTTTCCTTGGTTGTCGTGACGGCGAGTGCCTTCACCTTTCCGCTATCAACCAGCTCCGCGACGTTGGTGTAGTTGTCGAACAGGATATCCACGCGGCCAGCCATCAGGTCAGTCCGGGCCGGTGCGCTGCCGCCATAGGGAATGTGCACCATGTCAACATCCGCGAGGGACTTGAATAGCTCACCCGACAAATGGTTTGAGGAGCCGTTGCCGGCGGAGGCATAGTTTACCTCGCCCGGGTTCTCCTTGGCGTAGGCAATGAGTTCCTCGACGGTGTTGGGTCCGAAGTCGGGATGGGCGACCAGCACGTTGAAGGCCTCGCCCAGTACAATAGCGTGCTTCAGATCTTTTTCGGTGTCATAGGGCAGCTCGGGGAAGAGGCCTGGATTGACGCCGAATGCGAAGGGCGAAATGCCCATTGTGTGCCCGTCTGGATCGGAGCTTGCGACATATTCGGTGCCAACGACCGTTCCTCCGCCAGGACGGTTGTCGACCACGACGGACTGGTCCCAGCGCTCGCTGAAATCTTCCGAGATCATGCGAGCGACGGTGTCGTTGAAGCCGCCGGGTGGATAGGAGACGACGATGTTGATCGTGTCGGACGGATAGCTGTCCTGCGCGACTGCAGGCGCTGCGAATGCGAGCGTGCCGGCCATGGCGGAGAACGCGAGGATACGGGGTGTTCTGAGCATGATTTAGGTCCTCCCAAGAAAACGGCTGAACCCGACGCCTCCCACAGGTTATCAGGTCCGACATATCTGTCATAATATGTTACAGCTTTGTCGGTCAAGGGTTGTCAGCCAACTGAACCATAATCACGTGATCGAGCGCCGCATCATTTCTTGGCCGCGGGCGATGACACGAACCTGCGAACGTTCGAGATGGGTCAGCATCGCTTCGCGCGCAGCCTTTGGATCCTGAGCTTTGATCGCTTCGAAGATACTCCGGTGTTCGGCGAAGATCGCGGCGCGTCGCTCAGCCTGCCCGAGCTTCGAAAGATGGTAAGCGAGCGAGACGCCGAGATCGATGTCGTAGCCGATGATATCGAGCGCCTTCTCGTAGTGCTCGTTGCCGCCGGCCTTCGCGATCGCTCGGTGGAAAGCCTTATCAACATTGGGCCGCGCGTCCTTGTCGTCGAACCGCCGGAAATCTTCGAGCGCCTCTTCGATGGCGGCGAGATCGGTTGGACCGTTGCGAATCGCGGCATAATACGCCGCGTCCGGCTCGATGCTGCGGCGATATTCGAGCGCGTGCAGCATCACGGCCAGCCGGCTTTCCGCGTCTTTCGGCTTTGTGGGTGAACCGGTATCGGCGACGAACGAGCCCGAGCCCTTGCGCGAGACGATCAGCCCTTCGTCCCGCAGCCGGGTAAGGGCCTTGCGCACCACGGGGCGCGAGACCGCGAAGAGCCGGCAGAGCTCGGCCTCGGCGGGCAGCCGGTCGCCGCTGCGCATCTCGCCGGAGGCGATGAGCTTTGCCAGAGCCTTGTAGACCTCGTCGTTGAGGCTGCGCTGGTGCGCCGGGCGGATCGCATGTTCGATCGAGCTGAGATCGAAGCGTTTGGGCTGCGTCGAGATCCGATTCATGACCGGGCCAGCATCAAGAGTGGAGATATCCGGTGTCCCCAATCTCCAGGAGACTAGCGGCATGGGATTCGACCTCAGCAACAAGGTCGGCTGAAAGTTCCGAGCCATCTACCTTGAATGCAAGAGGGGCACTGCGCCAGCCTTTACCATAAGCGCGGAGGTGATCCATTGCCCGGTTGGCGTTGGAGAAGGCATTCGCCCCGCCTTCATTCGCGGCCGCGGCGAAGACCTTTTCGACGACCTCCGAGAGTGCGCCGGAGAGCTTGGCAGCCGCCTCGCCGTCGCCGCTTTCGTTGAGATCGAGGACCCGGCGGAGCGGCGTGGCAAGCGCATTGCCGGTGCTGAGAAGCCAGCCGTGATACGGCCCGGCAGGCTTCAGCGCTTCGAGATAGCCGCCCTCGGCGCCGCGCACCATGACGACGCCGTCATAGCCGTCCCGGTCCTTGGCGACGACATCCTCGCCGCTGCTGTCCTTGAACATTGTCACGCGCGGACTTGTCGCGAGAGCCGCCATCGTATCCGGCGCGATCGCGCACTGCGTGACCTGCGGCAACTGGTAAACCGCAACGGGAAGGGTGCTCGCCGCGAAAGCGTCCTCGAAATGCTTCCGGATCTGGTCCTGATCCGCATTCGCATCGACCGGCGGGCAGATCGCGACGCCGCGCAGGCGGGACTTAAGGCGTGGATGGGCTTCGAGCCGGTCTTCGAGATGTTCGAGACGGGCGATGACCTCGTCTGTCGTTGGCCGCAGAATACCGAAGAGAAGGGCGGCACCCTCCGGCAGATCGGGCGAATCGCCGAGATCGATCAGGGCGTCGAAGCGGGCATCGTCGAGTTCCCAGCCATCTCCTGTGGAGCCTGCCAGCATCACCTGCCGCACATGCGGGATCAGGCTGTTCCAATGTGCGAGCATTCTCTGGGCGTCGATGCCGCTGTCCGGCATGTAGTGCGTGAGGATCGGAACCCAAAGCGGATCGGCGGTGCCGGTGCGGAGGTCGAGGCTCAAGGAAAGCTCCTGTCAGTCTGGCAGATGAAATTTTTGCATACAGCTTGCGAATTTCTGTTACTTCATATTACAGAAAACCACAACGTCAGCATGACACCGAAATGGCTGGGAGTCGGTCGGTGGATAGGAGGACCATGAAGATCAGCGCAATTACCGTCCATCCGGTGTCCTACCGGGTGCCGGAGGGAACCGATTTCCGCATGGGTGTCGGGCGGATGGTCAAGCGGGATGCCGTTCTCGTGAAGATTGTCAGTGACGACGGTATCACCGGCTGGGCCGAAGCCCATCACGGCCGCTCGCCGGGCGCGATCGCCAAGCTCATCCAGACGACGCTGGCGCCGATGATCATCGGCATGGACCCGCGCGACAATATCGGCATCTGGCATCATCTCTATCTCGGCCATTTCGCGACCCATGGTTTCGGCGCGGGCACCGCGATTGCCATGAGCGGTATCGATCTGGCCCTCTGGGACCTGCGCGGCAAGGCGTCGGGCTGGCCGATCTTCCGTCTCGCGGGCGGCGGAGCGAAGAGGATCAAGGCCTATGCGGGCGGGCTGACCCTCGGCTACCAGTCGACGGAGACGCTCGTCGAGGAGGCTCAGGGCTACGTTTCCATGGGTTACAAAGCCCTGAAGCTCAGGCTCGGCGACACGCCGAAGCTCGACGCGGCGCGGGTCGAAGCGGTGCGCGACGCCCTCGGCGAAGACATCGACATCCTCTCCGACGTGAACGCCGCCTACGGGCTTGAGGAAGTTCGGCAGCTGATGCCGGCGCTCGACGCGGCGAATGTCGGCTGGCTGGAAGAACCGTTTCCGCCCTACGATTATCACGCTTATCGCAAGGCCTCCGAACTCGGCCGCACGCCGCTCGCGACCGGCGAGAACCACTACACACGCTACGAATTCCAGCGCCTTCTGGAGGACGATGTCGTCACGGTCCTCCAGCCGGATCTTTCCAAGGCTGGTGGCCTGACCGAGGTCTATCGCATCGCGGCCATGGCATCGGCGCGCAAGCAGCGGGTTAATCCGCACAGCTCGATGACGGCGCTCAACATGTTCGCCTCGCTGCACCTTCTCTCCTCAATCGACAATCCGGGCTATTTCGAAGCCGACGCGACGAGCTACAATCCGTTCCGGACCGATCTCGTCTCCGGTGCGTCGCTTGAGATCGACAAGGAGGGCTATCTGGTCGCGCCCGAAGGACCGGGGCTGGGTGTCGAGGTCGACGAGGATTTCGTCGCCCGCCATCCCCTCATCGACGGACCCTGCTACGTTCGATAGGAGATCCCGAGAATGTCTGGAATGCTGAAGGACCGCGATCTTCTCTCGGGTCTCCTCTTCCTTGCCATCGGTGGTGGTTTCTCCCTCGGCGCGCTCGATCTATCGATCGGCACGGCGCGCCGCATGGGGCCAGGCTATTTCCCGCTGATGATCGGCAGCCTCTTGGCGCTGATCGGACTGGCGCTCATGGTCAAGTCGATCATCCGGCGCAGGCCCGTTCCGATCGAGCGGCTCTATCTACGCCCCCTCGCTGGGCTGACGCTCTCGATCTGCACCTTCGCCTTCCTCATTGAGGAGGCGGGGCTCGTGCTCACCTCTATCGCGACCGTGATCGTTGCTGGCGTTGCCTCGAGCGAGACGAAATGGACCGAGAACGCGCTGATCGCGATCGGCATGTCGGCCTTCTCGGTGATCGTATTCAAGCTGCTTCTCGGCCTGCCGTTCCGGACATGGTGGTAGAATGGAGTCGCTCGCCAATCTCGCCCACGGTTTTGAGGTCGCGCTCGGGGTCGAAAATCTGCTCTATTGCCTCGTCGGCGTGGTGCTCGGCACTTTCGTCGGCGTGCTACCAGGCCTCGGCACGGTCACGGCGATCTCCATGCTCTTGCCGTTCACCTTTGGTCTCGATCCAATCCCCGCGATCATCATGCTCTCGGGCATTTTCTATGGCGGCCTTTTCGGCGGCTCGACGGCCTCGATCCTTCTGAACCTTCCGGGAACGCCGGCATCCGCCGTCGTCGCGCTCGACGGATACCCAATGGCGAAGGCCGGTCGCGCCGGCGTGCCGCTCTTTATGACGGCCGTCGCCTCCTTCGTCGGCGGCTGGTCGGCGATCTTCGCCGTCATCTTCGCCGCTCCCGCGATCACCCAGATCGCACTCGAATTCGGCCCCTCCGAATATTTCTCCATGATGCTCTTCGGGCTTCTCGCGGCGGCCTTTTTTGCGTCGGACTCCTTCCTGCGCGCAATTGGCATGGTGCTCGTCGGCATCCTGATGGGGCTTGTCGGCATGGACATCGTGTCGGGCATGATGCGTTTCACCTTCGGCATTCCGATCATGGCGGAGGGCCTCAGCTTCATCGTCGTTGCGATGGCGTTGTTCGGGCTTTCCGAAGTCATCCGTAATCTGGAACCAAACGCGGGCCGAGAGATCATTCAGACCGGCGGCGGATGGCGTTCCATGATGCCGACCCGTGACGAAGTGAAACGGTCGATCGGGCCGATGATTCGCGGCACCGGGGTCGGCGGCTTTCTCGGTGCGTTGCCTGGCGCAGGACCGACAATTGCCTCCTTCATCGCCTATGCGCTGGAGACGCGTGTGTCGCGCGAGCCGGAACGCTTTGGGAAGGGTGCGATCGAGGGCGTCGTCGCGCCGGAGGCCGCGAACAACGCCGCCGCCCAGACCGGTTATATCCCTACGCTGACGCTCGGAATTCCGGGCGATGCAGTGGGCGCGCTAATTCTTGGCATGCTTGTCATGAATGGCATTGCTCCGGGGCCGCGCGTGATCTCCAGTCATCCAGACCTGTTCTGGGGCCTTCTCGCCAGCATGCTAATCGGCAACTTTCTACTCCTGTGGGTGAACATTCCCTTCATCGGCATCTGGGTCCGAATTCTCTCGATCCCATACCGCATTCTTTATCCGATGATCGTGATTTTCCTCGCGATCGGCGTATACAGTGTGGCGAACAGCTCCTTCCAGGTTTTGCTTCTCGCCGGCCTCGGCGTGGTTGGCTATCTGTTTGCAAAGCTCAATTGCCCTGCGGCGCCGCTGCTCCTTGGGCTCATTCTTGGCCCAATGATCGAAGAGAACCTCAGGCGCGCGTTGCTTCTGGGACGCGGCAGCCCCACGATCCTCTTTGAGACCCCGATCAGCGCGGTCCTTCTTGTCATGTGCGGACTCCTGCTGGTGTCCATGGCGGTACGCGCCGCTATCGGCTTCCGACAAAAACGATGGCGGTCTCCGGCATGAGCGAGAGCTGTAGATCAGCTAAACCGAAGCATAGAGACCACGGATCAAAACCTTAAGTCTCCTTGTCTTCCCACGTCGACGTCAGCACATCGGCGTGTCATCTCGATCGAAGGCTGAGAAGGTCTCATTCTTGTCAAGAACTCCTTGGCGAACGAGTGCAAACGTTCGACTTTCGTATTTCAGGCGCGATACTTCTAGCGTATTATCTCCCGATTAGCTGGGAGCCGATCGCCAGACCCTGTCGACATCCTTTACCGACGACAATTCTCGCAATTTTTCAGGGGTCCAAGCTACGGTGAGCCGATACGTAAGCAGATGCTCGTCGGTCCATAACCGGGATCTTCGGGCGATTTGTTCGTGTAGACAAGCGAATGGCACCTTTTAACCTGCGATGCTCGGAAGCCGCCGGTCTCCTATCGGCCCCTCTCGGTCATAGAAGTTTACTGCAATCGATAGGCGCGATTTAGCGGCACCAAGGATTGCCGCTATTGGGCCAACGCTGGGATAGTCCTTCAGCAATCAACACGTCACCCGCATCGCGACCGTCCGCGAGGGTGACGGTGACCAGCGTGCGCCCGTAGTAGCCTTTGCCGTATTGAGTAAGAGAGTAGCCGCGAGACATGAGCGTCCGCAGCCGATCCCGAGCTGCATACCCTAGAGACCTTTCATTTGCGCATTCCGGTGATGATATCTCGGGCGTATCGATATTGGCGATCCGCCATTTGTCACCGTCCTGCCACCCCGTGTCACCGTCGACGATGCAGGTTACCCGCCGCTTCGCTCTGTTTCTGCCCGAACAGGCTGGGATAGGACCACGATAATGGGGTCTGGTCGCGGCTGTGGTCGACCCGACGCCTTCGGAGGCGTCATTGAAGCTAATGACCACAGGAAGCCGGGCAATTGTCTCGCCGGCCTGTAACTTGAGCCACTCAAACGCCTGCAGACGATCGAGCAAGTGAAACCGATCAGCGATGATCGGTGCGGCGAACACCACCACGCATGCGAGCATGAGAAGTGGCCAGAAGGTGGAGTTGGGCTTTGGCGCCCGCGGCTTATTTCGCCGCTGTCGAGCTTCTTGAAGACTGCTGACATTGCGAAGCCACACGTCGCGACTCTCTCGATGGCGTGTGATCTGCGTTCGTGGCCGTTTCGATTGCCAAGGGCTGTCCATACCGCAACGCTAACAACTGCTCGATAAGCTTTCGTCTATTCAGACTGAAAAATTCGCGATATCCCAACGGTGCAACCCTCTGTATCCAGATTGCACTCCAATAACCTGACGTTGCCACCGGTAGCGACCCATTCCAGGCCAGCTTAAAACATCTACCCTCAGGCTGTGTTACCGCCCCAACTTCGTCACGTTTTTCGGGACCGTTTACAGTGAGGTTGCCGCCGAGGGGGAACGGATGCGCCAACAAGTTTCAGCGGATAAAGAAAAAGAGCTCGGCGCTCGATTGCGCGGCTACCGAAATTATCGGGGTATGTCGCAGAGCGACCTGGGCAAGCATTTAGGTGTCACTTTTCAGCAGGTTCAGAAATACGAAAAAGGCGTCAACCGGATTTCCGGCATGCGCATCTTGGAAATTGCCAAACTCCTGGGAATTTCAGTGTCGACGCTGCTCGGGGAGGACAGCAGCGTTGAGCCTGTGGGCGAGATATCACCGGAGAGCTTGGGTTTGGTTCGCCGCTTGGAAGCTATGCCTAAGGCTTCGCGGCGGTCAGCAACAGAAGCAATGCTCCGCATTATAGATGCGATCGAGGGTGCCAATGCGGAACAGGATCCGACATGATGCATGCCCCCGATAGCGAAGTTTATTCACTAAACTTCTGACTGCACTGTATTTCAAACTGTGGCAGCGGAACGTGGCATGGGGCCCTCCGGGTGAACAATCATCAGGCCGTTCCTCCCAGCCTGTTCAGTCGTGCGATAAGTTCAGCCTGGCGATGCACGTGCAGCTTTTGGAAGATCGACTTCACATGCGTTCGGACTGTGGAAAGCGTATTCCCTCGTTGTTCAGCAATCGAAATCACCGAAATGCCGTCCCGCAGGGAGAGGGTGATAGCGATCTCGGTAGGGGTTAGACGGTAGCGCTCTTTCAAGATCTCCTCGAGCGGAGGTTTTCCGGTGGTGTAGAGTTCCACGTGGAAAGCGCGAGCATCGTGGCGCAATGATAGAGACACCGCAGCAGCATGGGGGAGGTCGCGGAGAGCAAGCGTTTTCCCGTTCGAGCCGGCGATCTCGACGTCGGGCTGGATCAACATGACACCTCCGGTGAAGCGCGCGTTGAGCTTTGCCTCTGCACGGGCGTCTTTCGCTCTCAGTCGTCCGAAGGATGTGTAGAGGAAGTCCTCCGATGCCAGCGCAGCCTCAGCCTGTCCCGTCGCATGAATGACATAGCCGCTTCCATCGGTCACCAGCACTCCCGTACTGGTCTCCAACAGCAGTCGATGAGCGTTACGCTCGCGCTCGGCCATTTCGCGTAACCGGCGTCTGACTTCAAACGCGCGCCTGAGATGGGGCGCAATTGCATTCAAGAAGCCCATCTCTCGGGGCGAAAACTCGCCGGCACGGTCTCCTCGATAGAGGAGAAGGGAAGACATGCATCTGGGCTCTCTCTCAACGACTAGCAGAGAGCCGTGCGTGAAACCCTGGGGGGTGAGGATGCCCTGAACGGAGGGATCGCGGCTCCATACGCCTTCTTCGATCCCATCGTGCATATCGAAGGCAGAGCCTACTGGACCCGTCATGAGCGCCTTGACGCCGATGTTGTCTTCGGGATTAGCGAATTGCTCGAAATGAAGTCTGACGCGTTCGGTATCAAAGCGGTAAGGAACCAACAGCGCCTGGTCCGAGCCGGAGATACTCCCTGCGTCGATGACGACGGTGCTCTCTCGGAACTGCCTGCTGAGGAGGTCGGCCAGCTCCGACCAACCTTCGTCGGTCTCGGAGACGGCGGCCTCATACATGAAGCTGATCAAAATCGAAACGTCGATCTGAAAACTCCACAGGCTGCTGCTACAACGGCCCACCGAGCAAATACTCTGCTTGAGCCCCGGTCAAGATGCTCCTCGTTCTGAAACGAAGAACCTTTGCTAACTCATTCGCTGCCAAGAGGCAGTGCTGTAGCCAGTTCGGAGTCAATATGCCAATGCTGCTGTTGGGTACGAACTTGGAATAGAAGCGATCAGGTCAATCATCTGAGTCGCCGTGTGTTGATTTCCACGCGGAACTGACCCGGGTTTTCCATCGAGAAGTGACCCGGCTTCGAGTTAAGTTGAGATGGTCATGACTGGGTCAAGGTATGTTCGTTTTCCTTCCTCTTGTGGTTCGTGGCCGCGGTGCTCGCCCTGAAGCGGAAGCTGTCATTTCCGGTTTCCAAGATGTGGCAGCGATGGGTGAGCCGATCGAGTAGAGCGGTGGTCATCTTGGCATCGCCGAAGACGGTGGCCCACTCGCTGAAGCTCAGATTGGTCGTGATGACAACGCTGGTGCGCTCGTAGAGCTTGCTCAGCAGATGGAAGAGCATTGCGCCGCCGGAGGCACTGAACGGCAGGTATCCAAGCTCGTCCAGGATCACGAGGTCGAGACGGGCAAGGGTCTCAGACAGTTGGCCGGCCTTGCCCCTGGCCTTCTCCTGTTCGAGCGTGTTGACGAGTTCGATGGTCGAGAAGAACCGGACTTTCCGCCGGTGATGCTCGACTGCCTGGATGCCGAGGGCGGTCGCGACGTGTGTCTTGCCTGTGCCTGGCCCGCCGATCAGCACGACGTTCTGCATTCCTTCGATGAACTCGCAGCGATGAAGCTGGCGCACCGTGGCCTCGTTTATCTCGCTGGCCGAGAAGTCGAAGCCTGACAGATCCTTATAAGCCGGGAAGCGTGCAGCCTTCATGTGGTAGGCGATCGAGCGCACCTCGCGTTCGGCCATCTCGGCCTTCAGAAGCTGCGTCAGGATCGGCACGGCGGCATCGAAGGCAGGCGCGCCTTGTTCGATCAGATCGGTGACGGCCTGTGCCATGCCATACATCTTGAGGCTGCGCAGCATGATGACGACGGCGCCGCTGGCGGGATCATGACGCATGGCGGCCTCCGCGACTGCTGCAGGCATGCAGACCGTCGTAGCGCTCGACATTGGCCTCGGGCTCCCGGCGCAGCAGCAGCGCTTGCGGTGTGTCGATAACCGGACCGTCGATCGTCTTCGCGTCGATCAGACGGTGCAGGATGTTGAGCACGTGGGTCTTGGTTGCGATCCCCTCGGTAAGGGCCAGTTCGACTGCGGCCAGTACAGCCTGCTCATCGTGCTGCAGGACCAGGGCAAGGATATCGACCATCTCGCGATCGCCACCAGCCGTCTCAGCATCTGCTCCTGCAATCGCCGGAAGCCTGACGGCAGTTCAGCGAAAGGGGCGCCGTTACGCAGCGCGCCGGGCTTACGCTGGATGACCGCGAGATAATGACGCCAGTCATAGATTGTGCGCGGTGGCAGGTGATGCGATCGATCAATCCGCCGTTCATGCTCGCACAGGAGCTGCCCCTCGGCCGCAACGACAAGCCGGTCCGGGTAGATACGGAGGCTGACGGGCCGGTTCGCGAAAGACGCCGGGACGCTGTAACGGTTGCGCTCGAAGTTGATCAGGCAGGTTGGCGAGACCCGCTTGCTCTGCTCGACGAACCCGTCGAAGGCGGGCGGCACCGGCATTAAGGCGGGCTGCTCTTGGGCCCAGACATCGGCAACGGTCCCCGCAAGGCGGCCATGCGGGATCTCCCGCCAAAGCTCCAGACAGCGCCGCTCAAGCCAGGCGTTCAGCGCGGCGAGATCGGGAAAGTCCGGCATCGGCTGCCAAAGACGCGGTCGTGCATCCCGCACGTTCTTCTCGACTTGCCCCTTCTCCCAGCCGGAGGCTGGATTGCAGAACTCCGGCTCGAAGACGTAGTGGTTTGCCATCGCCAGGAAGCGCATGTTGATCTGGCGCTCCTTACCGCGCCCAATACGGTCCACCGCCGTTCTCATGTTGTCGTAGATGCCGCGCTCGGGCACACCGCCGAAGACCCGGAAGGCGTGCCAATGCGCGTCGAACAGCATCTCGTGAGTCTGAAGCAGATAGGCGCGGACTAGGAAGGCCCGGCTGTGCGCCAGCTTGATATGAGCGACCTGCAGCTTGGTTCGATCGCCACCGATCAAGGCATGGTCCTCGCTCCAGTCAAACTGGAAGGCTTCGCCGGAGCGGAACGTCAGGGGAATGAAGATACCGCGCCCTGTCGTGTGTTGCTCGCGCTGCCGATCGGCAGACCACTCGCGAGCAAACGCAGCCACCCGGTTGTAGGAACCGGTGAACCCGAGAGCGACAAGATCGGCGTGCAGGTGTGTCAGAGGCCGGCGCTGCTTGCGTGACTTCGATGCCTCAGCTTTCAGCCAGGCCGCAAGCTTGTCGGCGAACGGGTCCAGCTTGCTCGGCCGTTCGGGCACCGAGAACTTCGGCTCGATCGTGCCGGCCTTCAGATACTTCTTGATGGTGTTCCGGGAGAGCCCGGTCCGCCTGGCAATCTCGCGGATCGGTAGCTTCTCACGCAGAGCCAAGCGGCGGATGACGTTCAAAAGTCCCATGTGGATCACTCCAATGCCCCCCTCGCTCAGCGCGATCGGAGGGGAAGGTCACATGGGTCAAATCTCAGTGGAAATCAGGCGACTTCCCGGGTCAGTTCCGCGTGAAAATCAACAGGTCGGGATCTCACGGCCGAAACGCGAGCTGTTGTGCAGCGTGCGCACGATGAGATCAGCAAGGGCGAACGAATCTCCGATACCCTCAAAAGCCGGTTTGCCTAAGCTGCGGAAGGGACGCGGCTCGGCGGTTCTCCACAAGGAACCGTCGAGCCGGTACAAGCCGTTGTATGCGATTATTGGCGGTGTATTCTCGGCCCACTCCATCCTTGAAGATGGTTGCCAGATACAGTAGCGGGCACCAGCGCGATGAGTTTGCATCGATCGCGCCGATCCAGATCATCTTGATGTTAGGCATCCTGAGACGGGGATCGTCTTGGCTGCACATACCGCTGCCCGTACTGGGAGAACAGGCTTCGTACGCCTTGACCGTACCCCGTGAAGCCTCAGTGATCACAATCTTTAGCGTCGCCCGCCTTCCAGTTCCTCCGCGCTCGGTTGAGTTTCGGAATTCCCATCCTTTGCGTATTCGCGATCCAGCACCTCGACAGTCGCCGTCGCTGTAAGGCCGTGAAAGACTGTTGAAGCGAAGATCGTGAACGCGACAAGTGCCCAGAGCGGCCCTTCATCGACAAACTCAACGTGCGTGGACGCATACGCCAAGTAATAGAGCGACCCGATGCCGCGCACGCCATAGATCGCGACCACGGCTTTCGCCCTCAGGCTTAGAGGGGTGCCGATGAGGCCGAGCATTCCGGTCGTGGGCCTGATCACCAGGATCAGGCCGAACCCGATTACGGTGTGGCTCCAGTCAAGGTAAGGCCATAGCGACGGCATGACGCTGCCGAGGAGCACCAGCAGAATAGCGGTGATGGCATGTTCTATCGAACTCGCGAAGGCATGTAGCTGCTTGTGGAACTGATGCCGTGCTTCGGCCCGCCGGCACACGACGCCGGCAATGAACGCCGCGATAAATCCATAGCCTTCGGCAAGTTCCACCACCCCGTAAGCAAGGAACACCCCGGCAAGAGCGAGCACCCCGGGGCCCGAGGGAGCGATCGTGTTCCAGGCGGGGACAGCAATCAGTATGCGTCCGAGCAGCCACCCAATGACGATGCCGAGCCCGGTCCCGACGAGAATACGATAGAGGACATCCCAGGCAATCCACTCGGTAAGCCAGAGGCCAGGGTTCGCGCCTTGTGAGGCGATGTGGAGCGCCAGATAGACGAACGGAAACGCAAGGCCGTCGTTCAAGCCGGCTTCGGTGGTCAGCGCGAACCGGACAGGATGCTCCTTCCCCTCAAGCGGCGGGCCGATTTGAAGGTCTCCAGCCAGAACGGGATCCGTTGGTGCCAGCACCGCCCCGAGAAGGATTGCTCCTCCGAGAGTCATCCCTGCGACGCTCCAGCCGAGAAACGCAATCGCCGCAATGGTTAGAGGCATTGTTATCGCGAGGAGTCTGATCGTCGGTCGCCAAAGCCGCAGACCACCCAGATCGTCAATCCGCAGCCCGGTAGCGAAGAGAACAACAATCACCACTAGCTCGGCCGCGATTTCCCAGATGGCCGGGTTCTTCGTTGGGTCTATTCCAACAACGATTCCAGGGAATAGAAGCGAACCCACCATGCCGCAGGCCATGAGGAGCGCCGTCGCTGCGGGTGGTCGTCGTACAAAAAGGTGGGGCAGCCAATACGAGACCAGAAGGCTCGCGCCCAAGGCGACAAGCAGGATGTGGTAGGCATCGAAACCAAACTTGGCTTCTTCCATGGCATGTTCCTGGACTGAGCTGGACGCCTGCGGTGTCGGCTTGTGATCGGTAATGGCAGCATCGAGACGAGTGTCGCCATTGGCCCCGCCCATATGTCAGGGGAGGGAGTCTGGAATACGGCCAGGCTTTCTCATCAGTCGCTGACGGGATCGAACGGGGTGGTTTCGGAGGGATCGCGAAACTGCTTCGTTTCCCTGCAATATGCTCCAGCTTCCGGAAAATTGTCCCGAGCCCTTCGAGGCTTTCACCGGCGACATCGAAACGGATGTGCTGACGCAGCTAGTTGCCGTCCGAAGAAGGTGTCGCCTTGACGAGGCGTGGTCAGTCGCAGGCCCCGCAAGGCAATTTCGCGACCGAATTGAGGCTCGCCATCCGCGGAAGGAACGAAAACGCTCGCAACATCAAGCAGTAAACTCCGGAGCCTCTGCCACATTGATGAACGCCAGATAAACGATTGAAAAATATCGACTATCCACAATTCGCGAGGCGGAACTGGTTCGCCACTCCCTTTGTTTATCGACCCGAACAGCGCGTCTGAACCGACACGGCTGTGATCAGAAAAACGGGAGACGAACGATGAAACTCAACACCCTTCTCGCGGCTAGTACCGCTACCATCCTTGCAATGTCGGCCATCCCTGCCTCCGCGCAGACCGCGGTCTCGGCGACGACCGACCTCAATGTTCGCGCCGGTCCTGGTCCCACCTACGAAATCGTCGGCGTAATCGGCAATGAGGATACCGCTACGCTGGAAGGCTGCACAGACAGCGGTTCATGGTGCCGGGTCACTGTCGATGGCAGGTCGGGTTGGGCTTACAGCCAGTATCTGACAGCGGATGCGGGCGGTGAGACGGTGGTCGTCACTGAGCGCCGGACGGAATACCCGGTCGTTACCTATGAGGACGAAGGCGGGGCTGGCGAAGTGGCCGGTGCGGCGACAGGAGCCGTCGCGGGTGCACTTGTCGGCGGGCCAATCGGCGCGGCAGTCGGCGGTGCTGCTGGCCTGGTTGCCGGCGCTGCGCTGAATCCGCCGGACGAGCGCATCGAGTATGTCCGGTCGAACCCCGTGGATCCGGTCTATCTGGAAGGCGAGGCCGTCGTCGGCGCGCAGGTGCCCGAGACGGTGGAACTGCAGACGATCCCGGACTACGACTATCGGTACGTCTACGTGAACGGTCAGCCGGTTCTGGTTGACCCGAACAATCGTCAGGTCGTGTACGTCGTCCGGTAAATGTCGACTGGCCGACGAACGCTTTCTAGCGTCCGTCGGCCTCTTGTTACCGCGCAATAGCCCGGTTGTTCCAGAAAGGAGCGACCGGGCTTTCGCTTGTCCATACGAGCGTGTCGATACTGGGCGCCGCCGCCACTCCGGCGAAATCGGCCGCTTCGGTAGGGGCCAAGGGTAGAAGCCCTGAAGCCCGTCCGTACACTGGGAGACAGAGAGGCATCGGAGATTTTAGCCGATTCCACCACGGTCAGTTGCCTGGAGATCCGAATTTTCGAGCGCCCATCGGGAACCCCATCGTTCAGAAGCAGTTGAGAAGCCGAAGAACATCATGACCGATTGTCACAGTTGGTCGGCTAACAACTTGGCTCGAAGATATGTCCGGTAGTGATCGCGGTAGGAAAGCGACGGGTCCGTCAGAGATTCCGCCAGCCGGCTGGAAGGAAATTCTATGGCGGGTCTACGCTGAGATAAGCGACGATCGCGTTATGCTGGTTGCTGCGGGTGTTACATACTACCTACTGCTTGCGATGGTGCCTGCATTATCAGCCTTTGTGTCAGTCTTCGGCTTGTTTGCCGATCCCTCGACCATCCAACAGCAAGTCACAAACCTTTCGGCGGTCGTTCCGGGGGGTGGGATGCAGATTATCGGTGATCAGTTGGAGCGGCTGGCGCAGCAGGACAGCGCTACGCTTGGCTTTACGTTTGTCATTTCGCTGCTTGTCGCTCTTTGGAGTGCGAACGCAGGAATGAAGTCTCTCTTCGAGGCAATGAACGTTGCCTACGACGAGCCCGAAACCCGGGGATTTTTCAAACTTACGCTGATCTCCCTTGCGTTTACGATCGCTGCTGTCGGCGCAGCTGTCCTTTTCCTTGGCGTTGTTCTTGTCGTCCCCCTCATCCTCAACGCCATAGGGCTGGGCCAAGGTCTTGAATGGCTGATTAGAATCGGCAGCTATGCCGGCATGGCCATTCTGGTCTCTCTCGGAATTGCCGCCCTCTATCGATGGGGTCCCAGCCGGGAATCCGCCCAGTGGAAATGGATCAGTCCCGGGGTTCTTCTGACGATGGTCCTCGTCGTCATCACCTCCGTGCTGTTCTCCTGGTATGCCGCGAATTTCGGTTCGTACAACGCGACATACGGTTCGCTCGGCGCATTGATCGGCTTCATGACGTGGATTTGGCTTTCCACCACGATCCTGATCGTCGGCGGAGAACTGAATTCGGAAATGGAGCACCAGACCGCAAGGGATTCAACGACGGGAGAACCTCGTCCGATGGGCATGCGGGGTGCGAAATTTGCAGACCATGTCGCCGGTAGCGGCGGTTCGCGCCGTGCATCCGACGAGGCTGATCTCGCGTCTGAAGCTGCCCCGAACCGGATCCGGGGGGACCATCCGAACGCCCGGAAGCGAGTGTCGTGGGGGACGTTAGCTTTTGCTCTGCCCGCAACGCTGGTTCTGGCTGCCATGCAGCGACGGGACAATCACCGATGATCGATGAGGATCGAATGCCGGCACCGTGCTCCACCAATCCCACCAGCGAAAAGGCCGCCCCATGAACAGCATCATCTACGTCATCGGACTGATCGTCGTCGTCCTCGTCGTCCTGTCTCTCCTTGGCATCAGCTGAAAGGTTTGAACCTATGACCTCTGATAATCCATCAACCCCGTCGAAAACTGGGACCCGTCAAGCCCAGGATGATCTCGACCAGACGAGAGATCGCGTTCGGACCGAAGCCCAGGCGGCTAAAGATGAAGCTCGCAATGCCGCAGATAGCATTCGCGACGCGGCGTCCGATCTTTCAGGGAAGGCCCGTGCCCGGGCGCGGGAAGAGGGTGAAAAAGGGAAAGAGCAAGCCGCGGGCAGTCTCAACGACTTCGCTGCAGCTGTTCGCAAGGCATCTGACGAGTTGGGAGAGCGCGATCAGTCGATGGCGTCGAGCCTGGTTCGCGAAGTTGCCGGCGGGCTCGAGCAGGCTTCCCGAACCATTCACGGCAAGGATATTGGCGAGATTACGCAGTCGGTGGCTCGTTTCGCACGGGAGCGGCCTGCGACATTCCTGGTCGGCGCGGCGCTCGCTGGACTGGCGTTAGGCCGTTTCGCTCGTTCATCAGGCGAGCACGACCAACGCGATTACGCCGGTGGCGAAGGAAGGGACGAAGGCAGCCGTGACATGGCCTCTGCTGACCGTTCCAACTCCCCCGTCGGTAGTCGAGTACCTGCTGGTTATCGCCCCTCCTATTCGGACCAGCCGCGGCCGACGGAAGGCGCGTTCCCAAAAGATCGTGACCCTGTCACAGGAACCGCCCGTGGTGTCGGGGCAGCTCCAAGTATACCGGCGCGCCCGGCGGGAGAGACGTCCTCAGCGTCAAGGGCTACTGCCGCTTCGCCCCTGAGCCCATCCACAAACACCACGTCTTCCCATCCTAGCGCTAAAGGGGAAAATTATGAGCGTTGATCCCAACGATCCGCAGTCGCGTTCGGAGACACGAACGACAGCAGAGCCGCGCTCGCTGCCCGACCTTGTCGTGCATGCGCTTCGCGAGACGAGTGAACTCGTTCAGACTGAGACGCGCCTCATCCGGTCAGAAATGTCGGACAAGATCACCCAGATCGAGGCGGGCGGCGGACTGATAACGGCGGGTGCAATCTGCCTTCTTGTTTCCCTGATTACGCTGACCGCGGCGCTTGTCACTGCGATCTCGAAAATCGGCGATCCGGACATCGGACCAGGCTGGGCCGCACTGATCGTTGGAGTAGCTCTCGCAGCGGTTGGTGCGGTGCTGCTTATGAAAGGGAAGAAGGAACTCGCCCCCAGCAGCCTCATGCCGTCCCGTACAACCAGGCAGCTGGGCAAGGATGCAAAGCTTGCCAAGGAGCAAACCCGATGAGCAGCGATACCGATCGGCTGGAAAGAGAAGCCGAAACTCACCGTTCCAATCTGGACTCGACGTTCGATGCCATCAGGGATCGTCTGTCGGTCGGGCAGATCGTTGACGAGTTTTCCGGATACCTGAAGGAAGGCCAAGGCGCGGATACGGTCAAGAATCTGGGTCGCCAGGTTCGGGATAACCCTTTGGCGCTTGGCTTGGTCGGAGCGGGCCTGGCCTGGCTTCTCCTCGGTGAAGGGACACGGGCGAAAACGCACGAAGCTTCCGATCGCTTGGCTCGCTGGCGAGAGGGCCGCGAGTACGATCGGTTTGACGAGGCCTTTCCGGCAGACGATCGACGGTACGCGGAGAGAACCGAAGCGGGTCGTACCTCCTTCGGCAGTTCGGGGACGGGCGGTGGATCGTCGTCTGCGTCCCCTTCGGCCACTTCGGGATCCAGTAGCTCTGGAATGGGCGATCGGCTCTCCCGAGCGGTCGGATCCGCGGGCGAGGCAGGTTCGAATGCTGCTTCGAGTGTATCGGATACCGCGAAGGGCTTGGGCCGCTCCGTTTCCGACGCAACGGGTTCAGCGGCAGACGCGACAACCCGTGGCATGCACGACGCCCGTGATGCGATGAGTTCTGCGGGATCGGCCACCATGGAGAGCGCTCGTCGTACGGGGCGGCAAGCGTACCGCGCCGGTTCGCGAGCACAGCGCAACGTCGCAGACCTTATTCACGACGAGCCGCTTGTATTCGGAGCTGTTGCCCTTGCGATTGGTGCGGCGGTAGGGGCGATGCTTCCGGCCACCCGTCAGGAAGATGAATGGATGGGCGAGGCGCGAGACCACGTCCGGGATGAGGTTTTCGAACAGGGCCGCGACACGCTGCATAAGGCCGAGCACGTTGCAGGCAAGGCTTATGAAGCAGCTAGCGAGACTGCGGAAGACAAAGGCCTGAAGCCAGAGACGAATGACGCGGGTTCGCAAACCGTGGCGCAGAAGGTTTCGGGCGTAGCCGAAGCCGCTGGCGGGAAAGCCAAGGAAGAAGCAAAGCGAGAGGGGCTTCTGTAAAAGTCGGCGACCTCGACGAGTGTCTACCTTGTCGAGGTCGCGGCTTTTTCGCTACTCGGAAGAACGCCGCTGTTACTTAAGTAAATGGGTCCGGAATAAGTCACGCTGGTAATTGCCTACCCCCTTGCCGTCGGCACGGATCGCTGAATCTATGGCGGCATAGAACGCAGTGATTTGCAGCGGCTATCAAAGGACGAACTGATCGATCTGGTGCTACGGTTGCAGCGATCACAGAGGACGTCACGGATGTCTTCGAAGCCGCCTGCGACTGATTGCAAGTAGCGGCGCCCGCATGCCCTATGTTATCCGCAGGATTTTACGAGTTCTCAAGACTAACAATCACGAATCTGAAGTGCGCTTGGTGTATTCTTTTCCAACGGGCTTCGTCTGCTTTTAAGCTTCTCGACACCACGAATCAGCGTCTGTGTTGGATCGTGAGCGGTACGACCGCTATCGGCCACACCGTTCAGAAAGCTGCCGGTCGGCTTTCGGCCCTGGGCCGCATGTCCGTGGCTTTCCCTCCGCGTTCGAGGCTGTTAGTATTGGGTTCCGCTTGGAGAATTGCGATGCCCTACGTCGACTGGGCAATGAAGGGACCGAAAATCGCAGCGTGCAGTTGCGACTACGGTTGTCCTTGCGAATTCAACGGAAAGCCGACGGAAGGGCTCTGCGAAGGGCTCGAATGCATGCGGATCGATGAGGGCTGGTTCGGCGATCTGCGGCTGGACGGCCTTAAGGTTGCGGCAGCCTATCGCTGGCCCGGCCCCGTGCACGAAGGCGGCGGCGTCGTTCAAGGCTTCATCGACTGCGACGCCACACCCATCCAAGTCGAGGCACTGAGCATCATCCTCGGGGGTGGCGAACAGGAGCCGACCACCGTCTTCAACATCTATGGCTCGACGATCGCCGAGGAATTGCGACCGGTCTTCGCTTCGATCGACTTCGGTAGCGATATCGAAGCGCGAACCGGCTGGTTCCGTATCGAGGATCAGCTCGCTCTCGAGCTGGAGCCCATTCGGAATCCTGTGACAGGCTTGGCGCATCGCGCCCGCATCGTGTTGCCTGAGGGCTTCGAATTCCGCGAAGCGGAGGTCGCAAGCGGTACGTTCACCAGCGATGGCGAGATCCGCATGCATAGGCAGAGCCGCTACGGCGCGCTCTGGAATGCCGCGTACGGGCCGCACGGCATCATCGACCCTTAAGGCCTGACCGAACCCGCAAGGATGATGTCATGACGCCATGGGAAATCGAAGGGGTGGAACTGGTCAACTGCAACTGCGCCTATGGCTGCCCCTGCCAGTTCAATGCTCTGCCGACGCACGGACACTGCCAAGCGAACGGTGCGATCGACATTCTGCGAGGGTACCATGGGAGAGTCAGTCTCGACGGGATGCGTATCGCGTTCATCTTCCAGTGGCCTGGCGCCATCCACGAAGGTGGCGGCAAGTGCCAGCCGATCGTCGACGAGCGCGCCGACGAGAACCAGCGTCAGGCGCTTCTGACGATCATGTCCGGGAAGGACTCCGAGCCCGGCAGGACGATGTTCAACGTCTTTGCGTCGACCGTGAGCGAGTTCTTCGAGCCCGCCTTCCGCAAGATCGACATGGACGTCGACGTCGATGCGCGGCGCGGGCACATCCACGTCGATGGCTTCATCGACATTAACGGCGAGCCGATCCGCAATGTCGTGACGGGACGGGAGCATTGGGCGCGGATCGATCTGCCTGACGGGTTCGAGTACACCTTGGCGGAAGTCGGCAGCGCCTCCTCGAAAACGCAGGGCCCGATCGCTTTCGATCTTGAGAACTCCTACGGTCAGTTCGCCCGCCTGCATCTGAACGGACAAGGGCCGATCAGGGGTTGAAATGGCAGAGGCGGCGCTGCTGAACTCGTCCTTGGAGATGTTGATCCGGCGTGACCGCCTGATCATGCTGACGGGCATCGTTGCTCTCGTCATGCTGGCCTGGGCGTGGTTGCTCGTTGGGGCCGGCACAGGCATGAGCATCTGGATGATGAGCCGCCCCGCGATCTTTCCCGGTAATGAGGCGGGATCGGCGATGCCGGCGGCTTCGTGGTCGGTCGCGACCTGGATCATCGTTGCCGGCATGTGGTGGATCATGATGATCGCCATGATGATCCCAAGCGTCACGCCGATGGTTCTGCTCCACGCCCGGGTCAGTCGCCACGCCCAGAGTAAGGGACAGATTGCCGCCGGCGCGATTCCATCCGGCGTCTTTCTCGGCGGTTATCTCCTGGTCTGGCTCGCCTTTTCGCTGTTCGCCACCACTCTTCAATTTGCCTGCGAACAGCTCGGTTTTCTGTCTCAGCCGATGATGTGGTCGGTGAATGTCTGGATGACGGCGGCCTTGTTCGTCGCCGCCGGCCTCTACCAGATATCTCCATTCAAGCGGGTGTGCCTTGAACATTGCCGCGCGCCCGCCGAGTTCCTGTCTCGGCACTGGCGCAAGGGCCGCGCGGGCGCCTTTCGGATGGGCGTCGAACACGGTGCATACTGCCTCGGCTGCTGCTGGACCTTGATGGCGTTGCTGTTCGTAGGCGGCATCATGAATATCTACTGGATTACCGGTCTGGCTATCATTGTCCTCTTCGAGAAAATCATGCCCCGAGGCGACAGGTTGGCGCGAGTGCTAGGCTCAATGTTCGTTCTCGCCGGGGCTTGGATCGCGATTGGGGCAATCTGATCAGTTGCTACCTCGACCGAATGCGAAGCCATTGATTGTCCAAGCCTTCCTTGTTCTTCGAGCTCACGCTGATCCTGCCTGAATCTCGCAAAACTCGTCTTCGACCTTTCCTGATCGTTCAACGGACGAGCGTTAGCTTGTGCCGTTCCTATTCGTCCGTAGGCGCGGATGCGTCCACAGGGCGACGTCGATCGTCGCACGGTGACCGCGAATGCTCTCCGTACGGAGCCCGTCGGGCGGCGTGACGTTCTGGCCGCCGTCTTTGATCGCCTTGATCGCAGCGGCGGATACTGCGAATTGGGCACCCTCGACCTTGGCGACTTCCATCAGACGGCTCGCCAGATTGACCGTGTCGCCGCTGACACTGATTTGCTGGTGGGCCTCATGGCCTAGGCGGGCAAGGACGACGGGACCGTAGTGAAGGCCGAGCCGCAACCGGAGGCCGCCAGGCTCGGCCTGCGGCTGCGACGCGACCCAGTCGCGCGTGTTGTCGGCCAGCGCGACGCCTGCCGCGAAGGCGCGGCCGCAAGGGTCGCCGATCTCTTCGACGATGCCGAAGACGATCATCGCGCCGTCTCCCATAAAGTTCATTACCACCCCCTCATGCTTGGCGACCGTGTCGACAACAAGGGTGTGGAATTGCTTGAGGAAGGTCTGGGTGCGGGCAGGACCGAGTTCCTCGCTTCGCCGAGTGAAGCCTGAGAGGTCCAGGAAGAGGACGGCGGCCGCTTGCTCCAGCGGTTGTCTCAAATAGTCCGGATCCGCTGCGATACGCTCGGAGAGCAGGGCGGGGTGGAAGCGACGCAGGGCCGCCTCGGCGGCAACAACCGTCCGCGCCTCCTTACGCTCGTGCAACTGGCGGGCGAATCCAGCTATGGCTACTGGGGGAACCGCGGCGACGAGTGGCAAAGCAGCGCTCGTCCAGATGTCGCCAGCGAACAGGATGAAAGTGCCGGCCAGAACCGCCAAATGGGCCAATCCGACCAGCGGCAGGCTTCGAGTCAGCGGCAGGAACAGGACGAGGAGAACGCCGCTCAAGGCGAGCATTAGTGCAATGGAAGCGTCAACTTGGCGTGTCATAGCATTGCGGGTAGGGGTTTGAGCGCTCAGCAATTGCGCGACGCCCGTCGCTTGAATCTCCACCCCTGGCGTGACGGGATCGAACGGTGTCGCGAAGCTGTCGCCGACACCAGTCGCGGTAACCCCGATCATTGCGAGATGGGCAGCCAAGGACGGGCTCCGGCCTGAAAGAACTTCTTCCGCGCTGATTGTCCGGATCGCCCCAGCCGGTCCGAAGAACCGCAGCGATAAGTGCCAGCGCGAGTCCAATGGAATCGGATCATTGCCAATGGTAACGCTATCGGCGGTCAAGACGGCCTCCGCGTTCCGGTGGAGCGCTGCGGCCTTCAGAGCGAACCCCTGCACAAGGCCGCGCGGTGACTGGAACAGCAAGGGCAGGTGGCGCGGCGTTCCGCCTGCGTCCGCAGCGACGTTGGCGAAGCCCACTGCCGCAACGCGATCGAACTTCGGCAAGGGCCACAGATCGTTGTCGGGCATGGGCGCCGCCACCGCCTGTGGGTCACTCTGACGGAACTGGCCGGCGGCTGCAATCACGCTGGGAATGGTTGCCAGAGCCTCAGCCAGCGCATCATCAGCATCCGTCTCCGCGGGATCGACCAGCAGGATGTCGAGAGCCAGCGTTTTTGCGCCTGCGGCGACGATTTCCCGGATCAGCATGGCGAGGCGCCCGCGATCTAGAGGATAGCCACCTTCGGCTGCGACCGTCGCGTCATCGATCGCGACGATTATGATTTCCTCCGGCGTCTCCCGGGGGCCAGCGGCAAGAAGCCGGAGATCGACCAGCGGCGCCTCGATGAGATCCACGACGCTGCGCTGTCCGGAAACGTGCAACATGCCGAGCCACCCAGCCCAGCAAATGGCTGCGAGGGCCGCGAGGGCGATAGTTGTAAGCGGAGCTCGCACCCGCCGCTGCAACGCTCTAGCGCCCGAAGCGGGAATGCAGGCGGGAGACCCGCTCCCGTGGCCATCTGCGAACTGTCAGGGGGGCGCCGGGACTCACGTCAACGCCTTCGCCCGGTCTCAGGAGGACGGTGCCCGGACCCGTACGCCGACCGACCTGCACCTGTCCTTGGACAACGAAAACCGCGGTGGCACCAGGGCTGACATCGACCGCATACAAGGTGCCACGTACTGAGGCTATCGCGTGCGGCGTCCTGATCTGGAAAGGCCGCGAGGTCTCTAAGTCGATTAGAACCGCTTTCGTATCGAGACGGACCGCGTGGGGCGGTCCGTCCGACGCCGGCGCAAGGATCTGCAGTCTTGCGGCCGCCTCGGCCTCGATGAGCAAACCGCCGGGGCAGCGGATCATGGTGCGCGGTGGATCACGCAAGATCACGGATGTGCAGGTCCCATCTTGCTGCGCGACGGCCGCCCCACAGGTGATGATAAGAAGGGCTGCCACTGCCAAGCGCGTCCGGAATGTAGAGACTTGCATTCGACGTCTCCCAAGAGCGCTGCCTAGCTTCCCCAAAATTTCCTCTAGGTCACCATTCCCTGCTTCTGCCCATTTCCGGTTCACTTCAAGACGGAAGCGTCGCTTTTCTCCAGATCGGGCTTTCGCACAAGAGGCATGGCGGCAGCAATGTTGCCATGGGACGTCGTCGCATCGATCAGTCCTGCTGGCTGCCGGACGATAGCCTTCTTGGGCCGGCAGAAGCAGCAAAGAGGCGATGATACTGACGGACGACCGCTGGCCCAGGTTTACTTCTGCTTTTGGAAGGTCTCACGCGACGGCTCCAGGCAGAAAGGTTTGACCGCCGAACGGCGGTTTTCGCCGTCTACGGGCCCGGAAGCGAACGATCTGTCGCCGTGAAGGGCTTCGGGCGCCGTGAGGCGTGCGAAACCATTCACGTAAGCGGTCGATGGTTTTCTGTCATACCGCCCAGAAAACTGTCGGTCGGCTTTCTGCCCACGGCGGCATCGGAAATCATCGTCTCGCTGTGCCCGTTGGCGGCATCGGAAATCATTCCTGCTCCGCACTCATGCCGGACAACACGCGCTACTGGAGGCGCTCCGATCGGCTGCGCCGCTCTGACGATAAATCGTCCCGTCTGTAGATGGTCTGATCGAGAAGATCCAACACATCGCTCTCTCGCAGCGGTCCAAGATCACGAGTCGGCTCAGGGGGTTCCGCTTCATCGTCATCTGGAGGTATCAGGCGGAAAGCAGATGCGACATATCGCAAAATGGACATTGCGTATCCTCCCAAATTTGCAGCGCCGAGCACAAAATAAGCACTCTCAGCTTGTCCCAAGTGTGACGCTGGAAGAAATGTGGGCCGGCGCATGGCCATCCCCCCAGATGTTCACATCTGCTGACATTCGCCGCAGTGTGTGATCTCTAGGTGGCCCTCCGTACTTGTACTTGAACTCAGCTCGTTGCTCGCGTTGGGCCATCCGCCGCGCCTTGAACGGCTCGTCCTTCCAGATCTCCTTTGCCGTCTCGCCGGCCTTGATCCTGGCCTTCTCGTCCTCGGTGTTACGCTGACTTGGCGCGGCAACAAGCGTGGCGTCCATGATCTGACCTGACATCGGCAGATAGCCCGCTTCGCTGATCGCCCGGTCGGGACGGGCAAACAAAGCGTCGAGCGCATCGGCGGCAATCAAGGCCTCACGGAAATCCCACAGAGTGTTGGCGTCCGGCACTGCATCGCCGGGACGGAGACCGCAGAACCGCATCCAGCTCAACCGGTCCTTCACGAGGAACTCGGTCTGCTCCAGGGACAACCCGTTCAGCGCCTGGAGAACCAGCATCCTGAATTTGAGAGCCGGATCGAAGGGCGGCCTGCCGCCCCTGCTGCGATCGCGCCGGGGAACCGATTTCGCCAGGTCTGCCCAGAATATCTCGAAATCGACCGTAACGGAGAGCTTCTCCAATGGATCGCCATGGCGTGACAGTTGCGAAAGCCGATCCTCGACGTCCCAAAACCCAATCTGTCCCGCCATCCGACCCCGCCCGAAAGCCCGACTCTACTGAATCATGTCAGCACGAAATCCGCCAGTTTCCGGAGGCGTCCAGCTGTCAGACCGCAAACGGCCCGAAATCGCGATAGTGTGCACCCCCAACTCGCTACCATCGCTGGTCCCGACCGGGCTTTCAGTCGAGCGGTATTATGTCCCCGAAGAAGTCCTCGTCGGTAGCCGCTCGAATTAGGCAGGCGGCGAGTCCCTGACGCTTATCGCGTTGCATCGAGGCATCCACAATACAGGTTGCAGGCAAGCCCACCCACCGGTCATATGCGCTATCGGACCAAAGTCTGATTTTTATCCATACTTTGGTCTCTGATTCTCGCGACCAAAGTAGATGAAAATCGTCGGACCTTCTTCCATATCGCTGAGTTTAGAGCAGGAAGAATATTGCGAAAGGTCGGCGCGGCGGAGTAGAAAATCCGCTTTACCAAAGTGTGCGCCCGCCAAGAGCATAGAAGATGCTCGCAGGTGTTTTTTCTTATTTCCTATAACGTGCAGGCCCAAAGCATAGGTTTATGCTCTTGGCTGTCCCGTCAATATTTTGCTTTGATCGCGCGTGCATCAGCCGCGTATCGGGAGTTGGAACCATGGCCGCTTTCACAATCAATCAAGCTGATCTCTCGTTTATCCTCTATCAGATCAAAGTGGCGGAAGCTCACGCGGCCGGTATCCCGCTCACGGAACTTCGCGTGACACCGGAAGGCAACCTGATTTCCGATCGTCTCGAGTATCACGCTGACACCGGCGTATATCTCGGCGATCCTGCAACTCCCAAGGCTATTCCGGATCCGCATGTGCCAGTCGGCTTGCGTACCGTGGATGGAAGCAGCAACAACATCTTGCCCGGTCGCGAAAGTTGGGGCGCAGCCGACCAGCCGATGCCGCGCCTCCTGATCCCACGCTATAACAATGATGCCGATGGCGACAGTTTCGACCCTGACGGTCCCTTCGGTCCCGCGCCAAGCGTTACGAATACCAACTACAACAACAGCGGCAGCGTCGCCGATGCCGATCCACGCATTATCTCAAATCTGGTGGTAGACCAGTCGTTTGGCAATCCAGCCGCAATTATCGCGGCATTGACGTTCGCTGGCTCCGAAGACGTCATGGGCGACCTGCAGCGATTGATTGAAGCTCGCGTGACACCAGAAGCGGCGGATGCTGCGGTCATCATGGCGGATGATGCACTGGCAGCGGCGTACCTTGCGCTAGACGAGGCCGTGAATGCCTATGTTGCCGGAAATCCAGACAGTATCGACGCTATCCAGGTCGCGGCTGAAGCGGTAACTTTCGCCGAAGCGGCGCTCGAACATGCGACCGCTGTCGCTGAGGACCCGGCCGCGGCGTTCCTGGCGGTGGCTGCCGAGCTAGGGCTGGAAGTGACCAACGGCTCGCTGGTTATCCCCAACGTCGCTGCTGACGAAGGCCTTTCGGCGCCGTTCAACGCTTGGATGACGTTCTTTGGCCAGTTCTTTGACCACGGTCTCGACCTCATCACTAAGGGCGGCAACGGCACAATCTATGTTCCGTTGCAGCACGACGATCCGCTCTTCGACAAGGGCGCGGATGGGATCGCCGGAACGGCCGACGACGGCCACGCCAACTTCATGGTGCTGACGCGAGCCACAAACGTGGACGGTACACAGGTCAACACAACGACGCCATTTGTCGACCAGAACCAGACCTACACGTCGCATTCGTCACACCAGGTCTTCCTACGCGAGTACCAGACCGTCGGCGGCCGAACAGTTTCAACCGGCAATCTTCTGGACGGCGCCAATGGGGGGCTACCAACTTGGTCCGACATCAAAGTGCAGGCGGCGAGTATGCTTGGCATCCAATTGACGGACGCCGACGTGTTCAACGTCCCGTTGCTGCGCACCGACCCTTATGGCAATTTCATTCCGAATCCGACGACGGGCTATGCGCAAGTCATCGTCAATATCGGTCCGGATGGCATACCGAACACCCTTGATGATGTTGTCGTCAGCGGCACCAGTGTTAGCCCGTTGAACATTGCCGCCTTGAATAGCGGCATGGGTCCGGTTCGCACAAATCATGCTTTCCTGGATGACATTGCGCACAACGCAGTTCCCGTCATCGTCAACGGTGTATTGGTTCCCGACGGGGACGGCGATACGGGCAATGCTGTCGCTTTCAATCCGCAAAACGGTCGAAACCTGGAATACGACAACGAGCTGCTCGACCGCCACTTCATCACCGGAGACGGTCGCGGCAACGAGAATATCGGCCTCACCGCAGTTCATCACATTTTCCACTCGGAACACAATCGTCAGGTCGATTCGCAGAAGCTGACGATTCTGCAAAGCGGCGATCTTGCCTTCGTGAACGAGTGGTTCGCCGGCGACATCGACGGTGTGACCCTCGCGGCTTTTAACGCTGGCTACGCTACGGCGCCCAACAAGGGTGCCTACCTCGCCGAAAACGCTTTGTTCCATAGCGGAGACTGGGACGGCGAGCGTCTGTTCCAAGCGGCTCGCTTCGCCACGGAGATGCAGTACCAGCATCTCGTGTTTGAGGAGTTCGCCCGCAAGATCCAGCCAAATATCGACGTATTCGTCTTCAACTCGGTCACCGATGTCGACCCGGCGATCTTCTCTGAGTTCGCTAACACGGTCTATCGGTTCGGTCATTCCATGCTGACCGAGAGCATGCCGCGGCTGTTCGCGGACGGCTCAGCGGATGACATGGGTCTGATTGCTTCATTCCTTAATCCGGTCGCCTTCGACCTGGACGGGACCGTCCATGCCGATGTCGGGGCTGGCGCTATCGTGCGGGGCATGACTATCGAACGGGGCAACGAGATCGACGAGTTCGTCGTCGGCGCACTGCGAAACAGCCTGCTGGGCCTGCCGCTCGACTTGGCAGCGATCAATATTGCCCGAGGCCGCGATACCGGCGTCCCGACGCTGAACGACGCCCGCGGACAACTCTATGCGGCCAGTGGCTCGAGTTTCCTCAAGCCCTACGACCACTGGGCCGATTTCGCGGCGAACCTCAAGAACCCGGCTTCGATCGTGAACTTCATTGCTGCCTATGGCATGCATCAGTCCATCACCACTGCGACGACGCTTGAGGCCAAGCGGGATGCGGCGATGGAACTGGTGTTCGGTCTCGACCAGAATGGCGACAATTCGGTTCCTGTCGATCGGATCGCCTTCCTAACCGGAACAGACTACGGCGGCGACACCGATCCCCTTAAGGATTGGGCGGGGCGTGAGACCGGGCTCAACCTGGTGGATCTCTGGATCGGCGGCCTCGCCGAAAAGAAAATGCCCTTCGGCGGCATGCTCGGCTCGACCTTCAATGCGATCTTCGAGCTGCAACTCGAGAACCTGCAGGATGGCGATCGGTTCTACTACCTGACCCGAACTCAGGGTCAGAACATGCTGAACGCGCTGGAGCAGAACGCCTTCGCCAAGATGATCTTGGCCAACACGGACCTCGCCGATCCCGGCGCGGACGGCATCCGCGGAACCGCCGACGATATCGTGTCGCGCCATATCGGTATTGATGCCTTTGCCACCTATGATCACGTCCTCGAGGTCAACGTCCTCAATCAGGTCGACTATGATCCAGATAACCTTAGTGCGTCCGGGAGGGATCCTACTGGTAACGATCCGTTCCTGGAGGCCATGGGTCTCGGCAAGGTCGTACGTGTCGATCCGACCGGACAAGTCACTCAAAACTACATCCGCGTCTTTGGCGGCGAGCACACGGTCATAGGGGGCACAAACGGCAACGACACCATTATCGCCGACTTCGGTGACGATGCCATCTGGGGCGACGCGGGCGACGACCGCATTGAGGCTGGTGCTGGCGTTGATCTCGTCAATGGCGGTGCGGGCAACGACATCATCACCGACTCCGGTGACTCGGGTGACTTCTTGAAGGGTGACGAAGGCGACGACGTCATCGCCAACTCGAACGGACTCGACATTTTGATGGGCGGTTCCGGCAAGGACGTGTTCTTCGTCGGCGTCGATGCGACCGAAGTGTTTGGCGGTGAAGGAGACGATTTCATCCTCGGTGGGGACGATGCCGACTTCCTGCTCGGCAATGAAGGTGACGACTGGATTGAGGGAGGCGGCGGCTTCGACACCACGGCCGGCGATAATTCGGAGTTGTTCTTCAACTCTGCCATCAAAGGCCACGACGTAATGTTCGCCGGCAATGACGAACATGATTTCGACGCCGAATCCGGCGACGACATCATGGTCCAGGGCGAAAGCGTCATGCGCAACGAGGGCATGTTCGGCTTCGACTGGTCAATCTTCAAGGGTGTTTCCTTCGGGGCGAATGCCGATCTACGCGTGCCGATCTTCACGACGGAGCAGGCCGACATTCTGCGCAATCGTTTCGACAAGGTCGAAGCGCTTTCGGGCTGGAACCATGACGATATTCTGCGCGGCGACGACCGTGTCCGGAATCTGGACGGCGCCACGACTGTCGGCACCGCCGAAGGCGTTTTCTTCCAAGACGAACTCACCCAAGCCGGTGTCGATAGGATCGACGGGTTGCGGAACTTGCTAGGCAATCTGATCGATGATGCCTTGCCAGGAGATCGCGAAGCGCAGATCGCTTTTGACGGTGGCAACATTCTCCTTGGCGGCGGTGGCAGCGATCTCCTCCAAGGGAATGGTGGTGATGACGTCCTGGACGGCGATGCCTGGCTGAACGTGCGCATCCGCATCACCGGAAAAGATCAAAGCGGGCAGGGAACCGAGGACACCGCAGCTAACCAGATAGCCTCAGTTGATAGCCTGAGACACGTGTTCACGGCTCTGGATGCCGGTGATCCGAGCTGGGTCGGCAAGAGCCTGTTCGAGCTGATGATTTCCCGGACAATAGTGCCCAGCCAAATGCACATCGTTCGTGAGATCATTGTGGATAATGGCGTCGGCGATGTTGATGTCGCGGTCTTCAACGACGTGCGCGCAAATTACACGATTGCGTATAATGACGACGGCACTGTAACGGTCACGCAGAACGCCGTGACCGTTGGCGCCATCGATCCGCTGACCGGACGCAACCTCGTCTCGGATGGCACCGACACACTGCGCAATATCGAGCGGCTTCGCTTTTCGGACGTTGAAATCAACGTCAACGCACCGGCGACTGGCGCGCTTGGGGTTAGCGACCTGACGCCGACCGAGGGGCAGTCGCTGTCCGTCACCAACCTTGCCTCAATAATTGACCCGGACGGACTTGGCGCGTTCTCCTATCAATGGCAACAATCCGCGAACGGCACGACCTGGACGAACATTGCAGGCGCCACTGCCGCTGCATTCACCCCTCAGGATCTCCCCTCGATCTTGGCTGGGGCTCAACTCGGCCTTCAGCTCCGGGTGGCGGTCACTTTTACAGATGGTGGCGGAACCGTGGAAACCCTGTTCTCGCAGCCGACCGGACCGACCGGCGCGAACTGGGATGGCATCGCCCTCGGCAACAACACCTTCAACGGCACGGCAGGCGACGACATCGCTGACGGCGTCAGCCCGTTCCTGGGTTTCATCGGCGGCAACGACACACTGAACGGCAACGCCGGCAACGACATCCTTTCCGGCGATGGCGGCAACGACACGCTGAACGGCGGCGCGGGCAACGACACGCTTAACGGCGGCGGGGGCACCGACACGGCGGTCTTTGCGGGCGATGTGGGCAACTTCAACTTTGCCCAGTCCGGTGCCAACATCATCGTGACGGATCTGACCGGGGCGGAGGGCGTCGATACGCTCAACAGCATTGAGACGCTCCGTTTCGCCGGCACCAATTACACGTTCGTCCAAGGCACCGCCGCCAACAACACGAACCTCAATGGCGTCAATGGCGCAGCCGGCTCCCAGATCGTTTTCGGCTGGGCCGGCACCGATAGCATCAACGGTGGTGTGGGCAACGACATCCTCGTCGGTGGCGCCGGCAACGACACGCTCAACGGCAATGCCGGCAACGACACCTTCCTGTGGCGTGTCGGCGACGGGCGCGACATCATCAACGGCGACACTGCAGCTGCAAACATCGCGGGAACGACGGATACGGTCCACATCGCAGGGGACGGGACTGCCGAGCAGTATACGATACATTCACGCGACGCGTGGCTCGCGATCGGCGGAAATCTGACCAGTCAGATCAATGGGAACACCGAGATCGTCATCACGCGCAACGGGACCGACACTACTTCGGTCGTCGCCGAACTCAACAACATCGAGGAGATCGTGATCAATGGTCACGGCGGCGGCGATACGTTCACGACCAACGGAACGTTCGCCGGCACCAGCCTGTCGACCAGCACGATCACCATCAATGGCGGCGCTGGCAACGACACCGTCGACATCTCAGGTCTGCTGTCCGCGCACCGCATCGTCTTCCGCTCCAACGGCGGCGACGACACGATCGTCGGCACGCTGCGTCCACAAGATGTGATCGAGCTGACGCCCGGCACCAAGCTCGCCGACTATGTGCCGAGCGACAATGGCGACGGCACTACCACTTACTCTGACGGCACAAACTCGATCACCTTCGCTACTGCCGGCACGCCTGTCATCCAGGACACCCAGCCGCGCTTGGTTAATGACGAGGGCGTCTCCGGCGCCTTCGAGTACTCGCAGAGCGACATTGCCGGCCTCAAGGCCCTGGTCAACGGGCTGCAGCCTGGACAGACTGGTGACGATGGAGTGCCGACGGGTTTCCGCGAACTCAGCGGCTACAACAACAACGAAGCCAACGCCGGCTGGGGCGCTGCCGACCAGTCCTTCATCCGCATCACCAACTCGCATTACGGCGCCCCGGATACGGACGGCAACCGGGCGATCAACCCGATCTTCCAGGGGCTCGACCCGCGCACCATCTCCAACATCCTCGGTGACCAGGAGGCGGGCCTGCCGAAGGCCGGAAACGACGCCAACATCTTCTTCATGTCAATGGGCCAGTACATCGATCATGGGTTGGACTTCCTGCCCAAGGGCGGCAACGGCACGATCGCGATCGGCGGCCCCGGCGGCGGCGACCCGTTCTCCGGCAATCCGGCGGACCTGACGCGCGGCACGGTCATCGGCTTCGACGCCGACGGCAATCCGCTGCACAAGAACCAGACGTCTCCCTATGTCGACCAGAACCAAGCCTATGGCTCGAACAGTCTGGTCGGCCAGTTCCTCCGCGAAAGCGATGGCAATCAGGGCCACGGCATGCGGCTGTTCTCGGGTGCGCCGGATCCGTCGAATCCGGAATTCAACCTGCTGCCGACGCTGCGCGAGCTGATCCAGCATCATTGGTACGCAGATACGATCTTCACCGACCCCGGCTTGCCGGGCGGCCAGATCGGCTTCCGGGCCTACTACACCAACTACGCGATCGACGCGGAAACCACCGGAACGCTCTTCAATGACGAGGCAGGAGCCTTCGATCCGGGGGTTGTCAGCAAGGTGATCTCGAACTTTATGGGGTCCGGCCACCCACTGCTGCTAGACGCCAACCCCTTCATCAACGTGCTTGACCATTACGTGGCAGGCGACGGACGGGCGAACGAGAATTACGGGCTGACGGCCATCCACACGATCTGGGCCCGTAACCACAATCATCACGTGGATGGTCTGCTGGCCGCCGGCTTCGAAGGAACGCCTGAAGAAGTCTTCCAAGCCGCAAAAATGATCAACGAGGCCGAGTACCAGCGGGTGGTGTTCGACGAGTATCTCGAGACGCTGCTGGGCGGGCTGCGCAGTGAGGGCACACACGGCTTCGAGGAATACGACCCCAATGCGAATGCTGCGATCTCACACGAGTTCGCTGCCGCGGCCTTCCGCTTCGGCCACTCGTTGATCGGGCAGAAGCTGACGGTGATCGACGCCGACGGGAATCCGGTCGAGGTCAACCTGTTCGATGCCTTCCTCAACCCGAGCAATGCCGCGGGCGTGTTCAACGGGCCGCTGCCTCCGGGATACGTTCCGCAGCCGGGATATGCCCAGCATGGCGTCAGCGCCATAGTCGGTGGGCAGGTTCGCCAGCCCTCCGAGGACGTGGACTTCAACATCGTTGACGCGGTCCGCAACGACCTGGTTCGCATCAGTGCTGATCTGTTCGCTTTCAACGTGGCCCGAGGCTGGGACGTCGGTCTCGGCACGCTCAACCAGATCCGGATGGATCTGGCCGCGTCGACCGATCCTTATGTCAGCGAGGCGGTGGGCTTTGCCGGTGGCGATCTTTCGGCCTACACGTCCTGGGCGGATTTCCAGACGCGAAACGGGCTCAGCAATGCCGTCATCGCGCAGTTCATGGAAGCCTATCCGGACCTGGTGCTCGCGGCGGAGGACTTCGACGCGTTCAAGGCGATCAATCCGGACATCGCCATCGCTTTGCAGTCGGACGGCACAGGCATCGTGAAGGGGATCGACCGCGTCGACTTCTGGGTCGGTGGCCTTGCCGAGAAGCACATCAATGACGGCATCGTCGGCCAGACCTTCTGGGTGGTGCTAAGCGAGCAGTTCGAGCGCCTGCAAGATGCGGATCGCTTCTACTACATCTCGCGCTTCGACGACTTTGATTTCTATGAGAACTTCATCGACGGCCAAGAGTTTGCCGACATCGTCGCCCGAAATACCGGCATGACTGACCTGCCGGAGCACATGTTCCGGACCGACGACGAAGACGATGCCGACGACAACGCCGTGGAGGACAACGACGATGACGATGACACCGTCGACGATGATGACACCGTCGACGATGACGACACCGTCGATGACGACGACACGGTCGACGACGACGATACGGTCGGCGGCGACGACGACGGTGACACGGTCGACGACGATGACGATACGCCGACACCCCCACCGGTGCCGTCGGTTGTGGCAGGTCTGGTGCTGACGGGGACGGCAGCGGCGGACGTGATGATGGGCAGTGCCGAGGCCGACGTCTTCAGCGGCGGCGACGGCGACGACATTCTCCTTGGCGGCCTCGGCGACGACACGCTGATGGGCGGAGCGGGCAGCGACCTGATCAAGGGAGACGCCGGCCGCGACATGATCTTCGGCGGCGCTGGCGAAGATGTCCTGCTCGGCGGTGCCGGCAACGACATGATCTTCGGCGATGCTGGCGACGACCGGATGTTCGGCGACGACGGCGACGACATGCTGGAAGGCGGTGGCGGCTCCGACACGGTCTATGGCGGGGCGGGCAACGACCGCTTCATTGCCCGCCAGGGTGACGGCGACGACATCTACTGGGGCGATGCGGGCAACGATACGCTGGACTATGCCGCGATCACGGCAAATCTAAAGGTCGATCTTGGCAACGGCACGATGCAGCATGGCAGCGTCTTCAGCAGCCAGAGCGGTTACGACGCCATCTTCGGGTTCGAGAACGTCATCGGCGGTGCGGGCAATGACGAGATCATCGCCAGCTCGGTGGTGAACGTCATGGATGGCGGTGGCGGTAACGACACCTTCGTCTTCCGAACGGCGGCCGATGCCGATGGTGATTGGATCAACGGCTTCGCTAGTGGTGACAAGATCGATCTGAGCGGCATGGCAAGTCCAGGTGGCTTCACCCTAGCTACAACGTCGCTCACCGGCGCCGGCCAGGTGCTTGTCACGCATCTGACGGGGGATGACGGGGAAGCCCTCACCCGGATCCAAGGCAATGTGTCCGATGGAGCCGGGGCCGACTTCACCCTCGATGTCGCGGGTCGTCACCTGACCCAGTCGGACTTCATCGGCGTCGCCTGATGAGCGCTCGGCGGGGGCGTCAGCTCCCGCCACCTCAGCTTTCCGATCATCGCTTCCATTCAAGGGGACGGCTCTCATGGGCACTCAACGACGCCGCCAGCGCCCCAATCCGACGACCATGTCGGAGCGCATCGGCAACTATCGCGGTCTGGCAATCTTCCTGCTCCTCCTCTCGGGGGTGATCAATGTCCTCGCCCTGACCGGTGCCTTCTACATGCTGCAGATCTACGATCGTGCACTGACCAGCGGCAGCGTTCCAACGCTGGTGGCGTTGTCGGTCCTGGCGATTGGCCTGTATCTCTTCCAGGGCATGTTCGACGTGCTGCGTTCCCAAATTCTGGTGCGGTTTGGTGCTCGCATGGACGCCAGGCTGGCTCCGATCACCCACCAGGTCGTGATCGAGATGCCGCGCTACGGGTACTCGACGTCAGAGGCGCTGGAGCGCGGTCGCGACGTTGATACGGTACGCGGCTTCGTTGCCAGCCAGGCACCGATCGCACTGTTTGATCTGCCGTGGATGCCGCTGTTCATCGGTTTCGTCTACCTGCTGCATCCGATGCTGGGTCTCTTGACCATCGGCGGTGCCATCGTTCTCATCGCGTTGACCGTCATCACCGAGGTCCTGACCAAACGCAGCAGCACGGAGATGAACCGTGCCGCGGTGCAGCGCGCCAACCTTGCCGATTCCCATGCTCGCAACGCCGATATCCTGCGAGCAATGGGCTTTGGCGGTCGGGCTGTTGCACGGTTCGAGGAGGCCAATGCCCGCCATCTCGATCTGCAGACCCAGACCAGCGACATCAGCGGCTCGTTCAGTGGCCTGTCGAAAGTGCTGCGCATGATGCTGCAATCGGCGCTTCTGGGCCTTGGCGCGTATCTGACGATCCAGGGCGAGCTCACAGCTGGTGCGATCATCGCCTGCTCGGTAGCTTCCGCCCGGGCTCTGGCGCCGGTGGACCTGGCTATCGGCAACTGGAAAGGCGTCGTTGCCGCCCGTCGCAGCTTTGCGAGACTGAAGGAAACGCTGGCGGCCATGGATGACGATTCCCGTCTCCTCGACCTGCCGGCCCCAACCCAGTCCCTGAAGCTTGAGAATGCAACCGTGGTCGCTCCCAGCACCGGCACTGTACTGCTCAGCGATGTCAGCTTCGAGCTCAAGGCCGGACAGGCGCTGGGTCTGATCGGGCC
>NZ_JAGDDZ010000012.1:0-26181 GCF_049132005.1 Aurantimonas sp. NFXS3
CCGCTCCTTCGATCCGGCAACCGAGATCACCACGCCGTTCGACATTGCCATTATTGCGGGCGACTGCGCTGGCAGGCTGACGGCCTCGCTCAAATGGCTGGGAGAGCGGTTTGCCGGCGTGCCGACGATCTATGTTCCCGGCAATCACGACTGGTACCGCGATGGCTCGCCGAATGGCTTTACCGTCGAGGACGAGCTTCAGGCGGGCCGTGACCTGGCCGCCAGGCTCGGGATCACGCTCCTGTCCGACGATGCCGCGACGATCGGCGGCCTGACAGTCCTCGGCGCAACATTGTGGACTGATCTGCGGTCGGACTCCCACGTCAGCCGCGCGCAGGCCCATGCGGCGGCACGACGCGGGATGAACGACTACCGCTGCATCCACCGCGCCTCGTCGACCCGGCGCTCGCGGCGGATCACGCCGGCGACGACGCTCGCCTGGCACCGTGCCTCGTGCCGGTTTCTGGCCGATGCACTCGCTGGTGGCCTTGATCCACGTCGTACGGTCGTGGTGACGCATCATGCGCCGAGCCTGCGCTCCCTGGCGCTTCCGCACGATCCGCTGGACCATTGCTACGCTTCGGACATGGAGCCTGCGATCGAGATGTGGCGGCCGCAGATCTGGATCCACGGGCATATCCATGCGGCCCGCGACTACAGGATTGCGGAAACGCGGATCGTCGCGAACCCGCTTGGCCGTGCCGATGAAGCGACGGGTTTTAAACGCAACTGCTTGATCGAAGCGGTGTCCACTGGTCAGGAACGCGCAAGCGCGACAGCCCACGCAGGCCTTTTTACCACTTCTACGGGCGCGCCTTATTGACCCCAGCGTTATTTGACAGTTCGGGTTCATCGAAGACCAAGGTCGGAAGCATCGGCTTCTCGGGGGTGCGGTGCTGCGACGATTGCGCCACGTTACTCGTTTGCTGCACCCATTCTCGAAAGACCGCGTCGATTTCGTCGGCCTTGGACGCCGGCCGCTTACGCAAATAGTCAGAGAGGACGCGATACAGCGAGCAAGCCGGATCCAAGGATGGACTACGTTTCAGGATCCCCGCGGCTGCGTGGATCGCATTCGCGGCGCGATCCATATCGTCGTCCAGCAGCGATTGCTTCTGCGAAAGTTCACGTTCGGCGAGCTTCTGGGCTGCTTGCCGCTTCTGATCTGCAGCTTCCCGCGCCGCGGCTGCTGCGTCTCGGGCATCGAGAGCGTTCTGTCTGGCTTCGCACTCTTCTTCTTTCGCCAGCAGCGCAGCTTCGCGCTGGGCGAGGTCTGCTTCTGCCGCCTTCAGCGCCCGAAATCGATAGCGGCTCGGCGAGACGTGCCGTGCGCCTGTCTCGGACCACGGCCGTCCGCGGACGAGGCCAATCGGAGCGCAAACCTCCCCGGCCCAGTCTTGCAGCGCGCTGAGCTGATGCCTTTTTCCGAGATGTGTACGCACGCTGACCCAGGTTTTTGATTCACCCGTTTTCGAAAGGCTCTGCCTGAGCGGTACGACGAAAACCGACAAATGAGGCGTCTTTTCATCGAGATCGAGGCGCCAACAAGCCACGCGCCAGCGCTTGTCCAAGACACAAGCCTCGAGCACAAGCCCCGTGAGCGCCATGACTTTGAGCGGATCGAACGCTTCGAGCCACCTCCGCGTTTCTTCCCCTGCGATGCGCGTCAGTGCCGGCCATCTGTGCTGCAGTTTATGGTTGGAGGTCGACGATGCCCCCTTTTCGGCGGGAAGGTCGTCAAGCCATTCACATTTCCAATGATTTTCGATCGCCAAGCGCCGCAGAATTGCTGCTCCATCAACGGCTTCAGCCGGCGGACTTGCAACGTCCTCATCTGCGACAGCATCCGTACGTTTGAGCGCATCTGCTGTCACCGTGAACAGCAGTTCTGTGGCAATTGCTGCACCAATCCGCCTTTGAGCATTCGTGGCCATTGTTGCGTCGTCGATACGAGCACGGACATCGAAGGGATCCGCCCCCCGTGCCGGATCAACAGGTCTAGGTGCTCCAGCCAACATGAGACTGCGGCGTTCCGGATCGCAATGACCGAGATCGCGGCCCTCCGAAGCGCGGCGACCGTGCGACGCCCCAGTGGCAGCACCAGCCGTGTTGGTTATCGATTCTTGCCTGACACAGATGAAATCAGTCATTGCAGTTGGCTCCATGGCTTCCGTCCACCTACGTAGCCACGCCGACAAGAAAGAATCTCTGCGAAGAAACCGCGTCGACTCCGCGGTCGCGAAAAAAGCGCTAGTATGTTCCGCAGTTTTTTGCTGCCAGAGCGGAGGGTTTGTCGCGACGCCGCCTTCCCGACCCTGTTATGCGGCCTTTCGGTTCCAGTTCGCTGACAACTCCTGGTGGATTCCAGCGTGAAGCGCAACATGCTCATGAGAAGCGGATTCTGACGTCCTTGCCAAGTTCGTGGAGGAGGCACTGGAAGGGCGTGATGAAGCCGAGGCATTTTCGCGGAGTGGTGTTGAGACTGACGATGGCGTCCTGGAGATCGGCTTCAGACAGGGTGTCGAGATCGAGCCATCTGGGCAGCCATCATCGCAATCGTCCGTTGGCGTTTTCGACGCCTCCCTTCTGCCAGGAAGCGTAGGCGTCGCAGAACCAGGTCGACATGCCGAACAGGTCGTCGAGCAGGCGGTGGCGGGCGAAGGCGGTGTCGTTGTCGAAGGTCACCGAGGAGCGCAGGCCGGGAGCAACACGCCGGAAGACGGCTGTCATCGCTGCGGTGGTTTCGGCGGCGGTCTTTCCGTTCAGCCTCGTGGCGAGCGTCACACGGGTCTTTCGCTCATGAAGGACGAGAACCGGGCGAGCGCGCTTGCAGATGACAAGATCAGCCTCCCAATGCCCGACCTATCGGCGATCCTCGACCTCGGCCGGACGGTCTTGGATGGAGCGGCGGTTCTTGATCGTATCACTTGACAGGCGTGCTCTCATCGGGCGGCGCGTCCTGCGCTGGCGCAGAAGATAGCGCCAGAGCTCCTCGGCCTTCTGCGAGGCGCGATAGACGAAGGCGTAGATGGTCTCGGTGGCGAGCACGCGCAATTTCGGCTCCGCACCATTCTTCAGCCAGCCCGCGACCTGCTCCGGCGACCAGCCTTCCGACAGGCGCTCGATGACGAACTGGCGCAGGCGCCCGTCACTCTCGAGCACGGCATCCCGCCTCCTGCGCTCGATATAGGCTCCGTCGGCTACGACCGGCGAATAGTCGCCGCCTGGCAGCGCGTTGCGTTCCAGTTCGCGACTGATAGTCGACCGCGACCGGCCAAGGGTCTTGGCTATGCCCGCCTCCGAATGACCGGCCGCGAGGAGAATGGCAATCCGCTCTCTTTCGGCGGACGAAAGATGCTCGTAGCATGACTTGGCAACACTCCCGAAAGGTGTGGAAACCAAACCGATCCTACATCGGCTAGGGGGTGTTGCACCTCGCGCTGGAACTCTGGCCTGCTTCGATGGATCTGCCAAGGTGTGGTCGTCTTCGGGGGCGCCTTGATGCGTGCAACGACGTCAGATGGCTGCGTCAGCCGAATATCCGAGGTCGCTGTCAAGGCCTTCCGGGCAGTGCGTGGGGGTCGCGTCGGGATTGATGCGAGATCGATCGGACTGACGATCAGACAGGCGAGATTGACCTGCCACTGAGTTTTTCCTCCACCTGGCGTTAAAGTCCGGCCTCGATTGAAGGACGGACAAATGAAGCGGAAGCGGTTCACGGACGAGCAGATCATTGCGGTTCTGCGGGGAACACGAGGCGGGGGCAAAGGCAGCCGACCTGGCCCGCAAACACGGGGTCAGCGAGGCGACGCTGTATAACTGGAAGGCGAAGTATGGCGGAATGGACGTGTCCGACGCCAAGCGCCTGAAGGCACTGGAAGACGAGAACGCGAAGCTGAAGAAGCTGCTCGCCGACCAGATGCTGGAAGCCTCGGCACTCCGCGACGTCCGAGCTGCGGTCTCCCACTATCGAGAAAATGGTAGGGCCCGCCGCCAAGCGCGAAGCCGTCGCGCATCTGAAGGCCGTCATGGGCCTGTCGGAGCGTCGGGCCTGTTTCTTCGTCGGCGCCGATCGCAAGACGATCCGCTACCAGTCGTGCCGTCCGCCGGAGACCGAACTGCGCGGCCGGCTACGTAACCTTGCCAATGAGCGACGGCGTTTCGGCTATCGACGCCTGTTCGTCCTGCTGCGGCGGGAGGGTGAGCCGTCAGGGATCAACCGCATCTATCGGCTCTACCGGGAGGAAGGGCTGACGGTGCGCAAGCGCCGGGCTCGGCGACGCGCGGTGGGGGCGCGGGCGCCGATCCTGGTCGCGGCAAGACCGAACGCGCGCTGGTCCACCGACTTCGTGCACGGCCAGCTCGCCTGCGGGCGGCGCTTCCGTGTGCTCAACATCGTCGATGACGTCACGCGCGAATGCCTGGCCGTGATCCCCGACACTTCGATCTCCGGTCGGCAGGTGGCACGTGAACTGACCGATCTGATCAGGCGTCGCGGCAAGCCGGAGATGATCGTTTCGGACCACGGGACCGAGTTCACCTCGAACGCGATCCTCGCCTGGTCGAAGGATCATCGCGTCGAGTGGCACTACATCGCGCCGGGCAAGCCGATGCAGAATAGCTATGTCGAGAGCTTCAACGGCCGGATGCGCGACGAGCTCCTGAATGAGAGCCTGTTCTTCGGCCTCGATCACGCCCGCAGCGCCATCGCCGAATGGCGGCAGGACTTCAACACCGCGAGACCGCATTCCTCACTCGGATACCAGACCCCGTCGGCCTTCGCCGGAACCCTCACCGCAACCGGCTCCGACGCTTCGCTCGATGAAAGCTCCGCGCCTCCGCCGGTTGCTTACCCCGCGCCCTACGGCGTAACAGAAATCGCCGAGGCTCTAATCGCCGCTGGATGACAGGTTCAGTGGCAGGTCACAGCGTCGACGCAAACCCAGTCATCGCCGTAAGTTCCAGCAATTCGCCGAAAGAACGAAATTGCGGCGTTTCCGAAAGCGTCCGAGTTACTCTAAGCCGAACAGTAGCTGGATACTTCGAAGAACTGTTCGTTCAGGCGCCCGATTTTGGCTTCGGTGATGTGCCGCCGCTGACACGGCTACTGATGCGAGGGAGTTTGTACGTCTGGGCTTCTATTGAACTCCCTCGTCCGCAGGACAGTGATTTCGCTGGCATGCGGGCGCACCTCTTTCCTCATGCCAGACGAAGCGCGTGAGATTGTAAGCAAGTTTCGCCATGCTGATACTTGAGGCAAGTCCGGATTTCCATTAGGTACTTCCCGATGCATCGCTGCCGACGCACCGGGTTCATTGGAAGCGAGCCAGCCTTCAGCTCATTCGAGATCATCCAAAACCTGTGCGTTCTCCACCGCCTCCTGGCTCACCACCTGACCATGTTCGAGGTGAATGATCTGCGTGCAGTACTTCTTGAGGAGCTCTGTCGAATGGGATGCGAGAACGAAGATGCTCGATCTTTCGACGAACCGGACCATACGGCTCTGTGCCCGCTGCTGGAATTCTGCATCGCCAGCTCCGAGCACTTCGTCGACCAACAGGATTTCCGGCTGGGCAGCCGTGGCCACCCCGAAGGAAAGGCGGGTTTTCATGCCGTCGGAATAGGTGCGAACCGGCATCGCGAGGAAATCGCCAAGCTCGGAAAATTCCTCTATGTCCGGAATGCGGCTTTTGGACTCGGCTCGGGTGGCACCCAACATCATTCCCATACGCACGATGTTTTCGTAACCTGTAAGTTCCGTGTCCATGCCAGCGCCCAGCCCAAACACGGTGGATACCCGACCGTTTATCGTAATATGTCCGCGCGTTGGCGTATAGATGCCAGCAAGAGTCCTCAGCAACGTCGATTTTCCCGAGCCATTGTGGCCCACAAGGCCGATCCGGTCGCCCTTGCGTATCTCGAGATTGATACCGGCGAGGGCCTTTACCGTAACGATGCGCCTGTCCTCGCGCGATATCCGTCCTCCTGTACTTACCGCCAAAATCTGGTGGCGCAGACTCAGGGAGCCTGCGTTGTAGATAGGATACTCGATCGAGACGTCTTGGAGGCTGATCTTGGCCATTGCGACTAAACCCAAAAGGGAAGACGGGCTGCTTTAGCGCGCGTCAGTGACAAAGCGATGATCCAACCCACGATGGCCATGCCAATCGTGAATACATAAACTGAAAGACTTGGCAGGGTCCCCTGAATAGGATCACGCACGATCTCGATCCAATAGGCGATTGGATTAATGGTCATGAAAAATGTTAGTCCTTCAAAGTCTCTTGCTCGAAAGAGTACGGGCGAAAGAAAGAACAGGATCGGCATGATTGAACTGACCAAAGGGTCGAGGTCACGGTAGCGAGCTCCGAGAACTCCAACGACTTGAATGACCCAGAACATATTAGACAAGACCAATGCGAGACCTAGGATTGACATGAACGCCGTCGGCGATAGCATATTTGGATAAATAACTAGAACTATAGCGACAATCACAAGGTTATGAAGAAGGTTGACAACTTGCTGGAACAGCAGCTGTAGGGAAATTCGCCAAGTCGGGGTTCGCATATTCTTAATGATTGGCGCGTTGGCGTGAAACACACTTGCTGCCGTGACAATGCAGCCGGATACGAGCTGCCAGAGAACAAGCCCCACGGTGAGCAGCGGCATGAATGTTGCCCTATCCACCCCAAGAATAACGCTCCAGACGAGCCCCAAGCCGCCGACACCGACTATCGTACTCAATACCAACCAAAAAGGCCCGAGCACGCTGCGCTTGTAACGGGCCCGCGTATCGCTCCAAGCAAAATACCATGCTAGTGCGATCTCCTGCCTTAGGTTGACTCTCGAAATTTTTTTCGAATCGGCCATACCCATAGGGCCTTGTCTTACCGGTACACTCATCTCCACTCCCGTGCGAGGGTGCTTGGCAGCCTGAGCCTACGCTTCGATCTTGGCTCCCACCACCGTTGCCGCGTGATGTCGCAGCACATCGACACCTTGTCAACGCGCTGCCGCCTACTGCGCCGCCCGTGGCAACCGCAGCTAAGGCTCAAAATTATTGAATTTGGAGCTCAATGATTTCGGGGTGCCTTAGGTATGAAGCTGTCGAAGTCCGATGGCTTTGCCACGCTCTCACAGATCGGTCTGTAGTGACCGGACTGATGTGTGCAGAAGGCTCTTGCGGTTTTTCTCATCTGTAGAGCGCGTCCTCGCGGCCGCATCTGCGCGCACCATCGGCCCAAGATGTCAAACGGCCTTCAAAATTGGGTCTGACTCATATCTGATGCAGTTGAGGAGTGGACTTGCCCGGCTTTTGTGGAGAGCGTTTAGCTCATTTCTCGGGCGTTTCGCTCGAAGGCGATGGGGCTCTGGAAGCCGAGCGATGAATGGCGCCTGACAGGGTTATAGAACCCGTCGATGTATTGGGCGACGGCGTTTTCGGCCTGCTTGCGGGATTGCCATGCGACCCGCTAGATCAGCTCCGACTCGATGGTCTTGAAGAACGTTTCCACCATCGAGTTGATGCTCCTACGTCGGTCAAGCGGCATTTGAGGCTTGGCCGTTCCCCAAATTCGGTCGACAAAGGCTGTTGAAGAACACCTCCTGGTTCCTCAGTTGGTGCTCTCCACTTTTCCCGGGCAAGTCCATCCATCCCCGAAAACCCTCATGAGGCAGCGACCTCGAAAAGGACCCTGGCCCCGGCGGAGACATCAAAGTGGGAGTTGACAGCGAGCCGCAATTAAAGGGCCGAATGACACCGGAGTGCCCAACCTGGCCAAGGCGAGAGAGTTGATCGACCGGTTTCATGCCATGATCCGCAGTCGAGAAATCGGGGATCTTTCGTCCTGGATCTCACGATGCCGAGGGAAGTTTGTTGGCGTCCTTCGCTCGCGGCATCAGTAAGGATGCATCCGCAGTGCAGGGCGCGATTACCGAACTTTGGTCGAACGGCCAGACGGAAGGCCAGGTGAACATGCTCAAGCTCGTGAAGCGGCAAATGTACGGGCGCGCCAAGCTTGATCTTCTCGAGGCCCGCTTGCTCGGCGCCGCCTGATCGTCATCGAAAATGCGTCAGACCCAATTTTGGAAGCCGATAGGGGGTAATTTTGAAGGCCGTTTGACATTCGCGCTCGCAGCCCTCATCGCGTTCTGGGTCTGAATGAGTCTGAACCCTATGCGAGTTGCCCCGATATGAGGGAACGAATGCCCGCGACGAATCGCTCTTGAGAGAACAATTCTGCACGTGTCTCGCACGCCGCGCGCATGGCCGCCGCCCGGGGCGCTGGCAGCCGGCGGACGGCCTCCGCGATGTCGGCCGGCTGGAAATCCCGCGGCAGCAGAATGCCTGTCTCGCCGTCGACGATCGTCTCACGCAAGCCGCCTTCCGCAACGCCGATCACGGGCTTACCGGCCGCCATGGATTCCACCGGCGACATGCCGAAATCCTCCTCCACCGGCAGGTAGATCGTGGCGATTGCTTCGCCGATAAGCCGGCGCAGGCGATCCTCCTTGACCCAGCCGAGAAAGGTGATGTTGGTCGCATCCTTGGCGCGACGGCGCAACGTCTCCAGTTCGTCACCCCCGGATGCCACGACGAGCTCCCGGTCCGGCATCGTGCGGAAGGCGTCGATGATCCGGTCCACGCGTTTCATCCCGGCCAGACGTGCGGTCGACAGATAATAGCCCTGCTGGCCGCCCCAGACGAAGCTTTTCGTGTCGCACGGCGGATAGACGACAGTGCTGTCACGGCCTAGGAATGAGCGGATGCGCTCCCGCACTGTCTCGGAGTTGGCGACGATCGTGTCCATCCGCCTGACCGCGGCCTCGTAGCCTCGGCGGAACTGTGCCAAGCCGGCCTTCTTCAGGACACCGGCAGGGCCGCCAAGCATCGGCGAGAAATATGCCTGCTGGTCGTACAGGAATCGCGGCGGCGTATGGCAATAGAAGATGTTCCGGCCGGGACATGAAGCTGAAGGCGCCGCGAAAGGTGCGGCTACGCCGGAGAAAATGCGCACCTCGTGGCGCGCCACTGCCCGGCGCTCCATCGTGAAGCGAGCTGCGAGCGCGGCAGCCCGCAACCCCGGACGGCGTAGTGGGCCCGGCAAGGTCAGATCTCGGGCGACCGGCGGAAACATCGAAAAATCGTAGCTGTTCACACCGCGATAGCCGAACAGAAGGTCTGCGTCGACGGCGTCCGCGAGCGTGAGGATCAACCGCTCTCCGCCCCCGCTGATCGCGAAATAGTCGTGGACGATCAAGGGCCGGGCAGGGTGTTCGAGCATATGGAAGTACGTTCCTGTTTTGACGAAGCGCCGGAAGGCCCATGGTCGCCCGCGTAAGCCGATGTTCCGTAGAAGAGCATGACCGACCGGTCGGCCGCTCGTTCGCGAGCGAATGGCTTGCTTGCTAGGTCGTGAAGGCCATTTGCGCCCTACGCGCACAGGAAGCCTTCAGTCCTACAGGCTGTCCGATCAGCGCGCGACAGCCTCCGCAGCAACCTCGAGGTTTCTGTCGAGAACAGCTTGCGCCAACGCCGCGCAAGATAATCAAGAAACGCTACGGCATGGCTTGGCGAGGTCTTTCGACCCGATCGACAACCAGTCCACGCAGGCCGTTCGTCCCGAATTTTAGGCCGCTCACCGAATTCAACTCCGAGCGTAAATGTCTTCGATGCGTACGATGTCGTCTTCGCCTGTGTAGGAGCCGACCTGTACCTCGATGATCTTGAGGTCGATTTTGCCGGGATTATGCATCCGATGCGTGCAGCCGATCGGCAGATAGGCGGCCTCGTTCTCGTGGTAGTGCTTCACGACACCGTCGATCGTGACTTGGGCCGTGCCGTGCACGACCACCCAATGCTCGGCCCGATGATGATGTCGCTGGAGCGAGAGCGTTCCGCCTGGATGGACACAGATGTGCTTCACCTGAAAGCGATCGCCGATATCGATACGCTGGTACCACCCCCAGGGGCGATGGATGCGGAGATGATCGGTCGCTTCACCGTAGCCTTGGGCTTGGAGTTGCGCGACGAGTTCTTTCACCCGCGGCGCTTCCGACATGGCCGCGACAAGAACGGCATCGGTCAGCGCGACGACGACCACATCCTTTAGCCCAATCACGGTCGTCAGCGGACCCTCGGAGCGCACGAGGCTGCCGTTGGTGCCCAAGACCGACACAGGACCTTCCAGGACATTGCCGTCGGCGTCGGCGGTGTTCATGTCGTAAATCGAATCCCACGAGCCGATGTCCGACCAGCCGAAGGTCGCGCGCATTACACCGGCGCGGCGGGTCTTCTCCATTACCGCATAGTCGATGGAGATCTTCGGCGCGAGCGCGAAGGAGGCAGCGCAGAGGCGCAGAAAGTCGAGGTCCCGCGTGCCTCCGGCTAGCGCTGCGCGGGACGCGGCCAGAACCTCGGGCGCGTAGGCCTCAAGTTCCTCAAGCATGGTGTCAGCATGAAATAGGAAGTTGCCGCCGTTCCAGAGGAAGCCTTGCGCAACATATTCCTGCGCATGCGCCGCAACCGGCTTCTCCACGAAACGTTCGATATCGAACGCTCCCTCGACGCCGAGTGGAGCCCCACACTCGATGTAACCGTAGGCCGTGGAAGGCTGTGTAGGCACGATGCCGAGCGTCATGATCCGGCCCTCGCGCGCGACCTTCGCCGCCGCGCTGCAATTGGCCACGAACTGCTCGGTGCCCGTCACAACATGATCGGCGGCGAGAACGAGGCAGACGGAATCTGGATCGCGTTCGAAGCCCATCAGCGCGCCAATCGCGACGGCTGCAGCAGAGTCCCGACGCTGGGGCTCGAGCACGATCTCGCCTTCCACGCCTGCAGCCTTCATTTGCTCGGCCACGACGAAGCGGAAATCATTCCCGGTCACCACTATCGGCCGGGTAAAGCCCGGACCGGTCACGCGGCGAAGCGTCTCTTGGAACGTCGAGCGCCCATCTTCCATCAGGGTGATGAACTGCTTAGGCATCGTCTCGCGGGACAGCGGCCAAAGCCTGGTGCCGGATCCGCCGGCCATGATGATCGGCGTAATGAGGGCGTTTCGGTCGATCTCACTCATGAAATGACACATCTCCATGACTTGCAATTCGGCGCGACCAACTTGCTTTAAGGCTTCGCTAGATCTCCATCTCATCGACGTCAAGCCATGCGGCGGATAGCGTTCTGGCGTTCCCCCGGTTTCGTGGACAGTTAACGGCTTTCCTCAGGCAGACACATTCTACTGAAGGCCCGCGGCGACATCACGGCTACGATGGCGCAAAGTGCTCTCGAGCCATAATGCGGTTTGGCTTCCTAAGCCTGCCCAACTTGACAGCTCAAGAGTCCGAAGGTTCGCCCACAAACGGGTCGCTATTTCTTCTGTCAGTACGCTTTCCACGGCGCCGGCGATCGTTGCCGCGGACACTCTGTCGAGCCTGATCTGCCCACATTTTACGATCCCTTCGAGGCTCGGCATGGCGGCGGTGGTGATCACCGGAATGCCAACCGCTAGGCTTTCGACAGGCGGCAAGCCATAGCCTTCCGCCTCGGAGACGTAGATGGTGCATCGGGCGTTGACGAGTTCGCGGCGGATGTCAGCATCGGATGCCTCGTCCAGCCAGCAAAACTGCTCGTAGGCCTGCGCCTCTTCGAGCCAGGCAATATCAGCGGCGGCAAACGCCCGGCCAATGAGCGTCAGTCTCGCATTGTGGCCATCGCTCCAGAGTTGCCGGAAAGCCTCAAAGATCAGTTGTTGGTTCTTGCGTTGGTCGATCGACCCGAGTGCGACGAAGTTTCGACGATCAGGGCGCCATGCTTGGCGTTCCATGACCAGCCCATCCGCACCAAGCGGCAGAACCGGGCCCTTGCTCGGCGAGGTAAAGCGCAGGATGCGGCGCTCGTAGTCTCGTCGCGTCGCCTCGCTGATATGCGCCACGTGAGTGGCCCTGGCGATCAGCCGCAGATACTCCATCTGGCCAATACAGGTCCGCAGGTTGAAGAGATGCGGTTCGAGATAGGCGATGAAATCGTAGCCGAGCATCGCCACGGTTTTCCCGTAGTCTTGCATCAGCCTTTCATAGTAGCGGCAACGCATCGGATCGTAGAAGACCTCGGGGATGAAATATACTGCCTCGTCAGGTAGCTGCTCGGAGGGCGACTGGTCGCCTGCTGAGAGCAGGGCGACGATCGCGTCACGCGGCAGGCTGTCGCCGCCCGGTTCCTGGTCCGCAAGTACGCGGACTGCCCATTCGGAAAGGCGGATCAAGCTTCGATCCTTGTCGTATCGCACGACATGCAGACGCGGCCCATCTTCCGGCCAGTTCCGCAACATCTCCCGGACGACCCGCTGAATACCTGTACGCACAGGGTTCTGATAGAGTTCCGTGCAGTCGAAGATGACGTCACTCATGCGATCAGATGGTCCGGCACCCGCCTAGCTGAGGTCTCCACGTCGAGGCCGAGCACGCGGCAGAGGCGCGCCGAATAGCTGGCAAGGCTGCGCTCCTTGGAAAAGGCACGTCGTTCTTCTTCCGGTCGCCGGCGGGAAAGGCCGGTTTCGTGCAACTCGGCCAATGCTTCGGCAATCAGAAGCGGGCTTAGCGCATCGTTAACGCCGCGATTGAAGGATCTTGGGACCCCCACTGCATCGATGAGCGACTGGTTGGCGACCGTTGGAAGGCCCACAGCGGCGCAATCGAGGAGGGCGCCGGACAAGCCGCCTAGATCATAGGTGCGCAACTGCAAGGCGAGATCTGCACCGACTAGGTAGTCGCGATAGCATTCCTCCGGTACGAAGTCTTCCTGAAAGCGGACGTGACCGGTCAGCCCAAGATGCTGGACGGTCGCGCGAAGGTGGGTGCCCCCGTCAGGCATGTCGCGCAGGCTACCGACGAAATGCAGGTTGGCTTGGATGCCCCATTGGCGCAGGAAGTCGAGCGCCCAAATGCATTCCTCCGGCGCCTTGCTCGGCGACACCCCGCCAAAGCTGACGATGGCGATTTCCTTATCGGCAAGGCCGAGGCGCTGCCGGGCGGCCGCCCGGGCGTCGGGCGTGAGCGCCTCTGAGGCCCAGGGACGATAGATACTGAAGGGCACGTAGGCGGGCGGCACGCCGTGCCGCTCGGTCAGTAGCCGCACAGTGACCGGCGAATGAACGATCATCGGCGAAGCGACCTCGAGGATCTCGCCCAGAAACAGCGCCTTCGCCGTGCCTTCGTCGGCCAGCCATTTGTTCAACTCCAGTACATCTACTGGCCGGCCCAGTTCTTTCGATGCTACGTCCAGCGCACGCTGTTCGCCGAGGATGATGCGGTAAAAGCCGAGCATGCGCGCATCATGTGCAATGGCCGCTCCTCCGTAGCGGCGCAGCATCTCGAAAATGGAGGTGTGGAAGTGCGAATTGCCGATGACGCTGATCACTCGGTCGAAGCACGGCGCTACATGAGCGAAGCTGTCGAGCGGGCGAACACTGGCAGCATCCGGCGCCGGCGACGACTTGGCGGTCTCGGTGAACACATCAAGGTCGACTAGGCGCCCCAGTTCGGCGATTGTCGCGGCGGTATAGTCCGCCACGCCGGACCGGTCCGGCGGCATCGGGGTGAGCAGTGCTACTCGCGGGCGGCGGCCCCGCACTACCATCGGGTGCGGCAGGCGAACATAGGAAGCGAAGCGGCGGGATATGGCGTCCCAGAAACGACTGCCGACCTGATGGTCCTGGTAGCGTTGCCAGACCCCCGCCTGCCGCGCAACCGTCTCAGCACGCAGGCTCGAGTCGAAGGCCAGACGCTCCATCAGTGTCGAGAGACCTTCCACGTCATCGGTAGAAAAGCGATCTGCTGCATCCGGCAGCAATTCGCGATGCGCTGGTATATCGCTGCCGACGGAGGGTAACCCGGCAGACATGCCTTCCACTACGGGCAGCGAGAAACCTTCGTCGCGCGAGGGCGCAAACAAGGCGAGCGCTCGCGCGTACAGATTTACCAGCGCGTCGTCGTCGAGATGTCCGGGAACCTCGAGCAGGTCTGCCCGGCCGCCGGCCTCTGCCGCCACGCCGGCGAATTGGCGCAAGTCGTCCGGCCCGTAATTGCCGGCCACGACCAACGGAATGTCGTGGTCCTGCAGCAATTGCGATCGCGCGTGGGCGCGGATGGCGATCTCCGGGTTCTTACGCGGGTCGGGGCCGGCCACAACCAGAAGGTGCCGAGGGACGTGCCGATCTGCCTTGGCGGCCTGCGCGAAGACCGGGTCGACCGGCGCACCAGTGGTGCGAATACGAACGGGGGGGATCCGCAGCAAATTTGCCAGGTCGTCCCCGGCACTGCGCGATATCGGGCAGAAAAGATCGAATCCTGCGAGCCAGCGCAGGTTCTCGGCGTAAGCCAGCCGCGCAGTGAGGGTGTTCAGATAAAGGTTCGGATTGCGGCGAGGAATGAAGTCGTAGACGACGGCAACGCGAATGAGGTCGGGTGCCTGCATCAGCCGCATGACGAAGCGCGGATCGTGCGTCATCGGCGACAACTCAACGAAGCCGTCGGCGCCGGCCGCCGCATAAGCGTTGCCGACCGCGGCGGCAAGGCATTCCCGCGCCTCGGGGATCAGCGGCGGCAGGTCCGGATCGCAGAGGCCGATCAGGCGGAATCGCTGCGGCGCGTTGCGCAGCAGCGCTAAAGCATGTCGGCCGACACCACGCCGGGCAAAATTAGGATCCTGCAGGCAGCGGACGTCTACGATGAGCTTCAAATCCGGCGGTCGGATCGTGTCAGTCTTCATCCCTGCATTTCCTGCCGAGCCGGCGCTCATGTGAAGCCGCATACCAGATTTTCCCGGCCCTTACCGCACTCAAGCTTGGCCTTCAGATCGCTCCAGTCATCAATCGTCGTCACGGTGCCGTCCGGCTCGAGCGCGCCGACAGTGTCGCAGGTTTCAACGAGTGCACGATAGAGCTTGTCCGCCTCTTCGCCGAAATGCGTGAAAGCGCAATGGGGATTATACTCAACGAGAAGGAGCGGGCGATAGCGCTTCAGCACCCCCTTGGCTCCCGAAAGGATGCGCAACTCGGCGCCCTCGGTGTCCATCTTAATGAGATCGATGCGCTGCAGTGCCTTCCCATCGACCCACGTATCGAGCGTGCCAGCCTCGACTTCGCACGTTCGCGTGTGCAAGATGCGATCTGTGATTGCCCCCAGGTTGACGACGTCCCGCAGGCGGCGTTCGACCCCCGCTTCATCGAGCGCTCCAGCATCAACGAAAGAGCAACCGGTGAATTCATCTACTCTGCCGAGAAGAAGTTGGCCAGGTTCGTCCCACAGCGCTAGATTGACAGTGTCGGTGTTGGCGACAGCACCGCCCAAGGCCGCCAAGTTGCGCGCCAGCAACGCATGATTTGCCGGGTCCGCCTCAAAGCCGATCACTTGGCCCATATAAGCAAGGCTAGCCAGCGATAAGGTGTGAGCACCGATATTAGCGCCGACGTCGAGGCAGGTCCAATCTGGCTTGACCGTTCGTTCAAGCCAACGGCGCACATGCGGCTCCCACTCGCCTGATGCCGCGATCTGCCCGCCGACACTCATGTCGCTGCGGGAATATATGAACTCGGCCTCGCGGCCTTGCGGCAGGCTGAGCCAAGCGATCGCCAGTCCTGGGGCCGCAGAAACGACGGCGCCGGAGTCTTCGGTGCGCGACGCGGCCTCAAGCGTAATCGTCAACAGCGCGCTTTCGACCCCCTTCGCCATTCTAGCGAGTTCCGCTGCCTGTACTTCCTGGAGTCGCAGGAGTTCCGCCAGAACTTGAGTGCCTGTGCCGAGGGCCAGCTCTCTTGCCGAAACAGGCCGCGGATCATCTCGGGTCTGTTGTATGGCGTGAATAACAGGTCCATTGAAGAAACTACGACTTCGCCAAGCGATAGGCCGCACGATCGGCCTGACTACGCGGTAGCTGCCCCATGCGACCCGTTTCGCCGCCTGAGCCAGCTTCGCGCGAAAGCCGGAGGGATGCAGGCCGACACCTGAGCCACTCTGCAATTTCCGCGCCTCTTCGGGCGGGGCATCATGCGCCAGGTGCTCCTGCTCCACCTGGTTGCGTAGCATGATCAATTCGGCCTCCGTGTGCTCGAGGCGCCGGCGTAGCGCATCTTCGCGCGAGGCTTCATGCGCCACGGGCTCCTGCTCCACCTGATTGCGCAGCATGATTAATTCAGCCTGCGCGTGCTCGAGGCGCTGGCGCAGAGAGTCGGCAGTCGCGCGCGCCTCGTGGACCTGACTTGCGAGTTCGCGTACTCGCTCTGTCGCCGTTGTGGACTGGTTGCCCAGTTCGCTTGCTGTCCGCTCGGCAGATGCGACTTCTTCACGAAGCTTGTTATTTTGGTGGGCGAGGGTCTGTTCGCGAAAGGCCTGATCGGCCTTGATGACACGATCGAGGACATTGACTGGCGCCGCAAAATGCGGCGCGAGCGACGTTACCAGTTCATCTGGAACATAGTAGCAATTGATGCCATCGAAAAAAACACGTGTATACCCTTGCTCCTGCAGGAGCGGTTCCCACTCGTCATTCGCTAAGGTCGTACTCCAAGGCCTTGTTGCCTCGAACAGCATCACCGGCGGACGTAAATTACGCCAGTTGGTGCTTCGTACGATAGTTGCCTCCGCGCCTTCGGCATCGACTTTCAGAAAGTCAATGACCCTGCCGTTCGAATAGGATTGGACGATCCGCTCGAGGGTGTCACACGGGACAGTGACGGCTGTTGCGTCAACCTCTTCAGCGACATGTGAGGTCCCGCGATCTCGCGGATTTTCGAAGAAAGCGACTTCGCCCGTATAATCAAGTACGGCCATGCGAAGATTTATGTCACGGGGACGCGCCGCTTGCAATTCATCAAAAACGCTGCCAGGCTCGATATTGATCCCGCTCCAACCCCGGTCGTAAAAGAGCTTGGTAACCGAGCCCTCAACCGGCTTGTAAGCACCGATATCGATGTAGAATCCAGTCTGCTTACCGCCAAAAACACGGTTCAGAAGGACGTCTTCAAAGTTCTGGGCGTATGAGATGAGTTGGCCCGGGATCTGAGCAACCTCATTCGCCATCTGCGGCGCATTCATCATAGCAGATGCGTCGGGAACAACCGCCCCGTCACCTCCTCGACCATCTTCCAAAACGCTCTCCAGATCTGTCAGCGTTGTAGGCTGCAGTCAAACGATCCGACTGTTTGCCCGGTTGACATCAGTGCCGCTGCAAGCCTTCCGAGGTCTCGCAGATGCCGCGGGCAGATGCAACATTGATGGCATCATTCAGCGAAACAGCTGGCGAGATGCAAACTGCTGCCTGACGGCTTGACCGTACCCTCGCGGTCGGGCAACACAATGGGCCTCACTTGGCACAGTATGATTGCAACGATCATACGCCGATCACCTAGTCGCGTCTCTCGTTGGCGAGGAAAGTATACATTGTCTTACCGTGAAATCGACAAGTGCCGCGTAGCTGGAACATCTCATCTCGTAAGTGTGCTGGATCTCGGCCGTCAGGCGTTGACGGGCGTTTTCCCGGGGTCGGCCGAAGAGCAGGTGACCGAGGGTCCGCTGGAATTGGTGTGGAGCCCAGATAGTGGTCTTCTGCAGTTGCGGCACAGCTATAACGCCGAAGAAATGTATGGCGAAAACTACGGCTACCGATCGGGGCTCAACCAGTCCATGGTTGACCATCTGACGCTCAAGGTAAGATATCTTGAGCGCCTCGCCGAGCCGGGCATCGGCGACGTGATAGTTGATATCGGTAGCAACGATGCTACCACGTTGAAGGCGTATTCCGCGCCAGGTCTGAAGCGCATCGGCATCGATCCGACGGGCCGCAAGTTCGCATCCTACTATCCCGATGGGATCGCGCTGGTGCCTGAGTTCTTTAGCGCGGACGCCTTCAGGTCCGTTTCGGACAAGTCGGCGAAGATCGTCACCTCGATCGCCATGTTCTACGATCTGGAAGACCCAATCGCGTTCGCACGGCAAGTAGCTGAGATCCTCGCGCCGGACGGCATCTGGCATTTCGAGCAGAGCTACATGCCGTCGATGCTGCGCACCAACTCCTACGACACGATCTGTCATGAGCACTTGGAGTACTATTCGCTCTCGGTGGTTCAGAAAATCGTCGAAGCCGCTGGCTTGCAGATCGTCGACGTGGTGATGAATAACATCAATGGCGGCAGCTTCGCGGTCACCGCAACCCATGCTGGTCGCAACTTGGTCAAGTCTAACCGCACTGTAGTGGACTGGCTCCTGGCCCAAGAAGACCGAATGGGAATCGGCACGCCCCGCCCATTTCGCGAATTCGAGGAACGGGTCTTTCGGCATCGGGATGATCTCACGCGGCTTGTTAAGACGCTCGTCGCCGACGGCAAAAAGATTCTTGGTTACGGAGCATCCACCAAGGGAAATGTCATGTTGCAGTTCTGCAACCTCACGGCGGCGGAAATACCAGCCATTGCGGAGGTGAATCCCGACAAGTTCGGTCGCGTGACACCCGGCACGCATATCCCGATCATTTCAGAAACTGAGGCGCGAGCATTGAACCCGGACTATTTTTTAGTTCTGCCGTGGCACTTCAAAGAAGGCATCCTACGTCGGGAGGCGGAGTTTCGGTCAACCGGAGGAAAGTTTCTTTTCCCCTTTCCGGAAATCGAGATCGTCTAACGAATCGCGGCCGGCATCGTCTCTGGACCCGCTACCCAATCAGGAATCGCCTGACGCGAGCGCCCGCGTCAGGCGCGGCGAGTGCTTGGCGATCTGAATTTTGGTTCGGTGGCTCATCATAGGCTCTCGAGAACCTTGGTGTGCCGCCGACAGCTGCTGCTTGAGTCGACTCAAGCGCTTGTCTTGCCCCGAGCCGGAGAGGTCGATAAAGGCAGCATTCGCTAGGCGTCAGGATCGGCACGGCAACGTACGACGAACGGGATAGTAAAACGCTATGACTAAACGCGCGCTTATAACCGGCATCACCGGCCAGGACGGGGCATACCTATCGCAGCTGCTGCTAGAGAAGGGCTACGAAGTTCACGGTCTGGTTCGGCGCTCGAGCACGGCTGACGTCAACGACGTGCGCCTAAAGTGGCTTGGTGTCGACAAAGACGTACGCATTCATGACGGCAATCTGCTGGATCTGTCCGGGATCATCCGTGTAATGCGCGACGTCGTGCCGGACGAGGTCTACAATCTTGGCGCGCAGTCCTTCGTGAAATCCTCTTGGCAACAGCCGATCCTCACGGGCGAGGTAACCGGCCTCGGTGTTACCAATATGCTGGAAGCGGTGCGGCTCGAGCGTCCAGAGGCGCGCTTCTACCAAGCTTCTTCGTCGGAGATGTACGGCCTGATTCAGGAGCCGATGCAGAGCGAGGCGACGCCATTCTATCCACGCTCGCCTTATGCCGTGGCGAAGCTCTACGGCCATTGGCTGACCGTGAACTATCGCGAGAGTTACGGGATGCACGCGTCCAGCGGCATTCTATTCAACCATGAGTCGCCACTGCGCGGAATTGAATTCGTGACCCGCAAGGTCACCGACGCTGTTGCCCGCATCAAGCTCGGCATGGCCAGCGAGTTGCGCCTCGGCAACATCGACGCCAAGCGCGACTGGGGCCATTCGAAGGACTATGTCCGGGCCATGTGGCTGATGCTGCAGCAGGACGCGGCAGACGACTACGTCATCGCGACCGGCCGTACGACTACGGTCCGCGACATGTGCCGCATCGCCTTCGAGCATGCCGGCCTCTCGATCGACGATCATCTGATCATCGATCCTGCCTTGTTCCGACCCGCCGAGGTCGACGTGTTGCTCGGCAACCCGGCCAAGGCCAAGGCCGCCTTCGGTTGGGAAGCGCAGATCGCGCTCGAGGACATGATCATCGAGATGGTCGAGGCTGATATAAAGCGTCTGACTCGCTGAGAGGGGCAGCCGGCGCGCCAACTGCGGCGCTTCGGGTAGTTTCTATTTGGGAAATGAACCATAGCGTGATGGATCATCAGCATCGAGTCCTGGTCACCGGCGCCGGTGGGTTCGTTGGCACGCTGCTCGTGCGGCATCTTCAGGCGGACGGCGGCGACGGCCAGTCGGTGACGATCTACGGTGCAGCCGAGGGTGAAGCATTCGATATCAGCGACAGCGAAGCTGCTGATCGTGCCGTGAAGATGGCCCGGCCCACCGCAGTCGTGCATCTAGCTGCGATTGCCGCCCCGGCGGAGGCGCATCGTTCACCGCGCCGGGCGTGGGACGTCAATCTGTATGGTGCGATGAACCTCGCCGAGGCGGTACTGCGACACGCGCCGGAGGCGCGCTTCATCAACGTCGGCAGTTCGGAGGCTTATGGCGATTCGTTTCTGGCCGTCGAGGGACCGATCGGCGAGGCGGCTCCGCTGCACCCGACCAGCGTCTACGGCGCGACCAAGGCTGCGTCAGACCTAATGATCGGGCAAATGGCCCATGATGGTCTGAAGGCCATCCGGTTCCGGCCCTTCAACCATACCGCACCGGGGCAGGCCGATACCTATGTCGTATCAGCTTTTGCGCGCCAGATTGCCGCGATCCTGGCGGGTGAACAGGAGCCGATCATTTCGGTCGGCAATCTCGACGTCCACAGGGACTTCCTCGATGCTCGTGACGTGGTTCGGGCCTATGCCGCCGCCGCCTTGGACCCGTCTGTCCCGACAGGGCCGACCAGCGTCTATAATCTCGCCTCCGGCAAGGCATGGCGGATCGGCGACATCCTTGCGACGCTTATTGAGCTGTCGGGGATGGAGATAGAAGTCCGCGTCGACCCGGATCGGCTTCGGCCCAATCTGGTCCCCCGGGCGGTGGGCGACGGGCGGAAGGTTGCTTCTGATTTGGGGTGGCTTCCGGGGATCGCTTTCGAGGACACGCTCCGCGACGTCCTCGACTTCTGGCGCGGGCAGGGTTGATCCTGCCATGCGCAAACCATGTTCCCATTGCAAGGGACCGGCACCGGGACGCCGGAACGGCAAAGCCGGTAGCGTTTGGCTTCCCGCGCGATTCATCCGAGGACGCGGCATGCTTAGCAGTCTCTGGTGTCACCGCTACTTCATAGCGCCGTCGGTCAGCAGCGAGGGGCAACCGCGCGGTTCAAACGTCGTGGTGCGTTTGCTACGGACATTGAGACAGGGTGCCTCCGCCTGGTTGTTTTTGAAGTCCGGCTCGCGTCCAAGACGCGTTGCGGGGCGGTTAGCGCGTGCTGGGGCCGGGTATCTACGCGACAAACCGCGTACCAAACACGTGGCAATACGGGTTATCGCGCTGTTGCCTTCGCTACGGGCATGGCTATTTCGCCTTGTTGCCGAACAGCGAGTCGCTATGCCGGAACTCGACTTTCTGGCGGACCGGGAGTGGTACCTCGAGCCGGAGCCGGCGATGCAGGCGAAATGGGCGACGTTGCTGGCTGGCAAGCTCGGCGCGAAAAAGGCGGATCGTTAAAGTGCGTGTCTGGTTCGACGGGCAGTGCCTGCAGACCGCCAGCAACCGCCGGGGTATCGGCCGCTACGCCATCGAGTTGATCAAGGCGATCGCCGAGACTCATCACGACGTCGAGATGCTGATCTCTTTCAACGCCGCGATGCCGGCCGCGGCGATCTCGGCCCGCGAGGCGGTGCGGACCTATTTCCGGCCGCAGAACATCCATGTTTGGCATAGCGCCCGCGACAACGGCGAGGTGCTCGACGGCTACACTGGGCGGCGGCACCTCAGCGAGGCGGCCCTTACCCGTCACGTCGAGGCGCTGGCGCCGGATTTTGCCATCTCGACCAGTCCGTTCGAAGGGGCCGCCGATCCGGCTGTCCCGCTTCTGAAGCAGCCAGGCAGCGCCGTTCCCGTCGCATCGATCTTCTACGACGCCATTCCCCACCGTTTTCCCGACCGCTATCTCATTGCGGATGCTAATAAGGCCTACTACGAACGGCGGCTCGGCGCGCATCGCTCGTTTGAACTCAACCTATGTATCTCAGAGTTTTCACGTCTGGAACTCGAGGACATCCTCGGGGACGTTCCGGCGGTCAACATATCGGCCGGCATCTCTGACATTTTCAAACAGACACTAGCGGTTCAAAAGGCTGCCGGCGATGCGGCGGCTCATGTCCCCTATGTGCTCTATGTCGGCGGTCTGGACTGGCGGAAGAATGTCAGCTTGCTGCCCGACGGGTTCGCCCGGCTGGATCCCGCTGTGCGGGAGAAGTGCCAGATGGTCATCGCCGGCGACTATCCTGATGCCGCGCTTGACGAAATTATGCAGCGCTGGCAGGCAAGGGGTCTCTGCCTGTCACAGCTCGTCTGCCACCGGCATGTCACCGAAGCGGAACTCGTCAGGCTCTATCGGGGTGCCAGCATGCTGGTGCAGCCATCCTTCATGGAGGGTTTCGGACTGACTGCGCTTGAGGCCATGGTCTGCGGCACGCCCGTCGCCGCGGCGAAGGCCGGGGCACTGCTCGAAGTCATCGGCGATGAGCGGCTTCTGTTCGACCCGTCATCGGCCGACGAACTTGCAGCGGTAATGACGCGAATACTCACCGACGCCCCGTTCCGGGCAGGAGTCGTCGAGGCGGCGTCCCGTCGCTCCCAACGCTTCACTTGGGCCCGGTCGGCTGACATCGCCATCGCTGCCCTGCGCAAGCGTCTCGAGGAATTGCCAGCCCAGACGGCTGAACCGTTACCGCTGACTTATGCGGAACTTCGGCGGCAGGTCGGCACGGATGTCGACCTCGCGTCGACGGTTTTCGCCCTCGCCGAGCCGGTCACCGAACCCGGGCGCCTAATCGTGGATGCCACCTCGACTATGCAGGTCGACCACAAGACCGGCATCCAGCGGGTGGTCAACAAGATCTGCAGCCGGATGTTCGCCGTAGAGCGAGGGACTGGGCCCTTGCGGATCCTGTCCTACTGCGACGGACCGGACGGCTGGTACGACGCGGGGGGTGTGATCGAGGGCCCGCCGGACAAAGCGGTCGCCGAGCGCCTGCGTCCTCGACCCGGCGACAAGGTCCTAATGCTCGACAGTTCCTGGACGTTCGATACGGGGCAGGCACCCTACTTCCTTTCCACGCGTCTGCGTGGCGGCGAGATCGTCACCTGCCTCTACGATCTCGTGCCGCTGCGAATGCCGGCCTACTGCGTGCCGAACCTCCCTCTGGCCTTCCGGAACTGGCTGACCCTGGCCCTCCGGTTCTCCACCGGATTCGTCTGTATCTCCCGCGCCGTCGCGGACGAGTTTTACGCGCTGCTGTGCGCCCTAAATTACCCGCATCCGATGAAAATAGGCTACTGGCGGCTGGGCGCGGACTTCGCCGGCGATGCCGCCGCCGCGCCCGCCTTGGCTGGCGACGATGCGGAAAAGGCGCCGGTCTTCCTGATGGTCGGCACGCTCGAGCCGCGCAAGGGACACCGGGTCGCGCTCGACGCCTTCGAGCGGCTCTGGGCCGAGGGGGCGGATGCCCGGCTAGTCATCGTCGGAAAGCCCGGCTGGGGCGTCGAGTCGCTGCTGCGCCGCATCCGCGAGAGCCCCGAACTCGGTCGACGCCTGATCTGGCACAAGGGCGTCGACGACGCCGCGCTCGTCCGTCTCTATGGCGAGGCCGACGCATTGGTCGCGGCATCCCATGCCGAAGGCTTCGGCCTGCCGATCGTCGAGGCGGCGCATTTCGGCAAGCCAGTGATCGCCAGCGACATCCCGGTCTTCCGAGAAGTCGCGGGCGGCGTCGGCGAGGCCGCGTTTTTCGAGGTCGGATCGCCCGAAGCGCTGTACCAGGCGCTCCGGCGCTTCATCGCGCGCTCAAGCCGCGGTATCTCGGCGGTGAGGTCGCGGCAGGAATGGCCCGGCTGGGCCGAGAGCGCCGCGGAGCTTGAGGCGGTGGTCGTCGATGGCAATTGGTATCTCACCTACCAGCCGCCGAGCGGTGCCGCCTATCGGACGATCACTGATATCGGCGTAACTGCGATGTTGCGTGAGATCAGGGAGGAAGAGCGCCGGTTCGCCATTGAGGTCGTAGAGGGCGTCGCGCCTGGTCCGGGGGGCGACGGCTTGCGCATCGTCGTCGCCCTAACGAACCTCTCCAACGAGGTCTGGTCGAGCGCCGGCGATGAAACCGGTCGCCTCGGCGTCAAGATCGCTGCCCGTCTGTGCGCCGGTGACGGCATGGTGCTCGCCGACAAAGCGTCGCGCTCGCTTATTCCGTTCGTGCTCATCCCCGGCGAGACCGCCGTCCTCGCCGTCCAGCTTCCCCCAGAGGCGTGCTTGGGGCAGGGCATGAGCCTTCACATCACGGTTCTGCAGGAAGAATGTGCCTGGTGGAAGGGTGGGTTGCGCGTTCCTTTATGAGACGCCTAATACAAGCTTCCATCGACTTTGTCGTGGCCGGCTCTGCTTTGTTGAGCTCGGCGCGCGCCAAGTATTAGGCGGCTTCCGACAGATGGGCAACGGGAATGCTGCGCCTCGTTGTGCTCGAAAATTGCCGCTTTGGCCCCTGCCGTTCGGCTAGTCCATTGCCGCGAGCTCAGAAGCCTCGGTAGCGACCGTCCCTTGTACATGACGTGTAAGTAGCTCGACGCATCTCATTGGAGTTGGGGTTCCTCCGGTTTGATGGACACAATCCGATTTGTAAGAGGAGAGTGTCGCTATGCCGAGAACGAGAGACCCTTACCCGTCTGAATTCAGGGGTCAGATCGTTTCCCTGGCACGACCGGGACGAAGCACGGAGGATCTGGCACGCGAATTCGAGCCGTGTGCCGCGACCATCCACGGCTGGATCAGGCAGGCCGATCGTGATGGCGGCTGCCGCGATGATGGGGTGACCAGCCAGGAGCGCGAAGAGCTCCGCCGCCTTCGCAGGGAGAACCGCCAGCTTCGACAGGAGAGAGACATCCTGGCAAAGGCCGCGACCTGGTTTGCTCAGAGCGACGCGATGTCGTCTCGGTCTTCAAGTTCATGACGGCGAACCAGGCCATGTTCCCCATCCATGCCATGTGCCATGCGTTCGGTGTCTCCCGCTCCGGCTATTACGCTTGGGCGGGACGCCGGCCGAGCGCCTGGGCCAACGCCGATGCGGTGCTGGCCGAACGCATCACGGCGATCCGCAAAGCCTCCAAAGAGACCTATGGGGCGCCTCGCATTCACGCTGAACTCGCCGACGAGGGCGTGCAAGTCGCTCGCAAGCGCGTCGAGCGGCTGATGAAAGCGGCGGGCATAGCCGGCGTAGGGATCTTCGCACCACCTTCCGCGACAACCGGGGTGTCCCGGCCTGCGATCTGGTCGATCGCAACTTCTACGCCGATGCCCCGGACACTCTGGGTCGCCGACATCACCTACGTTCCGACATGGGGCGACTTTCTGTATCTGGCCGTCGTGCTGGACGCCTTCTCGCGGCGCATCGTCGGCTGGGCGATGGGTCATGATCTGAAGTCCCAGTTGGTGCTGGATGCCATCAACATGGCACTGGTCCAGCGCCGGCCGGTCAGCGTGATCCATCACAGCGATCAGGGGTCGCAACTTCCATTCAACCGGTCGTCGCAACGCCTAGACGAAGGAGGTTGCGATGGGCGTCAAACGACGGAGATCATATCGCTCCGAACAAGCTCCAATGCCGTCACCAGGACGGCCTTCTGTGGCGGGTCGAACTGAGCTGCATCAGTTTTAGTCCAGTATTGCACAAAGAAGGTCGTGCGAGGATGCTGCCTTGGCGGCGGGCATGTCAGCTCCTGTCGGCGCCCGTTGCTTCCGGAAGGCGCGCGGCATGCCACCAGTGATGTTCAAATCTTCGGCGAAGCCGCTCTCGGGGCGCTATCTCTCGTTTGCCGAGCGTGAGGAGATCGCACTTCTTCGCGTTCAAGGCGTGTCGAGGCAGGAGATCCGCCGGCGACTTGGCCGCGCCCCCTCGACGATATCGAGAGAGCTACGGCACAACGCCGCGACGCGCAGCGGCGGCCTGGAGTATCGGGCGACAACGGCTCAATGGCATGCAGAGCGATCAAGCCGGCGTCCGAAAGTCGCCAAACTTGCGGCCAACCCGGCTTTGCGCACCTATTTTGTCAAACGGCCTTCAAAATTGACCCCCGATCGGCGTCCAAAATTGGGTCTGACTCATATCTGATGCAGTTGAGGAGCGGACTGGCGATTCATGAAGGAGATCGCCATGTCGAACGCCATTTCGCTG
>NZ_JAGDDZ010000013.1:0-21621 GCF_049132005.1 Aurantimonas sp. NFXS3
GTTCTAGCGGGGCGGCCGCACCCGATCCCATTCCGAACTCGGCCGTGAAACGCCCCAGCGCCCATGATACTTCGTCTCAAGACGCGGGAAAGTCGGTCGCCGCCAGGTCTGCAAATCGCAAGTTGTCAATTGAGACCCCTTCTTCACGCCAAGCACCAAAGCCCCTCGCGCTCCACAGCCGAGGGGCTTTTTGCGTTCAGAGGCTATGTTTTAGGCCTGATCTCAAGCGAGACGGCCGATAGGCGCCCGGTGCGGCTTGAGATGAGAAGACCAGGATGCCTTCCTCGCACTCGGGGCCATCGCGCGATTGTCGCCGACATTGACGGCCCGGCGGGAGTGGCCGGTAGAAGCTATAGGCGCTCTGCGTCAGTTGCCGGCTCTTCCTTATGACTGCGATCTCTCCGGCGAAGGGTGCGCGTGTAGGAACTGACACCGCCGCAGTTCGAGGATGCACTCGCAAGATCACGGAGGAGCCTCCCGTGAAGGCGGCCCCGGCATGTGGCTCCATCCTGAGTTTTCTACACCCTCAGCACGGCGCCGGTTCCCCGTTCAGTGCCTGCCGGCCCGGCCATAATAGCCGCGCATAAGGAGTGGGGTGAGAAACATCGGGATCTGGTAGCAGCCGACGAAGACCATCATGGCCTCCAAAGACGCAGGGGGCAGGGCGACCAGGAACAGCGCAAGATTGCGGTTGCCGGCCATCAGCGCCACGGCGCCGCCGATGGCCGGATCGCTGCCGGCGCGGCGCATGGCGGTGTTGGCCGCGATCTGTAGCCCGAAATTCAGCGCGAAAGCGGCCGCGAGCATGCCGGCGACCTGCAGCGGATCGCGCAGCAGCATCGGCTGGATCGCGTCCATCAGACCGAGGACCAGGGCCGCGAGCAGCAGGGCGCTGACGGCATCGAGCATGACAATCGCGTCCGACTGCGGTGCGGGCCGCCAGATCTGCCGCACGACGACCGCCAGGCCACCGGCCAGCGCAATGACGCCGAGAAGGCGCAATGCGGGCTCCAGCGGTGAGATTGCTGCGCCGGGAAAGACGATCTGCAGGGGCAGCATCGAGGTGAGCGGCAGCAGGATCGTGCCCCAGACCAGAAGTCGCAGGGCGGTCATGCCGTCGAGGCCGGTGAGGGCGGCGAGGCCGGCGCCGCCGGTGATCGGCGCGGCGGCCAGCGTGAGAATGACGACGCTGGCGAGGGGGCCGCTGATATTGCCGAGGTAAAGGATCGCGGCGACGGCGAGGGGCAGCGCGAGCTGCAGGAACAGGACCAGCGGCACGTCGCGGCGCATATGGGTGAGGGACCGCGCGATCTGCGCGGGATCCACCCGCAGGACTGAGACGAAGAGAATCGCGGCGATCAGCGGAAACAGGCCCGCCCGCATGAGTGACGCGAGGCCGGGAAACAGCACGCCGCCGACAAGGCCTGCCACCAGCATCCAGCGCCCATTGCGGGCGATGATCGTCAGAAGCCGTGTCATGGCCTGTCAGGCGCCTTTCTGCTCCGGCCGTCCAGATGGGGACATGCGCCTGTCACTATTCCGCCGCCTACGACGGAAAGTCTGAGCCGGCTGTTCACGCCGGGCTGGGATCCGCGGCGCCGGTCTTGCGCCGATCGCGCCGCCAGGTGGCAGCGGCCAGACAGCCGCCGATGATGGCGAGGACGGTGAGAACGCCGTAGCTGCCGATATAGCTGCCGACATGATTGTGTACCGAGGAGAACAGGGTCGGCCCCACCAGCACGCCGGCGAAGGTGACGAACATCGCGGTTCCCGTAACCGAGCCGACGGCGCGCAGGGGGCTGAGGCGCGCGACTTCGGAGAGATAGACGCCGTTCCAGCCGACGCCGGTGAGGCCGAGCAGCATGAAGGCTGCGATCACCGCGGCGAGCGGCCATTGCGGCGAGACGAAGAGGATCGTGGTCGAGACCACGGCCATCAGCGCGGCGAGGCCCGTGAGAACGGCGAGACCGCTGTGGATGCGATCGGCGACATGGCCCCACAGCAGGCGGCCGACGGCGCCCATGACCTGGACAGCGGCCAGGACCATGCCGGCTTCGACGAGGCCCATCTGCAGCTCCTCCACCAGCAGCACGACCAGGAAGGCGACGAGGCAGAGCTGGATGGCGGAAAAGCAGAAGGACGCCGCGGCCAGCATGAGCAGCGAGCGGTCGGAGCGGATGGTCGTCAGGCCAAGGCCGGCCGAGCGCAGCAGCCGGGTTGCCGGGTTCGCATGGGCATCGAGACGGGCGCGGCCACGCTCGAGCGCGAGCATCAGCACGATGCAGGACGCGGCCACGGCCCACAGCGCGGCGCCCCATCCGAACGCCACGGCCATCGGCGCGCCGATGAGCCCGGCCATGATGCCGCCGATCGGGACGCCGGTCTGCTTGATGGAAAAGAAGAGATTGCGCCGATGCGCCGGCGAATGGCGCTGCAGGAGATCGGAGGCGGAGGGGTTGATCAGCCCGTAGGAGAGGCCGATGGCCAGCGAGCCGGCGATCATGCCGGCCAGATGGGGAATGCTGGCGAGAAGGCAGCCGGCGGCCGTCAGTGCCATTGCGGTCTGGCCGGTGCGGCAGGGGCCCCAGCGCGACACGACCGCGCCGCCGACCAGCGAGGACAGCATCGCCGCCAGATAGACCAGCCCGACCTGATAGCCGACGAAGCTCGACGGCACGCCGAGGGTGAGCGCGACGGCGGGGGCAAGGGCCGGCACGGTCAGCACCGCGGCGGTGCCGAGCGCCTGGATGATGGTGGTCTCGGCCAGCAGCCATGGCAGGCTCACGGCCTCGCCGGGCCGGTCGGAAACGGACGCGTCTGTCGTCATGGGGTGGATGCTGCCTCTGTCGAAGCCGGATGCCGTCGGCGATCCGGTTGCGGGAGCCCGGCAAGACGGGCGCCAAGATCATGCGACCTTACTAGTCTGCCGGGGTCCGGGACAATGGCCGGCGGGTTGCCGTGTCGGACAGGATCGCTGTGGCGTCTTCCGGTAATGGATGAACCGCGGCGTCGGGACGGTTGCGTCGCGAAGCTGCCGGCTCGATCGCTGGCGGAGCCCCGATCCCGACAGCTCGATGTCGCCTCGTCGCTAGACGACGGTCTTCACGCGGTCCCAGGTCTTCTGCAGATGCCGGGCGAGGACCTCGCCGAGCCGCTCGCCATCGCGGTTCCGCAGGGCCACGGCCATCTCCTCGTGCTCGGCGACCGCCTTGGCCCAGGCCTCCGGCCCCTGATTGCCGAGAAAGCGGATGCGCTTCAGCCGGCCCTGGATGGTGCCCTGCACGTCGATGAGCATGTTGTTGCGCGACAGCCGGGCGATGCCGGAATGGATCGCCTGGTTCATCTTGTAATAGGGCAGGCGCTCGCGCTTCTCGTAATAGCCGATCATGGCGTCGTGCACGGCCAGCAATTCGGCGAGCTCGTCGTCGGTGGCGCGTTCGCAGCACAGGCGGCCCGCCAGCTTCTCGAGCTCGGCCAGCACCTCCAGCATCGAGGCGACGTCTTCCGGCGACAGGCGCCGCACGACGCTGCCGCGCGACGGGCGGATGTCGATCAGCCCTTCGCCGGCCAGGGTGCGCAGCGCCTCGCGCAGGGGCGTGCGCGAAACGCCAAGGCTCTGGACGAGGGCCGCCTCGTTGATTCGCGAATCCGGCGCGAGATGCCCCTCGATGATCATGTCGCGGATCCGCCCGGCGACCTGCTCGTGCAGGGTCTGCCGCTGGATCAGGGGCGCGTCCAGCGTCGCCGTCTCTGCCGCATCCATGTGGTTCACCTTCCTGCGTCGCTCGGGTCGTCGCCGAGATTATAGCAAAAAGGGGGCTTGTGGGGGCAAAGAAAAATATCGTATGCAAAATGCGATATGCGGAACCGGTGAGGAAACAGCATGCCCCAGTCCCAAGTCCTGGCCTTTGCCATTGGTGATCCGGCCGGAATCAGCCCGGAGCTGGCCGCGCGGCTTCTCGCCGACCCCGTGGCGCAGACGGCGACCCTTCTGGTGATCGGCGACCGCCGGGTGCTCGACATGGGCGCCGGCCATGCCGGCGTCACGCTGGATCTGCCGAATGTGACGGCCGAGGAACTCGGTAGCGAACGGCCGCAGCGCAGCTGCTTCGTCGATCTGAAGAATTGCGATCCGGCGGCGATCACGCTGGGCGCCTCGAGCCCGGAGGGCGGCGCCTCGGCGCTGGCGAATTTCCGCTGCGCGCTTCTGGCGGCCAAGAACGGCTATGCCGACGCGGTGTTCTTCACGCCCTTCAACAAGCACTCGATGCGCCTGTCGGAAAGCGACTATGTCGACGAGATCGGCTTCGTGAACCGGACCATCGAGGTCACCAAGAACGGCAGCGAGTTCAACGTCCTCGACGAGGTCTGGAACGCCCGCTGCACCTCGCATATCCCGCTGTCGAAGGTCGCCGAGTCGATCACCGAGGATCGCGTCTTCGAGAGCCTGCGGCTGACCATCGAGACGATGCAGGGCGCCGGCTACGAGCGGCCGCGCATCGGCGTCGCCGCCCTCAATCCGCATGCCGGCGACGGCGGCAATTTCGGCACCGAGGATGACGCGATCATCCTGCCGGCTGTCCAGCGCGCCCAGGCCCACCAGATGGCCGTCACCGGTCCGGTGCCGTCCGACACGGTCTTCGTGCGCGCCATGAAGGGCGAGTTCGACGCCGTCCTGACCATGTTCCACGACCAGGGCCAGATCGCCATGAAGCTGATCGGCTTCGATCGCGGCGTCACGCTGATCGCCGGCTATCCGTTCCCGATCGTCACGCCGGCCCACGGCACGGCCTTCGACATCGCCGGACAGGGCATCGCCAATCCGGGCGCCGGGCAGAAGGCGATCGAACTCGGCCTGATGCTGGCGGCCCGAAAGGCTGCCGAGGGGGACATCCTGCCGCCGCCGGAAACGCCGCTGTCGGCACTGTTCGCCAAGGGGCTGCAGGGACCCCGGGCCGCCTGAGGGGGCGAGTGCCCCTCCAATACATCCAAGACGACCGGCAAGGTCGCGTCGCGCAGACACCAGCCACCACTTAACCCAAACGATCTGACGGGAGGACCCACATGATCCACTTCACGCTGAAATCGGCCGTTGCCGCCGCCGCACTTCTGGCCGCCAGCGGCTTCGCCCAGGCGCAGGAAGAAATCATCTTCGGCCTGAGCGCTGCCAACGGTTCGCTGCAGGAGCGCACCGCTAGCGAGTTCGCCCGCCGCGCCAACGAGAAGCTCGGCGACACCGCCGTGGTGAAGGTGTTCGACTCCTCGCAGCTCGGCAAGGACAAGGACATGCTCCAGAAGATCAAGCTGGGCACCATGCACATGACCCTGCCGTCTTCGACCATGCCGGAGATCGCCGCCGAATACGCGCTGTTCGACCTGCCCTTCATGGTGAAGGATCGCGATCACCTGGCGCGGATCGACGAGACGCTGTTCCGCGACGTGCTGGTTCCGGCCGCCGAGGAGCAGGGCTATCGCCCGCTCGCCATCTGGGAGAACGGTTTCCGCCAGATCACCAACAACGAGCGGCCGATCAACACCCCGGCCGACCTGGAAGGCCTGAAGATCCGCACGCCGAACTCGTCCTGGCGCGTCGAGATGTTCAAGACCTACGGCGCCAACCCGACGCCGATGTCCTTCTCGGAAGTCTTCGTCGCGCTGCAGACCGGCGTCATCGACGGCCAGGAGAACCCGCTGACCAACATCTCGGCAGGCAAGCTGAACGAGGTGCAGGAATATCTGTCGATGTCCGGCCACGTCTATTCGCCGGCCTATCCGACCGTCGGCGTCACCGCTTTCGAGAAGCTCGACCCGGAGATCCAGGAGGTGTTGAAGACCACCGCCGAGGAAGTGGCGCTGTGGGCCCGCGAGCAGGGCGCAGCCGATGACGACAAGCTGCTGAAGGAGCTCGAGGAGTCCGGCATGAAGGTCAACCAGGCGGATCGCCAGGCCTTCGTCGACGCCTCCAAGCCGCTCTATGAAAAGTTCGCCGCCGAAGTCGATGGCGGGCAGGAGATGATCGACAAGGCGATGTCGCTCGCCGACTGATCGATCGCGATCCATGACCGGCGGGGAGGGGCGAGGCCTCTCCCCGCCGACCGGTCCGGGCCCTGCCCACAAGAACTCTTCATCGGGGGAACCCACCCATGTCCCGGCTCGCCCGCTGGCTTGACGTCTCACTTCAGGCCGTGACGATCTTCCTGCTCGTCGTCCTCGCTCTCGTGGTGCTGCTCGGCGTCGGCTACCGCTATTCCGGCAATTCGCTGATCTGGTACGACGAGGTCGCTTCGGTGCTCCTCGCCTGGATCACCTTTACCGGCGCCGCCCTTGCGACCATGCGCAATGCGCATCTGAGCTTCAGCGGCCTGCTCTATTCCCTGCCGCCGAAGGGCCGCCTGCTGCTGTTCTCCGGCGTGGAGCTGATCTTCCTCGCGACCTTCGCCGTCATCGGCTGGGCCGGCTGGGCCATTCTCGACATCTTCGGCAACGAGACGCTGATCTCGGTGCGCTTCGTCTCCCGCAGCTTCGTGCAGAGCATCCTGCCGGTCAGTGCGGGCCTGGTGATCCTGGCGCGTCTCCTGACGCTGCCCGAACGCTACGAGGACGCCAGGATCGGGCTCGACCCCGAGGAGCGTGAGATTGCCGCCGAAATCGCTCGCGCCCAGGCCGAGCTTGAAGCTTCGCGCGCTGGAGAATCCAAATGACCGAGGCGTTGATCCTTCTGTCCCTGTTCGTGATGATCGCCATCGGCCTGCCGATCGCCGTCGCGATCCTCGCCAGCGCGCTGGTGGGCGTCTACATCCTTAACGGCCATCTCGGCTTCCTGAACGCCGCGCTGTCGGTGTTCGACGGGGCCACGAGCTTCCCGCTGATCGCCATTCCGCTGTTCATCCTCGCCGGTGCGCTGATGAACACCGGCGGCATCTCGCGCCGGCTGATCAATTTCGTCTCGGCGCTGATCGGCTTCATGCGCGGCGGCCTCGCCATGGTGAATGTCGGCGTGTCGCTGTTCTTCGCCGAGATCTCCGGCTCGGCCGTCGCTGACGTCGCGGCGATCGGTTCGGTGCTGATCCCGGCGATGAAGAAGAAGGGCTATTCGCCCCGCATGGCCGCGGCGGTCACCTCGTCCTCGGCATCGCTGGCGATCATCATTCCGCCGTCGATCCCGATGATCCTCTACGGCGCCCTGTCCGACACCTCGATCGTGCAGCTCTTCGTGGCCGGCATCGTGCCGGGCCTGCTCGGCGGCTTCGGCATGATGGCGCTGTGCTACTATTTCGCGGTGCGCTACGACCTGCCGCGCGAGGAGGCCTTCAGCCTGACCCGGCTCTGGAAGGCGGCGAAGGACGCCGGCTGGGCGCTGATCCTGCCGGTGATCATTCTCGGCGGCATCTTCGGCGGCTTCGTCACCGCCACCGAGGGCGCAGGGCTCGCCGTCATCGCGGCGCTGGTGATCGGTGGCTTCGTCTATCGCGAGATCGACATCCGCCTGTTCTACCATGCGCTGACCGACGGGGTGATCCAGACCGCCGTCGTCATGCTGCTGGTGGCCAGTTCCGCGGTTCTCGGCCTCTATCTGACCGAGACCGAGATGCCGCAGCGTCTGGCGGCGAGCATCACCACGCTGACGACGGACAAGTTCCTCGTCCTGATGATCATCAACGTCTTCCTGCTGTTCGTCGGCATGGTGTTGCACGGGGCCGCGGCGATCATCCTGACGGTGCCGATCTTCATGCCGCTGGTGCATCAGATCGGCATCGATCCGGTGCAGTTCGGCATCCTCCTGACGCTGAACATCGCGCTCGGCCAGCAGACCCCGCCGGTCGCCAGCGTGCTGGTCACGGCCTGCTCGATCGCCCGCACCGACATCTGGCGCACGACGCGGACGAACCTGCCCTTCATCGGAATCCTGCTGGTGGTCCTGCTTCTGGTGACCTACGTGCCGGCCGTGTCGCTGTCGCTGGTGGATTTCTTCTACAAATAGCGCGGCGTCGCCTCACACCACATGCAACGAAAAGGGCCGGTCTCACCGGCCCTTTTTCGTTGTCGCAACTCTGTGGAACATGCGCTTCCCTGCCGCTTCCGCATGGGAGCTATTCGCCAGAGGCCCTAACCGGGACGGCCGCGCCGGCATAATTCAATGGCACAGCAATTCGCTCGGCGAGGAAGAGACATGACGATCGACGCACGCGCTCCCAAGAGCTACTCCCGCATGATCGACTATCTGCGCGGCGCCACCGGCAGCCTGCGCGAAGCACGCCGGATGCGGGCCGAGTTCCGCAACCGCTATCCGCATCTGATGGACTGAGAACGAAGCGCCTGGCGCGGCCTCAAGGGCGCGCCAGTGCATTTTCGGCGAGGATGTCCGGGGTGATCGCATCCAGCGATGGCGCCCCGATCATCGCCATGTCGCGGTCGATCTCGGCCGCGAGCAGCGAGACGGCGTGCCTGACGCCGGCGTCGCCCGCCACGGCGGCTGCGAACAGGAACGGCCGCCCGACAAAGACGAAGTCCGCGCCCAGCGCGATCGCTTTCAGGACGTCGGAGCCGCGCCGCACGCCGCCGTCGAGCATGACGGCCATGTCGCCGGCCGCGGCCTTCACCGCCGGCAGCGCCGCAATTCCCGACACCGCATAATCGAGCTGCCGGCCACCATGGTTGGAGACGATGATGCCGTCCGCTCCCAGTTCGCGGGCCCGGCGCGCATCCTGCGGCGACAACACTCCCTTGATGACGAGTTTGCCCTTCCAGCGCTCGCGCGCGATCGCCGCGTGGCGCCAGGAGAAGGTGCCGCGCCCGCCGAAGGAGCGCACGACGTTCTTGGAGATGATCGCCGGGCCGCGCTCGACATCGGCATTCTCGAAATGCGGCATGCCGTGGTTCATCAGGGTGCGGGCCATGGTACCCATCACCCAGCCCGGCCGCACCACACCCTGCAGGGCGAGATCGAGGCTGGGCTTCATCGGCGCGCCGAAGCGGTCGCGCCTGGAATCCTCGCGGTTGCCGGCCACGGGCACATCCGCCGTGATGACCAGCGTGTCGTAATTGGCGGCGGTGAGGCGGTCGACCATGCCGGTGACCCGCGCGTCGTCGCCGGGCAGATAGGCCTGGAACCAGCGCGCATGGCCTTCCTTTGCGACCCGCTCGAGGCTGATCAGCGAGGTGGCGCTGAGGACCGCCGGAATGCCGCATTCATGGGCGCTGCGGGTGAGGACGATGTCGCCGTCATAGGCGGTGAGGGCGCTGAGCCCCATGGGCGAGATGCCGAAGGGGTGTTTCCAGGTCTTGCCGAACAGGGTGCGGCTCTGGTCGCGGACCGCAAGGCCGGCGAGGATGCGCGGGACGAGGCGGATGTCCTCGAAGTCGCTGCGGTTCGCCTTAAAGGCGGCGCCGGTCTCGACCGAGCCGGAGATGTAGGAGAAGACGCCGCGCGGCAGCCGCTTGCGGGCCGCCGGCTCGAACTCGCCGATATTGAAGATGTTGCGAAGTCTGCGCGGAAGCCGTTCCTCGCGCCGCGCCTCGGCGACGCCGGTGGGGGTGCCCGCAGCCACCCGGCCGCCGGTCTGATCCGTCATCGTGTTCTCCCTGATGGTCCGATGTCTCGTCTCGGTCAGCCCTACCGGCTGGCGTCCAGCGGGCGGTCCGGCAGTGCCTTGCGCAACCGCGCGAGAAGCTCATCCGACAGGGCGACCCCCTCCGCCATCTGCTGGCGGCGAAGACGCAGCGCCCGTTCGCCCGGCAGGCGCACCGCGCTGGCACCGTCAGGCACCTTCGCGCCCCGTGCGGCCCCGGCCATGAAGCCGGTCTGCCGCTCGAAGGCGGCACGGCCGCCATGGTGCTCCGGATCGACGACCATCACGAAGACCGAGGCGCCCCATTGGTCGGGGGCGTCGGCGCGGCCATGGCCGGCCAGACCCGCCGTCAGCATCTCGACGATCAGGCCGAGGGCGAAGCCCTTGTGGCCGTATTCGGTGCCGCCCAGCGGCAGCAGCGCGCCGGCGGGCTCGGCTGTCAGGAGGGCCGGATCGTCGCTGGCCGTGCCGTCGGGACCGATCATCCAGGCGCCGGGCAGGCGGCGTCCTTCTTCGACGCGTTCGCCAACGAGGCTGTTGGTGGTGATCGAGGCGGAGATGTCGACGAGAACAGGATCGCCGCCCGTCGGCCAGCCCGCCGCAATCGGATTGGGCGAATAGATGCCCTCCACGGCGCCGAAGGGCGCCACCGAGGCGGTGGCCGGCGAGGACGAGGCGATGATCGCCGCCATCCCTTCGTCAGTCACCGCCTTCAGATAGGCGGCAAGGCAGGCGACGTGGTGGCTCTGGCCGATCGCCACGGTGGCGACGCCGGTGTCGCGAGCCCGCTGCGTGCATTGAGCGAGCGCTCGGCGCACCAGCACCGGGCCCGGCAGATACTTGCCGTCCCAGGCCGCCGAGGCACCATGGTCGCGAACGACCGAGGGCTCGCCTGCCTTGGTCATGTGCCCGGCCGCGAGCTCCCTGAGATAGCGCGGCAGGAGGGCCAGGCCGTGGGTGGAATGGCCGAGGAGATCGCCTTCGACAAGCGTCTCCGCGACGATCTCGGCGTGACCGGCGTCGAGGCCGCTGGCGGCAAGCGCGTCCTGCGCGTAGCCGATCAGCGCGCGATAATCGTAGCGCTGGCTCATCCCCGGGTTTCCGGCACGCTGCCACTGGCGGGCGGAACGAGGAAGTCGAAGTCGCAGCCCTTGTCGGCCTGGGTCACCGTTTCCAGGAACAGCCGCTTGTAGCCGCGATCGGAACCGGTATGGACCGGGGCGACGAAGCTCTTGCGGCGTTCGGCCAGTTCGGCCTCGCTGACGTCCAGCGAGATCGCGCGGTTCGGCACGTCGAGCGTGATCCGGTCGCCGGTGCGCACCAGGCCCAGCGGGCCGCCCTCGGCGCTTTCCGGCGTCACGTGCAGGACGATGGTGCCGGACGCCGTGCCGCTCATGCGGGCGTCGGAAATGCGGACCATGTCCTTGACGCCGGCGGCGGCGAGCTTGCGCGGGATCGGCATGTAGCCGGCTTCCGGCATGCCGGGCGCGCCCTTCGGTCCGGCATTCTGCAGGACGAGAATGTCCTCGGCGGTCACGTCGAGATCGGGATCATCGACCCGCTCGGCCATGTCGGCGATGGAGGAGAACACCACGGCCCGGCCGGTGTGGCTCATCAGCGCCGGGGTCGCGGCCGACTGCTTCACGATGGCGCCGCCGGGGGCCAGATTGCCGCGGACCACGGCCATGCCGCCTTCCGGATAGAGCGGTGCGGAGACCGGAGCGACGATTGCCTGCTGCCAGCCGGCGGGCGCGGCGTCGATCTCCTCGCCGAGCGTGCGCCCGGTGACCGTCAGGCAGTCGAGATGCAGAAGGTCCTTCAGCTCGCGCAGGATGGTGGTCAGGCCGCCGGCCGCGTGCAGGTCCTGCATGTAATGCTGGCCGGACGGTTTCAGGTCGACCAGCACCGGCACCTTGCGGCCGATCCGGTCGAAGGCGTCGAGATCGAGGGTCAGGCCGAGGCGGCCGGCCATGGCGGCCAGATGCACGATGCCATTGGTCGAGCCGCCGGTGGCGAGCAGCACCGTCAGGGCGTTCTCGAACGCCTTGGTGGTCATGATCTTGTCGGGCGTCAGGTTGCTGGCGGCCATCTGCACGGCCAGCGCGCCGGTGGTCTCGGCGATGCGGCGACGGTCGGCGGAGACCGCCGGCGGGGTCGCGCCGCCCGGCGCCATCATGCCGAGCGCCTCGACGACGAGGGCCATGGTCGAGGCGGTGCCCATCACGCCGCAGGTGCCGGCGCCCGGCACGAGCTGCGAATTGACGTCGGAGATCTCCTCGGCATCAACCTCGCCAGCGCGATGGCGCGCCCAGAAGCGGCGGCAATCGGTGCAGGCGCCGACCTTCTCGCCGCGATGGCTGCCGGTCAGCATCGGCCCGGTGACGAGCTGGATCGCGGGGACCTTCGCGCTCGCCGCGCCCATCAGCTGGGCCGGCACGGTCTTGTCGCAGCCACCGATCAGGACGACCGCATCCATCGGCTGGGCGCGGATCATCTCCTCGGTATCCATCGCCATCAGATTGCGCAGATACATCGAGGTCGGATGGGAGAAGGATTCATGAATCGAGATGGTGGGGAAGGGGACCGGCAGGGCTCCGGCCAGCATGACGCCGCGCTTCACCGCCTCGATCAGGTCCGGGACGTTGGCATGGCAGGCGTTGTAGCCGCTGGCCGTATCGACGATGCCGACGATCGGCCGATCGAGCGCATCGTCGGAATAGCCCATGCCCTTGATGAAGGCCTTGCGCAGGAACAGCGAGAAACCGGCATCGCCGTAGCTCGTCAGTCCCTTCTTCAGCCCCCGTCCGTTCTCTTCCGACATGCGATACGCTCCTTACCCTTTTACGCCTGCTGCTCTGGGTTGACCTGACAGACGATTGCCAAGATTGTCAACAATATGTTTGACACCTGCACAGGTGTCGATAAGGTCCATCGACGCGCTTGGAGGAGTGCGTCAATCCAAAAGGGAGGATCCACCCATGAGAATGACCATTGTCGCGGCTCTCGCCGTTACCACCGCCATCGTCGCGCCCGCCTTTGCACAGGACGCCAAATACTCCGCATCCGACGAGATCAACGTCATGCAGGGCTTCAAGGCCGGCGGCGGTTCCGACGCCCTGGCGCAGCTCGTCCAGCCGTTCCTCGCCGAAGAGCTCGGCGTCAATTTCGTCAACCAGTACATTCCCGGTGCGACCGGCGCGATCGCGTGGACGCAGCTCGCCAAGCAGACCAAGCCCGACGGCGCCACGGTCAGCATCACCAACACCCCGATGCTGACGACGAACTACATCATGAATCCGTCGATCACCTACACCGTCGACGAGATCACCCCGCTGGCCAATGTCGTCACCGATCCGGGCATCGCGGTCGTCGCCAAGGACAGCCCGTTCCAGACCTTCGAGGATTTCGTCAAGGCGGCGAAGGACAATCCGAGCACCGTGACCGTCGGCAATTCCGGCGTCGGCGGCGACGACTTCTTCACTTCGCTGATGTTCGAAAAGGCGGCGGGCGTACAGCTCCAGAAGGTGCCGTTCCAGGGTGACGGCCCGTCCTGGACCGCCGCGATGGGCGGTAAGATCGACGCCAGCTTCACCAATGTCGGCGTCGCCTATCCGCAGGTGAAGGAGGGCAATCTGCGCGCCCTCGCCGTGTTCACCGAAGAGCGCCTGCCGGAGCTGCCGGACGTGCCGACCGCCAGGGAGCTCGGCTACGATCTCGTCGCCGGTTCGTCGCGCGGCTACAGCGGCCCCGGCGGTTTCCCGGAAGAGGCCCGCACGCAGTTCGTGGAGGCGCTGCGCCGGGTGACCGAGAACCCGGAATTCCTCGAGAAGGCCAAGGCATCGGCGATGAACATCGATTTCATCGGCGGTGACGACTACACCGCGTTCCTGAAGAAGCAGGAAGGCGAGTACCGGGAGATCTGGGCCGACATCAAGGACGAAGTCCAGGCCAAGTAGCACCCTTGGGGGCGGCGACCCGCCGCCCCCGCCACAGACTCCGTCCGGAGACCATGTCATGGGTCGAATCCTGGTTGCGCTCGCGGCCATCGCGCTCGTCTTCTTCTTCTGGAGCGAGGCCGCTGCCTATCCCCGAACAGCTGCCCGCCTGCCGAACCTTCTGGGCTGGATCGTCCTGATCCTGGCGCTCGCGGCGATCGCACAGACGCTTCTGGCATGGCGCCGGGAGAAAGTCGCCGGCACGCTGGTGCTCGTCCCGCCCTTCGCATGGCGCGACATCGCCGTCGGGACCGGCTTCGCAGGCCTGATCGTGCTCTATGCCTGGAGCATCAATCATGTCGGCTATCTCGTCGCGACGCCGCTGTTCCTCCTGATCCCGCTGGCCGTGCTGCGGCCGATCGGATGGACCGCGACCGTCCTGACCACGCTCGTGGTGACCGGGTTCATCTGGGCCGTCTTCGTCTACTTCCTGAACCTGTCGATCCCCCTCTACCCGGCCGTCTGAGGAGACCCGTCATGCCTGAATCCTTCCTCTGGATCGGCCTGGCCAATGTGGTCGACCCGATCAATCTCCTGGCGATCTTCGCCGGCGCGCTCATCGGCATGTTCGTCGGCGCGATGCCCGGCCTCTCTGCGACGATGGCCATCGCGCTCTTGTTGCCGCTGACCTATTCGATGCGGCCCGAAACCGGGCTGGCCATGCTCGCCTCGCTGTATCTGGCGGCGATGTATGGCGGCTCCGTCGCGGCGATCCTCTTGCGCACGCCGGGCACGCCAGCGGCGGCGGCCACCGTCCTCGACGGCTATCCGATGGCGCAGAAGGGGCTTGCCGGCAAGGCGCTCGGCCTGTCGCTGACGGCGTCGCTGATCGGCGGCGTCATCTCCTCGATCGTGCTCCTCACCGTCGCGCCGCTGCTCGGCCGGGTGGTGCTGAATTTCGGCCCGGTGGAGATCTTCGCGGTCGCCGTCCTCGGCATCACCATCATCGGCTCGCTGTCGCAGGGATCGGCGATCCTCGGCCTGATGTCCGGCGCGATCGGGCTTCTGATCGCCACTGTCGGCATGGACCCGACGACCGGCACCCCGCGTTTCACCTTCGGGGTGCTGGACCTGTTCGGCGGCGTCAATTTCACCGTCGCGCTGATCGGCCTGTTCTCCATTCCCCAGGCGATCCGGCTGATCGTGCAGGGCAATTCCAACCAGGACGAGCGCGTCTCCAGCGTGCGGGACCGGATGCTGCCGACCGGCGCGGAGTTCCTCAAGCTCCTGCCCAACAGCGTGCGCTCCGGCTTCATCGGCGTCTTCGTCGGCCTCATCCCCGGCACGGGCGGCGATACCGCATCCTGGTTCGCCTATAACGAGGCCAAGCGCTTTTCGCGGCACAAGGCGGAGTTCGGCACCGGCTATCCGGCCGGCATCGTGGCGCCGGAAGCGGCGAACAACGCCGTCGTCGGCGGCGCGCTGATCCCGACCATCTCGCTGGGCATTCCCGGCTCGTCCTCGACGGCGGTGCTGCTGGGTGGCCTGATGGTGCACGGCATCCTGCCCGGACCATCGCTGATGACCGAGCATGGCGACGTCACCTACACGCTGCTCTGGGCGGTGATGTTCGCCAATATCGCGCTGTTCGTCGTCGGCCTCCTGTTCACCCGCGCCTGCATCACCGTGACCCGGATCCCCAACCGCGTCGTCGGCCCGATCATCGTCGTCCTGTCGGTGATCGGCTCCTTCGCCATCAACAATTCGGTGTTCGACGTCGGGCTGATGATCGCCTTCGGCATGGTCGGCTTCGTCTTCGACCAGTTCCGCATCCCGACGCCGCCGCTGGTGATCGGGCTGATCCTCGGGCCGATCCTCGACACGACGCTGCAGCAATCGATGCTGATCGGGCGCAACGACTGGATGATCTTCCTGCAGAACCCGATTTCGGCGACCCTGCTGGCCGTGGCCTTCCTGTCGATCCTGCAGGCAACACCCTTCTTCGGCTCGCTGGCCCGGCTGTTCCGCAAGCCGGCGGCGGCCAGGACCGTTTCCTCGGTGGAGGGGGACGTCGCGGGGAGCCGCGACTGACACCATCGTCAGTTGAGCAAACCTTCCGGCGCCGCTATGCGGGGCCGTTCGATCGCAGGAGTTGCCAATCCATGTCCAGAACGGCCGCACCCGGCGATGCTGACGAAACCTATGCGACGGCCACGGGCCGACAGAGCGGCGAGGAGGCGTCGCTGGAGATCGCCGGGCAGCTGGAGGAAGACATCGTCTTCGGTCGCCTGCATCCCCGCGAACGGCTGATCGAGGAAGACATCTCCAGCCGGTTCCAGGCCAAGCGCCACGTGGTGCGCCAGGCACTGATCGAGCTGGAGCGGCTCGGGCTGGTCAACCGGGTCCGCAATCGCGGCGCGGTCGTGCGGCTCTACAGCGAGGCCGAGGTCGAGGACATCAATGCGGTGCGCGAGCTGCTGGAATCCCATGCGGCATCGCTGATCGAACTGCCGATGTCCGATGAGGCAATTGCCGAGCTCGAGGCGATCCAGGACCGGCACTCGGCGGCGATCGAGGCGGAAGACCGGCGCGGCGTGTTCCGCTCCAACATCGAATTCCATCAGGCGCTGTTTGCCCATTGCGGCAATGCGGCGCTGATCGAGGCGATCAACAGCTTCGCCCAGAAGTCGCATGCCTATCGCTCGATCTTCGTCAACGATAGGGGCTATCTGCTCTGGGCCGCCAATGCGCATCGGGAGATGATCGCGGCGATCCGTTCGCAGAACCGCGCCGAACTGATCGCGCTGTGCCGGGCGCATCTCGCACCGGCGAAGAACCATTACATTGAGATGTTCCGCACCCGCTTCACCTGAGCGCGGCGTTTTACGCCGGCTCGTCCAGATGGGCGATCAGGCGGCGCAGCCGCGCGGCCGCCGCGGCGATCTCCGCCTTGGCGTCGCGCCCGTCCCAGTCGTAGAAGCCGCGGCCGGCCAGCGCACCGGTCTCGCCGCGCTCCAGCATTGCCTGGATCGCTTCATTGGGTTCGGCATCGTGGCAGAGGTCCGGCACGATGCTGCGCTGGGCCAGGATATGGCCGGTGAGGCCGGCGAGATCCTTCTGTTTGAGAAGCCCGGCGATGCACATGCGGGGCCCCAGCAGCCAGCGCGCCGCCCGGTCGATGTCCTCGACGCTTGCCAGCCCCTCGGCCATCAGGTGATAGGCCTCATGCAGGATCGCATGCTGCAGGCGGTTGACGACCGCGCCGGGGACGGGCCGCGGCACGACGATGCTGTCCCAGCCGGCCGCGCGCAGTAGTGCGAGCGCGGTGTCGACCGTCGCCGGCGCCGTCTGGGCGACGCGCACGCTTTCCACCATCGGCAGTTCGTCGGCGGGGTGGAACCAGTGGATGCCAAGGAAAAGATCGGGCCTGGCCAGCCGGTCGGCGATGTCCTGCAGCGGCAGGCCGGAGGTGTTGGAGGCCATCAGCGGGGCCGAATCCGGCCCGTAACGCGCCTCGACCGAGCGGAAGAAGGCGGTCTTCAGCGCCAGATCCTCCGGGATCGCCTCCACGACCATGGCCGGCGGTTCGTCGGGCAGGGCGCCGACGAGGTCAACGCCCGCCGGGGCGGGATCGGCACCGGCCGGATCGCGGGAGACGAGGAGGGTCCGCTTCCCCGAGCGGGCAAAGCCCGCGGCGATCGCCCGGCCCATCGTGCCGGCGCCGACGATGGCGACGCCACTCATCAGGCGTCGTCCCCGCGGCCCGGCATGGCAAAGCCGCGGCCGTCCAGCATCCGCGACAGCGACGCCAGATCGGCGTCGGCGAGCGGGGTCAGCGGCGGGCGCACCCGCTCCCAGCCGCGCTCGCCGGTGGCCAGGCCAATCGTCGCCTTCAGCGCCGGGATCATCGGGAAGGCGGCGACGGCCTTGCGGAAATCGGTGATCGCTGCCTGGCGCTGGTCCGCATCGGCGGCCTGCCGATTGGCGTAGACGTCGTGAATGGCGGCCGGATTGATGTTGGCCGTGGCGCTGATGCAGCCGGCGCCGCCGGCTCGCATCGTGTCCAGCAGGAAGGCCTCCGAGCCAGCGAAGACGGCGAAATCGTCGAAGCCCGCGATCATTGCCCGGGTGTTCTCCCAGTCGCCGGAGGAGTCCTTGATGCCTGCGACCGTGCCCGGATAGGCCTTCAGCAACCGCTCGATCAGCGGCAGCGAGATCGGGACCTGGGCGACCGGCGGGATATGGTAGAGATAGACCCGCAGCCGGGCATCGCCGACGCGCTGGATCACCTCGCTGTAATAGGCGAAGAGGCCGTCGTCGGAGACGTTCTTGTAGTAGAAGGGCGGCAGCATTAGGACGCCGGCGACCCCGCCGTCGACGGCCGCCCGGGTCAGCTCCACCGTCTCGGGAAATGCCGAGGACGCCGTGCCGGGCATCATGCGGGCCGGATCGAGACCGGCCTCGAAGGCAGCCTCCAGTAGCGACCGGCGCTCGGCGACGGCCAGCGAGTTGGCCTCGCTGTTGGTGCCGAAGATCGCCAGGCCGCATTCCTGCGACAGGAGCCAGCGGCAATGGGCGAGCCAGGCCGCCCTGTCCGGGCGCAGCTCCGCGTCGAACGGTGTCACCACGGGCGACAGAACGCCCCTCATCGCATCGGCCGGCATGGTCTAATCCCCCTCAAGATGCGGCGTCGGCGCCGCGGTCGCCCCGTCGTCGCCCCCTCGCGAAAACGGTGCCTACGCCCAGTCGTCGAGGGCGAAGGCGTCGAGCGCCTTGTCGTCGAAGTCGAAGCCGAGGCCCGGCTCGGTCGGCAGGATGAGCCGTCCGCCCTTCGTCTCGAGCTGGCGATCGATCAGCCGGCGGAAATTCAGCACCTGGTCGTCCGGGAAATATTCGACGAACTGGCCGTTGGCGGCCGAGCCGACGAGATGGACGTGCAGATCGTGGAACCAGTGCGGGCACAGTTTGACGCCGTAGCTCGCCGCGGTCGCGCCGATGCGGCGATATTCGCTGATGCCGCCGCACACGGCCGCGTCGGTCTGCAGGATCGCCGCGGCATCCTGGTCGAGCAGTTCCTTGAACCGCCAGCGGCCGGCCTCGATCTCGCCGGTGGCGACCGGGACACGGGTGTTCTGGGCGAGGCGCGCATGGTTGGCGATGTCGTCCGGCGAGAACGGCTCCTCGATCCAGTAGGGATCATAGGGCTCGTAGCGATCCATGAAGCGCAGGCAGGTCGGCAGGTCGCTCCAGGCATTGTTGGCGTCGAGCATCAGGAGAACGTCGGGGCCGATCGCCTCGCGGGCAGCCCGGATGCGGGCCTCCTCGCCGGCGGGGTCGAGCCGGCCGACCTTCATCTTCACTGCCTGAAAACCCAACGCGACATAGCCGGCGAGTTCCTCGCCCAGCGCCTCGGGCGACTTGCCGTCGAGATAATAGCCGCCCGACGCATAGGCCGGCACGCTCACGTCGTGATAGCCGCCGAGATAGCGGTGCAGCGGCATGGCGACGGCGCGGGCGTTGCGGTCCCACAGCGCGATGTCGAGGATCGACAGCGAGCGCATCAGTGAACCGGCGCGGCCCTGCAGCAGGCCCGACGCATACATCTTGCCCCACAGGCCTTCGACGCGCGTCGCATCCTCGCCGATCAGGAGCGGCGCGAAAAGCTCACGCACGCCCTGGGTGACCAGACTGCCGGCATCGCTGCCGCCATAGCAGAAGCCGATGCCACGCACGCCGTCGTCGGTGGTGACGCGGGTGACCGCGTAGTCGCGGTGATGCACCTGCCGGGTCGAGAAGGAGGTCGGAGAATCCAGCGGAACCCGGATCGTCCGCGCCTCGACGGTCCGGATCGTCGACGGTCTTACCATGGTCATCTCCCGTTTGGTCACCCCTTGCATAAACGCCCATGGCAAATTGTCAAAGTAATTGTTGACAATCGGAGCGGTAAATCGCGCCGGCGGAGCGAACGAGGGCATTGCGGGGGTCGGGAGCGGTGCCACTCGAAGGGCCAGCGCCGCCGCTGTGGGAATGCAGTGGCACGGAGCCGTTGCGTTCCTGATGCTCGCGCGGCGTCGAACGGTATGAACGGAAGCTCGGATTCGCCGCCCGGCCGCAAGCGGAGCCCAGCATGCGGCAGAACGCGTTGTTCATCGCGTCATGGCATTCGAAGGGGGAGCCTCGAACGTCGTGCTGGTATCTAGCGGTGTCCTGAAGAACTGCACGCGGGAACAGGCATGCCAGATCGGGCATGCGCAAACGCCATCATCCGCAAAAGCGGACATTCGGGCATTCTCGCGATGTCATGAAAGAATGGTGCACCCGACAGGATGAAAGTGGGCACTGGACGTTGGAGGTCGCGCTGTGATGGCGACCGCTATGCAACTGACTGATTCCACATCGTTTCTCACCGAAGCGACTTCGCGAACTGCGGAGACCACCGAACGATACGAAAAGTGCGCTGCCCGGCTCCTGGCTAATTACCAGCTCGAAACGACAGAGCATCCATCCCTGCCGGGGTACGCCACTTGGCTCACAGACCGTCGTAGTGGGATGAGCCCTTCGAGCTTTCGCCAGTATCGTGCAGCATCGATCTGGGTCTTTGGCCTGATACTTAAGGGCGACAGCGTGAATGCGACCGTCCATGCGGAGGTGCAGCGAGCTATCGCCATCCTTAGCTCACCCCTCCGAAATCCGATGTTCCTGCAGCCGAAGGTCCGGCCCCGAACTTCCGCCCTTAAGCAGAAGCGCATCAGCGGTCTGGATTGGGAGAAGCTGACCGCAGCCCTCTCAGTCTCGAAGCGCCGACATGCTGAGGCGGTCCTTCTGTTGCTCACTGCAGGTCTCGTCACCGGCCTCCGGCCTTCCGAGTGGATCAACACGAGGCTGATCCAAGATACCGAGGAGGGATGGAAGCTGAAGGTGCAGAACGGCAAAAGCACGAACGGCCGGTCGCACGGGCCGACCCGAACCTTGACTTGGAGCGACTGTACCGAGGAGGTGCAGGCAATTCGAGATTGGCAGGGACACCTGAGCACCTGTCTCCTTCGCGAAAAGGACCGAGCCCGCGCAGTTTGGCAGACCTATTACGCTCAGCTCAGAGACACACTCCATGAGGTCTGCCAGGAGCTTTGGCCGCGTCGCCAGCGTAGACCGACATTCTACTCTACCCGGCACACCTTCGCGGCTGCTGCGAAAACGTTTCTGACGCCCTCAGAGGTCGGCGCATTGTTGGGGCACGGCACTGATTTCACCGCGGCAAAGCATTATGCGCGCCCACCGAAGGGAAGAAGCAGGCTGCCAGGGTTCATGCTGCCCACACCTGATCCCGCCGAGGTCCTGCGGGTGCGGCAAGTGCTTGAAGAGAGGCTCAACCGGGCAACGCTTCTACGGGCGGGCTACGAGAGGGCGCACAAATTAAATGAAGCCTTCTCTGATGATCACGATGGCGCGTCCAGCGAATTAGCCGATGGTCCTCTCGTGCTTCGGCCCTGAGATTCGACCTCCTACTGCAATCTCGTGCATCGGCAGTAATGCTAGCTTCGCCCGTGTTACCGATATACCGCCGAGCACTTCATGTCTGCTAGGCGCCCATCTCGGTCATTTAGGCCGCGCTCGCTGCTCCCTGTTAGCGGACATTACGAAGTCGAAGAGGCGAGTTGCCCTGCGCTGGCAGCAGACATGAGGCGGTCAGTCCGGAAGCTGACGTTTCCACCTCGAGTTGAACAAGGACGTCAGCGCGTTCCAGCATATGCGCATCAGGCGGCCCTGTTCGTATGATCCGCGAAAGGGCGGAGCATCTCCCGGGTCATTTTTGGGGCGCGAGGATTGGTATGCGAACCGCTCGAACCCCCGCATGCTCATGGATGCCCCGCCCAGCGATTGAAATGTGGACGAGCCGCTATCGTTTTGCGGCATTTACGTAAGCCGTCCGCTGAAGACCGCACCGGCCGTGGATGCCCATCGCGTTGTGACGGCTCGAGGGTCGCCACTTAGAGCCCGTCCGGAAAGGGTTGAATGGCCGGGATGGCGATGATTCCAGAAGGTGTCTGAAGCCTGATCTGGAAGAGCCATGTGGACCCCGACCACTCGTGCGGAGCATAACCGCGATCACCTGCGCT
>NZ_JAGDDZ010000014.1:0-11135 GCF_049132005.1 Aurantimonas sp. NFXS3
TTGAATGGCGCGGAAATGCCTTCGTCCGGTGCAACGTTCGGCAGGAAGATCGATCCGTTCTGGACTTCGATCCCCTTACCCTCGATGAGGGTGTCGAAAATAATCTGGGCTGCGCCTCTTGCTTCGGAGGTAGAGGCCGGGTCGCCGAGAACGAGCTGCAAATCGGCATAACCGGCCTGGACTTCTGAAAGATCGGCAAGTACATCCTCCGACTCGGCAATATAAAGTGCGGCAATGATTACCGCCGGATTGTTAAAGCTCATATCCGCAATTAGATTGGAGATCAGGCGCGGATCGGAGTCCACCACGTTGCCGGTGTGACCACCATTGGTGCCGCCGGGCTGACCCACGACTTCGTAGTCGGTGTTTTCAACTCCAGCGAACGAACCTTCAGTGGGATCGTCGTTGATGAAGCTGCCGTCAAGATAGCGGGGCATCACCGTGTCGGCAGCGCCCCACTCCTCACGGCCTTCCGTAAGGTTGTTGTAACGTCCGCTGACGGTACGCAGCCCCCAAGGCACATGCGGGTCGGGAATAAGGTCAATGAGATCGGCGCCAGCCGAATGCGCTTCCGCAATTTTGATCTGGTCAAGAACGAAGCGCAGATCATGCTCATTCAGTTTGACGGCCATCACCCTGACTCCCTTGATGCGGGTCACAAATAAAGAACCCGAATTCATTCAGTCCGGCTTATTAAAAGGCTCTGCCAATTGCCGGTTTCTTGGGGGACCGCGGGAGATAGCGTATCTCGGCGTGACCCGAGTGCTGATGATGAACGCATATCCAACAGAATTATCAGGGAAGAAAGTCCGGTTACTTTCCCTTACCTTGGTCGCCAAATTTGGTCCGACCAAAGGCGGAAACCAATCCCACTTTAGTCCGTGACCTGCCACTGAGTTTTTCCTTCCACTTCGAGATAGAGTCCGGCCTCGATGGAAGGACGGGCAGATGAGGCGGAGGCGGTTTACGGAAGAACGGATCATCACGTGCTCTGGGAGCAGGAGGCGGGCGCGAGGGCTGGCGATCTGGCCTGCCGGCACGGGGTCAGCGAGGCGACGCTGTATAACTGGAAGGCGAAGTATGGCGGAATGGACGTGTCCGACGCCAAGCGCCTGAAGGGCTTTGAAGATGAGAACGCGAAGCTGAAGAAGCTAATCGCAGACCAGATGCTGGATGCCTCGGCACTCCGCGAGCTTCTGTAAAAAATTGTAGGGGCCGCCGCCAAGCGCTAAGCCGTTGCGCATTTGCAGTCCGTGATGGGGCTTTCAAAGCGTGGAGCCTGTTGCTTCGTCGGTGCCGATCGCAAGATGATCCGCTACCAGTCGTGCCGTCCGCTGGAGACCGAACTGCGTGGTCGGCTACGTGACCTTGCCAATGAGCGCCGGCGTTTCGGCTATCAACGTCTGTTCGCCGTGCTGCGCGGGAGGGTGAGTATTCGGGGATCAACCGCATCTATCGGCTCTACCGGCAGGAAGGGCTGACGGTGCACAAGCGCCGGCCCCGGCGACGCGCGGTGGGGACGCGTGCGGCGCGACAATCAGGGTGAGAACACGTATTGCTGCATCCAAGGATATTCCTGAGGGATCAAGCCGTTGCCTCAGCCATTTGTTTCTGGAGGTTTTCGCCCCGTGGATGTCAGGTTCGGTTGTTTCCCGATGCCCCCTGTCGCGCGAAGCCTTCATATCGCGCAGCGCGTCAGGGGGCATCGGCGGGTGCGCATCCGCCTTGGCGCCGAACACCAATAATCTGGCCATGTCTCCTCTCAAAATTTCCACTCGGCGCTGCACCGTGCGGATCAACCTGTCTGGATAAGCATTCGGATGAGTGGTCTGAAGCCTCCCTAGGAGCTCGCGCCCAGTCTGTGACGGGTCTTTGTGGAACCACTCTTTGAGATCTTCGGTGACCTTGGCCAGCGGATCGGGGCGGCGGCGCCCGCGGGGTACGGACAGTTTTTTCCGCAACGTGGGCCTGATCTCACCCTCCATCCAGGCATGGCGCAGACCGCTCAGGAAAGCTTCGACGTCCTCCTTGGCGCCATCGCCATCGGCGAATGGCGTCACATCGGCCACCGCCGTCAGCCGCGCCTGTGCCCGTGCCTGGCGGATCTCGTGGAGCAGGATGACCGGGTCGAGCTGCACAAACTGCGCCGCAAGCGCGTCCTATAAGGCCGGCGTGACGGTGGGATGAGCCTGTACGCGCTGGAACGGCGTCAGAGGCGGGTGATATCGCTTCGTCACACGGGCCCCGTCGCGGGTCCTCTCCATCAGCTTGAACGAGGGCTGGAAGAAGTTCACGTAGAGCCGCATGCTGCGATAGAGCCGCGCCAGTTCGGTGGCTGGGGCGATGCCGGTGTATCTGCGGTAACCCACCATCCGGCGCACTACCGCCCCGTTCTTTTGTTCAACATGGGCCTGATCATTCTTGCGATAGGGCTGCGAGCGGGGGAAGTCGACCTGCGCTGCCTCTCACACCAGCCTTGATTGTCTCGTTCATGAAGACGCTGTCATTGTCCGTATCGAAGCCAAGCAAGGGAAACGGCAGCACCGAGCGCAGGGCAGTCATCACTTGGCTCAGCAGGCGCCGCTCGCGAAACAGCAGGGGCGCACATTCCGTCCAACCGGTCGCCACATCGGTGAGGGTCAACGTCTGCACGAAGCTGCCGCTCGCCGACGGGACGCTGTGCGTCACAAAATCCGCGTCCATGTATCCGGGCACGGGATCGTTACAATCCGCGTGAGTGCAGATCGGCACGCTGCGCCGCACAGCCGAGGAATGGGCATTGCGCCAACGCCGACCGCCCGAAGCGCCCGCCCGCACTGGCGCCAGCGCCCGGTCGATCGTGGCCGCACTAATCGCCAGCAGCCGAACGCGCACCTTCTTGTCCAGCACAAGATGGCCATGTCGTTCCATCGCCCGGATCAGCAGCAAGATCAGAGGCTTATTCTGCTTCCCAGAGCACGATCAGCGCCTCTCACACCGCTTCGTCATAAATTCGGCGTCTAGGCCGGGGTCGCGACGTGTCCACGGCGGAGAAGCCGTTCCGCATGCTTGCGATGATACCCGGAAATCTTCGCGAACTCCGTCAGTATCCGGCCCTCTTCAGTTCGCTTTGCGGCCCGGTATCGCACTGCGACAGCCTCCACGAGTTCGTCCCTCGTTCCCATGCTGATCCGCCTCATGCCTGCCCCGGACAAAAATGCTTCGGGAACATTTCTAATGATGCAATGGCACTACCTTCAGGAACAGCTCAGTCGCGGCAATGCGAGAGTGCGGCAGACCCAATTATGGAGACCGAACGGGCAGAGTGACTATTGCGATGCGGCAGACATGCGGTGACCACAATCGCTGAACACCCTGTCCGCCGTATTAAATACGATAGCGTTTCCCTTTTTTATCCTCCGAATTGTATCGCGTTCGCTCGAGCAAAGCCAGAACCGGGAGTTCGACATGGAAGCGAAACAGCACCACATCCAGCAATGGCCGGTGGAAAGTGAACACGACGCAGCGCAAGCTGTGTGTCATAATCCGCAATGGACGGCATTCCGGAATGCATTGGATGCCGGGTTCTCTGCGACCGAAGCAAAATATATGCTAGATCTAAGTGATGATCAGGTAAGGAATTACTTCCGATGCATACGCGAACCGGCCCGTTAGGTAAATTCTCATCTCGGGGAAGTAAATAACCTTGATTGTATGGTTGCGCCGAATTCACAAATTCGAAGCTGGACGCGGTAACAGCAAGCAGTGTTTTTACGGGTTTTGTCAAGCAGCGACAAGGCCTCGACAGCCCGCTGCAGAGTTACACGCACGACCTCGCGCAGCATTCTCCCGCTTATCCCAAGCAGACGAACGGCAGCCCGCTCAAATAACCGAACTGGCAATCTTAATACTGTTGGCGAACCCGTGCAGCGCGCCCAAGCTATTCCGTCGCGAAGCAATACAGCAGCCCGTCACCGCCGGTACCCTGCAACGCTTCTAGGCTGCAACCCCGTGATGGATGCGAAGAGTTCCATGATTTTGCTTCGGCCGAGTCGTTAAGTCCCATTCTGTCATGGTGACCGACCATGGCGCTGCCCTCACCGCCTGAGGTCCAGTTCTCGCAGGTCGCATCGTGAGCCGTACCATCCGGCAGGGATCCTGTGAGAATATCGTGACGATTTGGCTCGTCACCTCTACCATTGACCAATTCGCCGATCTCATTGAGCGCTGTCGCCTTGTTTAAAGCGTTCTGATCGCTATGCAACTGATCGACACTCTCCGCGATTGTTTCGCCCTTCGCATTGACCCAAGGTCCGGCGCCAATGCGGTCACGCGCATCGGTATCACTCGTGCTCAAATATGCTACCCAAGTCTTGCCGGTGGCTCCGGCTGCTTCGGCGAGCGTTGTGCAGTGGGCATCCGCCCCTTCTAATCCTCCCAGCTTACCGCCATCGCCAGTTCCCTGACTGGTAACGAAGAAGCTCATCGGATTTTCCTGAGCACGAACCAAAAGCACTCCGCCACATAAAAGCAGAGACGCCCCGAGCAGAACGGGGAGGCGTTTCATCGTTTCCTCCATTAACTAAGTCGTGGGCCATGACTTTACCCTACGAAATTCCGAGGGGCGATCAAGTTGTCGTATGCATTCGGTCGACTCGCCAGCGCCCCCGATGCGCTCGAACGTCGACGGCGGGGTCGCCTGCGGATGGCTCTCTGTGAATCGGCGGCATATCCGTCAGGCCATCAAGCCTTGCGTCTGAAAGAGCCGTTTCCATTCGTAGAAGTTGGTGCGGTCGAGATCACGTTACCCGCACGCCTCGGCGACGTTGCCCAATTCCTTGGCCAGGTCCAGGACACTCAGACAATGATGCGCAACCTTCCTGGCCGCATCACGTCTCTGTGGATTTCTTCGGTGATGACTGCTGCATGGGTCGTTCTTCCTTACCGATAATAGCATGGAAAGAAGACTAAGAGGACATATCAACCGGTCGACGGTCCTTCTCCGCACTTAATTCCGGCAGATCCCTCCGAGAAAGCCTCTTTGCTATCATAGTCATTTCTATTATCTAAAGCGAAACATCGCCTATCACAGCCCTAACTCGAACTCGATGCGCGCTAATTGAAGTGCTTCCCATTGAATCCCTCGCGATGAGAAAATCCGTGAGCAGCAACAACAACCTCCAGTCGATTGCTTACCTCTAGCTTCTGCATTATTATAGTCATATAATGTTTTACTGTCTTTTCGCTAATATTCAGCGCAGCTGCAATATTTTTATTGGTGCACCCCTTCATCAATAGGGCTACGATTTGCTCTTCCCTAATGCTCAAGACAGGCATCTCGCACGGCTTTCGCTGAACGGGATGATGAAGTGCTCTGATAACCTTGGTAGCCAATCGGGGGGTGACGTAGTTATTACCGCTCATGACGCATGATATCGCGTTTACCAATTCGTCCAAAGTGCTCTCTTTTAGCGCGTAACCATCGGCACCAGCCTCCAATGCTTCAATAGCACAGTCCACGCTTTCGGATGCGGTGAATACGAGAATACGCGCAAGCGGTGACATCTTCCGAAAACTTACAATTGCCTCGATTACCCTCCCGGGCACTTGCGTGTCCAAAAGGATCACGTCTGGCACCGCCGACTTTCCAATATCTATAATATCGGAAGCACAGGCGCCAGCGCCTACTACCGAGTAATCAGCGCGCTCAGAAAAAATTTTAATTAATCCGTCCCGAAAAATAGGATGCCCATCGATGAATGCAATCTTAGTAGGAACCATCCCCCCACCTCCTTGACACTGAAATGCCGCAATTGATGATCGCATGCGCATTCCGAAGGGTAAAGGATTTATTGCGAGAATCTGGCAAAATAGATAATAAGGATTACAATGCAATATCGGCGTCGTGGCCGGCTTTACGTCCCCGGCCTGCTTTCTAATGGGCTAGGCCAAAACCGGGTGGATTTTAGAGATAGGTAACGGTCTAGCTAGGTTTGCTGTATCTGAACGCCATCGCACTTCAAGGTCAGATGCGGTTCGCTTTGGCTTGGGGCGGCTATTCCGGATGCCGACACGAGCCAAAAATGAGGGTTGCAGCAAACGCATCGTTGTATTGGTGCGCCTACAGTCTCGGTTCCACGTTGGGGCAGCCCCGGATCCGGCCGCTTTGGCGAGGATCATGACCGATGAGGCTACCAATCGCCCAGCCTTTCCGAAACACGCGACATAAGCAGCCAGAAAACTCGACCTACTTTTTGACGTGTACGGCCATTTGGGTCGTGACGTCTGGAACTCCGTCCCGAAGAAGATCAACCACTATGCGGTAGGTACCCGGCACGATCGTCCGGCGGCGACCGATATAGGCGAGGTAGTTTGCCATTCGCCTCGGCAGAGGCTCGGTGCTCTGATCGAGCATTGTCGTCCCGTCCGGCTGAACGATCTGGATGCGGAATTGATCCCCCTGTCGCACATTGATAGCCCAAACCCAAGCGAGCGTAGCTTCATCCCCGTTCTTCGCCACCCGCACCTCGCCTGCAGTCAAGCTAGGTAGTGTCGGCGGCACGCTGGACAAACCCGTAGCGAGAATGGCGAGAGCAGGTCGTTCCATTATCTGTCTGACTGGCTCGGCGAACAGCCCGGATGGGGTCGGTCCGCAGCCAAGCTCCTGCTGAAGGAAGCGCCCTGTCAATGGATCTATCGCAGCGCCGTGCCGTCGCATCGCAAAATGGACATGGGGAAACTGGGCCTGGCCTGACGAGCCAATGAGCCCAAGCTGCGTGCTTCGGGTGACGGACATGCCTGGTCGCACAATGATACTGCCCATCCTCAGGTGACAGTATTGCGATGTGAGACCGCTTCCATGTTCGATAACCACGCCGTTGCCGCACTCTGTGCCTTGGAACTGCGCTGCCCCAGCTCCGTCCGCCATAATGTGATCCAGCACACCGTCGCGAACCCTGAGAACTCGGCCATCTGCAACGGATATGACAGGTACCCCGCGGGCTACCTCCACCATCGAACGGACCCTAAAATCCCATCCGTCATGCCCGTTATAGGTTGCATCTCCGCAGAGCGGATCTTTGGCCAAGGGGCCAGGGTCAACGTCCGGCATCTGTTGGACAAAGCAATCTGTCCCGAGATTGCAGTCGACGGGCAGAGTCAACGTCGACAGGGTCGACTCGGCCTCAGCCGGGGTTGCAAGCAAGCTTATCGAGACGAGTACAACGATCATCGCTGCGGCGGCGCATCTTACAGATAGCGTGGAGCGCATGGGCCGATCGTACTCCGCGGTCCCAGTCACTCTTCTCGGAACGAGCGCATCATCTGGTCGCTAAATGGCTTGACCAGATAGGATAGTGCCGAGCGCTCGCCGGTTTTGAGGAACACCTCAACGGGCATACCTGGAACGAGGATCTGCTTGCCGAGGCCCCGATCCTCGTCGGTAATGGCGATAGTGGAAAGGTAATAGGTCTGTCCGCTGGCTGGATCGAGTGTCGCCGCGGCGCCTACGATGTCAACTCTGCCGTCGATCTCGGGCGTAGTGCGCTGGTTGAAGGCGGAGAAGCGCAGCTTTACGTCTTGGCCCACGCTAACTTGGTCAATGTCGATCGGCGACAGCCTGGCTTCCACGACGAGTTCCTCGCCTTCCGGCACGATCCCCATCACTGTCTCGCCTGGCGAGATGACGCCATCGACCGTGTGTACCTTCAGATCGTTGACGAACCCAGCAATTGGTGCGCGCAAATCCATTCGCGAGAGGCGATCACGGGCAGCCACGATCCGTTCAGACAATTCGGCCACGCGGGCGTCGACGTCTCTGAGTTCGCGCTGCGCGTCAGTTCGGGTCTGTTGATCCAATTCAATGATTTTCATTCGGGCTTCGCTGATTTGCCCTTTGACCCGTGCAATGTTCGCTTCGATCTCCCCCTTCAAACCGTCGATCTTTGCAAGATCACGTTCCATAGTGCGGGTCCGGGTACTCTCGACCAGCTTCCGCTTTACCAGTGGAGCCAGACGGGCCAGATCCTCAGCAATCATCTGGCGCTCCAAGGCGTTGGATTCCCGTTGCGATTCCAGCCCCCGGACTTGCTCGCCGTACTGCTCAATCTGGGACTGCAACTGATCGCGCTGGGCGTCGCGGGTAGCTCGGTTGTCACTGAACAACCGGCGCTCGCCCTCTGCGATTGCAGCTGTCACAGCGGCCGTTTCGAAGAGCTGGTCGAACAGGACATCATCAGCTCCGTCGCGTTCGGCGCGCAACCGTGCTTGCCGGCCGATCAGTTCCGACAACTGGGAGGAGATCACGCCGAGCTCTGCTTTGGTCTGGGTCTCATCGAGCCTGATCAGGACTTCGCCGGCTTCAACCACGTCGCCATTCGCCACGAGGATCGCCCCGACAATCCCGCCGTCGCGATGCTGAATCTGCTTGACCTGCTTCTTCACCGTCACCTTGCCTTGGGCAATAATCGCTCCGGAGAGGCTGGCTTGGGCTGCCCAGCCACCGCATCCCACGATCAGGGCAGTCGCCAGCAGGCCTGACGTGATAATCCGCGAGCGAATGCCGAAGCGCTGTCCGGCCTGCGTCGCCTCGCTTTCCTGGGCCTTTTGCGTGCCACTCATCTCATGCTCCTCCAAGGATTATTGCGTCGGCGATCGCGGCTGTCGGCTTCAACCGTCGTCGCGGCCAGCCAGAATAAAATCCTGTTCGGTCAGCAAATGCCGACCATGCAGGACGAGCTCGAATTCCATCTCGGAATCTTCGTCGAGATTCCCGCCCACAATGGTGATGTCCTGGTCGCCGGTCTCGTCGGAGATAAGCTGGTGACGATAGGTCACGGCGCCGATCTCCGCGGTCGTCGACGAAGCGGCGCCGGCAAAGAACAGCTTTTGCGCAGCGAAGTCGTCGAGGTCCCGACCGAGACGCGACAGGTCGATACGGTCGCCAACCGAGAAGTCCTGGATATGGTCGCGAGGCCCGCCCTCGTTGGTCAAGGCGTCAAGGGAGCGGAACACGAAGATGTCGTTACCCGCACCGCCGACCATGATGTTGACCTCATCGTCGGCAACGAGCCGATCATTTCCGCGACCGCCGCGGATGTTCTCGATCTCGAAAATGCGGGCTTCCGACGTCCCGTCGATGGTCACCCATCCATCAGGCAAGTCGATCGTCGCGTCGAAAACAATCTCGGACAGATCCAGCGTGTCGTTGCCGCTACCGCCATAGACGGTGTCAGTCTCGGCATCTGCCATGAGGGCGATGCAATCATCGCCCTCCCCGCCCTCCAGGGTATCAACGCCGGCACCATCGAACAGCATGTCGTTGCCAGCGGCGCCGATGATGTAATCGTCGCCGTCATCGCCGTGCAGAATGTCGTCACCCTCGCCACCGTCGATCGCGTCGGTCCCCGCGCCGCCGTAGACTTCGTCATCCCCGATACCGCCGAAGATCTGATCGTTGCCGGCGTCTCCATTCAGAACGTCGTCGCCCTCGCCACCGTCGATCGCGTCGGCCCCCGCGCCGCCGTGTACTTCATCATTGCCGATACCGCCGTAGATCTGGTCGTCGCCGCCGTTCCCATGCAGAACGTCGTCGCCTTCACCACCGTCGATCAAGTCGACCCCGGCGCCGCCGTGCGCTTCGTCGTCGCCGTCACCCCCATCGAGCGTGTCATTGCCTGCGGCGCCATGAAGGACGTCGTCGCCGTCGCCTCCATCAATCACGTCGTCGCCGGCACCGCCGTGCAGCACGTCATTGCCACTCGCGCCGAGAATTGTGTCATCGCCGTCATCGCCATGGAGGACGTCGTCGCCTTCGCCGCCGTCGAGCGCGTCATTGCCGCCACCACCATGCAACTCGTCATCGCCGGTGCCGCCGAAGAGCTGGTCACCACCATCATCGCCTTGAAGGACGTCGTCATCGGCACCGCCGAGAATGATATCGGCGCCCACACCACCGATGAGGACGTCGGCTCCAGCCCCGCCCTCGATATGATCGTCGCCGTCGCCCCCATGGATGACGTCAACGCCGTCTTCGCCAAAGAGCCGATCGTTTCCGACGCCGCCGTCGATGTAGTCGTTGCCGTCTCCCCCGTGGGCTTCGTCGTTGCCGTCGCCACCGAAGATGATGTCGTTGCCGGCATCGCCATAAAGAAGGTCGTCGCCCTGTTCGCCAAACAGCGTGTCATCGCCGTCGCCACCGAACAGAATGTCATTGCCGCGGCCGCCCCATAGAATGTCGTTGCCGGAGCCTCCGACCAGCCGGTCGTCGCCGTCGCCGCCATAAAGGATATCGTCGCTCTCGCGGCCGTAGATCATGTCGTTGCCGCCGCGGCCATCGATCAGGTCGGCATAGGGCGTGCCGATCAGCATATCGTCGCCATTGGTGCCGACGATCGCTTCGGTTTCCGGCAGACGGATTTCCAGATGCGCTGTCTGCATGACGACTTCGTCGCCGTCGCTGACCTGGTAACGGAAGACCACCGCTCCGGTCTCGTCGGTTGCAGGCGTGTAAAGCCAACGGTCAAGACCGATACGCTCCAGCCTGCCGCCATCCGCCTCCAGATAACGCACGATCAGCGTGTCGCCGTCGGGATCGCTCGCGCCGTGAAGCAGTTCACCCATGGTGATGATCACCGACAGGTTGAGCAGCCCGTTGTCGAGATAGACCGGGCCGGAGAGAACCGGACGACGGTTTGTCTTCGTCGGCGCCGGGTCATCGTCATCTTCGTCGCCGGGTGTCGTTTGATCCGGGTCCGGATCGAGAGCGCCGGGGTCTTCGTGATCGCCGGGGCCTGGTCCGTCGGGTTGACCGCTCGTGGGCGGTAGGCTGACGACGGGCTGGTTATCATTGGCTGTCGGCAGCGACGAATTTGTCCCCGTCGGATTGCCCGATCCCAACGGTCTGGAACCGATATTTGCGCCAGTCGTATCGGCGGGTGCCATCTTCGTCGCCCGTTCAAAGGCGGCCTGAGAGGGGCCATCCCCCGCTTGCGCGAACGCAAACTCCGACACGTCAAAGGCAGGCAGCGGTCTGCCCTTGGCTATGGCATCGAGGTAGTCCGAGATCCGGACAACCTTATCCAGAGCAGCCGCATCGGCTGCTTCGATGGGGGCAGCCGTCGTCGCCTGAACGTCCGGGGTCTGGTTCGGCTGCGGTG
>NZ_JAGDDZ010000015.1:0-8325 GCF_049132005.1 Aurantimonas sp. NFXS3
TGCCAAAATCAATGGTTTCAAAGGATGCCGCTGATGAGATCACGTCGCTCGACGCCATGCTGGAGCTTGGGAGCGACGACGAGCCCATTAACGTCCTGGTAGGATACAACCTAGGTAACCTAACGTGGTCGTCAGATGTTGCACTCGCAAAGTTCGTTGAATGGTCGGAAATAGCGAACGATCCCGACCGTGGCGAGGTGGCGCAGCGCAAATTAGATCCCACTCACGCAAAAAGCCTTGCAGCATTCATGCTGAAAGGCCTCGTTAATGCAGCTATTATCAAAAGGCGCCTTCAGGATAAGGACGTTCCAGAAAGTTTCTTTGACATCCAAAATAAACTTGGAACTAAGCCGTATTGTGCACTCCAGCCTATTGTTGCAAATATACGTTCTATTGATCCGAATAAGCCATCTATTCGTGCCGATAGGGCTACGACCTCTAGGGGGGAGACCGTTGGTTTTAAGGTTTTCATGCCTAGAAGCTATCGATGGTGGGTAGTTGATGGTCAGCACCGGCGATTTGGCGCTGAAATGGTTCTTGATTGGCTTAAGGAAGTTACTCGGAATGGAAAATATCCTGCAAGAGGATCAATTGTTGATCTTAGAGGGGATGTGTCGCCTGAAGAAATGACGGTGTGGCTCGAGGCTTATGAGTGTGCTCGGAATTTCGCTACTGTGAAAATAGAGTTTCACTTGGGTCTAGATACGGATCAGGAACGGCAGTTGTTTCATGATTTGAATAATCTCGGTAAAAAGATCAATGTTTCGCAAGCTACGGAGTTCGATCAGGGAAATCCGATCAATCGTTTTGTGCGAGAAACGATTGAAGATGAACTTGGTGTGACGGCAACAGATAGAGAAATCAAGGATTGGAACAAAGACAGTGGAGCAATCCTTACAAAAGATCTCGCAGCTATCAATGCAATCGCCTTCCTTAATCGAACAAATGTTCGTAGTGCAACACCGGCCGTTGTTAACGAAAGATCGGCTGTAATTGAAGGTCTTTGGACTGCGATTGTCTCTTTGCCGTATTTCGGGCAGCCAGGAGCCAAGCTACAAACGGTAGCAGCTCAGCCAGTTGTATTAAAGGCGCTAGCAAAAATCACATTCGATCTGAATTTTTCTAACCGACGTCCTGTAAATGGTGGAGACATATATGAAGATATGTTGAGCCATCTGGAGGATATTGACTTTAGTCATGAAAATCCAATGTGGAGGTTCTACCATTTGTCGGCGAGGGATCGGGAGAATTTTGGTGTTTCCGGACTCGCAGAATATCTACCAAATCGTGGAGTCGATACCGCAGCGTCAAATAGAGATATCGGCGCATACCAAAGTGGTGTTATGCGCTTTGGTGCGAAGCATAATGATATATTCCCGATCCTGGCGGATATGATGCGATGGAAGCTTCAGTTGCCCAATCGCCATGCAGGAGATATGGGCCTGGAAGAGGCGGGGGGAGCCTAGCAAAATAAGCCGCCGGGTTTCCCGGCGGCTTCTTCATCAAGCCATATCAGAATGGCCAAAGAGACGAAGTATCATGCATGCTGTCGAGGCTAATCGGTTAGCGATCACTTCGGATCGGAGCGTGACGGACGGTAAGGGTCGAGTCATAGCAGGGATTGACGCGACTCGACGCGTCAGGTCTCATTAACCCCAACGAAGCAGACGCCTGAAACGAAAGAAGGCTTCCAGGTTTGCCGCCTGGAAGCCTTCTAAAACGGGTAAAAGCCGAAGCTATTCCTCGTCCTCAACAAGCGAGATAATGGCCCTCGGCCCCCGGATCGTCAAGGCGCGACGACCGAAAGCCGATCACAAAATGTCAGTCGCTACTGATCTCTTTGCCGAAGCGCCACACCCTGACTTCCTGAAGCGCTTAGAGCTGTTCCGCAGCGGCGGCGTCTCTGCGCTCCAACGGACACTTAAACCAGCACCCCAAACGCCCTCGTTGTTCCCGGCGCGCAAGCCGACCCCTCGCCCCCGCCATGACCGTCCCGAGCCACGCGGTTCGCGCCAATACGCGGACACGATGTCTACGACGGCCGCGCGCGACGATCGCCTGACACCGAATGCCAAGGCGCTTCTACAGGTCATCCGCGCACGGTGTGGCAAGGGACGCGAGACGCCGACCTGTAAGTCGACGCTGGCCTCGATCATGTCCCGGTCACGTAGGACGATCGCCCGCTACCTGCGCGACTTAGAGCGCTTCGGCTACATCAACACCGAGATCCGCTGCACCGGCCGAGGGCTGCACACGGGATTGATCATCACGATCACCGACGCCGTCCTGGCGTTCTTTGCCGAGACCAAGGGGCTAGCCCGATGGCTGGCCGAGACGAAAGGGCTCGACGGACTGCCCTTTGCGGCTGAAACCCCCGGGATTCATAGGGTGACACAGTTGTCTCCCACAAACGAAGTCACAAAAGATTCTTTCCTAAGCCCAAGGAAAGGGCTCTCGAAGGACGCGGGGCGAAGGCCCAAACCATCTGGATAAGCGCGCCAGCGGCCACGTATGGCGAAGGGAAGGGCTATTGATGAAGAATGCGATCGTCGTGGTGATGGGGATTGCGGTAGCTATCGCAGCATTCGGCGACAAAGCCGAGTCTTCTACTGCTAATTCGTTCCTTAATGGAGTTCAACTCTACGAGAAGTGTAACGGCGGAAGTATATCTGCAACCGTTTCATGCAATTCATACATAATAGGCGCGATAGATTCGATATTTGTATTAGACTACGGGAAGACTGTCTGCGCTCAATCTGAGGCCGATTTTCAACAACTTGTTGACGTTGTTATAAGGGATCTAAGAGAAATCCCTGAGTATCGCCATTATGCTGCAGCAGATATTATCTTGAATGCAATGAGGAAAGCCTTTCCTTGCAAGCAATAGGGCAAGGTGCTGGTCACGCATAAGCGTAGTTAGCAAAACCTTAACGCCTCTCGCCCATGATCTCGCACGTGTGGCGCCACGGGTTACAGCACGTCGCGTCGCACGTCCGACGAACCGCGACGCCGCCAGCTTGGCCCGTGTCGCATGACGGGGCGCAGCACGTGACCGACGACACCATCCTCCTGTCCTACGATGAGCTGGCCGAACGGCTCGGCATCACCCGCGAAAGCGCCCGGCAGCTCACCCTGCGCAAGCGATGGGCTCGGCGCAAAGGCAATGATGGCCGCGCCCGTGTCGAAGTCCCGCTCGACGCTTTGCCCGTCGTCACGTCCGACAGCCCGTCACAAGACACGCCCGACGATACGGACGTAACCCGTGCGTTGACACGTCACATTGAGCGTCTTGAGCAAGCGCTTGATACGGCTGAAGAGCGTGCCAATCGCTTCGAGCTGGAACGTGATATGGCCCGTGATGAGACACGTGCGGCCGAACGTGATCGAGATGCGGCCCGCGAGGCCGAGATTGTGATCCAATCCCAGATCGAGGCGCTTCAAAAGGTGCTGAAGATCGAGACCGATGCAGCCCTCGATCGCGTCGCCGAGCTGAAGGCTGAACGCGACCAGTGGCGCGAACAGGCGACCCGGTCCTGGTGGCGGCGCTTGGCGGGGTAATTAGCGGCGGTCGACATTCTGCCGCTCCTGCACCGCGACGAAAGGGTTACAGGCTGGCAGCCTACCAAGCACGGGCTTCGCCCTGGGCGTTGGAGTTGTGCGCTTGAACAACTCCTTTAACGTCCCTGAAGGCCGATGAGGCAAACCACCACTTCTGCTTTGCAAATAGACCCGTTCCAGCTAGCGTTCGAGTCGCTGCACGCGATGGGGGGACGGACTGGTCCTTCAAAACTGCCCGTCCCCGCCGTAAGGCCCGTCAGCTGGCGCTACACCCGCATAGTCCTCTGCCATCGAGAGGGCGATGCGTGCCACGGTGTTTCTACCGTCGCATTTTCTGCGACAAGATCAAGCCCGAACCGTTGGCATCGTAGCGCAAGTGATCGATGCGTTCGTCGCATTTTGTGCGATTGTTGACCGCCGAACAGAGCGCAACTTCCTGGCATTGGCCCATCGAATGATCCGCGCCTATGCCTTGGGACCTCGCAACTAGATGCGCGCGCGCCTCGGCCGGCGCGGATCTAGAGGGTCGCTTCTACTCAAGCTGCGGCTGCAACCTTCTCCTCAGCTTCGACGCGATCCTTGATCTCGCTCCAGACCTTTCCGACAGCGACGAGGAACTCGAAGACGTCGGCGTTCGTCATTTCGATGTTCGCGAAGATGTCGTCAAACCACTCCTGTGCTTCGTCGTAGTTCTCGCCATAGAGGGCTTCGCCCAGTTGCTCGAACATGTTCTTTGTGGGGTCGAAGGGCGTCTCCTCAAGCGTTTTGATCGCCGCATAAGAAGCATCTTCACGCACCCAGGCGCGCGCTCGACGGCGCAACATCTCCTTCTTGTGGGTTTTGTTCTCCTCCTTTGATTGACGAAGGCGCTCGATAGTCTCTTCGACTGCACCAAGCTTGCCAGCGTCGATCAAGCGAAACGCTTGATCGAACGCCTGACGCGCTAAAAGGCTAAAATTCAGATTGTCTTGGTTTGATGTGATGCGTGTGTGCATCGCTTCATCGGGAATGGAAATGGATATGCGAGCCATTGGGAGGTCTCCTCGAGTTGCCGGAAACCCAATGTGCATCTTTTTATTAATTAATCAACCAGATGCGCAAAACTAAAAATCATGCGCATTCGTTCAATCTGGCCCAGTCTCGCTGCGATCTCAACCCGGGGATAGAGCATAGCCAAGTGAGGTCACGCGACCCGTTCAAGGATCCGCTTGACTGTCATAGCCGTCCATTCCCCACCTCGCGCAGTGCGCACCCCTTGATCGTTGAGCGACTTGGCAATTGCCCTCAGCGAAGAGCGGCCAGATGCGCGGAGCTGGTGCACAAGCGGCACGACGTTCTCAGCGAAAACATTGGCCTGTTCTGCATTCTTTGCCGCCCCAGCCCGTTGCGCGTCCCGGAGGTTCGTCCGGTTTCCAAGCTGTGCCCCCGCCGCTTTCTTCACCTGGAGCGCGGCCGCTGTGCGTGCCGAAATCAGCGCGCGCTCTCTCTCAGCCAAAGCGGCGTAAATGTGCATCATGAACGGGTCGGCGTCGGCGCCTAGCTCGGCGACAATGAAGGGGACTCGCTGCGCCATCAGACCAGCGACGAATGCAACGTCGCGGCTCAGCCGGTCGAGCTTAGCGACTAGCACTGGGCACTTCGCACGGCGAGCCTTCGCTAGAGCACCAGCAAGGACCGGTCGGCGATCTAGGGCGTCTGCACCCTTGCCGGTCTCGATTTCGATACACTCATCTACGATTATGATGCCCTCGGCCTCGGCAAACCGGGCCACGGCCGCACGCTGCGCTTCGATGCCGAGGCCGCTTTTGCCTTGGGTCTGCGTCGACACCCGAATGTAGGAAATCGCGGTGTTGATCATCGTGTCAGTCCTATACGACGGGCGTTTGTATCAACTCTAAACGAACATTTAGAGTTGATACGATCAAATCGCAAGCGAAAAAACGTGCGAGGTCGGCCGCAATGCGCTAATATATGTTAACTGTTAACAACAAGAGAAGCACCGTGTCTGATCATTCGCATATTCGCCTTCACCCAGAACGCCTGAGCCAGCTTCGGATGCTGGCTGACGCCCGCAAGGAAACCATCGCCGAGACGGTCGAGGGGCTCATTTCGAAGGCGCTCCAGGAGGAGCCCTTTCTCGACTTCATTCCTAGCCTCAAGGTCATGGCAGGTGACAACAATGTTTTGCTGTCCGCAGGCTCGGCGGTTTATATCGGACTAACCCCTCAGGAAGCCTACGGGCTCGCTATCCACGTTAAACGGATCATTGATGGGGAGAACGGGAAAGGCCGCTCACTCAAGGCGCGAGGCTTTGAAATCGTGATCGGCCGGCGTGGCCGTGCTCTCGTCCTTCGGATCGCCGACGCAACCGGGGCCGTCTCTGCACATAGTTTGACGTATTCCCTCGCCGGCGATCTGCAACGTCAGCTCACAGACGCGGCCCAGTTTCTGGCAGATATCCATGTCGCCTGAGGCCGAATTCACCGAACCTCACTCGCTCAGCCTTTACGGCTCAGAGCAGGACATTGACCGCATTCTGAATGAGGCGCTCGCTATCCTAGCTGGCCCCCTTGACCCGGATTGTTGGTTCGCCCCGCTGCAGAACCAGACAACCTTTGACGCCTGGCTGATTTCCAGAACGATCCAGCTGCAGCGTGAGGAAGCTCGAGCTGCAGAGGCCGCCGCCGCACTGCTTGAAGATGAGGAGCCCGAGGGGGACGACGAGACCGACCTGGCTGGCAATCTGGAAAATCCGGCTGCTGGCCAATCGGTAAATGGGGCTGCCTCGGATCTGCTTGGAATTTACCGCTTGGTCGGCAAGTCGGTAAGCGGCGCCGACGCCCATTCACAAGAACACGGCCAGCTCCAACCTTCGACGTTGCAAGGGCTGCCGGGGTCCAGCCAATACGCTGAAAACAGCTCCTTGGCGGATCGTTCCTTTAGTCTCTCTTTCCATGCATCGGCAGTAGGAGCAGACGTCGAAGATGGGACAACGCCGAACCTTCTGCAGGGGCGCTTCAAGCACGCAGCAGACGAGGGCAAGGCGAAGGGTCTGATCACGCGAAAGGGTCCGCCTCGCTGGCGCGACCTTGGCCTGGCTAGTCGGGTCCTTGCGCTTAATGATGGCCTTGCTCGTCGACACGTCGCGCACTCTGCGGTGACCATCAACCTCGGACGCGCCATCCAGGCGCGGATGCGGCAGAACGGGGCAGCTTGGTTCGGCAAGCGCGTCAGCCTTGCCCTGGAGCAGGCTGAGCGCGCGATCGGGCGCGATCTCGACTTCTGGCTCGTTCTGGAGACCTGGACGCACGGTGCACCGCGTCCGCACTTCCATGGCGTGATCAGCTGCTCTGCACAGGAGCGCCCCATTGTCGAAGCTGCGCTGAAACAGGCGGCCGGTAAGTGGGATGCGCGACGCGGCGAAGAGTATCAGATCGACTGGAGCGAACGAGACGGATCTCCGGATGACGGTTGGGTCGACTACGTCACGAAGAAAGCAGACCATACTCGCCATACCTTTCCGGACGGCTCCCTCGTTACAGCCAGTCAGCAAGCTCGCCAGGACGCGCGGGCTGCGTTCACGATCTGGCGCGCTGCCCAGGGCGGGCGCCATGACTGAGGCCGTGACCCCGAAGCGCCGCTACACCCGGCTGACGCCGGCGACATGGGCCGAAATCCGATCCCACTGGCAAGTGGGCGAGGTGACTCTTGCAGAGCTCGCACATCGCTATGACGTCTCCACCAGGGCGCTGCAGACGCACTTCAGCAAGCACGGCACTGTGAAGGGCGCCGAGGCTGCGGCGCTCGCACAGGCAGTTCAGGCGAAGGTGCTCGAGCAGGACCTTCCGGATGAGGATATGCTCGTCGAGCGAGCCAGAACTACGCGCGAGACCTCCTTCAAGAACGCCACCGTGGTCGAAAACCTCGTGATGACGCAGCTCGCACACGCACAGAGGTCACCAGAGGCAGCGTTCAAGGCCTCTGCAGCGCTGAAGGCGTTGAGCTTGGCTGCCGGCACTCTGGAGCGCCTCTACGCCCTCAAATCGTCTGCGCTAGGCTTGGACAAAGACCCTGCTCATGGCCGTGAGCTTCCCGAGCTCGTCCTGCATGACATCACGCTGGAAGAGATTGACGCGATCCAGCGTGGGGATGGCAACGAAGTCGACGATGAGCTTGTCGACGAAGAGAACCTAGCGCCCGTCTAAATCGCCCATCATCTGGCATCGCACTCGCAAAGTGCGCTCCAATTTCGTTCAGCAGGCCGGCGCCACGTAGTTACGCGCGATGCGTCAGAAGAACCGAAGTCGTAGAACTACGCACGACAGCTGAACCCCTTGCAGCGTGTGTGCTCATCAAAAATTTCAGGACGCAATTGGCTATGTGGACCGCTTGCCCGAGGCAGCAGTCCCTATCAACCAACACTAAGCCATTGAATTTCAATACGTATGACAATCCTGGGAGGCGCGAATTTTTCTCCAGGGATATTTTTTATACGCCATAAAAATAGACATTGACATTCCAGGGGTGTTTCGACAAATTCGAAACAGTCCTGGACGTAAATTTTTATCACCCTGGTTTGTCTCGGACGATCGCCAGGGTGAAAGGGAAGGAGATGATGATGTTCGGAAATACGGTGGGAATGCCAAAATCAATGGTTTCAAAGGATGCCGCTGATGAGATCACGTCGCTCGACGCCATGCTGGAGCTTGGGAGCGACGACGAGCCCATTAACGTCCTGGTAGGATACAACCTAGGTAACCTAACGTG
>NZ_JAGDDZ010000016.1:0-7891 GCF_049132005.1 Aurantimonas sp. NFXS3
CCCGTGACCGCAGATCCTCGCTCAACGCTCTGGCCATCATCCACCTCCATCGAGGTAGAAGTTGAACCAGACGTCGGGCACACCGTCACTTCACATCCGATTCATCGATCAGAGGATGCGCTCTAGCCCTCTCAATCCAGCCCGGGGATGGCCGTCTGGGCGAACCGGTTCACAGCCCGGCGGCACCCGGACGCGATGTTTGCGGAAACAGGCGAACACGGACTTGCGTCCAGCATCGAAGATTCTCCTGAGGTCATGTCGATTATCGGCGGTCCCGTTCGTCGTTCTCATATCAGGCTATCGAGCCTGACCTGAATAAGGAGACAGACAATGCGTGTAGTAGTGTTCGTGAAAGCGACCACCGACAGCGAGGAAGGCCGAATGGCGCCGCCGGAGCTACTGGAGGCGATGGGCAGGTACAATGAGGAACTGGCTAACGCGGGCATCATGCTGGGCGGCGACGGGCTCAAGCCCTCCTCGCAGGGCAAGCGGATTGCCTTCGACGGACCCAGCCGCACGGTAATCGATGGGCCCTTTGCCGAGACGCGCGAACTGGTCGCCGGCTACTGGATATGGGAAGTAAAGGACATGGATGAGGCAGTTGCCTGGGTGAAGCGCTGCCCCAATCCAATGTTCGGACCGAGCGAGATCGAAATCCGGCCAGTGTACGAGATGTCCGATTTCGAAGAGATTATGACTCCGGAAGCCGAGGCCGTTCACGAGCGGGTGCGCCAGAAGCTTGAGGGTCGGTAGGTCGTCGGCTTGCGCGCTGTCGCGCTGCTTGCCTCCAACGACTATTGCCGCAAGAATGGACGCATGACGACATGCGAGACCCACTCGGCGATCGAGGCGGTGTTCCGGATCGAACGGGCGAGGCTCATAGGGAGCCTTGCCCGCATGGTTCGTGATGTAGATCGGGCAGAGGAGTTGGCGCAGGACGCATTGCTGACTGCGCTTGCCGAATGGCCCAGGACCGGCGTCCCGCGCAATCCCGGAGCTTGGTTGCTGGCAGCGGCAAAGCGACGCGCGATAGATCGCATGCGCCGCGAACGGATGCTCGAACGCAAGCACGCCGAACTGGCTCGCAGCCTCGACGACGCCGTCGACCCCGTAGAGGCGATCGAAGCGGCAATGGATGACGATCTCGGAGACGAACTGCTCGCGTTAATTTTCACGGCGTGCCACCCGGTTATCTCACGGGAAGCCCGAGCAGCGCTGACGCTACGTTTGGTCGGGGGACTGACGGTCCAACAGATCGCGCGGGCCTTTCTGGCGGGGGAGTCGACGGTTGCACAGCGGATCGTGCGCGCAAAGAAGACTATCGGCGAGGCCGGGCTCGCTTTCGAGGTGCCGCGCGGAGCAGAGCGTGCCGTACGGCTCGGCTCGGTTCTCGAAGTCGTCTACCTGATCTTCAACGAAGGTTACGCCGCCACCTCAGGCGGGGATCTGCTGCGCCCGGCGCTCTGCACTGAAGCGCAGCGGCTTGGCCGCGTCCTCGCCGCACTCCAACCGAACGAGCCCGAAGTGCTCGGCCTGCTTGCGCTGATGGAGTTGCAGGCCTCGCGACTGGCAGCACGGACCGGGCCTGACGGAGCGCTCGTAACACTTACAGAGCAAAACCGCGCGCGCTGGGACCAGTTGTTGATCCGCCGCGGGCTCCAAGCGCTGGAGCTTGCCGAAGGTATCGGCGGAACGGGTCCATATACCCTCCAGGCCGCACTTGCCGCCTGCCATGCGCGCGCACGGCACGCCGCCGACACCGACTGGAGCCGCATTGCAACATTGTACGACCGGCTGAGAGTGGTGATGCCATCGCCTGTGGTCGATCTCAACCGAGCAGTTGCCCACAGTATGGCGTTCGGACCCGAAGCAGGCCTGCGGTTGATTGACGAACTGGCAGACGCTGCGGCCCTTCGCAGTTATGCTCCGTTACCAGCGGCGAGAGGCGACTTTTTGTTTAGGGCCGGTCGCACGGACGAGGCTCGTTTGGAGTTTGAGGCAGCGGCCGTGCTTACCCGGAACCAACGGGAACGAGCTTTTCTCTGCGCTCGTGCAGCCGCGTGCAATTGACCCCTACCGCGGTCTGAACTGTCCTTCTAGAGGTCGGCGGAGAACCAAAGGACGCAGTAGGCTTGTCGAGAAGCCGGCCCGCTGGTTCGGAGCAGAAAAACGCACACGCCGAATGGACCCAGTTTAGATACAGGTACATGGATGTCAGGACGTCACCAGGCTCCTCGAAGCACGAACTGGGAGAGTTCGCGAGTTGGAGTGCCAGGGGATGAACACCTGGACCAGAATTAATTCCTGATTGCAGAAGCGGGCCGAAAGCGGACCGGCATCTTTCGAGCCTCCACGACGAGAAGGCTGCCCTCCGGCTCTCGACCCTTCTAGGGTCGATACTCGTTCATCCTGTTGAAGCTCCAGAGCAAGTCAGATTCCCTCGTGCGCAGAGGAGCCAAGGGAGGATCAGATGGCACGACTGTTCTGGCTGAACGACGAGGCTTGGGCCGCTCGTGATTGGGTCAGTTGCTAGCAGTCCGTTAGAACGAGTCGTCGGCCGCCTTCGTGTAGCGACACTGAGGAAGCGACTGGCGATCGAGGCGAAAGCGATTAGACGTCCAGCACAAATTGCGCTTCGCGCCAGTCTTGCTATGAATAAGCTGTCGTGGCTGCTGTCCTTCCAAGGCCAAACCTCCTAGCCGCGACAGGCCCGGCAGCTTCCCTTGGGTCGACAGCGTCGCTGTCGGGCCGCATCCATGATGATGCGGTTGCCATACGCGCGAATCCCAGCCATGGGACGAACAGGGCTTTGGCGTTGGACGCGTTCTTGCTATGAACGATCCGTCACGGTGGCCGTCCCTCCAGGGCGCCCCCACACGACCGTGACGGGCCCGGCGGCCTGTTTCCCAAAACTCCCCCGCCGGGCTGCCTTTCTCGACGAATGGACGCCACGCTATCGGTGTCGGCGATGCTTTTGGGTCCGTGACCCAACCGCGATCAGGCTCGGCAATGGTGGGTTTTCTGACGCCGCCTGCCGAGCCGCCGCGCGCTCCCTATCCGATGGCAATCCGGCGCCTCGCAGGCGCCGGTCATTATGTTACAATGGGTTAGTCGCGGTGGGGAGAGATATGAGCCGCGATCAGGCCCGGCAGCTCCCAACAGTGGACGTTGCCGGGCCGCCTTCAATTGGACATTTTGAGTATACTACCATCGCTCGGTCGTGGTGTTTTGAGACGCGCCATGATCAGGCCCGGCAGTGACCTTGCCCGCGATGCGATGCTGTCGGGCCGCCTGCAGAAAATACTGCAAGTATGAGCCTCGCACCCCCAATGGCGTGGTACTCTGGAACAGTCGCGTGCCGGACCATTCCCCGCTTGCGATTAGGCTCGGCGATGGACCACGTCCCGGCGCCATTTGCCGAGCCGCCTCAATGATCGCCGTATAAAAAAGCCGCCTCAGCGGGCGGCCGGGGCAGTCAAACAGAGGCTAGCGGCGCTACTCCGCAAAGGTCAGCACATCGATCGGCGGTGGTCGCCAGCATCTCGTTGATCATCTTGGCATTTGCAGTCTCGTCGACTGAAACCACGTACTGCGGGTGGCGCATAGCGCCCTACGTTCGGGATCGCCTTCACCGCGCCGTGCTGTCATTATTGGCATAGTACCAGATTTTGCTTTGAGAAAGCAGACAAACGGAGCTTGTACGGACAATCCGCCACCGCTCGCGTCTGTAGCGGTCAGGTCGGGATCGCGCAAAATACGCCTTTCAGGCGCGATTAAACGCGTCGGGCGCCAGCGTGATGCTCGACCTCGGAACCAGAGCGTGTGCCGAGCCTTCCTCGAACTGAAACAGGAAGAAGTCACGATGTCCGAGATCAGCAAGACAACGAAGGACGGTGCGGAGCATCGCAAGGACGGATCGAAGGTCGCCACCGACTCCGACGCGAACGGCGAGACGGAAACTGATCACGTAAATCGGGTAGTGAGCGAGCGGCTTAGCGGTGGGCCCTCGCCGGATTATTACGAGTCTGCCGAAAGCGACATTGTAGCGCCGTCGCCTTCTACTGGAGCGAATTGCCCCTCGCCCTTTTGAACCAGATGGATCCGCAAAGCCATGCAGGCCCGTCCGCGAGGGCAAGCAGGGTTTCGCGCTTTGGAAGTCTGCCATCCATCATAATTGCATCCGACGCCGGATCATGGTCGGATCAGTAATGCCGGTAGCGGCGATCCCTATATCGATAATCGCGACCCCAGCGGTCGCGGGGGTGCCGTCTCCAGTCCCGATGACGGTAATAGTCGTGATGGCGATAGCGCGGCCGGTCATCGATCACGATCACCGGTTCGGCATAGACCGGCTCCTCGTAGATCACCCCCGAATAGGTCTCACTGTAGTAGCCGCTCCCGGCAACACAGCCGGTCAGCATCAGGGCGCCAAGGCCGATGGCGGCGTATTGTAGTAAGCGCTTGGTGGCTCTCATTTCCCGCATCCTGACAGGCTCCACGCGCAACGCGCTGCGAGTTCTGACAAACTCGTCAAGGGACGAAAATCAAGTATGCGCACGCAAAAGCAAATACCGTAGCGGCAGCGTAACAGCCATAAGTGACGACGTCGTGGGCACGGTCTGTCTTCAGCTCGCGAACGGGTCGGTCACGCATCGTCATTGCTCCTCTTGGTTGCCATGAGGAGTAAGCCCCGGACTGGGCGCAATTTCGACGGGCCAGGAAAAAGCGAACGACCTGGTTAGCGAAGCGTAAACGCTGCGCGCGGAGGCTCGCACAACCGACAGCTTATCTTATAACGCTCTGCCTGTGCCGAGTGCACGGTTTTCGGCAGCGCCAACGCGAGCGGAGCGCAGCGATGGTTATCGATGGTCGGCAGAACAAAGCGGCTCGGGCCATTCTCAGGTGGAGAGTGAGAGAAACGGCGGACGCTTCCGGGGCCCATTGTTATTCCGCCCTTTTATTGCGGCTCGCTGTCAACTCCCGCTTTGATGTCTGCGCGGGGGTCAGGGTCCTTCCGAGGTCGCTGCCTCATGATGGTTTTTGGGGGGAGCCTCGATGTGTGCAACGACATCAGATACCTGCGTCAGCCGAATGACCGAGGTCGAGATTCGTCCTGTGACCCAAATAAATCATGCGGCCTGAACGGGGGTGCGCTCGACACAGGCCGTTTGCCAATCATACTAATCTGGGATGTCGCCAGATTGCTGCTATGTTGGCTGTTTCTTTTCCGGGCTGATGCGCTGAGCTGCGACCACCTCGTCGAGCCGGGCAAGCTTTTCGGCGAAGATGTCCGGAGAACTGGACTCAATGTTCAAGCCAGCACGGGTCGTCAAGAAGCGGCGGACATCCGGGTTTGCTGCGAGGACCAAGACTGCGTTTCGTAGGGTCGCCATCGTATTTTCCTAGCGCATCGCGCTACACAATTTCTGTTCGCAGCTAATCAATGGCACGCGATCGCAACAGTTCCACGTATCTCTGATAATTCGCCAATAATTATACCCATTTGGGTCGTATGGCTTGCTCCGTATCAAGCGGCTCTTTGTTGGCGCCACCATCAGATGCATCGCCTGCACGAACAATATCTATAGCCGTCAAACTGCGGCATTCTCTTCGGCAATCGTCAGGTCACGAAGGATCTGATGGATACGATCACCGTCCATGCGACTGGGATCGAACGCCGTTGCTCGGGCAACATCCGCAAATCGCGCCGCATCGTCCAGCGATGAGCCTACGAAGGCCATCGACCAATTCTCGAAGGTGCGAGTGGTCGTCGGCTGGAAGGCCAGCAGCGAGACGTCGCCGTGCCTTTCGTCCTGTTGGATACGCTCAAACGTCTCTTCGAGAGCGTCCATCGGACCTTCTAGAATCTGGGCGAAGCAGCCCGAGTTGAACATCAGCGCGCCGGTGACCCCGGCTTGCAGATTGTTTTCCTGGCTGGTTGCAAGGATTTGCTGGACCGCGTCACGCAGTTCCGTATCGTCCGCCACCATACGGTTGCGGCTGTAATAGACCAACTTGTGGAGGTCGTTGCTCATGCGCAGAGGTCTTTCGTCAGCTTCTTTTCGAGGAACGAGTTGATGGCACCAGCGCCCATTGGACGTCCGGTGAGATAACCTTGGACCTGCGTGCAGCCCTCGTTCCGAATTCGGGTTAGTTGGTCTTCAGTCTCGACACCTTCAGCTGTTGTCTTCATACCTAGACTGGCGCCAATGCTTGCGATGGCTTTGAGGAGGGCTCCGCAATTGTTGCTCTCATCCGCGCCGCGGACGAAGGACTGATCGATCTTGATCTTATCGAACGGAAATTTCTGGAGGTAGCTGAGCGAGGAATATCCCGTGCCGAAATCGTCCATCGAAATCCGAACGCCGATTTCCTTGAGTTGCCGCAGGGTCGACAACACCATCTCCGTATTGTCGATCAGGGAGCTCTCGGTGATTTCCAGTTCGAGCAGCTCCGGCCTCAGACCGGATTGGGAAAGCGCGGACAGGACCGTCTCGACAAGGCCGCCGCCGCGGAACTGTACGGCGGAGATGTTGATGGCTATGGAGATGTCACCGGGCCAGGATGAAGCCTCGTGACACGCGGTTCGGATCACCCATTCGCCGATCGGCGTTATCAGGCCTGTTTCCTCGGCCAGCGGTATGAAGGCGAGCGGCGAGACGCGGCCACGTTTGGGGTGGTTCCACCGCAGGAGTGCTTCAAAGCCGACAGGGCAATCGGATGAGAGGTCGATCTGCGGCTGGTAATCGAGTTCGAACTCTCTCAGCGCCAGCGCCCTGCGCAGATCGATCTCGAGAGTCCGCCTCTCCTGCATTGCCATGTCCATTGACGGCTCGAAGACCGCGAAGCACCCTCGGCCCGCGCTCTTCGCCTGATAGAGAGCAAGGTCTCCACTTCGCATCAATGTGTCTGGATCCGATTCCCCATCGGACAACATGACACCGATACTCACACCGATATTCACCGTATGCCCACGCAGGACGTAGGTTCGACCGACGAGATCAACGAGACGCTTGGCCAACGCCTCTGCCGCTTCAACGGTTTGTACACCCTCTTGGACAATGACGAACTCGTCGCCTCCCACCCGCGCGATGAGATCACTCTTCCGGCATGCGGACTGCATCCGTTGGACGACCTTTCTGAGAAGCGCGTCACCGATGGGATGGCCTAAGGTATCGTTGACGATTTTGAAGCGGTCGAGGTCGAGACAATGCACGGCGACCTGAAGCTCGTCACGACGAGCATTCTCGAGAGCGGTGCTCAGCCTCGTCAAAAGTTCCTTGCGCCGTGGGAGTCCCGTCAGGTCGTCTGGAACCTGGTGCTCCTCCAGAATGGTCTGAGCCAATTCAGGGTCGATCGTAAGAAGGAACCCTGCTTCACCGAGAGGCTCGATGCGGACGGGCAGGACACTGCCAATGACTGTACGGATCCAGTCGTGCCGCGCCGGACCCGCTGTAGAGTAATCGCCGGCGGCGTTAGCGAGGAGAAGTGATCCGACATCGTCGCTGATGACATGCTTCCCGAGTACCGCCTCCGCTCCTGCACTGGCAGCGACAACGGTGCCGTCTTCGTCGAGAACGAGAACGGGTACCGTCAGCCGAGAGATTGCCGCGTCAAGAAGCCCTTCGCGTGCTGGGATAAATTGACGTGTTTGCATTACGGCGGAACCCCGGAATTCGCGATACCGCACCTTGCAGGGATAACAGTAAAAGCTCGGCTAAGATTACGACCGAAGCAGTGAGCTTCACTTCACCCACGGGGTTGCGCCTAGAGCGCATCCTCTGATCGATGAATCGGATGTGAAGTGACGGTGTGCCCGACGTCTGGTTCAACTTCTACCTCGATGGAGGTGGATGATGGCCAGAGCGTTGAGCGAGGATCTGCGGTCACG
>NZ_JAGDDZ010000017.1:0-6317 GCF_049132005.1 Aurantimonas sp. NFXS3
ACCTGGTGCCAGTTCAACCACGTCCTGCGGACGCAGGGTTCCGATGATCGTGTCGTTGCCTCCGTTTGTTCTGAAGAGGATACGGTGGGCAGATTGCAACGCGGAGATATCGACGATGTCGTCGCCCGAACCGCCATTGATTGTGATCGTGTTCTGCGACAGAGCGGTTCCTGTGAAGTCGCCATGTGGCGTGATGGTATCAAGTCCGCCACCAGCATTGATGACGATCTCTTCGATGCCCGAAAGCTCGGCGATAATCACGTCGTTCCGGGTGACTACAATCTGCGCACCTCCACTATAGCCGCCGGGAATAGTCCCAAAGGCGTCGGGGCCGTAGATATCGAAGCTTTCGGAACTGGTATCGCCGTTGACGATAAATGTATCACCAGGTCCGCCATTCACGCCGCCTTCCACGACATCCCGGCCGTCGCCGACATTCCAGATAATCGTGTCGTTTCCATTGCCCCCGTTGATGGTGTCATTGCCAAGGCCACCGGTAAGCGTATCGGCGCCATTGTTGCCGTTGAGCTCATCATCACCGACATCCCCATTCAGGATATCGGCGCCACCACCGCCAATGAGAAGGTCGTCTCCATTGCCACCGTTCAGGGTGTCGGCACCACCGCCGCCGTTCAGTGTATCGGCACCGTTGCCACCATCAATGAAGTCGGCACCACCCTCGCCGTTAAGGACATCCGCACCACCTTCGCCGAATATTGTATCATCACCGGCGCCGGCGAAGACAGTATCCGGGCCCGCTCCTGCGAAGAAGAATTCGTCTGCAGCCGTACCGGTGAGAAAATCTCCGGAGGGAGTACCAATGATCCCAGCTAAATTCCGGGCTTCTTCGAAGGTGATGGTCTGATCGGTGAACTGGATGTTCTCGATGTTGAGGATCAGGTCTTCCTCGCCAGTCGCAGCGTTCACCACTTCGATGTTGCCGTCAGGGTCGAACTCGATGGTGAAGTTGGCAAGCGGACCGTCGAACACAGCCGTATCGTTGCCGCCTTGTCCACCGTCGAGGATATCGTTGCCGGCACCACCAATGAGTGTGTCGTTCCCCCGGCCACCGTTGATGATGTCGTCTCCGGCCCCCCCATCAAGGGTGTCTCCGCCGCGTAGACCGAAGATCTCGTCGTCACCGCCGAGACCGTTGATCATATCGGCACCGTTGGTACCGATGAGGACATCGGCTCCGTTTGTGCCGATCGGTGCCACATCACCGGCGACGATCTCCGTGGGCGCCGCACTGACGAACTCAAGCACGCCAGCATTGTCTGTGTAACGTGCAACCGCTCGGATCTGCAGACCGATCATGGCTGCCGTGACCAGCAAGCTTGGGCCTGTTCCAACCGGTACGAACGTAGCGGACTGGAATGCGTCCTCGACTTCCCAAGTGATGCTCAGGTCGCTTGCGGCGACAGGATTCGGACCGTCAGGATCCGCCAGCCCGGCGAGCAGGATCGTCAGGGTTTCCCCGGCCTGCGGCTCCGTATTGGAAATTTCGATGCTGCCGGTCGGTGGGCTGTTGCTGCCCTCGACCTGGTTGATACTGCCGTCGGCAAATTCGAGACGTTCGATCCCTTTGAGATAGTCGACACCGTCGATACCAAGGGTGATCCCATCGGCTGCCACTGGATCCAGGTGGCGAACCTCGATGAACCCATCACCGTTCTGGTCGGAGTAGTTCAGGCCACCAACGCCGAAACCCTCGATTACGTATTCCGCGATATTGCCTTGGAATACTGCCGTATCGAAGCTCGCTCCCGAATTTTCGTCGAGCAGAATTTCGCGCACAATATTCATCTGTGCGGGCTTGACCGTACGCTCGACGAGGAGCTCGAAGAGCGATTTACCTGCCCATTCGGCCGGACCATCGGTCCCGTCGAAGACATGGCGCATGGTCGTTACCGTGGCGATTTCCTCGCTGGACGAAGGAGCATGAATGCTGATCCGCACGTTCAGCCAGTGATCTCCCGAGATGATGTCGTTTCCACCATTGCCTTCAATCCGATCGTTGCCAGCCCCGCCGATGAGAATATTGCCCTCTTCAAAGGCGATGATCCCCTCAAGTTCTTCGGCAGAAAGGTTCGGGCGATCATCAATGAGGTCGCCGAGGAACTCGCGCAGACCATTGATCCGATCAACGCCCGCCTGGGTGAGACTGTCGTTGAAGAACACGTTCTCATTTGCGCCGACCGTAGCCCCGCCGATGCCATCATCGGCATCTCCAGGTGCCACACGATCATCACCGAAGAGCTGGTCGTTCCCATTCCAGCCCGACAGAGCTTCCACCTTGTCGAAGCGATTGCGCAGGATGTCCTGTGCTTCAGTCGTAAAAATTCGGATCCGCATGTCGGCATAGGCATCCAGCCTCATGCCCTGAAAGCTGACCCAGTCGAATCCGAACATGCCCTCATTGCGCATGACGCTTTCGCCCTGCACCATGATGTCGTCGCCGGATTCGGCGTCGAAATCGTGCTCGTCATTGCCGGCGAACATGACGTCATGGCCGATGACCGTGGAGTCGAAGAACAGTTCCGAGTTGTCACCGGCCGTCGTGTCGAAGCCGCCGCCGCCCTCGATCCAGTCGTCGCCCTCATTACCCAGAAGGAAATCGACGCCTTCACCCCCGGCAATGAAGTCATCGCCTTCCCCGCCGAAGACCTCCGTATCGTCAAGGCCAACAAAGATCACGTCTTTGCCGTCGCCACCCATCAGGATATCGAATGGTCCGTTCGAGTTAGCAATAACATCGTCACCTTCATCACCCTTGATGAAGTTTCCTTCGTCACCATCATCGAGGATGATGTCGTCACCGGCACCGCCGATGATCAGATCGACGCCTTGGCCACCTTGAATGAAATCGTCACCTGCATCACCCCAGATCGCGTCATCGCCGAAGCTGCCGATGAGGGTGTCGTTGCCGGCGGTACCGCCGAGAACGACGTGTTCGCCACCATTGAAGCGGAGGTAGCTGCCCGGAGTATAGACTTCGGATAGCTCTACGGGGTCGATGAGAATATCGTTGCTTCCGCCCGCCGGGATCGAGTCCACGATCCCTTCACCGGTTCGAACCACATTTCCGTTCGCGTCGCGGATGAAGGGATCCGCCGCCGGGTCGTAATCTATTCCCATATCGGCGGGCGTAAGGTCTGAACTGTAGACGACCTCGGTGACCGACGAGAAAGAAATTGTGTCGACTAGAATCTGGTTGCCACCACCACTTACATCCTGCTGTATCTCGATACGAAGTTCCTGCCCGTCCACGGAAGACGGAAGTGCACCAGAACTGAGTGTCACGCTGGTCCAAGTGCCGTCACCTGGATCAGGAAGCAGGGCGGAGGCAATAACGGTCGAGTTGGCTCCATCTGTCGCAACTATACGCACTTCGCCACCCGGCCATGGTTGGTCGGTGCGATCGCCGATGTCGAAGCTTAGCTCGTATAGAGCGCCCGCGACCGCTAATTGACCGGTATTTTTCGCCAAGGTTGCGCCTTGGCGGAGCCAGACGACGTTGGTGCCTGAAGGCCCTGTCTGGTCCGATACTGCGTCAGCTGGATCAAAGAGCCCGCCGGTTCCCCCGACGATTTCCCAGCCTGCGGGGGCGCCAATGGTGTAGTTTCCAAGCGGATGCGTCGTGACGCCCGTTCCGCCGTCGGCAAGAGAGGTCGCCTCGAAATCATCGCTCAGAACCGGCGACGTGGTCGTCGAACCCGGCGCCGGCGTGAAGTTGAGCGTTCCGTCCGCTTTGAGCTTCAGGAGGGGCGCGTTGAGCAGGTCCTCGTCCGAAAGGACCATGCCGAGATTTGCAGCGTTCTCCCGAAGATCGCCGATCGTGATGCCGGGAAGGCCGTCCTCCGATCCGTCGATCAAACCACCCGTCGGAAGACCGTTCGCGTCGTATTTCTGAACCAGCGCATTGATTGAGGCAACGTGCCCGGTGACAGCGCTCTCATCCTCCGGTGTCGTCGGATCATCACGCGTGACCTTGTTGAACCCAAGTGCACCGAGAACCGGATCATCCGCTCCTTCCGGATCGTCGATCAGCTGATGGGTCTTGTCCACCTCCAGAACGTAATCATACTGTCCGAACGCGTCGACGCCGATATGCATCGGAATCACGTCGTCGGCTGTTCCACGCACGCCATCAGGGCCAGCTTGGCCAAGATCGGTGTTGGCGTAGAACATCTTGATGAACGCGTTGTTCTCCAGCTCGTTCAGGAAGTTCAGGCCTTGAGTACGCGATAGATAATAGAAGCGGTCACCATCCTGCAGCGCTTCCATTTGATATTCAAACAGGGCCGCGAATGTGGAGCCCAGCATCCCGCCGAAAAGCAGGATCTGCTCGGCTAGGCCGCCAATCCACATGTCGATGTCATTCAGTCCGACGCTCTCGGTCGTGTACCCATTTCGGCTGTTGAGAAAGTCCAGACGATCTGGAGGCGCCGTTTCGGCGATGCCGTCACCGTTGATATCCATATCGCCGAACACGAGCAGCATCGCAGCATCACGGCGCGCTTCCATGCCATCGCCGTTCTCTTCGATCGACGGATGAGTACCGTAGGCCGCGATGAAGTTGATCACCGACATTGGCGTCTTCAGGTTCGCTGCAAACTCCGCCCAGGTTTCATACGGCTTGAGGAAACTCGATCCGGTCGACTGATAGAGCTGCTCACGCGCTTCATTGAGCGTCGGCATGCCGGTATCGCGTGCACGAGCGATGTTGATTGCCGGCAAATCGAGCGGCAGCCCCAGCAGATTGTTGCGCAACGCGCCGGTGACAAATTCGTCGATGGCATTGCCGTGTTCGACCGTCATGCCACGCGCGATGGCCGCGGTCGCCTCGTCGGCCGTCCAAAGCCCGTTATTGGTAAATTCAAGTGGGTTCAGGAAGGCCTCGATCAGGCCGATGTCGTGCGATTGACCTGCCGCGTCGGTACGGGCCACTGTCTCGGTCAGCATCGAATGGCCGAAGCGGTAAACCACATTGGCGAATTCGGCGATGATCGACGGGTCGATGTCGGTCGAGGCATTGAAGACGAAAGGATCGATCGCTGGCTGAATCTTGCGGCCGAACTCCTCGAAAACGAGATGCTGATACTGCATTTCGGTCGCAAAACGACCGGCTTGGAAGAGGCGTTCGCCGTCCCAGACAAGTCCCGCGACAGACGCCGGAATCTCGGTCACGTCAGTGATCAACCATTCGTTGATGAAGTCGAGATCGCCGGAGGCAAGAATCTCCGCCTTGATCGAATCCACCTGCCGGTTGTGCTCGGAGTGGAAGACGTGATGGATCGCCGTCAGTGCGATGTTTTCGTTGCCGCGTCCATCCCCGGTAACATAGTGAGAATCAAATAGATCGCCGTCGTATTCTCCCGCCCCAAGTGGCGTGGCATCGTCAGCCGTTGTGCCATTGTTGTTGGCGTCGTTGATCACCCCATCTTCGTTGCGGACCTTCATCTGTCCGGTCTGACTGTTGAAAGGGTTCGCCGTATGGGCAATATCGTCGAGGAAAGCATGCCCAATACGAACAGCTGACGTGCCTAGATCGATGTGGGGATCGGACGTGTTGATTGGCGCCGCCAGATTGCCCTCGACTACAACGTCGTCGCCGGTGCCCACCACGCCGTCTGTTCCGATGCTGTAGACGATCTGTGGCAAACCGTTCGGACCACGAATGAACTCGCCATATTCGTCGGTCAAAAGCAGCGGAATATTGAGCGCGTCCTCATCATCGAGATCGATGCCGAGCATGGTTCGCGCCTGCTCTTTAACCTCGCCCCAGGTGGCCAAACCGCCAGTGGCACCGTCAAGCAGTCGTCCGGTTGCTACCGGGCGAGAATCCGGTATTCCATTCCCATCACTGTCAACGGAAAACTCGTACTCGCGCAGGAAGACCTGATGCGACGAATGTGATGTGTAAGTCTGATTTTGATCGACGAAGGGTGTCGTCGTATTGGTGTGATTAATCTCGCCGTCTGCTCCAACCACGGGAGTTGCACGCGTGAGAACCATGAACTGCTGGCCGGGATTGGTAAGCTCGTCGCCCGTGTTCGCGATACCGTCCGGACCATGAGTGATCAACGGATCGTCGGGAGCCAGCGGAATAAAGATTGTCCCGTTGTCGCCCTTGGTGATCAAGTCGAGTCCGTGGTCGAAGAACTGGCCGAAGAAGGTCGTCATGGCGTTGAATGGCGCGGAAATGCCTTCGTCCGGTGCAACGTTCGGCAGGAAGATCGATCCGTTCTGGACTTCGATCCCCTTACCCTCGATGAGGGTGTCGAAAATAATCTGGGCTGCGCCTCTTGCTTCGG
>NZ_JAGDDZ010000018.1:0-5801 GCF_049132005.1 Aurantimonas sp. NFXS3
GACAACTTGCGATTTGCAGACCTGGCGGCGACCGACTTTCCCGCGTCTTGAGACGAAGTATCATGGGCGCTGGGGCGTTTCACGGCCGAGTTCGGAATGGGATCGGGTGCGGCCGCCCCGCTAGAACCACCAGGTCGGCAAATGGCAAGTTGGAAGCTGGTCTTGGGAGGGCATTGTGATTGTGTTGCGCACCCTGTTTGGGTGGGCATTGACGAATGAGAATGATCAAGCCGATCGAGCGATTAGTACCGGTAAGCTTCATGCGTTGCCGCACGTCCACACCCGGCCTATCAACGTGGTGGTCTACCACGGCTCTGATAGGGAGAACTCGTTTTCAGGTGGGTTTCCCGCTTAGATGCCTTCAGCGGTTATCCCGACCGTACATAGCTACCCTGCACTGCGGCTGGCGCCACAACAGGTCCACCAGAGGTACGTCCAACCCGGTCCTCTCGTACTAGGGTCAGATCCTGTCAATTCTCCTGCACCCACGGCAGATAGGGACCGAACTGTCTCACGACGTTCTGAACCCAGCTCACGTACCGCTTTAATTGGCGAACAGCCAAACCCTTGGGACCTGCTCCAGCCCCAGGATGCGATGAGCCGACATCGAGGTGCCAAACAACCCCGTCGATATGGACTCTTGGGGGTCATCAGCCTGTTATCCCCGGCGTACCTTTTATCCGTTGAGCGATGGCCCTTCCACGCGGGACCACCGGATCACTATGACCGACTTTCGTCTCTGCTCGACTTGTCTGTCTCGCAGTCAGGCGGGCTTATGCCATTGCACTCGACGACCGATTTCCGACCGGTCTGAGCCCACCATCGCGCGCCTCCGTTACTCTTTAGGAGGCGACCGCCCCAGTCAAACTACCCACCATACACTGTCCCGGATCCGGATGACGGACCGCGGTTAGACATCCATGACGATAAGGGTGGTATTTCAAGGATGGCTCCACGCGAGCTGGCGCCCACGCTTCAAAGCCTACCACCTATCCTACACATGCCGACACGAATGCCAGTGTAAAGCTATAGTAAAGGTGCACGGGGTCTTTCCGTCTGACCGCAGGAACCCCGCATCTTCACGGGGAATTCAATTTCACTGAGTCTATGTTGGAGACAGCGGGGAAGTCGTTACGCCATTCGTGCAGGTCGGAACTTACCCGACAAGGAATTTCGCTACCTTAGGACCGTTATAGTTACGGCCGCCGTTTACTGGGGCTTCGATTCAGAGCTTGCACCCCTCCTCTTAACCTTCCAGCACCGGGCAGGCGTCAGACCCTATACGTCGTCTTGCGACTTCGCAGAGCCCTGTGTTTTTGATAAACAGTCGCTACCCCCTGGTCTGTGCCACCCCCACCCACTTGCGTAAATGGGGGTCACGCTTCTTCCGAAGTTACGCGTGCAATTTGCCGAGTTCCTTCAACATAGTTCTCTCAAGCGCCTTGGTATACTCTACCAGTCCACCTGTGTCGGTTTCGGGTACGGTCTATACGGTGGGGCTATTTCCTGGAACCTCTTCACCGCACGATCAATCCAATAAGACCGTACGATACACGAGATCCGTCACTCTCCACCAGGCCCACGATTATTAACGTGGTTCCCATCGACTACGCCTTTCGGCCTCGCCTTAGGGGCCGGCTAACCCTGCTCAGATTAACTTTAAGCAGGAACCCTTGGACTTTCGGCGAGGGAGTCTCTCACTCCCTTTATCGTTACTCATGTCAGCATTCGCACTTCCGATACCTCCAGCAGCCCTCACGGGTCCGCCTTCACAGGCCTACGGAACGCTCCGCTACCGCTCGTCAAAGACGAGCCCACAGCTTCGGTGTATGGCTTGAGCCCCGGTACATTTTCGGCGCAAAGACTCTTGATTAGACCAGTGAGCTGTTACGCTTTCTTTAAATGATGGCTGCTTCTAAGCCAACATCCTGGTTGTTTTGGAATCTTCACATCCTTTCCCACTTAGCCATAACTTGGGGACCTTAGATGGTGGTCAGGGTTGTTTCCCTCTCCACGACGGACGTTAGCACCCGCCGTGTGTCTGCCGGATAGCACTTCCAGGTATTCGGAGTTTGATTAGGTTTGGTAAGTCGGTGAGACCCCCTAGCCCATTCAGTGCTCTACCCCCTGGAGTGTTCATCCGACGCTCTACCTAAATAGATTTCGCGGAGAACCAGCTATTTCCGAGTTTGATTGGCCTTTCACCCCTAGCCACAAGTCATCCCGATCTATTGCAACAGATATGGGTTCGGTCCTTCAGTGCGTGTTACCGCACCTTCAACCTGCTCATGGCTAGATCACTCGGTTTCGGGTCTAATCCGACGAACTGAACGCCCTGTTCAGACTCGCTTTCGCTACGCCTCCACCTATCGGCTTAAGCTTGCTCGCCAGACTAAGTCGCTGACCCATTATACAAAAGGTACGATGTCACCCAGGACGAACCTTGAGCTCCATCTGTTTGTAGGCATTCGGTTTCAGGTACTATTTCACTCCCCTTGTCGGGGTGCTTTTCACCTTTCCCTCACGGTACTGGTTCGCTATCGGTCATGCACGAGTACTTAGGCTTAGAGGGTGGTCCCCCTAATTTCAGACAGGATTTCACGTGTCCCGCCCTACTCGAGGACCATCGGAGACATTATGCGTACGGGGCTATCACCCACTCTTGCCAGGCTTTCCAACCTGTTCCGCTTCTTCTCTCGATGGCCACTGGCCTGGTCCGCGTTCGCTCGCCGCTACTGACGGAGTCTCGGTTGATGTCCTTTCCTTCGGGTACTTAGATGTTTCAGTTCCCCGAGTTCGCTTCTAACCCCTATGTATTCAGAGTTAGATACCTTTTATAGACACCTGTTAATCCAAACGGTTCGCAAAACACGAAGTCTTGCCAACCGCTTGAACTTAACAGGCGTCAAAGGTGGGTTGCCCCATTCGGAAATCCACGGATCAAAGCTTATTCGCAGCTCCCCATGGCTTATCGCAGCGTATCACGTCCTTCATCGCCTGTGCATGCCAAGGCATTCACCAAATGCCCTTAAGTCACTTGATCATTCTCATCGTCAATGCCCACCATCCCGGCCCCGCATCAGCGGCACCAGGAGAGAGAGGCGAACATTCACAATGTCCTCTTCGAACACCGCAAATCCCGGCAAGGTGTGCAACCTCGTCCAAGATCCTGCAGCGGTGTTCTATCTGTCGACCGGGCGGCTAAACCCGATCGACGAAAGACCAGCTTCTTGAGACAGACCCCGACAATGTGCGGTCAGGCACATCGATCATGGGACGAAAGGCTTGTTGTCTCCAGTGCCGGGCGATGAACCCTTCACTTAGAACCTTTCGTCGACAGATCGTCCAAACCCTGAGCGGGGCATGACCAGCAAAGCTGGCCAAAATGACGACCTTCGAGATCCGTCTTCTTCTTCACGATGATGATTGAGAACAGGCAGACACACGAACCGAAGTTCGAGGCTGCAAACTATTGTCTTTCTCCTGGATGGCGACTGCCGACGAATGGTGGAGCTTGTCGGGATCGAACCGACGACCCCCTGCTTGCAAAGCAGGTGCTCTCCCAGCTGAGCTAAAGCCCCATGTCCGGGTGCCGTCGACCGGTGCCGACCAAATGGTGGGCCCGGGTAGATTCGAACTACCGACCTCACCCTTATCAGGGGTGCGCTCTAACCAACTGAGCTACGGGCCCGAACCGTGTCGAGCCTACCGGTCCCACAAACCCGTGACGGGCCTGCGACACCAGACGCAATGGTCCGGCAATTCATCCAGGGAAGAAAGAGAAACGAAGGCGGCGGTGCCTGCCATCACGCCGTACACCCTCCTTGCGAAGGGTTCGTTGGCGCTCTTGTTCTGCGCGGCCCCGTCTGACTAACGGGACCTTTGTTCTAAAACAATCCGATACGGGAAGCCCGGCGGGCCACCTCTTGCGAGATGACGGACCGGACGCCGTGAGGGATCGTCCTTAGAAAGGAGGTGATCCAGCCGCAGGTTCCCCTACGGCTACCTTGTTACGACTTCACCCCAGTCGCTGACCCTACCGTGGTTGGCTGCCTCCTATTGCTAGGTTAGCGCACCACCTTCGGGTAGAACCAACTCCCATGGTGTGACGGGCGGTGTGTACAAGGCCCGGGAACGTATTCACCGTGGCATGCTGATCCACGATTACTAGCGATTCCAACTTCATGCACCCGAGTTGCAGAGTGCAATCCGAACTGAGACGGTTTTTTGGGATTAGCTCACTCTCGCGAGTTGGCTGCCCACTGTCACCGCCATTGTAGCACGTGTGTAGCCCAGCCCGTAAGGGCCATGAGGACTTGACGTCATCCCCACCTTCCTCTCGGCTTATCACCGGCAGTCCCCCTAGAGTGCCCAACTGAATGCTGGCAACTAAGGGCGAGGGTTGCGCTCGTTGCGGGACTTAACCCAACATCTCACGACACGAGCTGACGACAGCCATGCAGCACCTGTGCACTCGTCCCGAAGGAAGGCATCCGTCTCCGGATACCGTCGAGGCATGTCAAGAGCTGGTAAGGTTCTGCGCGTTGCTTCGAATTAAACCACATGCTCCACCGCTTGTGCGGGCCCCCGTCAATTCCTTTGAGTTTTAATCTTGCGACCGTACTCCCCAGGCGGGAAGCTTAATGCGTTAACTGCGCCACCGAAGGATAAATCCTCCGACGGCTAGCTTCCATCGTTTACGGCGTGGACTACCAGGGTATCTAATCCTGTTTGCTCCCCACGCTTTCGCACCTCAGCGTCAGTTGTGGTCCAGTGAGCCGCCTTCGCCACTGGTGTTCCTGCGAATATCTACGAATTTCACCTCTACACTCGCAATTCCACTCACCTCTACCACACTCAAGACACCCAGTATCAGAGGCAGTTCCGGGGTTGAGCCCCGGGATTTCACCCCTGACTTAAATGTCCGCCTACGTGCGCTTTACGCCCAGTAATTCCGAACAACGCTAGCCCCCTTCGTATTACCGCGGCTGCTGGCACGAAGTTAGCCGGGGCTTCTTCTGTGGGTACCGTCATTATCGTCCCCACTGAAAGAGCTTTACAACCCTAGGGCCTTCATCACTCACGCGGCATGGCTGGATCAGGCTTGCGCCCATTGTCCAATATTCCCCACTGCTGCCTCCCGTAGGAGTTTGGGCCGTGTCTCAGTCCCAATGTGGCTGATCATCCTCTTAGACCAGCTATGGATCGTCGCCTTGGTAGGCCATTACCCCACCAACTAGCTAATCCAACGCGGGCTCATCCATCCCCGATAAATCTTTCTCCCGGAGGACGTATACGGTATTATCTCCAGTTTCCCGGAGCTATCCCGTAGGGATGGGTAGATTCCCACGCGTTACTCACCCGTCTGCCACTCACCCCGAAGGATGCGTTCGACTTGCATGTGTTAAGCCTGCCGCCAGCGTTCGTTCTGAGCCAGGATCAAACTCTCAGGTTTGATAAGAGTTGTTCCCGACCATTAGTCACTGTCTCAAAGCATTCGACGAGAGATACTTTTAAAACCGGACCCCCTGCCCGCTCGGCCAAAACCAAACGCACAATCACCAGTCAGCATTCCTGCCAACCAGTGCAAAAAGATCCAGCCTGCCCGAACCTCACACCGCAATCCGAAGACCGCAGCAGTCAGGCTCGAGCCGTACACTCTCATACCGAAACGTGATAACGATCGATCGTTCTCTCATGGATGCCTCGCAATCGGAAAGGAAACCGACACGAAGCTCCAGGCAAACAATCCGCCGCCCACGCTTCTCTTTCTTCTCAATCTTCAGTTTTCAAAGAGCACG
>NZ_JAGDDZ010000019.1:0-2516 GCF_049132005.1 Aurantimonas sp. NFXS3
GGGCGACGACATCGTCGATATCTCCGCGTTGCAATCTGCCCACCGTATCCTCTTCAGAACAAACGGAGGCAACGACACGATCATCGGAACCCTGCGTCCGCAGGACGTGGTTGAACTGGCACCAGGTACAGCCCTTGCAGACTACCAGTCGATGACAACGAACGGCATGACCACGCTATCATTCGGAGCGCATTCAATCGCCTTCCCAAGTTCCGGTCAGCCAACGTTCAAAGAAAGTACCTCCTCCAATAATAACGACGGTGGCCTATTATCGGGGGGTGGTTTCTCCCTTACGGCCCGGGACCTCGTTGGGCTGAAGAACCTAGTAAACGGCAACCAAGCCTTCAATGACGATGATGATACCGAGGGGGCAGCCGGCGTCCGCGAACTCATCGGACGCAATAATAACGAGGCTAATCCCGAATACGGCGCAGCGGACGAGACTTTCCTTCGACTGACCGAGGCTCGCTACGGCGCATATGATGAAACGACGAACAATCGTGACGTCAACCCCATCTTTGCAGGACTCGATGCCCGTACGATCAGCAACGTCCTCGGCGCGCAGGAAGCGGACCTAGCCCCGGCGCGATCTGGCGCGAACACCTTCTTCATGGCGTTTGGGCAGTATTTCGATCACGGGCTGGATTTCCTGCCGAAAAACTCTATCAACGGCGTGATCGAAATCGGCGGTCCTGGCTCGGGGCGGGCACCCGGCGTGGACAACCCTGCCGACTTGACGCGTGCCGAGGTCCACGAAATCGACGGGAATGGGATACCGCAGCATCTCAACAAAGCATCACCATTCGTCGATCAGAACCAAGCTTACGGTTCTAACGAGCTTGTCGGCCAGTTCCTACGCGAAAGCGACGGCGATCGGGGCGTTGGGATGCGACTCCTCGCTGGTGCCGTTGACCCATCTAACGCTGATTTCAATCTCTTGCCAACGCTGCGTGAACTGATTTCGCATCACTGGCAGGCAGATACGCTCTTCACAGATGCTTCGCTACCGGGAGGGGGGGTTAGCTTCCGCGAATACTACACGAACTACCAGATCAGCGAGGGAGTGACCGGCAGCATCTTCGATGAAAATACTGGGGCCTATGATCCTGATGTCGTGGCTTCCATGGTTTCTGACTTTATGGGCGGCGGTTACCCGCTTCTCCTCGATACCAATCCGTACATCAACCTACTTGATCACTATATCGCAGGAGATGGCCGGGCCAATGAGAATTACGCTCTGACTTCGATGCACACGATCTGGGCTCGGAACCACAATTTTCATGTGGAAAACCTTCTTGAAGCAGGATTCGACGGTAGCGAGGAAGAAATTTTCCAAGCGGCGAAGATGATCAACGAGGCGGAGTACCAAAGAGTGGTCTTCGACGAGTTTGCTGATCTTTTGATCGGAGGTATCCGCGGCGACGGCAGCCACGGTTTCGATGCGTATAACCCGAATACAGATGCTAGGATCTCACACGAGTTCGCGTCAGCGGTTTATCGCGTCGGGCATTCTCTCGTCGGTCAAACCATGACGATTGTTGGGGTAGATGGCCAACCTCAAGAGGTGGAGCTCTTCGATGCTTTCCTTAACCCCACCAACGATCTTGCTGCGTTCACAGCACCGCTGCCGCCGGGCTACGTCCCGCAACCTGGTTACGGTCAACTCGGTGCCGGCGCCATTTTATCGGGTGTTGCAACGCAGCCCGCGGAAGAAGTCGACTTCAACATCGTTGATGCCATTCGCAACGATCTCGTGCGCATTAACGCAGATTTGTTCGCCTTCAACGTGGCGCGCGGCTGGGATGTCGGGCTAGGCACACTCAATCAAGTTCGCGCCGATCTCAAAGCTTCGGACAGCCCCTATATTCAAGAGGCCATCAGTTTCGCTGGCAACCTCGACCCATACGGTTCTTGGGATGATTTCCAAGCGCGCAATGGGTTGAGTGACGTCATTATGACCCAGATGAAGGAGGCCTATCCCGACCTGATCCTCTCAACACCGGGGGAGATCGAAGCGTTCATAGCGGTCAATCCGGATATTGATCTCCAAGAGGGGGCCAATGGAACTAAGGTCGTCAAGGGCATCGACCGCGTTGACCTCTGGGTTGGTGGTCTTGCAGAGCAACACGTGCTTGGTGGTATGGTTGGACAAACCTTCTGGGTCGTCCTGCATGAGCAGTTCGACCGCTTGCAGGAAGGTGACCGGTTCTACTATCTGGAACGGTTCGACAATTTCGACTTCTATGAGAAGTTCATCGACGGGCAGGAATTCTCCGATATCGTCGCTAGGAATACCGGCTTGGTTGGTCTTCCCGAGGATATCTTTCGGACTGACGAGGAGGACGACAACGCCAGCGGCGGAGATGACAACGCGGATGACGAAGACGAAGACGAAGACGAAGACGACAACAACACCGACGTCGAAGATGATGACGACACGTTAGACGATGATGACGATGCGCCGGCACCGGTCCCGCCGGTAGTGGCAGGCCTGGCGGTGACTGGAACCGCGGCGG
>NZ_JAGDDZ010000020.1:0-2140 GCF_049132005.1 Aurantimonas sp. NFXS3
GCAGCCCCCAAGGCACATGCGGGTCGGGAATAAGGTCAATGAGATCGGCGCCAGCCGAATGCGCTTCCGCAATTTTGATCTGGTCAAGAACGAAGCGCAGATCATGCTCATTCAGTTTGACGGCCATTACCCTGACTCCCTTGATGCGGGCTACAAATAAAGAACCCGAATTCATTCAGTCCGGCTTATTAAAAGGCTCTGCCAATTGCCGGTTTCTTGGGGGACCGCGGGAGATAGCGTATCTCGGCGTGACCCGAGTGCTAATGATGAACGCATATCCAACAGAATTATCAGGGAAGAAAGTCCGGTTACTTTCCCTTACCTTGGTCGCCAAATTTGGTCCGACCAAAGGCGGAAACCAATCCCACTTTAGTCCGTTGCAATTCCCGTAATATTAGACGAAGCGATTTGCCGCCTGGAGCGCACCCTGTTTGACCGGCTAGGTGGAGTAGCCAATAAGGCATAGGCGGCGCCTATGAGTGCGACTATGTCGAAAGCTTCTGATGGCCCGATTTCTCGGGTTGGAGGTAACCATCCGGCCTGAACCGCGGCGGGCGAGTGCTGAGCATCGGCTACGCGGCTGCCCGCTCGACCCGGTGATGTTTGGCCGGCCAGTTCCACGGCAGGAGCTCGCCGAGGCGGGACTGCGGTGTGTCGGCGATGCGAGCGAGCACGTCGGCGAGCCAGGCCTGCGGATCGACGTCGTTCAGCTTGGCGGTGGCGATCAGCGTCAGCATGAAGGCGCAGCGGTCGGCTCCACGATCGGAGCCGGCGAAGAGCCACGACTTGCGGCCGAGCGCCAAGCCGCGGATCGCCCGCTCCGCCGCATTGTTGCTGAGGCAGATCCGGCCGTCGGTGGTGAAGCGGGCAAAGCCCTCCGAGCGCGTCAGCATGTAGTCCATGGCCTTGGCGACCGGCGCGTGGCGCGACAGGCGCGCCCGCTCGGTTCGCATCCAGTCCTCCAGATCGGCGAGAACGGAAACGCTCCGCTCCTGCCGGACGGCAAGACGCTCTTCGGCAGGACGGCCGTTCACCTCGCGCTCGATGTCGAACAGAACGTCGATGCGCTTCACCGCCTCCAGCGCCAGCGGAAAGATCGGTGCCGCGTTCTTTCCCCGCCGGGCGCTCCGGGCGATGTCGGCGAGTTCGAAGAACTTGCGGCGAGCGTGGCTCCAGCACAGCGCATGGCTCAGCGGCCGCGGATGCCGGTTGCCGTCATAGAGGCGGCCATATCCCGAGTAGGCGTCGGCCTGAAGAATCCCGCCATAGCCTGTGAGGTGGCGCTCGGGATGCTCGGCTGTGCGGTCGCGGGAGGCGTAGAACAGGGCTGCCGGCGGTGCCGGACCGCCAAAGGGACGGTCCTCGCGAATATACACCCAGACCCGGCCGGTCACCGTCTTGCCTTTGGCCAGGATCGCCACCGTCGTGTCGTCGCCGTGCAGGCGCTTTGCAGCGAGAACATGCTGCTCGATCAGGTCGTGCAGCGGGCGAAGGACAGGGACGCATGCGCCAACCTGGTCTGCCAGCGTCGACAGGCTGAGGTCGATCCCCTCGCGGGCATAGCGCTCGGATTGCCGGTTCAGCGGCTGATGCTGGCCGTACTTCTCGAACAGGATCATCGCGAGCAGGCTCGGGCCGAGGAAGCCGCGGGGCGTGGGATGGAACGGCGCTGGCGGCTGGGTGATCTTCTCGCACTCCCGGCAGGTGAACTTCTCCCGCACAGTCTGGATCACCTTCCACTGCCGCGGGATCACCTCCAGCGTCTCGGTAATGTCCTTACCGAGCTTCGACAGGCGGCCCGAGCCGCAGCACGGGCATTCGGTCGGCGCCGGAACGACCACCCGCTCTCTCGGCACATGCTCGGGAAACGGCTTCTTCGAGGGGCGCTTGCGAATGAATGCCTGAACGCTGGTCGTCTTCGCCGCGGCCTGCTCGGCCGCGAGTTCGTCCTCGGTAGCGGCAGCCTGCGCTGTCAAACGGCCTTCAAAATTGACCCCCGATCGGCGTCCAAAATTGGGTCTGACGCACTTTCGATGACGATCAGGCGGCGCCTAGCAAGCGGGCCTCAAGAAGATCAAGCTTGGCGCGCCCGTACATTTGCCGCTTCACGAGCTTGAGCTTGTTCACCTGGCCTTCCGTC
>NZ_JAGDDZ010000021.1:0-1644 GCF_049132005.1 Aurantimonas sp. NFXS3
TTGGGTCTGACGCACTTTCGATGACGATCAGGCGGCGCCTAGCAAGCGGGCCTCAAGAAGATCAAGCTTGGCGCGCCCGTACATTTGCCGCTTCACGAGCTTGAGCTTGTTCACCTGGCCTTCCGTCTGGCCGTTCGACCACGGTTCGGTAATCGCACCCTGCACTGCGGATGCATCCTTACTGATGCCGCGAGCGAAGGACGCCAACAAACTTCCCTCGGCATCGTGAATCCAGGACGAAAGATCCCCGACTTCTCGACTGCGGATCATGGCATGAAACCGGTCGATCAACTCTCTCGCCTTGGCTAGGTTGGGCACTCCGGCTTCGATCGCGGCGACCGTGACCGTCTCGGTCTTCGTCAAATGATCTCGCTTCAGCGTCATCAGACGGGCAATGGCTCTCGCGGACGGGGTCCTTCGAAGCTCAGATCCTGAGATTTGCTCTGATCGTCTGCGTCGCGTGGCCCACTCACCAACAACCCGCAGCGAACCCCTGAACCCTTGGCTGCGAAGACGACGCCAGAGTTCGGCGCCGTTCCGGCAGCCTGCTTCCCACTGGGCGTCGAGATAAGGAAGGTGCGGGTCGAGCGATCCCTGTCGCGTGCGGAATAGATCGGTGCGCTCGCCGCGGACAATCTGGCGAACTAGTTTCCGGCTCCGACCCGTTTGCCGAACGATCTCCTTGATCGTGATGCCGCTCGCCGCGAGGCTTGCGACCACCCCGTTCATCTCCTCGCGCCGCAGATAGCCTTCGTACTGGATCCGCTCCGCCGAAGTCAGGAGCTTCGGGTCGATCGTCGTCGCTCCGAGAGCGGCCCGGATTGGCTTCATCGAGTTCCTCACCGTGGCGAGGAAGGCCGCGCTGGCATTCTCCATCAAGTGCCACCGGTCCGCGACCTGCACCACTTCTGGCAATGCGAGCGCCGCTGCCTCACCATAGCCGCCACCACGGTCGCGTGAGACAATGCGGATCTCTGGATGATCGGCCAGCCATGCCGCGACCGTGGCGATCTCCCGGTCCGGCAGAATCTTGACGATCTGTCGCCGCTCGAGGTCACAGATAATCGAGCCGTAACAGTGGTTCCGGCGGAACGCGAAGTCGTCGATGCCAACGGCCCTCAGGGGATCGTCTCGCTGTTGCGCCCGGCGCCGGACAACACGGAGCAGCGTGTCATTGCTGACTGGCATCATTAAACGCTCGGCGAAGCTGGCTGCCGGACGACCGCCGAGCGCAAGACCGAGATAGTGGACTATGCACTCCATCCGGCCCGTGCGGCGCGCTCGTTCGGGGACCGTGTCACCGAAGCGTTCGGCAAAGATCTTGCGCCGGCAGGTGCCAACGTCGCACCGGAAACGGCGGGTGACCAGACGCAGCCGAACCACTCGCCCCGCTGCCGGCAAGTCCGTCACGCCTCGAATGTATCGGCTATGCACGCGGCTTGCGCGCGATGAGCAAGAGGGGCACACCGCCTGCCTGTTCCGGGCGGATGCGGTTACGATGAGGGCCCCTTCACAGGCTTCAAACTGCTCGACCGAGAGCCCGGCCGGAATGAGCGATGACAGCGAAATGGCGTTCGACATGGCGATCTCCTTCATGAATCGCCAGTCCGCTCCTCAACTGCATCAGATATGAGTCAGACCCAA
>NZ_JAGDDZ010000022.1:0-1049 GCF_049132005.1 Aurantimonas sp. NFXS3
CTAGAGCGCATCCTCTGATCGATGAATCGGATGTGAAGTGACGGTGTGCCCGACGTCTGGTTCAACTTCTACCTCGATGGAGGTGGATGATGGCCAGAGCGTTGAGCGAGGATCTGCGGTCACGGGTTTTGAAGGCGTCGTCGGACGGGATATCTGCACGGCAGGCCGCCGCCCGGTTCGGGATCGGCATATCGACCGCGATCCGGTGGATTGGGAGAGCCAGGATCGGCGAACGGACGGCCCGGCGACAGGGCTGGCAGCGTGGGTCGAGCCTCGATCCGCACGAAGCCTTCATCGTCGGAATGATCGAGGAGCAGAAGGACATCACGCTCGACGAGATGGTGAGCCGTCTCGATGCGGAGGCGGATGTCCGGATCGGTCGCAGCGCCTTGAGCGTCTGGCTCCGCCGTCGTGGCTGGACGTTCAAAAAAAGACCGCACATGCATTGGAGCAGGAGCGCGCCGAGCTCCTGAAGCGGCGTCAGGCGTGGTTCGACGACCAGCTCGATCTTGATCCGGCCCGCCTGGTGTTCGTCGACGAAACAGGCCTATCGACGAAGATGACCCGCCTGCGTGGACGGGCTCCTCGCGGTGAACGTTGCCGGGCCGGGGTTCCTCACGGCCACTGGAAGACGACGACCTTCACCGGTGCTCTGCGCCTGACCGGCATGACCGCGCCGATGGTCCTCGACGGTGCCATGAACGGCATCGCCTTTCGAGCCTATGTCGATCAGGTGCTCGTGCCGACGCTCACCCCGGGCGACATCGTGATCATGGATAACCTGCCCGCGCACAAGGCCGAAGGCGTCCGCCTCGCGATCGAGCAGGCCGGCGCCGAGTTGCGCTACCTGCCGCCCTACAGTCCCGACTTCAACCCGATCGAAATGGCCTTCTCCAAGCTCAAGGCGGTGATGAGATCAAAGGCCGAAAGGACAGTCGACGGGCTATGGGATGCAGTCGGCGCCGTCATCCCGCTCTTCAAGCCAGACGAATGCGCCAACTATTTCGCCGCTGCCGGCTATGAACCGGAATAGGCCGGATCTGCTCTAG